>CAZNLJ010000036.1:0-50496 GCA_964573725.1 uncultured Saprospiraceae bacterium
CATGTATGGCTTAGATTCTGAAATTAGTCGATCCAGATATTCATCAGGGGACTCACCTGCCTCGAAATCGACAAACTCAATAAGCTGGGCAGATCCTTTCTTAAATTCGCCAGTTTGGAGGTTCCTTTTAATCCTAATCCTGAGCTGTTGCTTTTTATAGAGTCTGTTTTTATCATCTTCTGATAGTATATCCTTATTGGCCGCTATTGTTAAGGTGCCGAAATCTTTGGTGTCAATATGGACATTTGGATGCGTTTTGCCTCCCACATCCACTATCTCGCCGAAAACGTACAATTCCTCATCGAACCAAACCTCTTCCGGCATCATCCACTCCGTTCTCCGGTCAATCCTTAATCCTTCGGTCAACTTTTCAGAAATCCCAAAGCGTAGGACAAAATCTTGTTCGGCTACAAACTTCTGTATCCCCTCGATTGCTTCAACCTGCTTGGGCTTTAGCAAACCAAGATTATGGTTGGCATTTAAGTCGGCAAGAATTGCATGTGTTTGTAGTGCCGTGGCGGGATCGACATCAAAGCTTAAAACGGCACTACCCGCTTTGAAAGAAACGCTTGTGCGGGAACGATCTTTCCCCTTTTCAGGGAAAAGGAAGTCACGGGCATAGGAAAGCAGGCTGACGACCTCGTCAACATCCAGAAGATCAGGTCTAAGTTGCTCTCCTTCCCTGAGTCCTTCAATTTTTATGTCTATGGTTCTGCTAATCATGGCTTTCCTGATAAGATAAATTTAAACCTTTTTGTTTCACCTTTACAATTCATTATACCATATACGCTAAAGATTTCTATCAAATATTCTTTTAAGGACCTATTTACATTAATTCCCCCACCCCGTCAAAAAGTTTGTTCCAAAGTTTGTTTTTGAACGATATTTTCTGCGTTTATCGAAAATCATTGATAGTAAATGGCAGACAGAATTGAGCTAAACTGCATCTGCGCCGTTCTGGAAGAACAAGGGAGGACGCAGACATGGCTTGCAAAGAAGTTGGGGCTCACCTTTGCCACCGTGAATGCCTGGTGCAACAACCGAAGCCAGCCCTATTTGACAGATTTAGTGAAAGCAGCCGAGGTGCTTGAAGTCGCCCCGGCAGACCTAATAGTCGATGGGTCAAAAAAAGAAAAAGGCCTGACGGAGAGTCAAGCCTTTAACTGAAAGATTCTAAAGTTTCTTTGAAAACGACTGCCGAAATGACTGCTGGCTGCAACCAGTTCGTCATAATCGATTGAAAGACAATCGCATGATCAAAGTTTAAAGCGGTCCGGACGGGACTCGAACCCGCGACCCCCTGCGTGACAGGCAGGTATTCTAACCAACTGAACTACCGGACCTTGTTTCGGCTTCCAACCGGTCCTGACGACCGTTTCACCAGCGAAGCGGACGCAAATGTAGAACCGTTTTCATTCCCGCGCAAGCGTTGCATAGAAAAAAAATATTTTTTTTCAAAACAGATTACTTACTTGTTTAAATTCATACTTTTGCTAATACTTTCACGCGGTACTCCCTCTCCCACGCGGAAAACGACCCTACACAGCAACTAAAACGCAAACATGGTTTTTTTGGATTTCGAAAAACCGATCGAAAGCCTGTACGAACAGCTCGACAAGATCAGGCAGGTCGGAGAGGAGGGGGACCTGGACGTGACCCGGATGGTGGAGGAACTGGAGTCCAAGATCCAGGCCAAACAAAAGGAAATCTACGACAACCTGACCGCCTGGCAGCGTGTCCAGTTGTCGCGCCACCCCGAAAGGCCTTATACGCTCTTTTACATCGCGCAAATCTTCGACACCTTCGTGGAATTGCACGGGGACCGCTGCTTCGGCGATGACAAGGCCATCGTCGGCGGGTTGGCCAGCCTCGACGGACAAACCGTCATGGTCATCGGCCATCAGAAGGGGACCAATACCAAAATGCGCCAATACCGCAATTTCGGAATGGCCAACCCCGAAGGTTACCGGAAAGCCCTCCGCCTGATGAAAATGGCGGAACGCTTCCGCTTCCCCGTCGTCACCCTCATCGATACGCCCGGCGCGTTTCCGGGCATCGAGGCGGAGGAACGTGGACAAGCCGAAGCCATCGCCCGCAACCTCTTCGAAATGGCGAAACTGGAGACCCCCATCGTCTCCATCGTCATCGGCGAAGGGGCCTCCGGCGGCGCCATCGGCATCGGTCTCGGCGATAAGGTGTATATGCTGGAGAATACGTGGTATTCCGTCATCTCCCCCGAGTCCTGCTCCTCCATCCTCTGGCGGAGCTGGGATAACAAGGAGCAGGCCGCGGCGGCCCTCAAACTGACCGCCTCCGATATGCGCTCCTTCGGCCTGATCGACGGAATCATCAACGAGCCGCTGGGGGGCGCTCATTCCTCGCCTGAAATTATGGCGGACATACTGAAAAACTACATCAAGGATGCATTGGCCGAACTCGGACAACTTCCCCTGGACACGCTCCTGGACAACAGGATCCGCAAATACAGCTCCATGGGGGTCTACGAGGAAGCCGCCGATCCATCGGCTGAAAACAATCGCGTAAGCAACACCGGAACCTGATCCTCCCGATCCGCCGCTCCGGTCGCCTGCGCGCAGTATGGACCTTCATAATTCCCTGATGATGCAATTGATCCGACAATTCCGACAATTGCTGCACGATGCGCTTGTCAAGGACGAACTCCCGCAACTGGCAGCTACCTTACGCAAACTGACGACCCTCGAATCCGCCAAATCCGTCGGCATCATCTTCGACGGTTCCGACCCGGCCGCCTGCCAATCCGTCCTCCTGTTCGCGGATAAACTCGCCAAAAAAGGCAAGAAGGTCCGTGTCCTCGCTTATTCCCGCAAGAAACTGGACCTGTCGGATTTCCGTATCCAATTCTTCTCCGACAAGGACCTCGACTTCTTCCTCCGGCCGCATACCTACACCGTCAGCGATTTCGTCAACCAACCCTTCGACCTGCTCCTCAACCTGACCAATGGCGACCTTGCACCCCTCCATGCCGTCGCCGCCCGCTCCAAAGCCAGATTCCGCGTCGGCCCCAATACCTCCCGCACCTATTCCTACGACCTGATGCTGGAATGTGAACATTCCCCCGATATCGAGATGTTCCTCAACCAGGTCCTGTTCTACCTGAGAAAACTTAAACCACAATATGAAGCAGCCCTCGCCGTGTAAGGGTACCGGCGTCGCTTTGGTCACCCCCTTCCGCCATGGGAACGTCGACTTCGAAGCGCTCGCCCGACTGTTGGAACATGTCCTGCTCGGCGGTGTGGATTTTATCGTTTCCCTGGGCTCTACCGGTGAATCCGTCATGCTGACGACCGCCGAATGCCGGGAGGTCTTCCGGTTCACCCTCCGTCAGGTGAATGGCAGGGTGCCGGTCGTCGCCGGCCTATTCGGCGCCAACAGCACCACCCACCTCCTCGAACGGCTGCAAGCTTACGACCTCGACGGCTTCTCCGCCATCATGTCCAGCAACCCGTCCTATGTCAAACCTTCCCAGGAAGGCATTTTCCAACATTACCTCCAACTGGACCGCCACTCCCCCCTCCCCATCATCCTCTACAACGTGCCCGGCCGCACTTCCTCCCGCCTCGATCCGGCCACGACCGTCCGCCTGGCCCACGCCAGCCCGAAATTCATCGCCCTCAAGGATGCCTCCGGCTCGCTCGAACAATCCATGTTCGTCCTCAAACATGCCCCGGCCGATTTCCTCGTCCTCTCCGGCGACGATGTACTCACCCTCCCGCTCCTCGCCGCCGGCGGTCACGGCGCCATCTCCGTCATCGCCAACGCTTTCCCCCGGCATTTCTCCGACCTCGTCCGCACCACCCTCGCCGGTGACCTGCCTGCCGCCCGCACCCTCAACCATGACCTGCTCGATTTCCATCCCTGGCTCTACGCCGACGGAAATCCACCCGGTATCAAAGCGCTCCTCCACCTCCTGGGGCACTGCGAATCGGAATTGCGCCTGCCCCTGACCCCGGTCGGCGAAAATACCCGCCAAGCCCTCCGGCAATTGCTCGACCAATATCCCGGCCTGCAGTGATCCCCATGGCCCCAAACGACGGATGCCTGTCATCCCTTCGGACAACAGGCATCCCCATCTCGTTTTCCCCGGGCCGACCGACCTCCGGTCATAGGCCGAATGCCGCCCGGACCGCATCCACGTAATCCAACTTCTCCCAGGTGAAGGTCTCCACCTCCATTTCGATCGTCTCCCCGGAACCGCTCGTCAACCGGACGGTCTTCCGCTCCGGTGTGCGCCCCATGTGGCCGTAGGCAGCCGCATCGGAGTATATCGGGTTGCGCAGCTTCAAGCGCTGCTCAATGGCGTAGGGCCGCATATCGAACAAGGCCATGACCTGCTGCGCCATCTCCCCGTCCGTCATGCCTACCTTGCCCGTGCCGTAGGTGTTCAGGTAGATGTTGGTGGGCTTCGCCACCCCGATGGCATAGGATACCTGCACCAGCACCTCGTCGCATACCCCCGCCGCCACCAGGTTCTTGGCGATGTGCCGGGTCGCATAGGCCGCCGAGCGGTCCACCTTGGAGGGATCTTTCCCGCTGAAGGCACCGCCGCCGTGCGCACCCTTGCCCCCGTAGGTGTCGACGATGATCTTACGCCCCGTCAACCCGGTGTCGCCGTGCGGACCACCGATCACGAACTTGCCGGTCGGATTGATATGATAGGTGATGTCCGGCCGGAAAAGGGCCTGCACATGCGCCGGATACAACCGCACCACCCGGGGAATGACGATCGTGACGATGTCTTCCCGAATCTGCGCCAACATCGTCTCGTCGTCCGCAAACTCGTCGTGCTGCGTGGAAACCACGATGCTGTCGATCCGCTGCGGCTTGTTCTGGTCGGAGTATTCTATCGTCACCTGCGACTTTGCATCCGGCCGCAGGTAGGTCATCCGGGTGCCTTCCCGCCGGATCGCCGCCAACTCCTGCAGGATGCGGTGCGACAGGTCCAATGCCAGCGGCATGTAGTTCGCCGTCTCATTCGTGGCATAGCCGAACATCATCCCCTGGTCCCCCGCTCCCTGGTCTTCCGGATTCGAGCGCTCCACCCCCCGGTTGATGTCCGCCGATTGCTCGTGGATCGCGGAGAGTATCCCGCATGAATTCGCCTCGAACATGTACTCGCTCCGCGTATACCCGATCCGGCGGATGACCTCCCGCGCAATGGACTGCACATCCAGGTAGGTACGGGTCTTGACCTCTCCCGCCAACACGACCTGACCGGTGGTCACCAAGGTCTCGCAAGCGACCTTGGATGAAGCGTCAAAAGCGAGGAAATGGTCTACCAACGCGTCCGATATCTGGTCGGCCACCTTGTCCGGGTGCCCTTCGGACACACTCTCAGAGGTAAATAGGTATGGCATAAGATTAGGTATTGTGTTGCAAATGTGAATGTGATTTGTCCCTGTCCTACCCCCTGGGGGGCCTCCGCCGGCCCCGCGGCCGTCAGCCGGTCACTTGACTTCGCAGTACAACAGCCGACGTTGCTCGCCGCCGACCAGGTCGAGGTATCCTTCCAGCACATCTCCCGGCCGGACCGGCCCCACACCCGCCGGGGTCCCGGTGAAGATCAGGTCTCCTTTCATCAACTTGAAATATTTGGATATGTATACCACCAATTCCTGGAAACCGAACAGCAGGTCCCGGGTGTTGCCTTGCTGGACCAGCTCCCCGTTTTTGCGCAGCCGGAAGGAGAGGCTCCCGTCCGGCGCCGCCGCCGCCGATAGCGGCACGAAATCGCCGACCACGGCGGAATGGTCGAACGCTTTGGCCAATTCCCAGGGATGTCCCTTTTTCTTGAGCTGGTCCTGTACGTCCCGGGCCGTGAAATCTATCCCCAGCCCGATTTCCTCGAAGTAGGACCCGGCGAATGCGGGCGCAATCGCCTTCCCGTTCTTGCTGACCTTGAGCACGATTTCCAACTCGTGGTGCAGGTCGTTGGTGAAATCGGGGTAATAGAACGGCTTTTCCTGGACCAACAAGGCCGTGGAAGGCTTCATGAACACCACCGGCTGCGAGGGGACCGGATTGTTCAACTCCCGGGCATGCTCCGCATAATTACGGCCGATACAGATGATTTTCATATCGCTTGTTTGATTGGATGTGCTGTCGATGGCACCGGCGGCCTTCGCCGGCTGTCCGGGGCGGCGGTGCCCGGGAACGCTCCGGCGGTTGGCAGGCACCTACCGGTCCGGCTGCATGGCCGGCCTGCCCTTGCGGCGGGTCGGCCTCCCCTCCGGAGGAACCTTCCTGCGTGCGCGGTCGTGCCGCCCCGACAAAGATAGCATTTGCCGGGAACTCGCCGGAACGACCGCCGCACCGGCCTAATTCCGGACGTTGACCAGGCCCGCCAATTCCTTGACTTCCCGGACGGTCTGTTGGGCCTGTTTGCGGATAGCGGCGGAGCTGTCCTTGATCGTCTCCTTCACCCTTTTCTTGTCCGCCTCCAATGCCGCCTTCCGTTCCCGGAAAACATGGCTCAGGGCCACCAGGGCATCGGCTACCTGCTCCTTCAGGTCCGCGTAGCGCAGGGCACCGGCCTGGTAATCGTCGAGCAAGGAGCGGTGCGCCGCCGCCGAACCGGCCGCCTTGAGCAATTCGAACAGGTTGGCCACCCCGGGGCTCATCGCCCCCGGCTCCGTGTCCGCCCCGGTATCCGTTACGGCCGACCGGACCTGCTTGCGGATCCGGCTTTCCTCGGCAAAGACGTTGATGTAATGCTTTTCCCCCAGGCTCTTGCTCATCTTCCGCGTCGGGTCGGCCAGGGACTTGATGCTCGGCGTCTCCGTGTACAAGGATTCGGGCAATTGGAAGTAAGGCTTGCCCACCTGCTGGTTGAAGCGCTGCGCAATGTTGCGCGACAACTCCAGGTGCTGCTCCTGGTCCTTCCCCACCGGCACGTAATCCGCCCGGTATATCAGGATGTCCGCCGCCTGCAAGACCGGATAGTCGAACAGGCCGACGGAAATGAACCCTTCCCCTTTCTCCTCGCTCTGCGCACTCTTGTCCTTGAACTGTGTCATCCGGGACACCTGCCCGAAGGAAGCGAAACAGTTGAAGATCCAGCCCAGTTCCACATGCTCCGGGATGAGCGACTGGATGAAGAGGTGCTCCGCCCGGATGCCGACGGCCAGCAGGTTGACGATGAGGTCCCAGGTGTTCTCCCGCAATTTGCGCGGTTCGTACGGCATGGTGATGGCGTGGTAATCCACCACCCCGTAAAAGCAGGTGTACCGGTCCTGGAGGTCCACCCAGTTCTTCACGGCACCGAAGTAGTTGCCGTAGTGCATGTCACCGGTCGGCTGTATGCACGACAAGACTGTTTTGCTCATCTCGACTTGGTTGTTTTTGCGTGGATGCCTGCGCCTTGCCGCCGGCTTTGCCTGGTGCCGGATCAGGCGGGTACCGTCGCGATCACCGAAATCTCGATGTTCACGAAACGCGGCAGGTTCGCCACCTCCACCAACTCCCGGGCGGGTGCCGTCTCCGCCGGAAAATAACCGGCGTACACCGCGTTGATCCGACTGAAATGGTGCATGTCCTTGACAAATACACTGGCCTTGACCACCTGTCCGTAGCTGCTACCGGCAGCGGCCAGGATGGCGCCGATGTTGCGGAGGACCTGATGGGTCTCCGTCTCGATATCTCCGGTCACCAATTCACCGGTGGCCGGGTCGATCGGTATCTGGCCGGAAACGAACAACAGGCCGTTGAACTGCACCGCCTGGTTGTACGGCCCGATGGCGGCCGGGGCGGCGGCGGTGGAAATGATTTTTTTCACAGGTATGGTTTGTATGGTCTGTGTGCCGGCATCCGACACCGGACAGGAATGAGATGGGCTTCGACGCCCGGTCGATTGATACCGAACATACCCAGCGCCGGGTATAAACTCGAAAAGCCCCTCGGTTCATCTGCATGAACGGGAGCTTTCAGGAAGCCATGGCCGGGAGCCTGTACACAGAGACCGGTGTTTTACTCCTCAGCCGACTTGGATTTTACCAACACCTTGCCGCGGTACCGCATGTTGCCCTCCTCGTCGTAATAGGCGTGGTGATAGACATGGGCTTCACCGGTGGCCTGGCACTTGGCGATCTGTGGCATCGCCGCACGGTGGTGCGCACGACGGGTCCGCGTACGCTGCTTGGAATGCTTGTTTCTAGGATTTGGCATCTTCGTATGGTTTATATAAGCCGGTTACCGATTGTCTTCCGCGACGGATGGACCGCCTGCCGGAACCGCCCGGTCGCTTGGCTCAATTATCATGTGGCAAGCCTTTCAAAGTGTCCCACACCGATGTGTCCGGCCGCGGTGGCGCCGCCATATCTTCACCGGTCAGGTATTTCAACATCCCGGGATCACAGGCCGACCCCGCCTCCGAATGGGTACGGGTCATCGGCAAGGCCAGGTGGATGTACTCGTAAATGTATTTCGCAAGGTTGAATTCCGTTGTCCCCGGCAAAATATACACCACATCCGCGTCTTCCCACGGTGTTTCGTCGAATTTCACCAACAGGGTCTCTTCTCCCGCCACCGGCAGGTCGAATTCCTCCAGGCAACGGTCGCAAGGCTGGTGTACCGTCCCCTCGAAAGAAATATCCACCTGGAAGAAATCCTGCCGCTTGTCGAAATCGACGTGCACGCGGAATTCCCCGTTTTTGATGTCACTCCCCTCGAACTGGCCGAAGAAATCGGGACCAACCTCGAAGTCGTATGCATGAAGACCGACGCGCAATCCCGAAATGGGCAGCGTAAATGGGTCCAACGGTTTCATTCCGTATGTTTTTTGAAAAGGACGGCAAATGTAGCATTACTTTTCGAATTCCGTCCGACCTGCGGCCTTCTTTTTTATGGATGCCGCGCGGGAGCCCAGCGGTTACCCCTACCAGAATACCGCATACAACACCGCCAGGATGAGGCAAACCGCCATGGCCCCGATATTGAATACCGGGTCGGTCCGGAACAGTTCCTTCGACAAGCGGATGCCTTTCGCGTGATCCGCCCCACGGGCCTCCAGATAGCTGATTCCGACCATGATCAGGACGGTGCCGGCCAGGGTCCACATCATCTGGTCCAGGAAGGGCAGGTCGACAAAGAAGGGGCTGTCCGACCAGCCCTTGGGGGCCACCTTGAAGTACATGGCCATCGGGATGGACAACAGCACGCCCCAGATGGCCGCATTGTTGGTGGTCTTCCGCCAGAACAAGCCCAACATGAATACGGCCAGGATACCCGGACTTACCACCCCCGTATATTCCTGGATGTACTGGAACACCTGGCCCAGGCCGCCCAGCTGGGGCGCCAGCAGGATGGCGATGACCAGGGCCACGGCCGCGGTCGTACGGCCCACGTTGACGATCCGGCCCTCACTGGCCCCCCGGCCGAAATAGGGCTTGTAGATGTCCATGGTGAAAATGGTGGCCGTCGAATTGAGCATCGAAGCCAGGGAGGATACGATCGCCGCCGCCAAGGCCGCCAGTACCAATCCTTTCAGTCCCGTCGGAATGAAGGTCTTGATGAGCCAGGGATAGGCACTGTCGTTGATCAGCTTGCCGTCCGCATTGATGAAGGAGGGATCCACCGATTGTGCCGTGACCACCCCGTCCGGTCCGGCGTTGAGTACGTAGGCCACGATTCCGGGAATGACGACGATCAGGGGCATGAGCAATTTCAGGAACGCCGCAAATACGATGCCCCGCTGCGATTCCTTGAGACTCTTCGCGGCCAGCGTCCGCTGGATGATGTATTGGTTGAATCCCCAATAGTACAAGTTGGCCACCCACATGCCTCCGATCAACACCGACAAGCCCGGCAGGTCCAGCCAGGCATCCCGACCGTCCGGGGTGATGATCTCCCCCCGGTCCAGGATCATGGAGAATTTCGACGGGACTTTCTCCATCAAGATCCGGAAGCCTTCCAGGGCGCCCGCACCGTCCGACAAGTGCGTCAACGCAATGTAGGTGGTGACCAGTCCGCCGACCACCAGCAACAAGACCTGGACGACATCCGTCCAGGCTACCGCCGACAAGCCGCCCCACAAGGAATATATCGCCGCGAAGGCGGCCAAGCCGATGATGAAATAGATCATCGTCGTTCCGTCTCCCGTCCCGATGATGGTGTCCAGGGCCTTGGCGCCCAGATACAACACCGAGGTGAGGTTCACAAATACGAACAATCCGATCCAAAAGACCGCCAGGATGGTCTTGAGGTTGGTGCTGTACCGCTTTTCTATGAATTCCGGGATGGTGTACAATCCCTTGTTGATGAACACGGGCAGAAAGAATTTCCCCACGATCAGCAGGGAGGCCGCCGCCATCCACTCGTAGGTGGCGATGGCCAACCCGAGCGCGAAGCCGGAACCGGACATGCCGATGAACTGCTCCGCCGAGATGTTGGCGGCGATCAGGGAGGCACCGATGGCCCACCACGGAAGGGATTTGCTGGCCAGGAAATAATCTTCCGCGGATTTGCCGCCCTTGCGGGAAACCCACAGGCCCAATCCTACGATCAGGAGGGCATAGGCGGTGAAAACAATGTAATCAATGGTTCCGAAATGCATGGTGTGAGAAGTTGGTGAAGGTTCGTCCGGCCGACGTTTTTTCCGATCGGCAGCGAAATGTACGAAATCATCGGGCTTTCCCCCGTATTCCGGGAGATAATTTTGAGACCGGGCCGCTGCGCCTACTGCGCTTCCAGCTTCCTGCGCAACAGGTCCGTCACGACCTGCGGGTCCGCCTTGCCTTGGGTCGCCCGCATGACTTCGCCCATGAAATATCCCATCAGGCCTTTCTTGCCTTTGCGGTAGGCGGCCACCTTGTCGGGGTTCGCGGATATGATTTCGTCCGCCACCGCAGCCAATGCCTCGGCATCGTCGGTCCGGAACAATTGCAGCGCCGCCGCGATCTCCCGCGGCGACCGGCCGGGCCGGGCCAACATTTCCTGCCAAAGGCCCTGCTGGGCCATGGTGGCGCTGACCTCGCCCCGGTGCACCAGCTCCGCCAACTCCGCCAGGTGTGCCGCCGTGACCGGAAACGCCTCCATCCGGATACCCGCTTCCGACAGGTAGGCCGGCACCCGGTTGCAGATCATCCCGGCCACCCACTCGTACCGGGTGGTATGGCGGGCCACGGCGAGGAAGTATTCCACCGTCGCCTGCTCTTCCGTCAACTGGCCGATGTACTGGGGCGGCAACCGGAATTCCGCCCGCAACCGGTCCCGCAATTCCCAAGGCAGTTCCGGCAGGGCCGCCGCCTGCGCCGACAGCCATTCCGGCGACAACCGCACCGGCGGCAGGTCGGGATCGGGAAAATACCGGTAATCGTGGGCACTCTCCTTGTCGCGCATCGGCACCGTCCTGCCGGTCGCCGGCAGGAATTGCAGCGTCTCCCGGACCACCGTCCCGCCCCGCGCCACGATGTCCACCTGCCGGCGGAATTCATGCGCGACAGCCTGCCGGGCATACTTCATCGAATTGACATTCTTGACTTCGCAACGCTCCCCCAGCCGGGGGTCACCCTTGCGGCGGACCGATACGTTGATGTCGCAGCGCATCGAACCCTCCTGCATGTTGCCGTCGGAAATCCCCAGATACCGGGCCAATTGGCGGAAGGCGGTCATGCACTGGTCCACCTCCTCCCCGGTCCGCAGGTCCGGCTCGGTCACAATCTCCAACAAGGGCACACCCGCCCGGTTCAGGTCCACCAGGGTGTGGTCCGGGTCCAGGTCGTGGATGGATTTTCCGGCATCCTCCTCCATGTGGATATGATGGATCCGCAAGACCCGCTCCCCTTCGTGCAAGGGCAGCCGCAAAGTGCCCCCGACACATACCGGCACCCGGTCCTGGGTGATCTGGTAGCCTTTGGGCAAATCGATGTAGAAGTAGTTCTTCCGGTCGAAGGCATGCACCGGCCGGATCTCCGATCCCAACGCCAGCCCCAGGCGGACGGCAAAAGCGACCTGCTGCCCGTTCAGCCGGGGCAAGGTGCCGGGATGCCCCAGGGACAAGGGACTGACCTGCGTATTGGGGGGACCGCCGAATCGGGTGTCGTCCCCACAAAAAGCCTTGCTGGCCGTCGACAACTGCAGGTGTATCTCCAGCCCGATGACCGCCTCGTATTGTTCGTATATTTCCATCCGTCAGTGCCTGAAATGGCGGATGCCCGTCAGCACCATGCACATGCCGTGGGCATCGCAATAGTCGATGCTCTCCTGGTCCTTGATGGAGCCGCCCGGCTGTATCACCGCCCGGATACCCTCCAGGTCCGCCAGCTCCACACAATCCGGAAACGGGAAAAAGGCATCGGAGGCCATAACCGCCCCCCGCAGGTCGAATCCGAAGGATTTCGCCTTGGCAATGGCCTGCCGCAGGGCATCCACCCGCGAGGGCTGCCCGCAGCCCATGCCGATCAACTGCCGGTCCTTGACCAGGGCGATGCCGTTCGACTTCAGGTGCTTGACCGCAATGTTGGCAAACAACAGATCTGCCAGCTCGGTCTCCCCGGGCGCCTGCCGGGTGGCCGTGGTCAGGTCGGCCGCCGTCTCCGTCCGCAGGTCGGCATCCTGCTCGACCACCCCGTTCAACAAACTCCGGAAGGAGCGGGGACGGACAAAGTATTCCTTTATTTTCAACAAAATCCGATTCTTTTTCTGCCCCAGCAACTCCAGGGCACGGGCGTCGAAATCCGGTGCGATCAACACCTCGTAGAAGAGTTGGTCCACCGCCCGGGCCGTCTCCGCATCCACCGGCCGGTTGCAGATGAAGATACCGCCGAACGCGGAAACCGGGTCGCAGCCCAGCGCGGCACCCCAGGCTTCCGGCAGCGTCGAACGGGTGGCCAATCCACAGGTGTTGGTATGCTTCAAGATGGCAAACGTCGGCGCAGCATCCCGGAACTCCCGCATCAGCTGCACGGCGGCATCGATGTCCACCAGGTTGTTGTAGGATATCGCCTTGCCGTTCAACTTGACGAACATCCGGTCGAAATCCCCGAAAAAGACGCCGTCCTGGTGCGGGTTCTCCCCGTACCGCAGGATGTCGGAACGGTGTATGCTGTACTTGAAGGACAGGTCCGCCGTCCCTTCGTTGAAATAATTGAAAATGGCGATGTCGTAATTGGAGGATACCTTGAAGGCCCGCCGGGCCAGTTCCCGCCGGTCCGACAAATCCGTAAAGCCCTGCTTGGCCCGCAACAGTTCCGACAACAGGGCGTATTCGTCGCGCGACGGTACGACCGCGACGTCCCGGAAGTTCTTGGCCGCCGCCCGGATCAGGGATATGCCGCCGATGTCTATCTTCTCGATGATGGTGGACTCGTCGTCCGTGGTGGCGACGGTCTCCTCAAAGGGGTACAGGTCCACCACCACCAGGTCGATTTCCGGAATGCCGTACGCTTCGAGCTGGGCCCGGTGCGCTTCCTCCCGACGGGCCAATATCCCCCCGAAGACTCCCGGATGCAGGGTCTTGACCCGGCCGTCCAGGATGGACGGGTAACCGGTCAGGTCCTCCACCCGCCGGACGGGAATGCCGAGTTCCTCGATGTAGGTCTGCGTCCCTCCGGTGGAGTAAAGTACCACCCCCAGGCGGTGCAGCTCCCGGATGATTTCCTCCAAACCATCCTTGTGAAATACGGAGACGAGCGCCGCCGTGATTTTTCTGGTATCCATGGTGCTTGTTTGATCGGCAAGGAATTGCCGCGGCCGGCGCCGACCGGTTCCGCCCGACGCCATGCCCTTGTGATAAGGGCCGGTATTACCCGGCTTCACAGGATGTGCCTGTCCGTCAAGGCCGCCGATAGTTCCGCCGCCGTCCGGAAATGTACGGTGTGCAAACCCAAACGGCCGCCCGCTTCCACGTTCCGGGCATTGTCATCGATGAACAGGGCCCGCGCCGGGTCGACCCCGTACCGCCGGAACAGGATTTCATAGAATTCCGGAAACGGCTTGCGCGTCTTCTCCGCCCCGCTCACGACGATGCCCTCGAACCAATGCAGGAAGTCATACCGGTCCAAGGCGACGGGAAAAGTCTCGGCCGACCAGTTGGTCAGGGCATAGAGCCGGTGTCGACCTGCTGCCCGGAGCTGCCGCAATATTGCCACCGTCTCCGCAATCGGCCCGCCTAGCATCTCCTCCCATCGGCCGTAATAAGCCCGGATGGCAGCCTCCCATTCGGGATGCTGCGCGACCAGCATGTCCGTCGCTTCCTGCAGGGAGCGGCCGGCATCCTGCTCCTCGTTCCATTCGGCGGTGCAGATGTACCGGTAGAAATGCTGCTGCTGCGCGGCATCGTCGAAGAACCGGTCGAATACATAGTCCGGGTTCCAATCGATCAACACGCCGCCCAGGTCGAATATGACCGTATCGATGGCTTGGTTCATCTTGCTATGGATTGTGTCTTTTCGCGGTACCTCCCCTGCCCGTCAGGCCAGGGCGGCACGCAGGGCTTCGACCTCGGACACGGTTTTCGGAACCGGCGTCCCCAGGATCCGGGCCCCTCCGTCCGTGACCACCACGTTGTCCTCGATCCGGATGCCTCCGAAATCCCGCCAGCGTTCCAGGCTCTCGTATGCGATGAAGTCCTTGAACTTGCCCTCGCTGCGCCACAGGTCGATCAACTCCGGTATGAAATACAAACCGGGTTCCACGGTGAGCGTGAAGCCCGGCGCAAGCGCCCGACCCAGCCGCAGGTAGGCCGTCCCGAACAGCTTGCTGCGCCGGACGGTGTCGGAGTACCCCACATGATCCTCGCCGAGGTCTTCCATGTCGTGCACGTCCAGCCCGATCATGTGCCCCAATCCATGCGGGAAAAAGAGGGCATGGGCACCGGCGGACACCGCTTCCGCCATGTCTCCTTTCATCAGCCCGAGCGACTTCAGGCCTTCGGCCATGTGAAGGGCCGCCTCGAGGTGCACCTCGAGGTAGGTGCGGCCGGGTCGCAGTCCTTCGATGGCCTGTGTTTCCGCGCCCAGGACGATTTCGTAAATCTCCCGCTGCCGGGTCGTGAAGGCGGGGGAGACGGGACAGGTCCGGGTCAGGTCCCCGGCATAATGCAGGGCGGTTTCGGCACCGTGGTCGCCCAGGAGCAGCTGGCCGGGCCGCAGGGTGTTCCCGTGGTAGTGGTTGTGCAGGATCTGCCCTTGCACGGACAGGATGATCCCGTAGGCCAGCTGTCCGCCCAGTCCGGTGGCAATCCCGGCCGCAATCCCGGCGAGCGCCGCTTCCTGCTGCCCGGGCCTGGCCGCCTGCATCACCGCCACATGCATGGCACCGGAGATGTCCACCGCCCGGCTCATCTCCGTCAGCTCCTCCTCGGATTTGACCGAGCGCTGGGCCACAATGGCACGTATCAAGGCTACCGAGGCACTGTCCTTCAGGTTGTCGAATGATATCCCCAGCGATCGGCTCAGGAATATCATGGTGTCATGCCGGTAGGGCGGCGTGAAATGGATTTCCCGTCCCTTGGAGGCCGCTTCCAGCAGGTATACCGGCAGTTCCTTGTAGGGCAGCACCTTGGCCACGCCGGCCTTTTCGGCCCGGTCCACCAGACTGGGCTGGGGGCCCGTCCAGATGATGTCCTCCATGGTCAGCTCATCCCCGAACAGCCAGTCTTCCCCGCTTTCCGTATCCAGGATACCGGCCAGATGGGGCTGGTCCAGTCCGAAAAAATACAGGAAATGGCTGTCCTGCCGGAACGGATAGGTGTTTGCCCGATAGTTCATGGGCACCTCGTTGTTGCCGGGCAACAGGATGGCCCCGTTGCCGACTTGCCGGCGCAACGCTTCCCGGCGCGATTGGTAGGTCTGTGCTGAAAACATAAGGTCGGTTTCGAAGGGAAGGTATCCCCGTTTGGGACTCGCCGGGGCGGGTGCTCCCGCCGCCACAAGCCGATGGTTTGTTCCGGCGGTCCGGCCGGTGGTGCGATTCCGCTATCCGGTCAATAGGCTAGGGAATCATACACCACCACTTTCACCCAAAGGTGTTGGTAGTCGGCGACGAACCGGAGGTGTATCGGATCCACCTGGTAGGCATCCTGCGCGGCCTTGTCCTTGAAAACGGTGAGCCAGGACAGGCCGTACGAGCCGTCCACCACGTCGCGGCTCGATCCGGCCGGCACGCCGATGTGGTGCGCCTCGATGGTGCGGATGGCCGTCAACGATCTCAAGCCCTCGACCAATTTTTCGCGGTCGGCGGCCGAGTCGGGATTTTTCATCCAGAAATAAACCTGGTGGATAAATGCGTCTTTCATTTTCCTTTTGTTTGTGCCGTCGGCCATGGGGCCGAGGAGCGGCAGTAAAGCTAATGAACCGGCGGCGGTTTTGACAAATTTTCGACGTGATTTCATGGACTGCGTTTGTGCCGACGAGGTTGTCGGCCTGTTTGTGTTCGATGCGCTTTCCGGGGGCTTCCCGGGGCGGCAAGTGCCGACCGCTCAGGGTTTTCCGGACAACAAGGGCCGGCGGGACGCCACCACGTCACAATACCCCCGTCCCGCCAATTCCCGGGGCAGGGCTTCGGGATCGAAATCCGAAAGCCCTTTTTTCCGGCTCAGGAAATAAAGGCGGAATCCCCTGGACCGAAAGAACCGAAGCTGGGATTCCGGGTCAAAACCGAGTTCCCGGGCTGCATCCGGGGAGTATTCCATGACGACCGCAAGGTCGGGATGCCGCTCGATGGTCCCTACACAGCCGAGCAACACGTTTTCCTCATATCCCTGTACATCGATCTTGATCAGGGAGATGGGTTCCGCCGGCCCTCGCTCCGCAAGATATCCGTCGAGGCGGACGAGCGGCACCGCATAGGTGACTTGTTCCGGTGGCAGGGTCTTTCCGAACGTGTCCGTCACGGTCCTGCTGTCCCCGTGATGGGCCGGATTGGACCAGAACAAGACCTCGCCGGCCTGCGCACCCACCGCGGCGTGGACCGGCACGATGGCCGGATGGCGGGACGCCACCGCCGAAAGGGTATCGTAGTTCCTGCGGTCCGGTTCGAAGGCGATGACTTTCCTGCCCGGATCCAGGTATTTGGAAAACAGCACGCTCGTGTATCCCAGGTTGGCGCCCACATCGATGACGGTCCCACCCGCACAGAGGTCCGGACAAATCCGCAGCAAGGTGACCAGGGGATCCTCCAGGTATCTTTTGTATAGGAAATAGCACACCCGGAATACCCGCCGGTAGGCAGGTAATTGGAGGATGCCCGTTCGGTTGACTATTGCGTACATCCCGATGAGGCCGCGCTGGAGAGGTCCTGTCATCATAGGTCTGCGTTGCTGCATCCGGGTGCGGCGGTAAGCGCCGCACCCACTTGTCTTATTGCTCCGGCAGGGGGATGCGACCGGCGGAACCCGGTCGCATCCCCCTGCCGGAAGGAGGGGAAGTCCACCCAGGAAGCACTCAGGGAAGGACCACCACCCTACCCCTTCCGAGGATGTGGCCCCGACTGTCCTTCAGGCTCAGCAGACAGGTACCGGCCGGCCAGTCGCCGGCGGCCACGGTCACCTGGCCGGCGGAACGGTCCAGGGGTATCCGGGCCAGGAACCGGCCCGTCAGGTCGGACACTTCCAGGAAACCGGCCTCGCCGACCATCGGCGGCCAGGACACGGTCAAGGCGCCGGCCGTCGGGTTCGGAAAAGCTTCCAGGCGTACCGGGTCGGGCCGCCGGCCGGCGGACACGGCGGTTGCCAGCGGCAAGGTCCCGCTGGCGAAGGCATAGTCGCCGGGCAAGAGCGTATCGACCCGCATGATACCGTTGGTCGACCCCAGGGCCGTCCGCCGGTAGTACGGATATTTTCCCCACGGAACACCGGGTCGTGGCCGCCAGACCAGTATCAGCAGGCTGTCGTCGGCCGCACTCAGGAGGTCGTGGTCGAAATCGTCGGGATTGGTCCCCTTGTACGGAAGCAGCACCTTCGCCTTGAAACCGGCCGGCAAGATACCGCCGAACCGCCAATAATGGGTTCCGGACATGACGACCCCGGTCGGATTGGGCTCCATCGGGTCCGGTGCCCCCCAGTAATGGATGAAACTGACGAGCGCGGTATCCGGCAAGGCCAGGACCTCGAAATTGCTGACATCACAATAGGGCAGGTTCAGGTTGCCGGTCTCCGTCACCAGGGTACGATGCTGCATCCGTCCGAGGTTGAGCCGGTTGCCGTCGTTCAGCACCTGCCATACCGGCTCGAAGGGAATGTCCACCACTGCCGTCGTATGAGGGCCCGACGCGGTGACGGTCGTGGTGTGGGAGGCCCGCTGTGCATCGAAGAAGGTCAGCTCCAAAGGTACCGCCTCGTGGTATTCGGAAGCCGCCCGCAATTTTTGCTCGATGTAAACGGTCGCTTGCCAAACTTCCGGCACGGCCGTCGGCTCCACCTTCACCGAGTCCAGTTCATACAAGGCGAAACCAGGTTGAAAAATCCAGCCGTTGAAGAAGGGTGCCAGGTCCACGCCCGTGACTTCGGTCAGCTTGTCCCGGAACGTGGCGGCATCCATGGACTGAAAGGTCAAGTCGACCAGGACCTGGCGCATCCCGCTCTGGAACAGGCTGTCCCCAAGATAGCCGCGTAGGTTGTGCATGACGGAGGCACCCTTGTTGTAGGTATGGGTGCCGTAGGTGTGTTCGTACGGGAGGCCCGACAAAGGCCAATAGCCCTGGTCCTCGATGTGGGCCTGCCGGAGCACGACCCCATAGTGGTTGTCTTTCACCTGCTTGACGAAGGCGTCCCGGCCGAAGGCGTATTCCGTGAACAGATGGGCGCTGTATTCGGCGTTTCCTTCCTTGATCCACATATCGGAAGGACAGCTCAGGGTGGTGATGTTGCCCCACCAATGGTGGCCCAGTTCGTGGGCCATGAGCCGGTTCATCGAAAAGGAGGCGCCCTGGTCGATGATGAAATCGGGATAGGCGATGAGGGAGGAATGTTCCATGGCCCCGGCCACGGTCATGACATAGCCGACCTGGCCCCAGATGTAGGGGCCGAACCAGCTTTCGAGCGCATCCACCGCCTGCCCAAGGTAGCTGAAAGCGGTCTTCATCGCCGTCGTATCGCCCGGTTTGCCCACCAACAGGATGGGGTGGTCCCCATATTGGCCGGTGTGGTTTTGGTGGACTTCGGCGTACTGGGAGGCCGCCAGTCCGACGAGATAGGTCGGCAAGGGCTGACCCATGTGGAAATCGCGCCGTATCTTCCCGTCCCCGAGGTCGATTTCCGCCTGCAGCGCACCGATGGCATAGCCCTTGCGGCCGTCGTTGGTGACCAATCGGATGTCGTAGGTGGCCCGCTCCACGAAATTGTCGAAACAGGGATGCCAACTGCGCCCGAAGTTGTACGGGTTCGAGGAAAGTCCGATTCCCAGGTTGTAGGCGATGCCGTTCTCGAACACCAAGCCGCCGAATCCGCTGGGATCCGCCGTGGGATGTCCGTGGTAATGGACGGTGGCGACCAAGGTGTCGCCGGGATCCGCCGGTACCGGCAATGGGATGTCCAACAACAGGCCGTCGTAGTTGTAATCGGCAGGTACTCCGTCCAGCCACACCGAATCGACCGTCAGGTCCAACAAATCCAGGGGCAAGGCGGTGATGCCGGCCTGCAAGGGGGTGAATGTCACCGCACATCGTGCCGTTACCTGCTCCTGTGCGAATGCCGTCAGGTCGACGGTCACGTCGTAGTGGAGCACGTCCAGGCTGTCGCTGCGCGCATTGCTGCCGCAGGCCAAGCCCGTCGGACCGGACCGCCCCTCCGGTTGCGGTACCTGCCGGAAGTAATGGCAGCCTCGCAACAGGAGGCTGTCCGCCGGCTCTTGCTGTGCCGCCGACCAGCCGGGAATCAGCACCGACAGGACAATCCAGACAAGTTGTTTCCTTTTCATATCGATTTTTTTTTTGGGCGCCCCTCTTTTTCCCCCGCCTTGTACACCCGACCGCGCCCGAAGGTCGGCCAAGTTACTGCGCCGCCGCGAGGAGGCCAAATTTTTTCCCGGGTGACGGGCGCTCCCCATTGACAACTGTCAATGTCCTCCGGATAAATTTGTCAACGCAAGCCATACAAGAACGGTGTCATCTTGCGTTAAAAAAAAGACAGCACTATGGCCTTCAACATCCAACAACACGCCGCCAAGGCGCGCGGCTTCCTCCAGACCGCCGCCGTCCATATGGGCGTCACCTATGACGAGGCGGTCGCAGGCAGGATTGTCGCAGCGGTCCTGCACAGCCTGCGCGACCACATCACCCTGCAGGAAAGCCTGCAGTTGATTTCCCAGCTGCCGACCGTCGTCAAAGGTATCTATGTCGAAGGGTGGAAAGGGACGCCGCCGCGCAGGTTGCACCACGAGACCGACTTCTTCCAGTCGGTCCGGCAACACCTGGGGCCGACCGCCGGCCATGACCTCGGCAATGACGCCATGGCCCGGGAACGGATCCATGGGGTCTTCCAGGCCCTCTCCCGCTATGTGTCCCGCGGGGAAATGGAGGATATCGCCGGGCAACTGCCCCGTGACCTGCAGACCCTCGTCTTGTCGAAACGACCGGAATCGTCCGACAAGGTCTGATTTTCATCGATTCACTAACCCGCCGTCCCAACACATGGGAGGACGGCAACAACAACTCACCATATGACCAGCCAAATCCAATTCGTGAACACGAAAACCATCGACCGCCTCGAGATCGATGTCCTCGACAAACTGGAAAAATTGGAAAAACGCTATGATTGGATCATTAACGCCCGCGTTTTCCTGAAAGAGGAAATATTCAAGGATACCGTCAAGGACAAGGCCGTGGAAATCATCCTCAGCGTACCCGGACCCAATATTTTCAACAAGACCTATGCACAATCCTTCGAAGCGGCTATCGCGGAGGGTTTCGCCGACATGGATATCCTCCTGCGCAAACACAAGGAAAAAATGTACAAGAGCCAGTCGCGGGAGAAAATCAACCTGCCGGACCTGCCGGCCTGAAAACGATGCCTATCCGACGGCCGGCCAAGTGTATGCGCGCGGTGCGCGACGGCTCGGCCGGAGCAGGCCGGCGGTTCCCGGGGGAAGGGTCTCCCCCGGGAATTTCCCTTTTTTCCGGTTGTGGCTTCCAACGGCCGCTCACGGGCGGCGGGGGCCTGGACAACGACCTCCGCGCATTTCCTGCCCGCCACCCTTGGGGCCCTATCCGCCAATCCTTATTTTTGCGGCATTTCGTTCATGCCGCCCGTTTCCGGAGGGTAGGAAAGCGGCCGCCCCGACCTCCGCACTCCCCTCCCGGCCAAGTCGTACCGGACCGGGCGCCAAGTATTCGGACCCCCTATGGAAAATATCGTCGACCTGGTTGTCATCGGCGGCGGACCCACCGGTCTGTCCTGTGCCATCGCCGCCCGCCAACAAGGCTTGTCCTGCCTCGTCCTGGAAAAGGGGACCCTTGTCCATTCGATCTTCCGCTTCCCGGCGAACATGACCTTTTTCTCCACGTCCCTAAACCTGGAAATCGGCGGCATCCCCTTCGTCTCCCATGCCGACAAACCCAGCCGGCGGGAGGCGCTGGAATACTACCGCCGGGTCTACCAGACCTGGGACCTGGACGTGCGGATGTACGAGGCGGCCACCGACCTCCTGGCGGCAGCGGACGGGACTTACCGCGTCGTCTCCACCGCCACCGCCTACCACTGCCGCCACGTGGTGATCGCCACCGGTTTCTACGATGTCCCCCGCCGGATGGATGTACCCGGCGAGGACCTCCCGAAAGTCCGCCATTTTTACGAGGAAGCCCATCCTTACATCGGCCAGCAGGTACTGGTGGTGGGGGCCGCCAATTCCGCCTGCGACGTCGCCCTGGAGACGCTGCAAAAGGGCGCCCGGGTCACCATGGCGGTCCGGGAGGATAGCATCTATGAAAAAGTGAAATACTGGATCCGGCCCAACATCGAGAATCGGATCAAGGAAGGAAGTATCCGGGCGTATTTCTCCACCACCGTGAAGGAAATCCTGCCCCGGTCGGTAATCCTCCGGACGCCGGACGGAGAGGTTACCTTGCCCAACGATTTTGTCCTGGCCATGACCGGTTACCAACCGGATTACGGCCTGCTGCGTCGGCTGGGCATCGAGCTGGAGCCTGACGAGGCGATGACCCCGCATTTCGACCCCGAAACTTTCGAGACGAACCGCCCCGGCGTTTATGTCGCCGGTGTTGTCCAGGCCGGTCTCCATACCGGTAAGCTGTTCATCGAAAACACCCGTCACCACGGGGAACGCATCGTCCGGCATATCCTGCAGCACCGGAATCGGCGGTATTCCGCCGGAGGCGGACCGTCACTGCAGTAACTTCAGCAGGTATTCGCCGTATCCGCTCTTGAGATAAAGGTGGCCCAAGCGCTCCAGTTGTTCGTCGTCGATGAAACCCATTTCCCAGGCTACCTCCTCGATACACCCGATCTTCAACCCTTGCCGTTCCTCGATCACCTGGATGAACTGCCCCGCCTGGAGGAGCGACTCATGTGTCCCGGTATCCAGCCAGGCTGTCCCTCTCCCGAACATGCCGACTTTCAATTTTCCCATGGACAGGTAGGCCTTGTTGACATCCGTGATCTCGTACTCCCCGCGGGGACTCGGTCGCAGGTTCCGCGCGATGTCGACAACCTGGTTGTCGTAGAAATACAAGCCCGGAACCGCATAGTTGGAGGTCGGGTTCGTCGGCTTCTCCTCAATGGAAACCGCACGGAACTGTTCGTCGAAGGTGACGACCCCATACCGCTCCGGGTCCGCCACCTGGTAGGCGAAGATGATGCCGCCATCCGGGTCGTAGCTGGATTTCAACAATTTGGGAAGCCCCGCTCCGTAGAAAATGTTATCGCCCAGGATGAGGGCCGCACTGTCGGACCCGATGAATTCGGCACCCAGCACAAAGGCTTGCGCCAGCCCGTTGGGGTTCTCCTGCACGACATAGGTGAAATGACAGCCCAGTGCACTGCCGTCCTGCAGTAATTTTTCGAAATGCGGGAGGTCATGCGGCGTGGAAATCACCAGCACATCCCGGATGCCCGCCAGCATCAGGGTGGACAGCGGATAATAAATCATCGGCTTGTCATAGACCGGCATCAGCTGCTTGCTGACGGCCAGGGTCAGCGGATATAAACGGGTGCCGAGCCCGCCGGCCAATATGATTCCTTTCATGTCTTGCGGTTTTATCGGTCGTGCATCCCGAGGACGGACATCCGGATCTCGTGGCTACCGCCCGCGGTGCGTCCGACCCGTGGAAGGGTACCGGGTCCAAGGCTACGCACGGCGAAGGGGCTTCGCATGGATTTCCGCCTTGCTTCCCACTGTCCGGACAACAAATGCGGCCGTAGCTTGGTTTCCCACTGTTCCAATTCTTTGCCAACTCCGCCCCGGGTTCCCGGGAAATTTCATCCGGCCACTTTCTCCGGCTGCAGCAGCCGGCGGACCCGCAAGACCAGTTCGTCGGGTTTGTAGGGGGATATGATGAAATCGTCGGCCCCGAGCTGCAACGCTTCCATCACCCGTAGGTCCTCATCCAGGCGACCCGCCACCAAGACCGGCAACTCGCGCAGGTGCTCTTGTTTCAGGAAGGAAATCACCGCCAATGCCTCCCGATCCGGAAGCTCGAGGTCGACCATCACCAGGTCTGGCGCGACACGGCGGACTTTCTCCCGTGCCGCATCGAGGTTGCGGGCCACATCCAGCCGCCAGCCGAATTTCCTGAATCGGTATTCGATCGTCGTCAGCATCAGTTCTTCGTTCGTACAGAGCAGTATGTTCATATCTCGCATGGTTTGGTACCGGTAACGAAGTTCGGAACCGGCCGTGTTTCAAATCGCGACGGTTGACCGGAGCCCTGCCTGGGCAGCCGCTCCTTCCTGGGTGTTGTTTCTCTGTGTATGACATCGCCGCCGGGTGCGGTCGGGTGTCTTCGAGTACATCGTTTCGATTCCGACAGGCACCGACCCCGAACAGGCCATTCCGCCATTCCGCCCTTCCGCCACCCCGCCCGCCCGGTACGGGAAGCTGGTGAGCCGCCTGTTTTCGAGGGAAGCCGGCATGCCGGGCCGTACCGAAATGCGGTCGGGACATGGCGCCCGTTTCGAATTGGCGCCGAGGTCCGCTTGTTTCCCCCGGCGTTTTCCCGGTGCGGAGCCGTCCGCCGGGGTGCCCCTTACAGGCAGCAGATTCGCCGCCGCCCGAAAAACCGCATCGGACAATCCGGCGACACATTGCAAAAGATTACAATATTAAGGCTTTTTTTCAAATCAGATTACAAAATTTTTCATGTAAAAGACCGGAAAGGCAATCCAAGGGGGTACGGAAAGCTACCGCCTGCACCGAAGGAAGGGAAGCGTGGGCCGGGACCGACGGGGAGCCCCGGCCAGGACGACGGAGGAGCGCCGGCACTCAGTAAGCGGCCAGGCGACGCAATTGTTCCCGGAACCGCTCGACGGGCAGGAACTGTTCCTCGAGCGAACGGGCGAACGGGACCGGCGTATCGAGGCCGGCTGCCCGCAGGATGGGTGCATCCAGGTGCTCGAACAGCTCGGCGGCAATCCAGGCCGCCAACTCCCCGCCGATGCCACCGACGAGCGTATCCTCGTGCAGGATCAGCACGCGGTTGGTTTCGCGGACCGTCCGGGCGATGGCCTCATGATCCAGCGGCAGCAAGGTCCGCAAATCCAGGATGGCGGCATCGATGCCTTCCTCCTCACAAACCTGCAAGGCCCAATGGACCCCCATCCCGTAGGTGATGACGCTGAGGGCACTGCCTTGCCGGACCAGGCGGGCCTTCCCGATCGGAAGGGTGTAGGGTTCGTCCGGAACCTGGGCGGACTGGCTCCGGTACAAGGCCTTATGTTCGAAGAACAGCACCGGATTGGGGTCCTCGAAAGCCGCCAACAGCAAGCCTTTCGCATCAAAAGGTGTGGAGGGATACACCACCTTGAGACCGGGGGTATGGACGAACCAGGCTTCATTGCTTTGGGAATGGAAAGGCCCCGCCCCCACCCCGCCGCCGGCCGGCATCCGGATGACGACATCCGCGCAAGCCCCCCAGCGGTAATGGATTTTTGCCAGGTTGTTTACGATTTGGTTGAATCCGCAGGTGACGAAATCTGCGAACTGCATCTCCACCATGGACTTGAATCCGCGCAGGCTCAACCCGAGGGCCGTCCCGACGATGGCACTTTCGCACAGGGGCGTATTCCGCACGCGTTCCTTACCGAATTGTTCCACAAATCCCTGTGTAATCTTGAACACGCCGCCGTACTCGGCGATATCCTGCCCCATGAGCACCAGGCGGTCATGCCTTTCCATGGCCTGGCGGAGCCCGTCGGAGATGGCGTCGATGAAACGTTTTTCCGTCCTGGGACGCTCGGCGGCCGGTCCTTCGCCGGCCGGATGTTCGAAGGGGGCATACACATCCGCCAGCTCGGCGGCCGCATCCGGTTCGGGGTCCGGTTCGGAAATGGTTTGTTGCCAAGCCGCTTCCAGTTCCGCACGGATACCTTGCCGGACAGATTCCCGTAGCGCCGGTGTCAGGATACCCTCGTCCAGCAGGTACCGTTCGTATTGTTCGACCGGATCTTTTTGCGCCCAATGCGCGAGGAGCTCCTTGGGGACGTACTTGATGCCGGAGGCTTCCTCATGCCCCCGCATCCGGAAGGTCATGCACTCCACCAGGACCGGGTGCGGATCCTGCCGCATGGCCGCGGCCAGGTCCCGCAAGGTCCTGTACACCTCCAGGATATTGTTGCCGTCGACGACGACGGATTTCATGCCGTAGCCGATTCCTTTGTCCGCCACCTGCCGGCAGCGGAACTGTTCCGCGGTGGTGGTGGACAAACCGTAGCCGTTGTTCTCCACCAGAAAAATGACCGGCAAATCCCATACGGCCGCCACATTGAGTGCTTCGTGGAAATCCCCTTCGCTCGTCCCTCCTTCCCCGGAGAAGGCCAGCGCCACCTGCCGCTCTCCCCGGAGACGGGCCGCCAGGGCCGCCCCGTCCGCCAGCGCCAACTGGGGACCGAGGTGGCTGATCATCCCCACTATGCCGTATTCCAGCGTACCGAAATGAAACGAACGCTCCCGCCCTTTGCTGAATCCGCCCGGCTTGCCCTGCCATTGGGAGAACAGCCGGTGTAGGGGAACCTCCCGGACCGTGAAGACGCCCAGGTTCCGGTGGAGGGTGAAAATGAGCTCCTCCGGCAACAAGGCGCTGGACGCCCCGACCGCGACAGCCTCCTGGCCGATTCCGGAAAACCACTTGGACACTTGCCCCTGCCGTAGCAGGATCAGCATCTTTTCCTCGATCATCCGGGGACGGACCAAGCGTCGGTATAAGGTGAGCAGGGTGTCGTCATCCAAGCCTTCCCGCCGGAAAGTGATACCGGTCGAAGCGACTGTTTCCATGTATGGGTCTTATTTTTATGCAGGTTCCCGCTCATAAAGGACCGGTCCCGCCTGCGAGACGCCACCGGCGCCGGGCGGGCGCGTACATCCGCAACCCGGCAGCGGACGGGCGGAAATCCGTTCGGGAAGCCATGGCTTCTTCCGCCCGGCATGTTCCGCCGAAAGCCGTCGAAGACGGGTGTTGTGTAGCCGATACAGTTCAAGGTCCTGTTCCCAGGGCACCTTCGGCAAATATAGCGGAAAAAAACATCCGGCGGCAAGCGGGCCAGCCATTCCGGAGCTGCGGATGACACGGCCGGGTGCACCAAAAAAATACCTGCCGGTGGGGACCGGCAGGCAAGCTGGTTTTCTGAGGCCTGGTTCTGAGGTTGATGTGTTGAAAAAAAGTGGCACCGTGGCGCCTTCATTTGGTTTTATGTCGTTACGGGTACAAAGCTACAGCCCAACCCGCCGATGCGGCCCCCATCCTGTTCCAAATAGTCCGCCTGTCGTTGCAGCCACCGGGTAATTTATAGCATATTTGTTGCATATGATGCTGTTGGATGGTTACGAATGCCTCTTCTCCAATGACTTGTCCGTATCAAGCTGTTCGTTGGGCTGTCGCCGGAAATCCTTTGGGGCGATACCGGCGAAGGCCTTGAAAGCCCTGGAGAAGTAATTGGGTGCCACGCCGACCCGGTAGGCCACCTCCGTGACGTTGAGGTCCGTTTCGAGCAGGAGCTGCCGGGCGGTGGCCATCCGGATCTCGTTGATGAGCTGGGAAGTGGAAGTCCCGGTCAGGGCCTTGAGCTTACGGTGGAGTTGGGAACGGCTCATGTTCAACCGTTGGCAGAGCTGGGGGATGCCGAACCCCTCATCCTCCATGTTTTCCTCGACCACCTTCCGGATCCTGTCCAGGAAAGCATGCTCCCGCTTGTAGGAAAGGTCCGCCACCAGGCGTTTCCCCTCCCCGGAGGGCTGCATCTCCCCCTGCAGCAGGGCCTGCTGCCGGAGGCGGTTCCGGAGCAGGTTGGACAGGTACAGCTGGAGCTCCATGGGATGGAATGGTTTTGCCAGGAATACGTCGGCCCCGCACCCTAGCGATTCGATCTTGTCGCGGGGGGTTCCCAGTACGGTGGCGACGAGAATGGGGATGTGGCTGGTGGACGGATCCTGCTTCAGCCTCCGGCAAAGGGAAAGGCCGTTGTCGTCCGGCAGAACCACTTCGGTCAGGATGAGGTCCGGCACCTGGGCATGGGCATAAGCCAGCGCATCCTGGGCACTGAAGAGGGTATGGATCCGAAACTCGTCCCGGAGCAGCTGCTCCAGATAGCCCGCAACCGCGCGGTCGTTCTCCACGATCAGCAGCCGGGGGACGGAGCGGCCCGGTTCCCCTCCGTAGACCGGAGTGGCCGGTTCCGTCGACAACAGACCGGCATCGGTTTCCGCGAGGGATTCGTAAGTCCTACTTGTTGTTTCCTTCCAGGGCAAGGTCAACAGGAAAACCGTACCCGGCTCGTTTTCCGGACGGAAGCGTAAGCGCCCACCCAGCCGACGGACCATGCCCGACACCCACTTTTTCGACCACCGCCGGCCGTCACCGGCTCCCTTCACCGGCAAACCCAAGAGGGTCCGCAACGCCGCCACCCGCGTATCCGCCGGCAAACCCTGCAACCGGATGGCCACCTCCCGGTCGATACCCTCGCCCCGGAGCGCCACTTCCACCGTAATCCGCTCCCCCGGTGGTGCCGACAGGATGGCCTCCGACAGCAGGTAGGTCATCACTTCCCGCAAGGCCTCCGGATCGAAATCCATCCAGATCTCCGCCTCCGTACTTTGCAAGGACAAGAGGACCTCCCGCTGCAAGGTGTGCGATCCCAGGGAAGCGGTCAACTGCCGGAGAAACAAGATCAGTTCCTCTCGCCGGGGGGATGGCTCGAAATACGATCCCGACATCCTGGCCAACCGCTCCATGTGGTTCACCTGGCTCGTCAGCTGCCGGACCAGGGCCCCCGCCGCATTACGCTGCGGCGCCGGCATGGAACCGTCCGCCGGCTGCCCCCGATATCCGTGCACCAACCCGCTCAACAGGGTGAGCGGCTTCTTCAACTCCATGCTGGCCTCATTGAGAAGCATCGCTCCCAATTTGTCGTCATTCCGCACCTTTTCTCCCGCTCCCCGCAGCGACAAGACATGCTTGATGAACAACACCAAGGCCGCGGAAAAGAAAAACAACTCCACCAGGATACCCACCTCAACCACCCGGATAGGAAGCGTGCTCCCTGTCAGGACCGCCACACCCGACAACACCACGCCGGCGAAGATGAACAGGACCACCGCCCGCCACCAGCCCTGTATGTGGAACGGCAAAGGGCTGCGCCAGGTCCGGATAACCAGATAACCGTAATAAAATACGGCGAAAACCGCCACCAGGTGGTCCGCCGCCATCCCCTGACCTGCTGCCACCAGCAGGACCGTCACCAGGAATACCCCGGTCCGCACTTGGACCATCCGGCCGGCCGACTTCCCGATGCCGGGTACAATCTGCTGCAGGAATAGGATAAAACCGGCATCCGCCAGTGCAAAGCCCGCATACACCAACACCGCCAAGAGCACCGGATAGGCAACCCGTCCCCCAAGGTCGTCCATTATCCCGTACGCCGACAACAGGTACAGGAGTACGCCCGTCTGAAATAAGGCATGGTACAGGAAAATCCGCCCCCTGCTTCCCATAAAAAATATCAGGTTGTACAACAGGAATGTGAGGGTCAACCCGATGGACAACCAGTTCGTCCAGACAATCCAGATGTTCCCCCACTGCCGGAAACGCGGAGCAGGCCGAAGCCACAGGCGGTTCCGGCCCTGCCATCCCTCCGCCTCCAGGTGGACGGCGACCGGCTCACCCACCGGTAATCGCAGGCGGACATCCCCCGGCAGACCGGACTCCGACCGCCATCCGGTCCGGGGCAGCGACTTCCCCCTGGGTGCCCACCACCGCTGCAATACCACCCCGTCGTGCTCCCGGATGACCTCCACCTGCCGGACTCCCGGTGCATCGGACTCCAGCAACCAATCCGTGCGCCCTTCCTCCTGAAAAAATCTGTTTTCCAAACGTACCCGCAACCGAACATACCCGCCTTCCGGCGGATATGCCGCCAAACCGCCCTGCGGCTCGTGCCCCGGGCGGACGACGTCCGCCCGGAACGGTGCCGCCGCCCGTGCGAAGGCGACGGAATCATGCAGGACCGCCATGGGCTCCAACCAGACCGTGTCATAATGGCAACCCAATACCTGTGGACCGGCTTGGCCGGCCATCCCGGCCAAGCCCATGACGAATGTCGCCATCATCAGAAAGGGAGTACGTTTTTTCATGTTTAATACGTTTATGGTTAACAGAATGATGTTTGTTGTCTTTTTGCTATCCCCGTACAGGCACCTTCTCCGGACGCCGATTGCCGGCCTCGGCCCTTCCCCCATCCGGGAAAAGGTGCGGCAGGGTCGGCCGAAGCTACGCCCGGCGACGGGATCCGGACAGCTGCGGATACCCGGCGGCCTCCTCCCGACGTACCGGCATGACGCTGCCGTCTCTTTCCGGGTCACCGGAAAAAGCACGCACGCATGTCGATACGGACATTCCCGCCGCAAGGCAGGAAGTTGGGGGCAGCCGGTGACCCATGGACACGCGCCATCGGTCTCACCGCTTGCACACGGCAGTAAGAAAAGGGTAAATCAGTTTGGGAGATGTAGGTGTAACCGATTCAACCGTCGGTCCCGGACACGGAAGGGCTACGCACTTCGTCCAGGGAATTGGATGAGGGACGGGGACGATGCCATACGACGACGGGCGCACACACCTTGGGAAAGGGCGTTGCGTCAATCCGTACACCGGAGGGACCGACCGACAAACCTTAATCCGGGCCCTGTCCGTAAGGACGGGACCCACCGCGGTTGTCTTTCTCCAAGCTTAAGTGTTTGCAGAATCTCCAGGCAGATAAAGCATGCAGCGATAACCTATGGAAAGTCCGGAGCCAATTCGGTAGGCTGAGGACACGACCATGCTGTGGATAGGATTTCAAATTCGCATACGCCGCACCTGATTGCTTTGACTTAGGCTTTTCGCAGGTTGATGTCTGACTTTCTTGTGTTTTACATCGCTAAATTAAGCAAAGCGGAAAACAATAATGCGAAATCCCCGGCATTTCGAATTATTTTTTTTTCATAAATGTAAAAAATTGTTCATAAATGCAACAGGGTTGACAAGAACGGCACCGTTGGTGGCCGGTGCAACGAAAACCGGGCGTGCCGGCCTGACAGGTCCGCGGGAAAGTGGATACTTTTGCAGGCGCCCGGCGGGAGACTCCCGTTCGGAAAATCCATCCCGCATGTCCGGAAACAGACAATTGTTCCTTCGTCATTTGGCACAGACCAGTGACATCCCCCTCCTGCTGGACATCCGACGGGCGGAAGGGCTTTACCTGTTCGACCGTGCCGGTAAAGCGTACCTGGACCTGATCGCCGGCATCAGCGTCAGCATCCTGGGGCATCGCCATCCGGCCGTCGTGGCGGCCGTCAAGGAACAGGCGGACCATTACCTGCACACCATGGTGTACGGGGAATTCGTCCTTTCCCCGCAGGTGGCCTTGGCGGAACTGCTCACCCGGCATATGCCGCCGCCGTTGGACCGCGTCTATTTCGTCAACTCCGGCAGTGAGGCGACGGAAGGCGCCATGAAGCTGGCCAAGCGCTATACAGGCCGGCCGGAAGTCATCTCCTGCCATCGGGCCTACCACGGCTCCACACAAGGCGCCGCCAGCCTGATGTCACCCAAGACCTTCACCCAAGCCTACCATCCGCTGCTGCCCGGCATCCGACATATCCGGTTCGGGGAACCCGAGGACCTTCGCCTGATCGGCGAGCGGACCGCCTGTGTCATCGTGGAGACCGTACAGGCGGAATCCGGTGTACACCCCCCGCCCGCCGGATACCTGGCCTCGCTTCGGGAGCGGTGCCGGGAAACGGGAGCGCTCCTCATCCTGGACGAAATACAGGTGGGCTTCGGACGGACCGGTTCCCTCTGGGCGTTTTCCGCCCATGGTATCGTACCGGACGTCCTGCTGCTGGCCAAGGGCATGGGGGGCGGGATGCCGATCGGTGCCTTTGTGGCCGCCTCCGAGCACATGAAATGTCTCGGGACAGACCCGCCGCTGGGACATATCACGACCTTCGGCGGACATCCGGTGAGCTGCGCCGCCGCACATGCCACGCTGCAGGTACTGCTCGAAAGCACCCTGATTCCCGATGTTGCCGCCAAAGAAGCCAGCTTCCGCCGGCATCTCGTCCATCCCGATATCCGGGCGGTGCGTAGTGCCGGCCTGCTCCTGGCCGTCGAACTGGAAGGGTTCGACCGCCTCCGCAGGGTCATGCAGTATAGCCTGGAACAAGGCATGCTGGTCGACTGGTTCCTGTTCAACGACCGGAGCCTTCGGTTGGCGCCGCCCCTGACCATCGATGAGGAAACCATCGGGCAGGCCTGCGCCATCCTCCTGGAAGCACTGGACCGGACGCGCTAACGGCCGTCTTCCCCGCCGGATCCCCAGGGCGGCAACTCCCGCCAACGCCCCCCGTCCACATACAGGAACAAGGCCGCCGGCCCGGGCGGCGACAGGAAGGTGACCACCGCCCCATTTCCCCGGGCCTCGAACCGGTAACGCCCCGTCTCATGGACCTGCGTACCGACACCATGGCGCCACCACCAGTTCCCCCATTGTCCGAAGGTCATTTCTATCGTGGCCGCATCCTTCCAACGGGCGTGCACCCCGTCTCCCGGAAAATTCATGTTGTATTGGGCCACCTGGTCGACACGCCCGGCTATTTCCTTCCCGGAAAGATACTGCAGGGCATGCCGCCAGGACAGGTCCGCACCGGAATAATCCCGGAACATGGGCAGCCCCTTGTAGTTCTCCGGAAACGCGAGCAGGAACACATCCCGGTCGTCGTGCGCCCAGCGGTAACCCGCCAACAACCCACGGACGACTCCCGTACTGCGTGCCCAGTCGAGGTTCAGCCGGTGAAGAAAAAACAAGCCCAACAGGAACCAGACGCCGAAAAGCACAAACCGGAAGGGGCGGCGAAGCCGTTGCAGACCACCCGCCAGGCCCATGTACAGGAAGACGGACGCCAGGTAGCCGTACCGGTCGTTCTCCCCCTGTTGCATCCAGGCGACGTACAGGTTGGCCAGGGGCGCCAATGCCGCCAGGAACATCGCCCAGACCAAGAGCCCGGAACGGCGGTCCGGATCCGCCGACCGGTGCAGCCGGTATCCGACCAGCAGCCCCGCCACGACGGCCGCGGCCACCAACCAACCGGGCTCCCCACATGCCCCGACCCATGCCTCCCGGATCCGAAAGGGGAACTCCCGCCAAAAGACAAGATACTTGAGGAAGTAGCGCAAGATGTTCGCGGCCATCTCGGCCGGTACGAACCGCAGGTGCACCGACGCACCGTAATGTCCGACCCAATGCCCCAGGACGGCGCGCGCCGTCAGGAAATATCCCGCCAGCAGCACCGCCTGCGGCAGGAAGAGTACCCGAAGGTCACGCCGTATTTCCCCGGATATGGCATTCACCCGACGCCACCGGACATACCAGACCGCGGCAAGCAGGGGCAGGGCCAAGGCCAGCTCGAAGGTGAACAGCGCCGAAAGCAGGAGGAGCTGAAAACCCACCCCGTCGCGGCACCGTCTCCCCTGCCGCAGGAAACGGTCCAGCAGCAGCAGCGCCCCCAGGCACCAGGCGGTACAAGCCAGGAAGTTGAAACAGACCTTCCAGGTGATCACCTCCGATTGGTAAGGGGAAAAAAGAAAGAGCAGCGCCGCCATGGCGGCGGGTTCCCTGCCCGCGGCCGCGGTCCCCGTGCCGAACCAGCGGCGCGCCAATCGGTATGCCAGCCAGCCGTTCAGCAGGTGCAGCGAAGTGTGCAGGAGATACCAGGGCCAAGGCTCGTTCCCCACGGTGCGGACCATCAGGAAAAGGCCGGCATTGGTCAGCTGGTGCAGGGCCGGGAAACCGAAGCAATGGAGGATGTCCCCGGCGGATGCCCCTTCCATGCGGTCCAGCAAGCCCGTGTAGTCCGTCACGAAACCCGCCCCCATGGTCCGGATGTACAAAAGATGCCAGGCGATGGCCGACAAGGCCGCCATGCCCCGCCGGCCCGCCGGCCCGTTGATTCGCCAAGTCATGTCGGCAGTGTTTGGTTCGAACAAGCGGTCACCATGTCCATATCCGCAGGGGGGGGGCGGGCAAGCCCGCCTCCGGCCGCCGGCCCCGACCGGCCGCGTTTCGTCCACAGCCGGCTGCCCGCCCTAGTCCACCGGAACCGGGTCGGGCTCCCGTGAACGGTATGGAAACAGTTTCCTAACTTTGCGAAAATACAAACTATCGCCGTTCGGTCATCATGAACCCACTGCCACATGCCCTCCCCGTCCTGCTCGGCATGCTGTTCCTGCCGGGATATCCGACGGCCGCCGCCCAGGTGGCGGCCCGCCTCTCGCCGGAGGCGACGGAGATATGGGTCGGGCGCCCCTTCGATGTCACCTTGCAGGTGGCTTGTCCGGGCGGGACCGTCGTGCGGGTGCTCCCCCCTGCCACCGGACCCCGCGGACCCGAGCTGGTGTCCCGGCAGGCCTGGGATACCTTGTCGGCGGCGGACGGCAGGCTGTCCCTCTCCTTGTCGCTGCAGTACATCGCCTGGGATACCGGTCGCATGGAGATCCCTCCCCTGGCCGTCCTGGCCGGAACCGATACCATCCATACCGATGCGCTCAGCCTGAGCGCCGCCTTCCCGACGGTGGACACGACCTTGGCCGATATCAAGCCCATCGTCGCCGAACCCGCCCGGTGGGACGACTTCCTGCCGTACCTGGCCGGTATCGCCGGACTGGGCGCCGTCATATTGGCCACCCTCTACTTGCGGCGCCGGAGCCGGCGGTCCCGACCGGCGGCGGAACCCCTGCCGCCGCCGTTGCCGCCCCATGCCCAGGCCCTGCGGCGCCTGGAGGAACTGCGGCAGAAGCAATGGTGGCAGACCGGTCGGATCCGCGAATACCACAGCGAGTTGACCCATATCGTCCGCAGTTACATCGAGCAACGTTTCGATATCCCCGCCCTGGAACAGACGACCCCGGAAATATTGGCGCGATGGCTTCGGGAAGGACAGGACCCTTCCCTGGCGGGTAAGTTACGGAGCTTGCTGGAAACGGCCGACCTGGTGAAATTCGCCCAGGCGGAGCCGCCGGCCGATTTTCACGAACGGGCCATGCTGTACGTCCGGGAATTCATTTCGGAAACCAAACCGGCGGAGCCGAACGAAGCCGGAACAACCCCGCAATCGGATGTTTGACGCACTCACCTTTCAATATCCCTGGATGCTGTGGGGGCTGCTCGCCCTGCCGCCGATGGCATGGTACCGCTGGCGATACCGGGGGATGCGCTTTCCGGCCATGACCTTTCCGGCCTTGCCGGCCGCTGCCGGACATCGTTCCGCCAGGTTGACGGCCTCCCGTATCCTGCCGGCCCTGCCGTTTCTCGCCATGGCGCTATTGGTGGTGGCCCTGGCCCGCCCGCAGCGGACCCTCCGGGAGGAGGTCATCCGGGGGGAGGGCATCGACATCTTCCTTGCCATGGACGTATCCAGCAGCATGCTGGCGCAGGACTTCCGGCCGGACCGTCTGTCCGTGAGCAAACGGGTCGCCATGGATTTCATCGACAAGCGTCCGCACGACCGGTTCGGCTTGGTCCTGTTCAGCGGCGAAGCCTTCACGCAGTGCCCGCTCACCGCCGACCACCGGGTGCTGGCCGCTTTCGTCGATGCCATCCAGTGCGGCATCCTGGAAGACGGTACGGCCATCGGAATGGGACTGGCCACCGCTGTCAACCGAATCAAGGACAGCCCCGCCGCCAGCAAGGTGATCATCCTGCTGACCGACGGCGTCAACAACGCCGGCTATGTCATGCCCTTGACAGCGGCGGAAATCGCCCGCCAATACCAGGTCCGTGTCTACACCATCGGTGTCGGACAGGAGGGCGAGGCGATGACGCCCATCAGCCGGCGCAAGGACGGCCGCTATGTCTTCGGCCTGGCACAGGTGGAAATCGACCAGAAACTCCTCCGGGATATCGCCGACCTGACCGGCGGCCGGTATTTCCGGGCGACCAGCGCCGAAGGCCTCCAATCCGTGTACGCCGAAATCGACCAATTGGAAAAGACCACCGTCGAGATCACCACCGTCAAGCGCCATCAGGAACAATTCGCTCCCTTCGCCGCCTTCGCCCTCCTCCTGCTACTCCTGCACCGGGCATTCCGCCTGACCTGGCTCCGCACTTTCCACTGACCGCACGCTTTGTACCCCCCCTGCCCAGTCGTTTCCCTTCCGCCACCCCCCTGTTTTCATTTTTTTTTGAAAATTAGAAACGTAATAAATCAAGGAACAAGGAACACTAACCACTAATTAACAATCTCTTATCCATAAATGGTATTTCAGCCACCCTTAGAAGTCTATTAGAAAATAATTTTGTTGACCCTTTTAGTTGGAAATAATTAAACAAAAAAGATACCTTTGTTTCACGAAATTCATACAAATCTTTACAAAACCGAATCGCCATGTCAACCCAGGAGTTCAATTCCCGTTTCTATGAACTTTCGCCTGTGCTGAATGCCTTTGCGTACAACCTGACCCAAAACACGGAAGACGCCAAGGACCTATATCAGGAAACGGCTTTCCGGGCGATCGCCAATCGGGACAAGTTCCTTCCGGATACCAATTTCAAAGCCTGGCTCTTCACCATCATGAAGAACATTTTCATCAACAACTACCGGAAGAAAATGAAGTCCAACACAATCATGGACGCCACCGACAATCTTTTCTACTTGAATTCGGGCGGGGATACCATCGAGAACGGCGGGGACGCAAGCATGTTAATGAAGGAGCTCAAAGCCTTGATCGACAAATTGGACGACTCCATCCGCATCCCCTTCCTGATGCACTACCAAGGATTCAAGTACCAGGAGATTGCGGACCACTTCAACCTGCCGCTCGGTACGGTCAAGAGCCGGATTTTCTTCGCCCGCAGGGAGTTGAAGACGGAAATCCGCAAGCGCTACCAATTCGTCGACGAGATGCTGCTGCGGGCCTGATTACGCCCCCGGCTTCCGCCCGACCCAGACACATACCCCAAGCCATCCCACATCAGCGAAATAGACCTATAAGGCTATAGTCAGGTACTTTACCTTCCATTGGTAAGTCCGATACTATAGCCTTTTTTAATTCCCTCCCGGCATCCTCGCCCAATTCCGCTTTCCGGTTCCTTCCGATGCCTTTCCTGCGCCGGCATCTTTCCGGCCGCGTCCATCGCCACGACCAAATGGATGTTGGCGGCAGGCCCTCCTACCGGTTCGGTGATAAAACATCCCCGGCCGTACGCGCCGCCCTCGGTCGACGCCCCCCGACCTGCCGGTAAATTGGACGGAACGGATGCCTGCCGCAAACCTGAGGCCCGCCCGTGCCCGCCGGTCGTGGGCGCTTAACGAAGCGCCTCGAGCAGCAAGAATGGTCGCCGGCGCAACAGGAACGGGTCTTGCCGGATGCTTCCCGTCCATTTTTTTTTCTCAGTCGACCGCTGTTTTTTTTATTTTATTTCACAATTCAAAAACAAAATACTGCTATATTGTTTTTTAATCTATTGATTTTTATTGATTTAAATATTTTATTTTACAAAAAATATTTTATTTAAAAATTCACAATGACCCTTTTTTGTCTTTGTCAGATGCAAAGTACTGTCGCACATTTGTATCGTGATTAGTGAGTACAGCGGGATTCGGTCGGAGTGGAGAAGGAAAAAGCGGGGCAAGCGACCGGACGGAGAGACAAGCAGTCGGTGAAAGCACCGGCCACGGAATTGAAAATGTTCATGGGATTATAATTTGTTAATGGCCAGACGTCCCGGCTGAATCAGCCGGGACGGGCTGTTTTTTCCCTGTCAAATTCAAATTCCGTACATCACTGAAATGTTCATGGGATTATAATTTGTCGGTAGTAAACCCCCTGCAGAACGGGGGTTCTACTATCCTTTGATCCCGCATCAAGATATGCGTCGGCCTGAAAAAAAGGCCGGTTAAAAGTAACCGGCCGTACACACGAAAGTTCATGGGATATTAACGCTAATACAAAGATACAGATAAGACGTCTGTGATTAAAAACTCTACTTCTCTACAAAACATCAGGCTGACGCAAAATTATATCGCAATTTTTACAAATCAACGGTTCGTTGAAAAATTGCTGTAAAATTCGTTTTTTTGGATATGTTCATGGGATTATGATTTAAGAGTCGTGCCGTTTGCACGACTTTTTTTTTGCCCGGCCGGGAATCCTGCCCTCATATGAAATCCACATCCACGAAGTACGGGTATCGCATGAGATAATCGATGGCCTGTTGGAGGTCATATCCTTCGTGCACCGACCGGTAGAGCATCTGGGTGATGGGGACATGCAGCTTCAGCTGGTCGGCCAGGTGTTTCGCGATGGCGAGGGTCCGGACTCCTTCGGCCGTTTCGGGCAGGGTGGTCATGATATCCGCCATTTGTTCGCCTTGTCCCAGCCGGTAGCCGAACGTAAAATTCCGGCTCCCCATGCTGGTGGCGGTACAGACGAGGTCGCCGATGCCGGCCGTCCCGACAAACGGTCGGGGGGAGGTCCCGAATGCCTTGCCGAAGTTGATCATCTCCATCAGTCCCCGCGTCAGCAGCAAGGACTGGATATTCTTCCCGAGCCCCATCCCCGCCAGCATACCGCTGCCGATGGCGATGATGTTTTTCAAGGCGCCTGCGAGTTCCGCACCCAATATCTCATAAGTCCCGAATACCTGGAAGTGCCGGCTACTGAGCATTTTCTTACCGAGGGCGATCACTTCGTCGAACTTGCTCCCGATGACGGTCGCCGTCGGTTGGCCATCCAGGATTTCATGGGCCAGGTTGGGTCCCGAAAGACAGCCGACCCGGACGACCACGCTTTCCTCCAGGATGACTTCGCTCATGGTCCGCACGTCCCGACGCGAAAGCCGTCCCTCCCGGATATCCTCCGATTCCAATCCGCCCAAATCGAACCCCTTGGTCCCATGTATCAGGATGTGATCCGGTCGCAGGAAGGGGGAAATCGCCTGCATGACCGACCGGAAGCCGTCCGAACTGACGATGGGAAAGAGGAGTCCGCAACGGTCGGCCAGTTCCTCGAGGTCCCCCGTCGCCGTCACCCCTTCCGGAAATACCGTTCCGTAGACCGGATGCCGGTGCTCGCGGTTGATATGGTCCACCAATTCCGGTTGCCTGCTGTACAAGAGTACGGGCGTATTGGCGGACAGCAGGCTGGTCACCGCCGTTCCGAAACTGCCGGCGCCGATTACGCCGGCCCTGGTTGTCCTGTTTCCCTTTGTCATGTCCCGACTTTATTGATGCGGCGGTCCCGAGGGATTCGGAAAAACGGGAACAACCCGCTTGTCCGGCTCATTTTTCCCCCAAACTCCAGCCCAAAACCACCCGATCCAACAGCGCCCCCCTTGTACGGGCAGCGCGCGATTCATCGTCCTTTTCCGGAAGTGCCTCCTTTCCTTCCGGGCAATCCCCCCTCGCAGGAACTTCCTTTCATCCCTCCGTTTTGCACATGGGTACCGGCGTGCGGCCGCAAACCCTTGTGCTGTACCCGCACCCGCGGCATACCGCGTACCGCCCCGGCCGGGCAACGGAAACGGCATACCGACCGAAGCACCCTATCCGAAGCATTCAACGGGTTTCCAGCGGACGGCGACGCTTCAACCAGGCGTACCCGGCCCAGACCGCCACACTCATGGCGCCAAGCAGGTACCATAGCGCGGGGAACCCCCAACTTCCCGCAACCGCGAACCCGATGGACGGTCCGACGATATGGGCCACGGAAAACGTCATGGAATACAGCCCCATGTACCGGCCGCGGTTGGCCTCCGTCGTCCGGCTCATGGCATAGGTATTGGCGAGGGGCATGTTGAGCATCTCCCCGAAGGAGAGCGCGACCATGGAAACCACCGCCACGGAAAAGCCCATCGGGAAAAAATTGAACAGGACATAGGCGAGGCCGTACAGTACAACCCCCCAGCCCATGCCGTTCATCCGGTCCAGGCGTTGTTCGTAGGTAAAGATAAGCGGCATTTCCAACAGCACGATCAAGACACCGTTCAGGGCCATCAAGGCCCCGATTTCCTCCTCCCCCAGGTGGACCTCCTGGTTGAAGTAGACGGGCAGGGTGGTGATCATCTGCATGAATATGATACTGGCCAGGGTCGTGACCAGGAGGAAGACCAGGTAGGGTTTGTCGCGGTAAGGACTACCGACCGGCGGGGACGGAACCGCCGGCGCCGGCGGTTCCGTCCCCGCCGGTGCCGGACGTTTCCTCTCCCGGAGGGCGGCGGCAAAGAAAGCACCTGCCGCGATGCAGGTCAGCCCGTCCACCCAAAACAACGAACGGTACCCGGCGGTAGCGATCAGCAGGCCGCCTACCGCCGGACCGATGGACCAGCCGAGGTTGATGGCCATCCGGATCAGGGAGAATGACCGGGTGCGGTTGCCCGGTTCGCTGAAACGACCGACCGCCGTCATGGTCGCCGGCCGGAAGGATTCCGCAATGACGCTCAACACCAGCACCGTCCCCCAGATCGCCCATTTGCCGTCGGTATAGCCCAACAGGACGAACAGCAACCCGCCCGCCACCAGCGAAGACCAGATCACCCGGAAATATCCGATCCGGTCGGTCAGGTGTCCGCCCAGGTAAGAACCGACCATGGAGCCGAACCCGAACAGGAAGGTCGTGACACCGGCCTCTTGCAAGGTGAATCCTTGCCTGGAAGTGAGGTAGATGCTCAGGAAAGGGATGACCATCGTTCCGCTGCGATTGATCAGCGTCACCACCGCCAGCAGCCAGATCGATACCGGTAGTCCCTTATAGGCATCCCTGTACAGGGAGATTGTTCGTCTTATCATTCCGTCGGCTTTAGGCTCCCGGCGGAAGGTTGGCGCCGTCGGAGCCGACGGGATGTTCCCGCCGTCCTGCAAAATTAGGCACTTAGGCTGTCCGATGGGTTTATTTTTTGCCGGGGCGCAAACCGGGCGAACAAGCAGGCCGGCGGAGGGAAAAGCATGATTCCGGGCGGGCGGACCGCCTGGACGGTGGATGGCCGCGCACACAACCGGCGGCATCGGCGGATGCAGGCGGAGGGGCCGACCGGCACGGGCGGGGCCTGGTCACAAGTAGGCGCGCAGGGCGCGGGCCCTTCCGGCGAGAAAAGTATCGCCACCTGCCTGCAGGCTGTCGAGCATGGCGGCGGCGGCGGGCAAGTCACCGACCCGGAGATAAGCCAGGGACAGGTACCAACACGCTTGGTCGCGGTAAATGCCGGGCAGGGAAGCGGCAGCCTGCAGGTAAGGGACGGCGGGCAGGGCCTGTCCGGATTCCAGGTAGGCCATTCCGTTGAAGAAATTGGCGGAAGCGTGGTTCGGCTGCAGGGCCAGGAAACGGCCCAGGTGGCGGGCGGCCTGGTGGTAATCTCCCGCCGTATAGGAGGAAAGTCCCTCCCGGAGGGCTTCCTGCAGCCCCGGGGAAGCGGTGTCTCCCCGGTAGCTGAGCGGGACATCACAGGGATAGGACGTGTAGTATTCCCGGAAAAGTTCCTCCGGAAGCGGGGGGGAGGCGGGCAGGAAAAGTTCCGACAGCAGGACGGCCAGGAGCAGCAGGACGGCCGCCGCGGCCGTCCACCTGCGCAACCGGAGCCTGGCGACGGCGAAAAGCCCCTGCCGGGCCGGCGGTGGCTGGAACGGCGGAAAGGCGAGGGTATCAATATCAGGGGGCGCAGCGGAAAGCCCCGCCACGGCGGCGGTGCAAAGCGGACAATCCAACAGGTGGTTCTCCACCGACCAGCGGACCCCGGCAGGCAGCGTTCCGGCGAGGTATTGGCGGAGGGTCTCTTTATCCAGGCATTCCCTGCCCTGGAACAGCTGACTGGGTCTTGGTGCGGACATGGAACTTGGTTTGGTCATCAAGGATTTATTTTCTGGCCACCTTTTCCAACAACTGCCGAAGGTTGCGTTTCCCGTTCTGGAGGTGGCTCTTCACCTGCTGCTCCGAATAGCCGGTATCCCCGGCGATTTCGCGGTAACTTTTCCCTTCCAGGAAAAACAGGCGGACACATTTGCGCTGGCCGTCACCCAGTTGGTCGATGGCCCTGCGCACTTCCGCCTCCAAGGTCTGTTCGTTTTCAAATAGAGTGCGGAAGGGTTCGTTTTCCATAAAATTTTCCACCTCATTCTCCATGGACCGAAGGGTGGATTGCATATCCTGCTCCTGCCGTTGCCGCCGGAGCCTGGCGAAGGATTCGTTCCGGCAAACCGTATACAGGTAATTGCGGAAGGAATGCACCTGGGAGTCCGGCAGCCGCTCATACAAGATCCGGAAAACCTCGGACACCACTTCCCGGCTGTCCTGGTCGTCTTTCAGGATCTGCATACAGACGCCGTACGCCAAATGTACATAGCGTTGGTAAAGCTGTTCGAAACCGGCGGCGTCCCTATCCTGGACGAACCGCCGCAACAGGGCTTCATCGGAGGGCGAGGACGAGGGTTGGTTATTCCCGGAGTTCATGCTTAGGGTTGTTTTCTCCCGCTGCGCACCCTTCCTGCCGACGGCAGCGGATATCGGCTGCCGGCGGTCCGGCCGGGGTGCCGCCGCAACGGGAGGTGGTCTGGGGCAAAGATACGGGGCGGGGCAGAAAAACGTAAGGGTTATGCGGAAAGCGGACCGACAGGCGCGGGTCCTGCTGCCCGGGGGCCGGCGCCCCCGCCGGCGTTTCAGCCCGGATACTCCACGTAGTTACGGGGCGTTTCGTACAGCCGGACCGCCAGGTCGAAACGTGCCGGCAGCCTTTCCCGGAGCAAGGTCCAGATCACGTGGCAGATGTTTTCGGCGGTGGGGTTCCGGTCGCGGAACTCCGCCGTATCCAGGTTGAGGTTCTTGTGGTCGAACCGTTGTTCCACCTGCTCACGGATCAAGGTGCCAAGGTCCTTCAGGTCGATGAGGTAACCGGTTTCCGGATCCACTTCCCCGGTCACTTTGACCTCCAATTCGTAGTTGTGGCCGTGGTAGTTGGGATTGTTGCACAATCCGAAGACCTCCCGGTTCCGCTCCTCCGACCAGCGGGGATTGTGCAACCGGTGGGCGGCGTTGAAATGGGCTTTCCTGTAAACGGATATACGCATGGCAGTCTTTAGGTTTTACGGCGCTTCCCGCGCCGGCCGGGCATGGTCCGGGAACCCGCCTGTCCTTTGGTAACAAAAACCGCTTGCTTTGGTTTGCATGCCCCCGGGTGGCCCGCATCCCGCAGGCGGACCGTCGGAATGTCGCCCGCTAGACCTTAACGGCCGGCGGCCGGCCGGCGGCCGCCGGCATCCGATAAAAAAAGAAAAACATAAGCGCCTATTATTTACCTTTGCCCCGAACACTACCCGGACGACACCGTCCATTCCAACCTTCGCAAAGCAGGATTCCCATGGGACGCTCCGGCCGCCTCCGAACCGACGGGCGGGAACGGGCGGGTGGTGCAGCGGAAAGACCATTATTTTATCATCAAATCATTACAATATGAAGCGTGTCTTTACATGTATTTTCACATTCGCGGCGGCCTGGTCCCTTTCGGCACAGGTTCTCTTCGAACAGGATTTCGAAAGCGGGATAGCTCCCATGACCCTGGTCGACAACGACGGAAATACGCCAGCCGGCAACGTGGCCGCCTACGCCGCCGCCTGGACCGTGGCCAACCCTTCCTTCGGCAACGGCTCCAACGTCGCCGTCAGCAACTCCTGGTATGTGCCGGCTGCGGCCGCGGACGACTGGATGATCACCCCCCCGATCACCATCACGGAGGCCAACACCATCCTCACCTGGGAAGCCAAGGCACAGGATGCGAACTATCCGGACGGGTATGAGGTCCGGGTATCCACCGCCGGCAACACCCTGCCGGAATTCACGGACATCGTGTTCACCATCCCGCAGGAGCTCACCAGCTGGCAGCAGCGTGGCGTCTCCCTCGGCGATTACGTCGGACAGACCATCCACATCGCCTTCCGGAACAACTCCTTCGACGATTTCCTCCTGCTGGTGGACAATATCGTGGTGGCCAACATCCTCGACCGGGACGTATCCGTCACGGATTTCCGGTCCACCCGTTTCCACCTGCTGGGCAGCGATGTCACCGTCGAAGCGGAAGTCAAGAACCTCGGCGGCGAAACCCTCAACACCTTCGATTTCCACTGGAGCGACGGTATCAACACCTACACGGAACAAGTGACCGGCCTGAACCTCGCCTACGGGGAATCCGTGGTCGTTTCCCACGGCACGACCTTCAACCTGCCGCAGGCGAAAACCTTCCAGCTCTCCGTTTGGGCCGACAACCCCAACGGCGAAGCGGACGGCAACCCGGACAACGACGGGGTCATGGGGCTGCTCTCCGGCGTCACCTACATCCCCGCCAAGAAATCGGTCGGTGAGGAAGGTACCGGTACCTGGTGCGGCTGGTGTCCGCGCGGAACCGACTGGATGGAGTACATGACGGCCACCTATCCCGACCAATTCATCGGCATCGCCGTCCATAACGGCGACCCGATGACCGTGACGGCCTATGACGACGGGGCCGGTTTCTCGGCGTTCCCGAACGCCTACATCGACCGTGCCGTGGATATCGACCCGAGCGAATTCGAAGACTACCTCCCCGATTTCCAGGCCCGTATCGCCCCCGTGGCACCGGGCATCTCTGCCAGCCTCGATGTCGCCACGCGTACGCTGACGACGACGGCCACGGCGGAATTCGTCACGGAACTGTCCGACCTGGATTACCGCCTCGCCGTCATCCTGACGGAAGACCAGGTAACGGGAACCGCCTCCTCCTACGCCCAGGCGAACTACTACAGCGGCCAGTCCGACCCCTTGGCCGGCTGGGGCTATGACTGGCAATCCCTCGCCAATCCCGCTCCCGCTTCCCAAATGGAGTACAACCACGTGGGCCGCGCCCTGGTCACCCCCTTCGCCGGGGAGGCCGGCAGCATCCCCGCTTCCGTGGTCGCCGGGGACGTCGCCAGCAAGACCTATACCCAGGCCAACTTCAACACGGGCTGGAACCCCTTCCACATGCATGCCGTCGCCCTCATCCTGGACAACACCACCGGTGAGATCCTGAATGCGGAATCCGCGCCGGTCGATGTCGTCTGTCCGGCCGATTTCGACGTTACCGTCACGGTCGGGGACGCCACCACCGGCAACGCCGACGGGACCGCCCAGGCTTCCCTGGCCAACCCGTCCTTCGGCTTCGGCGGCTACACTTTCTCCTGGAGCAACGGCGCCACCGGCGCCAATGTATCCGACCTCGCGGCCGGCGATTATGAATTGGTCGTCTCCGATAAGATCGGCTGTACGCAGACCATTCCCGTCACCGTGGGCAGCGTCACCGGCATCCCCGGTATCGAAGCCTTGTCCGGCCTCTCCCTGACACCGAACCCGGCCGCTTCCGCCGCCATGCTGAACGTCCGCTTCCACACGCCGACCGCGGCGGTCGTTTCCCTGGTCAACTCCCTCGGCCAGGTCATGGAACAAATCGCCTACGATGCCGTCACCAGCATCAGCCACGGCTTCGACCTGTCCGGCTATGCCAACGGCATGTACCTCGTCAAGGTCAGCAGCGGCAACCAGGTCCATACCGAAAGGCTGATGGTCGCCCACTGACGACCCGAAGCCCCCGCTTCCGGCCGCCTCGTAAATACCTGGCAGCCTCGACGATATCCTTGCGCCTCCCGGCGCAAGGATATTTTTTTTCCCGCCGCCGCACCCGCCCGCCGGAACCGAAGCCTGTTAAGTTTGTTGTAAATATTGGCATCTTGTCGACAATCCTTTTAATTTGCCTGCCAGGCGCTTGCGGCTTCCGGGATATTATGCCTAACTTTGTCTTCCGACTTCAAATTTCATCGCATGAAACAAATTGTACCCATCCTGCTGTTCCTGTTCACCGGTGTGCCCGGCTTCGCCCAGCTCTCCGTCCAGGTCTACCCCGACGACCTGTCCTATGACCTGGAGACGGACCTCACCTTCGAATTCTCGGAACCCATCGCCCACGCCTGGGTCATCAATACCTCCGACGAAACCATCGAACTGCGCTGGGAACGGGAAATCATCGGACAAGATTGTCCGGCCGCCTGGAAATACCGCATCTGCGACGATACGGCCTGCTATTCCTCCAACACGGTATCCAATGTCCTCTTCGGAGGCGGGCTCTTCAAGCCGGTCAGGCTGCCGCCCGGCGATTCCACCATCCTCGACCTGCACGTCATCCCCAATACGGTGGCCGGCTGCTGCCAGGTCCGCATGAACCTCAGTCATGTGGTCGATGCCCAGACGGACGAGTTCATCACCTCCGCGGATTTCAACATCTGTGTCAGCCAACTGGTATCCGTCGGCGAACGGGAAAAAGCCGCCATCCGCGTGTTCCCCAACCCGACAACCGACTATTTCACCCTGACCCGGAACAACTTCGTCAAACGGGTCTTCGTATCCAACATCCTGGGTAAACGGGTAAAGACATTTTACAATCCGGACGGCGGCAAGCTGGACGTCGCCGACCTGCCCGACGGCATCTACCTGGTCAGCTTGGTGGATGACAGCAACCGCGTCGTCAAGACCGTTCGCCTCAGCAAAAGAAGCCCCAGGCCCTGACACATCGGCTGCGGACCGGTATCGTCCTTCCCCGAAGGCGAATCCACACCCACAGGGCCGCCGGCCAGGAACAACCACGGCATGCCCCGCCGCGGATGCCCGCCGCCGCCCAAGGAATACAGGCATTCATTCATCCCGGCGCCCGCTGTCGGAACCGTTCCACCACATGTTCCCGATAGGCCGGACAAGGCCTGTCGGGAACATCTTTTTTTCCGCCGCAGCCGGCTGACACCCGGTGTACAAACGGCCGCTTCCGCCGTGCCCCGTCCCGCACCGGCGAAACGCGCCCACCAACCGTACTTCCCCCCGGCGAAACAAACGAACCGTTACATGAACAATCGCTCCCGATTCTCCGCCCACCGCCTGGTCGCCGCACTCCTGCTTGCCGGCGCCCTCTCCGCTTGCTCCGGCGATCCCGCCACCGCACCACCGAGCGCCACCGCCAATCCTCCCTCCCCCGATGAAACCATCGAAGCCCTGACCCGCCAGCTGGAATCCTCCGACGGAGCCCAGCCCACCCTCCTGGCCGCCCGCGCCGCCCAATGGCTCGAACGGGAGAATTACGACGAAGCCATCGCCGACCTGGAAGCCGCCATCGCCGCCGATTCCTCAGAACAGGAATACTTCCACACCCTCGCCGATATCTATATGGATTACTTCAAATCCAGAAAAGCCCTCTATACCATGGAACGGGCCGGCAGCCGCTTCCCGGACCACATCCCTACCCTGCTGAAGCTGGCCAAATTCCAACTCATCCTCAAACAACACCAACAAGCCTTGTTCACGCTGGAACGAATCCGACTGAAATCCCCCCTCCTCCCGGAGATGTTCTACCTGCTGGGCGATGTCTACCTGGATATGGACCGGCCGACGGAAGCCATCCTTCATTTCCAGTCGGCCGTGGAACAAGACCCGGACCTCATCGACGCATGGATCAAACTCGGCACCCTGCTTACCGAACAGGGATCCCCACAGGCGGAAAAATATTTCGACAACGCCCTGCGGGTGGACTCCACCCACGCCGCAGCACTCCACGCCAAGGCTTTCTTCCTGTCCAATGTGAAAAATGACCTGCCGGCCGCCATCCAATTGTACCGCAAGATAAATATCCTGCACCCGCAGTATGTCGACGGGTTTTACAACCTCGGGCTCCTCTACCTGGATATGGATTCCTTACGACAGGCCTATGACCGTTTCCATATCGCCATCCAGGTGGACCCGACCCTGCCGGGCGCCTATTATCACCGCGGATGGGCGGCGGAAAAAATGGGGGATCCCGAACAAGCCCGGTCGGATTACCAGCAAACGCTGCGCCTGGATGCAGATTATGCGGCGGCCAAAGCGGGACTGAACCGGCTCTCCCCCTGACGGAGCCGCTACCCCGGTCGACCGTACCCGCCGTAAGCCTTCCCTTCCATGCGGCCGACCCGCTTCCCGCCGTCCACCGCTTGCGTAAAGGCTGCCGGACGACTTCCCATCCTACACCCGTGCACCAAACTTCCCTTATCCATATGTTCGACCGACCTTGCGAAAACAAACCGACCCGGGTCTCCCGCGCGCCCTTTCATCGCCTGGCCTTGTTGTGGGCCGTTTGCGGATGGACCGCCGCCGTGCCGGTCGCCGCCCAACCCAGTCCCTGTGGCACGGATGCGGACATGACCCCCACCTGCCTCGAGGCTTGTGTCGTTTGTGATATCAACGGATTCAGCGGTATCAACAGCGATCCGGACCCCGGGGAAGCACCTCCCGGTTTCTGTACCACCACAGCCCACCATATGCAGTGGATCGCCTTCGTCGCCGGCAGCGAAGACCTGACCATCACCGTGAAACCCACCAATTGCACCACTGGGTTCGGCCTGGAAGTGGGCATCTACGAGAGCCTCGATTGCGAAACTTTCGCCCTGGTATCCAACTGTGACGGGGAGATATTGCCCGGTCAAACGGGTACCTTCCAAAACATCACCCCGCTCGTCATCGGCCAATACTATTATTTTGTCATGGACGGCAACAACGGCGATATCTGCCAATACACCATCCAAGTGCTGGAGGGCAGCACCCTGGTGCCGCCGCTGCCCCCGGCGGAGGCCGTCCAGGGGCCTTCGGTGGTTTGCCGCGACAGCACGGCCCTCTTCGGCATCCCCCCGATTACCGGTGCCAACTTCTATGACTGGACCCTCGACGGGGTGCCCGTCGGAACAGGCAGCACCGCTGCCGTTTCATTCCCGGATCCCGGCATCCACCAGCTCTGCGTCACCGCTTACAACGTCTGTGATACGGTGCTTCCCGCCTGCCGGCAGGTGCGGGTGGTCGCCCCACAGGTCACCGACCTGACGGTCGGCCTCTGCGCCGGCGATTGTGTGGAAGTCGGCGGATCGGACTTCTGCCAGCCCGGCACCTACACCATTCCCTTGCAGGGTTACCTGGGTTGTGACAGCACCATCCAGCTGACCGTCGAGGTACTACCGGCGGTGGAAACCGATATCAGCGCCTTCATCTGCGACACGGACAGTCTCCTGGTCGGGGAGGATTGGTACCAACCGCCCGGACAATACCAGGCTGTCCTGACCAGTGAGAACGGCTGCGACAGCATCATCCACCTGGATTTGCAGGCCGTCATCTGCGAAATCACAGGGTCGGCACTTCCTTCGCCGGTCTCCTGCCAGGGGGGGACGGACGGCAGCCTGACCTTCCAGGTGTTGCAAGGCACCCCGCCTTTCACCTACTCCTGGGAACGCCTGGGGGGCAGTCCCGCCGGTACCGGCAACCTGGCCGCCACCGGAACGCCCGTCGGATTGACCGGCTTGCCCGCCGGCGTGTACCTGATCGCCGTTCAGGATACTTTTGGAAATGATGTCGTCCTGAACACCCTCGTGACAGCCCCCCCCGCCCTCGCGATACAACTGACCGGAAGCGACTACCAAGGCTATGGGATCCGATGTGCCGATGGTGCGGACGGCACCGTGTCGGCCCAGGTATCCGGCGGAACCCCGGGATATTCCTTCCTGTGGGAGGACGGACGGCAACTGGCCGCCATCGACCAACTGACCGCCGGGAACCATGCCCTGACCGTCACCGATGCGAACGGTTGTACCGCCATCGCCAGCCTTTCCCTACAGTCCCCCCCACCCCTGCGGTTGTCGGCGGCATTCACCCCGCCGGATTGCAGCGGCACGAACTCCGGCCAGCTGGAAATCCTGTCTGCCGAGGGCGGTATCGCTCCTTACCAATACGGCTTGGACGGCCTGGCGACCGGTCCGGCGACCTTGTTCGAAGGACTCGGTGCCGGGACCTACACCTTGGTCGTGACCGATGCGAACGGCTGCACGGCCGACAGCACCGGCACCCTCCAGGGTATCCAGATCCCCATCCTGCAAATTCCCTCCCCGATCGAACTCGTCCTGGGCTATTCCACGCTACTGCCGGCCTCCCTCAACCTGCTTCCCGTCAGCAGCCTATGGACTCCGGAGCAGGGCCTTTCCTGCTCGGATTGCCTGAGCCCCGAAGCCTCCCCCTTGGAATCGACCTGGTATACCCTCACGGTACGTTCCGCCGACGGATGTACCGCCACCGACAGCACCTTCGTCCAAATCACCAAGGTCCGGGACGTCTTCCCGCCGAACGTGTTCTCACCGAACGGCGATGGCATCAACGACCGGTTCACCTTGTTCGGAGACCGCGGCCTCCGCCGGATTAGTTCCCTGCAAGTGTTCTCCCGCTGGGGGGAATGGGTCTTCGAGGGCCTGGAGCTCCCGCCCAATGACCCGACTTACGGATGGGACGGAACATTCCGAGGCAAACCGATGATGCCCGGCGTCTATCTCTGGACGGCGGAAGTGGAATTCCTGGACGGGGTCGTACAGCGAATCAAAGGGGAAACGACCTTGGTCCGGTGAGAAGTGATGTCGCCATACCCGGCCGGCAAAGGCAAACAGCCGCCCGCCCAACCATGCGAATTATTGCGCCGATCGTCGGATACCCCGGATCTCCACCGCCCTGCCCCATGCTGTCGACATGATGGGTGGTGTTCCATCCACGACTTCCGGTCCCGACAGTTCTTGGAGCGGTTTCCGACCTTTGGACTCATCTTCCGCATCTCAACCCTACAAAATAATTAATTACAAAACATTGGTTTCCTGTTGTTTTTAGTCATCAAACCCGCTGATGTACTATGCCCCGCACCAGAAAGGGCGCAGGGCTGCGCCCCGCGCCCAAAAAATTTTTCAGGACGGCCGGCGGCGCGCGGGGGGGGGGCCCCCCCCCGCCCGTACCAAACGGCGG
>CAZNLJ010000037.1:0-19983 GCA_964573725.1 uncultured Saprospiraceae bacterium
TGCTGACCATCGATGTGCATCCGGATTTCAGCCTCGATGCCGGTCCGGACCAGGTCGTCGGCAGCGGCACACCGGTGACGGTGAGCGCCACGGCGGACTTGCCGGGGGTCGGCTTCACTTGGATCGACGGGAACGGCGAAGACCTGGGGTCCGGCAATTCCGTCACCCTGACCCTGTGCAGCGACGACCGGTTGATTGTCACCGGCGTGGATCCGAGCGGCTGTTATACCCGGTCGGATACCGTCGATATTTCGGTGACCGCCGGATTCACGGTGGATTCCCTGCTGATCAGCCAGTCCGATACTTCCGAGCTCATTTACGAAGGGGAGGAGATATCCCTGGATGTGTATACCACGCCCAGTCCTTTGCCGGGCGCATCCTACGAGTGGTTCCTCAACGGGGAGTTGATTGCGACGACAAGCGCACCGACCAGCGGAACCCTTTATGCACCGGAAATATTCACCACGGAGGAGGTATTCGTCTACGATGTGGTCGTGACGGATGCAGGGGGTTGTTCCACCCTCTCCACCGTCAATGTGACCGTGACCAACAACCCGCTTGACATGCCCAACATCTTCACCCCCAACAACGACGGGTTGAACGATGTCTTTCAGCCCGTATCCCGGGTCCCCGTGGATATCCTGGAACTGAAAGTCTGGAGCCGCTGGGGGCAACTGGTCTATGAGGGCAGCGGATCCGATGCCGGCTGGGACGGAAAGCAGAACGACAAGCCTGCCCCATCGGATGTGTACATTTACTTTGTCCGTTATCGGATCTTAGGGGGCAGCGGGAAGGAATACTCCGAAAAAGGGGACTGCACCCTTTTGCGATAGCGGGCAGGACAGTCATCCGATGCCACAGACACGAACATTGCCATTACCAGGTCCGGCCGCGGCGCGGCGTTCCTCCCTGCTCCTGATAGCCGGCCCTTGTGTGGTGGAGAGCAGGGAAATCCTGTTCGAAACGGCGGAAACGCTGGCAGCGGCCTGCCGGGAGTCAGGGATTACCTTTGTGCTGAAGTCCTCCTACCGGAAAGCGAACCGTACCCGTATCCATTCTTTCAAGGGAATCGGCGACGAAAAGGCCCTGATGCTCCTGCGGGAAGCGGCCGACCGGTACGAGGTACCGGTCACGACGGATATCCATACGGCGGAGGAAGCGGCCATGGCCGCCCATTACGTCGACGTGTTGCAGATCCCGGCATTCCTATGCCGGCAGACCGACTTGTTGCAGGCAGCGGCGGCCACCGGGAAAGTGGTCAACATCAAGAAAGGGCAATTCCTATCCCCCGCCGCCATGCAACATGCCGTGGAGAAGGTACGCCAAAGCGGAAACCAATCGGTTTGGCTTACGGAGCGGGGCACCACCTTCGGTTACCAGGACCTGGTGGTGGATTTCCGGAGCATCCCCATCATGCAAGGCTTCGGGGTGCCGGTCATCCTGGATTGCACCCATTCCGTGCAGCAGCCGAACCAAGCGGACGGGGTAACCGGCGGGACCCCCCGTTTCATCAGCACCCTCGCATATGCCGGGCTGGCAGCCGGTGCCGATGGGTTGTTCCTGGAAACCCACCCGGAGCCGTCCAAGGCCTTGTCGGATGGTGCGAACATGCTTCCCTTGTCCGCCATACCGGGACTCTTGCGAAAACTGACCCTATTGTGGGAAACCTGCAGGACCCTGCACGCCCTACCCGACTGACAAGCGGTGCGCTCCGGCGTATAGCGGCAGGTGCCCTGGCATCATCAGGAGATGATACGGACCCTCCGCGCCAATCCGCCCATCCTTTTCCAGCATACCGATTTCCGGTTACTTGTACAGCGAGCCATTCGCCGGCCTACGCACCACCATCCATCCGAATTGGAATAAGCTGTAAAAACAAGGAAGCAGGTTCGCACCAATTCATTACTTTTGGTGTTTATATAAATACCGACCCAGGAATGCATTCCCACGACAACTTACGGGGAAATGGGAATGCGTCCTTGTGTAATAAACTTGTTATTTTTAGAAAAATATAGATAACAATTTGTTTTCGAACCCTACCGGAGCCGGTGAAAAATAAAGGCCGTATTTTTGATGGGTTGGGCACAAGAACCCGCTGAAGCCTTGGATAATCCCACATGACCGATGTCTGCGCACATCGGCCTGTCAAACGACATAAACATGAAATTCCTCCCTTTTCTGGTCAGCGTCCTGTTTCTGTTCCTCGATGAAGCTGCCCATGCACAGCTGGAAAAGACCATACACCAGACATTTGAGATCGGGGCTTCCGAGGAGATCAAATTGGATTTGTACGGGGAGTACGAGGTGATCTCCTGGGCGGGTAACTTCATCATGACGGAGACCAAGATCGAGATATTCAACGCCACTTCCTACATATTCAACTACCTGATCGACCGGCAGAACCGCTACCTGGTCGAGTCCAACCAGGCAGACGGGACATTCCACCTGTACAGCCACGACAAGAAGCGGGAAGTCATCCGGACCAAGTCCGGAGATTGCGAGGAAAAAATCCTGATGAAAGTGTTCATTCCGGAAAAATTCATCACAGACGGCAGCCTCACCTACGTCAAGCACGACTGAAGTTCGTGCCGGTGGCCCGCGGCTCTTCCGCGTCCGGAAGACAACCGCGAAAGAAAGCGGATACCGCCATCGATTCCTCCCCGGGAAAGTGCCCACCCAGCCGTTTGGAAATCTTGCTACCTTTGCGGCATAACCAAGGATCCTCAAGTCGATGGCCGACAACGGACGAGCGGCGGATCCGCGCAGCGGATCGGCGGTACCGAGCTGCGTGTCGGAAAAAATGCCGGACCGGACACCCTCCCTTGGTACATCCGTGGAAGGACGAAAGCCGGCAGATAACCACCGACCGACCCGTGGGACCGACACCATTACGCCCACCCTATGCAAACCACCGTGGACATACGCGTTCCGCCGTCGCTCATATCGGATGAGCGGGCGCTGCGGAATGCGGCAGCCGAAGCCGCCGGATGGGCGCCCTCGGAAGTGCGCTCAATCCGGGTGATACGACGGTCGATCGATGCGCGAGGTTCGACGCCGGTATTCCAGTTGCGGGTGGTCTTGCACACCGAAGACCTGCCGGTAGCGGAAGACATGCTGCCGGCGGAATACCCCGACGTGCACGACCGGGAGCCCGTCATCGTCGTAGGAGCCGGTCCTGCGGGATATTTCGCAGCTTTGGAGCTGATATCATTGGGATGGAGACCCCTGGTATTCGACCGGGGCAAGGATGTCCGGGCAAGGCGGCGGGACCTACGGGCCATCCAGCAGTTCGGGGTGGTCAACGAGGATTCCAACTATTGTTTCGGGGAGGGGGGTGCGGGCACCTATTCCGACGGCAAGTTGTACACCCGCTCGCACAAGCGGGGGGACATCAGCAAGGCCTTGCGCATATTGGTGGCCCATGGGGCCCAGCCGGACATCCTGGTGGATGCGCATCCGCACATCGGGTCCAACAAATTACCCGGGGTGGTCACCAACTTACGGGAGACCATCCTGCGACACGGCGGGGAGGTCCACTTCCAATCCCGGGTAACCGATTTCCTTTTCCGGGATAAGAAGATGGAGGGGGTGGTCATCAACGGGCAGCAGGAGGTCCGGGCCCGGGCCGTCATCCTGGCCACCGGTCATTCCGCACGGGACATCTACCGGCTGCTGGCCGACCGGGGTATCGGCATTGCCGCCAAGCCGTTCGCGCTGGGCGTGCGGATCGAGCATCCGCAGGGGCTGATCGACGGCATCCAATACGGGCAGCCCGAGCGGGACCCTGCCTTGCCTGCGTCCAGCTACCGCCTGGCCTGCCAGGTAAGCGGGCGGGGCATCTTTTCCTTTTGCATGTGTCCGGGCGGATTGGTGGTACCGGCCGCCACGGCGCCCGGAGAGCTGGTCGTCAACGGCATGTCCATGTCCCGTCGGGATTCCCCCTACGCCAATTCCGGAACGGTGGTCCAGGTGGAACTGGAGGATTTGCCGGCGTACCGGCGGCACGGTCCGTTCCAGGTCATGGCCTTCCAGCAGGAAGTCGAACAACGGATGTTCCAGGCCGGCGACGGCAGCCAGCGGGCACCGGCGCAACGGCTGACGGATTTCATCCAGCGCAAGGTATCGCGGAGCTTGTCGCCCACCAGCTACATACCCGGTCTGTGGGCCGCCCCGCTGCATACCTTGTTACCCGATTTCATTTATGCCCGCCTGCAACAAGCGGTCAGGATATTCGGTAAACAGATGCGGGGCTATCACACGGAGGAAGCCAATGTGATCGGCACGGAAAGCCGCTCGAGCGCGCCGGTCCGGATTCCGCGCAACAAGGAAACCTACATGCACGACGACGCAGCGGGCTTGTTCCCGGCCGGGGAAGGGGCCGGCTACGCGGGCGGCATCATCTCCGCCGCCCTGGACGGGCAGAACGTGGCGCAGGCGGTTGCCCGGTTCCTGGAGGCATAGGAAGTCCCTTGGCCGGTCCCCTCCTCCAGGCATACCATGGGCGGGGGGGGCCGTGTACCCGGCGAACCGTTCGACCCAACATCCATCCATCCGATGAGACGAAACAAAGCTGCATCCGCCGGTCCGAACGGGCCGGAGAAACGGCGACCGGACCGGAAGCCGCAAGGCCCCGGCCTGCCGGCGGGATGGTACCGTGCCCTGTTGCCGGCCCTACTCGCCCTGTTCTTGTATGCGCCCTCCTATTTCTATGATTTTGTCTACGATGACGACGCGGTCATCCGCAACAACCGGTTCGTGCAGCTCGGGTGGGAAGGGCTGTCGGACATATGGACCACCAGTTATTTCGAAGGGTACGATGCCGGGATGAAAGCGAGGGCCTACCGCCCCTTTCCGCTGACCACGCTGGCGATTTCCTACGCGTGGGCGGGCCTGGACCCCAGGTTCCACCACCTGGTCAACATCATCTTGTATGCCTTGACCGCGGTGTTGTTGTACCGCTTGCTGGATCGGCTGCTGGGGCGGGTACATCCGTGGGTACCCCTGCTGACCTGCCTTTTCTTTGTGGCGCATCCGGTCCACACCGAGGTGGTGGCCAATATCAAGAGCCGGGATACCCTCCTGGGATTCCTGGGCATGGTCGGAGCTGCGCTGTATCTGCTCCGGGCATACGACCGAAGGCGGCCCGCTTGGTTGGTTGCGGCATCGGCGTCCTTGTTCGTCGGGCTGACCTCCAAGGAGGAGGTCGTCACCGCCGCCGCCTGGATGCCATTGCTATTATACACCTTCCGGACATGCCCGCCGGGGCGGGCCATCCTTTTCACCGCGCCGTTGGGGCTGACCGTCCTCCTCTACCTGGGCATCCGGAGCGCCGTGCTGGGCGGATTGAACGAAGGGGTCACCTTGACCTACCTGGACAACTCCCTGCTGGCCGCCGCGGACCTGGCCGAGCGGAGTGCCTCCACCGTTTACGTGTTGGGATATTACCTTTGGAAGTCCCTGGTGCCTTACCCCTTGCTCAGCGACTACAGCTGGCAGACCCTGCCCCTGGTGGGCTGGACGGACCTGCGGGTATATGCCGCACTGGGTGCGAACCTCCTGCTGTTGGCGTATGGCATCCGCGGGCTTCGTCGCCGTACGGTGTACGGCTTCGCCGTGCTTCACCATTTCATTTCCCTGTCGATATTCAGCAACCTCGTCCTGACCAACGTATCCGTATACAACGACCGGTTCCTGTACACGCCGGTGCTGGGTACCTGCCTGGCGGTGGCATTTTTAGTGAGCCGGCTGGAGCGGGCGACGGGTGAGCCGGGTGCGGGGATTCGCTGGTGGCATCGGAATTTCCGATTTGTCGCCGCCGCGACCCTGGTCACCGTCATGGGTGTGGCCATGACCACCGTCCACCTCCCGGTTTGGCGCAACGCCACCACCCTGTTCACCCACGATGCGCAGGCGGCCCCCGGAAACGCCCGGGTAAGGAAAAACCTGGGCGGAGCGCTGGCACAGCAAGCCGTAGCACGGCAGACCACCGATCCGGAGCGGGCGAGAGCGTATGCCGCCGCCGCCATCCAGCAACTGGATACCGCCCTGGTCCTGTATCCGGGCATGCCGACCGGCTGGATCCACAAAGGCAACATGCACATCCTGCTGGAGGAATACGAAGCGGCAGTCTCGGCCTTGCAAAATGCCCTTCGGGACGATCCGGACAATTATTTTGCGAAAGCGAGCCTCGGCAACGTGCAGTACCGGCTGGGGGATTACGAAGCAGCCGCCGGCGTCCTGGAAAGTATCCCGGAAAACAGTTTGCGGGCATCGGACCACCAACTCCTGGGGCGCATCTACCAGCGGCTGGACCAGCCGGACAAGGCGGCCGGTCATTGGCAAAAAGCCGGTTTCTGAACCGGACCGGCCCCGGTTTGTTGTAGCGAGGGCATTCGTCGGCGTAACGCATTTGCCAAGCATTCCGATCCGGCCGGTGCCATCGAAACAAAATTCAGGGGGGACATGAAAACGCGCATCAACCTATTCTGGTTCCGCCGCGACCTGCGGCTGGCGGACAACACCGGATTCTACCATGCCTTGCGGCAGGACCTGCCGGTGCTACCCATCTTCATCTTCGACCGGAACATCCTGGACCGTTTGAACGACCCGACGGATGCCAGGGTGACCTTCATTTACCAAGCCCTGCAGCAGATGCACATCGGGCTGCAGGCGGTGAGGAGTTCCCTGCGGGTGTATTACGGTCATCCGGCAGACGTCCTGGCGCAGCTGATCCGGCAGTATGAGGTCGTCACCGTCCATACCAACCGCGACTACGAGCCTTATGCCCGGGAGCGGGACGGACAGGTGGAAAAGCTGTTGGCGGACAAGGGGGTGGGATTCCGGACCTACAAGGACCATGTCGTATTCGAGCAGTTGGAGGTTGCCAAGGACGACGGGACACCCTACACCGTCTTCACCCCGTACAGCAGGAAGTGGATGGCCCGGCTTGCCGCGGGAGCCGGCGGGCAGGGCGCGCAGGAACAGGAAGGCGCCCTGGCGCATTATCCATCCGAAACCTTCCTGTCCCGCTGCATGCCGGGACCTCCGGTGGAATCCTGGCCGACCTTGGCGGACATGGGATTTTCGGAGACGAACCTGACCTTTCCACCGGCAACCGTGCCGGCCGGGCTGATTACCCGGTATGCGGAGACCCGGGATTATCCGGCCTTGGCGGGCACCTCCCGGTTGGGGGTGCATTTCCGATTCGGGACCATCAGCATCCGGGAGAAAGCCCGCAAGTCGCAAGACCTCAGCAAGACCTACCTGAACGAACTGATTTGGAGGGATTTTTACGCGATGATATTATGGAACTTTCCGCATGTGGCCACCGGACCGTTCCGGGAGGCCTATGCGCGGGTGGAATGGCGGGACAATCCTGCGGATTTCGACCGTTGGCGGGCGGGAGAAACCGGCTATCCGCTGGTAGATGCGGGGATGCGCGAGTTATCTGCGACCGGATACATGCACAACCGGGTCCGGATGGTCGTCGCCAGTTTCCTGGCGAAGCACCTGTTGCTGCCCTGGTCGTGGGGGGAGGCTTGGTTTGCCGAGAAACTATTGGATTTCGACCTGGCCAGCAACAACGGCGGCTGGCAATGGGCCGCGGGTTGCGGCACCGACGCCGCCCCCTATTTCCGGATATTCAATCCGACCGCCCAGTTGCAGAAATTCGACCGGGACCTGGTTTACGTGCGCCGGTGGGTACCCGAGTACGGGAGCAGCCGGTATGTCAAGCCCATCGTTGCGCATGAGCTGGCCCGGACCAGATGTCTGGAGACCTATCGGGCGGCCCTGGGTGGCTGAAAGGTCTGGTGCCGGGGGAGCCGGCGGCCCGGCGGAATGGGCGTTCACTCATCCGGCGGAACATAACGGGCAATGATTTCCACCCTCCGGTTCTTCCAATTGGGCTGGTCGTTGACGGACTCCCCTTTACCCTCGATAAAGACCCGCTTGACGGATACCCCTTTCTCCTTCATATAGATACCTACATTTCGGGCCCTTTTTTCCGACAGCTTGAGATTATAGGCATCCCGGCCTATCTGATCGGCGTACCCGATGATCTCCACATCCTCCACCAAGCCGGCGTCGATCAATTTTTCCAGGAAGGTATCCAATCGGACGATATCGTCGGCGCGGAGGTCCGCCCCGTCGAAATCGAAAAGGATTGCGTGGCGAAGTTCCAGGATCTGCACCTTTTCCACCGGCACACCGGGAATCGGTTCCGAGGCGACGGGCAGGGGGGCCTGCCAGTTGGCGAGCTTGAAGAGCGGATCCAGGGCGATATTCATGTGGTAATAGGAGCGGTTGTCCCAGACCGGAACGGCAAATCCGTTGCGATAAGGGTGATAATCCGGATGCCGGACCATCAAGGCCAGCGAATCGGGAGCGGCCAGGCAGAGAAAGAAAGTCCCGTCTGCATCGGTTTCGACCGGCGGTCGGCCATCGAAATGAACAACGGTCCGGACGGGCAGGTGCGTGATGGAGTCCACCACCCTACCCTCGACATAGGTCATGTCAAGGCCGCGCAGGGCATCAGGCAAACGGAACCGATAGATATCCATACCGCCGAACCCACCGGTCCGATTGGATGCGAAATAGCCGGTGGTGCCGTCGGCCGATAGAAAAAAGCCCAATTCGCGAAAGGCGGAATTGACCGGGACACCGAGGTTAAGGGGCAGGCCCCACTGGCCGTCGTCCTGCAGGCGGGACAGGAAGATATCCTGTTCACCGAAGCCGAGGTGACCGGTGGAGGAAAAGAACAGGACCTTACCGTCATTGGAGATGAAAGGAGCCTCCTCGTCCCCGCTTGAATTGATGGCAGGTCCCATGTTCTGCGGCCGGCCCCATTGGCCGTCCTCCCGGCGGAAGGAGACCCAGATATCCGCCCCGCCGAAACCGCCGATGCGGTTGCTGGAGAAATAGAGGACACTGCCATCGCAGCTGATCGTCGCCTGGGATTCCCAATTCAGCGAATTGGCATCACCGGGAGCGGGGCGGGGGTCGCGGAGCCGGCCGTTGTCGATATCGGCCTCCCAGATATCGCAGGGGCCGAGGGTTTGCGGCCGTTGGCAGGCGGTGAAGAACAAGCGGCGGCCATCCTTCACCAAGGTCGGCATCCCCTCGTTCTCCCCGGTATTGAAATCCTGTACCGCCTGACCGGGGCGCCAGTTTCCCTGGGGATTGGTGCTCCAGTACAGGTCCTCATCCGATTTGTCGTTGCGACGGTACGTATAGTAGAGGGTTCTTCCGTCGTTGGTCAGGCAGGGGAAGTACTCATCGGCGGCGGAATTGATTTGGTTGCCGAGGTTGGTCACCTCGGAGACACTCCGGAACTGGAGGGAATCCAGGGCCACGGTGCAGGCGAAGATGCTGCCGGCCACCTGGCCGTAGTAGATCGAGTCCACCGTGCGTTCCTCGATGCCGTTGTAGGAAAAATAGGCCGGTTCGAAGTCCTTCATCGACAGGAAGGACTCGAATAGCGCGCGGGCCTTTGCATATTCTCCGCTTTGGTAGAAGGTACGGGCCGCCTCGAAGTAGAGCGCCCTGGAGAAGCGGGGATTTTTTTCCAGGATGCGGGAATAGGTATCCGCCGCCTTGCGCAATTCGCCCAGCATTTCGTAGCAGGCTCCGATACCCCGCAAGGCCGGTGCGAAGTCGGGATATTCGGCAGCCACCTTGCGGAAGTGACCGAGGGCATCCTTGTATTTTTCCCGGAGCAGCGCATATTCCCCCTTTTGTTGGATGGCCACGTATTTTTCGTGCATCCCTTGCGGAAGACGTTCCGGCCCTTGCGCAGGGGAAGCGCCGATGAAGAGTCCGACGAAGAAAGCCGACAAAACAAATTTCCTCACATCCATGGACAGCAAACATTGAGCGTGTCAAGCGCCGGGGCCGGCGGCGAATGCCCCGACCGGATCCGACCGGCGTCGGGGAGGGCGCAAAAAAAGGGACGCCTGCGACAGGCGCGCAACCTAGTTTCGTATCTTTGCCATCGGCAGGGGCTTGCGTATCAAGGAGAATCAACGGCGGACCGGGACCATCCACCGTGGGCATCCACCAAATCTCCATCAAATTTCATCAACCTGAAAACCTGCCGGCTGCAAAAATGGACAAAACCAAGAAATATTGCGTCACATCCGCCTTGCCGTACGCCAACGGGGAATTGCACCTGGGCCATTTGGCAGGCGCCTATTTGCCTGCCGACATTTACGTCCGCTACCTGCGGGGTATCGGATGTGATGTCCTGTTCATCTGCGGTTCCGACGAGCACGGCGCCGCCATCACCATACGGGCGAAGAAAGAGGGGGCCAGTCCGCAGGACATCATTGACAAATATCATTCCCTGAACAAGGACACCTTCGAAAAACTGGGCATCGGTTTCGATTATTATCACCGGACCAGCAGTGCGCTGCACCATGAGACCTCGCAGGCATTTTTCCGCACCCTTTACGAGAAAGGCGGCGAGTTGGAGGAACGCACCAGCGAGCAGTACTACGACGAGGAATACGGTCAGTTCCTGGCGGACCGTTACATCAGCGGGGAATGTCCGAAATGCGGGTACGGGGAGGCATACGGAGACCAGTGTGAAAAATGCGGCACCTCACTCTCTCCGAGTGAATTGGTCCGACCGGTTTCCCTGTTGAGCGGGAAGCGACCCGTCCTGCGTCCGACCCGCCATTGGTACTTCCGGCTGGACAAGCATGCGGACTGGTTGCGGGACTGGATCCGGACGGGCGTGTTGGATGGACGGCAGCACCACGACCCGGCGGAATGGAAGAAGCACGTCATCGGGCAGTGCCTGTCCTGGTTGGACGACGGGGAGGGTCTCCAGCCGCGGGCGATTACCCGGGACCTCGACTGGGGGATTCCGGTACCCTTGCCGGATGCGGCGGGCAAGGTGCTGTATGTCTGGTTCGACGCGCCTATCGGGTACATATCCGCGACCAAGCAATGGGCCCTGGAGAAGGGCCGGAACTGGGAGGAATATTGGAAGGGCGAGGATGTACGGCTGATCCATTTCATCGGCAAGGACAACATCGTCTTCCACTGCATCGTCTTTCCCGCCATGTTGAAGGCGCACGGGTCTTTTGCTTTGCCGGTGAACGTACCGGCGAACCAGTTCCTGAACTTCGAGGGGCGGAAGTTCTCCAAGAGCAAAGGCTGGGGGATTGCCCAGCACGAGTACCTGGAAGCCTTCCGGGATTTTCCGAACAAGGAAGACGCCCTGCGTTGGGTATTGACCCGGATGATGCCGGAGTCCAGGGACAGTGATTTCAAGTGGGACGAATTCACGGAATACCACGACAAGGATTTGGCCGACAACCTGGGAAATTTCATTCACCGGGTGTTCGTCTTGACGCACAGTTATTTCGATGGTATGGTGCCCGATCCCGGGGCCGACTTCGACCTGGCTGCCGCCCTGGCGCCGGCCGGGGACATCCTGGTCAGATGGCAAGCGGAGTTGGAACATTACAATTTCCGGTCGGCGGCGGCCAGCCTGATGGACCTATCCAGCCGGGGCAACCAATACCTGCAGGACGCGGCGCCCTGGGCCATGCGCAAGGCGGATCCGGAAGATCCGCGGATCGGGGCGTGCCTGTATGTTTCCCTGCAATGGGTGGCCCTGCTGGGGAGCCTGAGCGAGCCTTTCCTTCCGTTCACGGCGGCGCGCATCCGGCGGATGCTGGGGATGACACCGGCCGGAGCAGGGCTGCTGGCGGAGGAAATCGCTGCGGTAACGGAAGGGCGGCCGCTGCTTCCGGCGGGGCACCGGGTAGGGGCCCCGGAGATCTTGTTCGCCAAGATCAACGACCGAAAGGACGACAGCCGTTCGAAGATTATCCTGGCGCAAAAACAGCAGCTGCAAGCGATCATGGAAGCGGAGCAAGCGGCGGCGCAAGCGGCGGAACGGGAACCTATCAAACCGGAAATCAGTTATGACCAATTTGCGGCGATGGATATCCGGACCGCGCGGATCGTAGCGGCGACGCGGGTGCCCAAGGCGGACAAGCTCCTACAACTGACGGTCGACCTGGGCAATGAACAGCGGACGGTCGTCAGTGGCATCGCGGCCCATTTCGACCCGGCGGAGCTTCCGGGCAAGACCGTCCTGTTGCTGGCCAATCTGGCTCCCCGGAAGTTGCGGGGCATCACCTCGCAAGGCATGATCCTCCTGGCGGAGGATGCGGCAGGAAAAATGGCATTCGTGTCTCCGGGCGACCACTGGGACGGCGGATTCATTGTCAAATAGCGCCCGGAAGGGCTGTTCAATATGGACACCAAGCTTCCAGTTACCCTGTTACACCGGTTTCGGGTGCCGGTACTCCTCATCGCGGTCCTGCTATTTGCAGGTGTCGGCGGCGTCATGTACACCCGCTGGCAGGCGGACCGGCTTTGGGGGCACCTGCCCCTGGTGTTGTTCTTGACGGCATGGATTATCCTGGTCCTGGCCAATTGGAAGCGCTACGGCCGGCAGGAGCGAGGCTACCGCTGGCTGGGATGGTCGACCTTGGGCGGCGTTTTGCTGGCCGCCGGCTTCCCGCCCTCCCCGCTGACCCCCTTGCTATTCGTTGCCTGGCTGCCTTTCCTGCAGTTGTTCCGCGAGATGCGGGCGGCGGGAGTCCGCGGGTGGGCCGTTCCGCTGCGGTACCTGTATCCGGGCCTGGTGCTTTGGAACCTGCTGGTAACCTGGTGGGTCGGCAATACGGCCCTCGTGGCCGGCATGGTAGCCATCTGGCTGAACGCCCTATTTATGAGTGTGCCCCTGTTGCTGCACGGGCAGACCGGTCGAATCCTGCCACGGGTCGGTGCCCTGTCCTTCGCCGCCTATTGGATGTCATTCGAGTGGCTGCACCTGAACTGGGAGATATCCTGGGCCTGGTTGAACCTCGGCAACGCATTCGCCCGCCATCCATCCTGGATCCAGTGGTACGAATACACCGGCACTTTTGGGGGCACTGCCTGGATATTGATTGTCAACTTGTTGTTTTTCAGCGCCATCCAAGCATCCTCCCATTACCGTAAGCTATGGCGGGAGCAAGGGCGTACAATCGTAGCCGGCCTGGTGGCCATCGGACTGCCCATCGGTTTGTCGGAATACCGGTACCATACGTACGAGGAAGCGGGGCGGCCGGTGAAGGTGGCGGTCATCCAGCCCAACTACGAACCCCATTACCAGAAATTCAAGATTGCGGAGGAAGCGCAAGTCGGCACCCTGCTCCAGTTGTCAGCCGGCGTCACCGATGGCGAAACCGACTATCTGTTATGGCCGGAGACCAGTTTCAGTGCCGGGAACCTGCCGCAGCTGGACCGCCATCCGCTGATCCGTCAACTGCGAAGCTTTCTGGCCGGGCATCCGGGGCTGACCCTGGTGACCGGCATCAGCGCCTACCGGATATTCGAAGGGGCGGAGGCAGCCGGTGCCACCGCTTTGAGGACCACGGTGCAAGGCCGGGATACCCTGCGCTGGGAAGCGTACAATGCGGCCATCGCCTTGCAGGACGGAGCGGATTCCATCCCGGTGTACATTAAATCGAAACTCGTCCCCGGACCCGAGATCCTGCCTTACCGGAGATTCCTGTTTTTCCTGCAACCGCTGGTCGACTACCTGGACGGTACCATCGAGGGGCTGGGCACACAGACCGACCGGGCGGTATTTTCCGGCCGTGACGGCAAGGTTGCGCCGGTGATATGCTATGAGAGCATCTTCGGCGGATTTCACACCGGTTACATCCGCCGCGGTGGCGAGGCCACTTTCATCATGACCAACGACGGTTGGTGGGACCAGACGGCCGGGCACCGGCAGCACCTGCTTTATGCGCGTTTGCGGGCCATCGAAACACGGCGCGACATCGCCCGGTCCGCCAACACCGGCGTTTCCTGCTTCATCAATCAACGGGGGGACATCCGCCAGGCCACCGCGTACGGCGAAGCTGCCGCCATCCGCGACACGGTGCTGCTCAACGACCAACTGACCTTTTATGTGAAATGGGGGGACCTGCCTGCCCGGATCGCCCTGTTCACCGCCCTGCTGCTGCTCGTGAACACCTTTGTCAGACACCGACAAGGTGCAGCAGGGCAGGACAGGTCGACCAGCTAAAAACGCCGCCTATGCCACCTGCCATCGACAAGGTAGACCTCCGTTTCTTGGTTCCGGAGGATTACGAGGCCATGAAAAGCATCATGATCGAGGCCTATTCCGGTATGTCCGACATATTTTGGGAACAGGAGCATATCGCCAAACTCATCGAGTTGTTCCCGGAAGGACAGGTGGCTGTGACCATCAACGACATGGTCGTCGGTTGCGCGCTCTCCATCGTCGTCAACTACGAGGAGTACGGAGACAACCACACCTACCACGAGATCTGCGGCAACTACAACTTCGATACCCACGACCCGAAAGGCAATGTGCTCTACGGCATCGATGTATTCATCAAGCGGGAATTCCGGGGTCTCCGACTGGGCAGGCGTTTGTACGACTACCGGAAAGAGCTGTGCGAGCAGCTCAATCTCAAGGCCATCGTATTCGGCGGTCGGCTGCCGAACTACCACAAGTACGCCAAGGAGCTGACGACCAAGGAGTACATCCAGAAAGTCAAGGAAAAGGAAATCTACGACCCCGTACTGACATTCCAGTTGTCGAACGATTTTCACGTCAAGAAAGTCATGCGGGGCTATCTGCCCGGAGACAAGGCCAGTAAGGAATACGCCTGTCTGCTGCAATGGGACAACATCTACTACACGGGGCCGGCCCAGAAAAAGCGCAAACCCGGCATTGAGAAGGAATACGTCCGGGTGGGCTTGATCCAATGGCAGATGCGGCCCTACAAGTCGCTCGACGACCTCATCGAGCAGGCGGAATATTTCATCGATGCGGTATCGGGCTACCGATGCGACTTCGCCCTTTTTCCGGAATTTTTCAATGCCCCGCTGATGGCGACGTACAACCACCTGTCGGAGCCGGAGGCCATCCGGGAGGTCGCCAAATACACCGACCCCATCCGGGAGAAGTTCGTCAGCCTGGCCATTTCGTACAACATCAACCTCATTACCGGGAGCATGCCCTATGTGGAGAACGAGAAACTCTACAACATGGGGTACCTGTGCCAGCGCAACGGTACCTGGGAGAGTTTCGTCAAGCTGCATCCCACCCCGGATGAAAAAAAGATCTGGGGCATGACCGGTGGTAACGAGCTGCGGGTCTTCGACACCGATTGCGGAAAAATCGGCATCCTGATTTGTTACGACGTGGAATTTCCCGAGCTGGGGCGGATTCTTGCGGAACAAGGCATGAACATCCTGTTCGTCCCCTTCCTTACGGATACCCAGAACGGTTATTCCCGGGTACGCAACTGCGCCCGGGCCCGCGCCATCGAGAACGAATGCTACGTCGCCCTGGCGGGCAGTGTGGGCAACCTGCCCAAGGTCCACAACATGGACATCCAATTCTCCCAGTCCGCCGTCTTCACGCCATGTGATTTTGCATTTCCGACCGGCGGCATCCATTCCGAGGCCACCCCCAATACGGAAATGATATTGATCGCCGACCTCGACCTGGAGCTGTTGAAGGAACTCCACCTGCACGGCAGCGTGCAAAACCTCCGTGACCGCAGAAAGGACCTCTATGATGTGCGTTTCCGCCTGAAACGCCCACCCGGCTCCTGAACCGGATATTTCCGCGGCCTGGTGCGCCTGTCGGCCGGACGTGGACTTGTCGGAAGCAGGGGTTCGGTATGCGGTTTTTCCGGAGCCGGCAGGCACGGCCCGGGACCACTCCGCCCCCGCTGCGCCACAGCCGGCGCATCGGAACGCCCGCCGGAGGTTATCCGTATTTCCAGGAATCTTTTTTCAATCGGCTGACAAACGGATAGGAAACTGAAGACGAGCACCGGCCGTGGTCGGTACAACCAGCCAATACATCCCGGCGGGCAGGTCATCCACCGGAAGCGCATGTAGTCCGGCAGCCGGCACGAAGGTCCGCATTTCCCGACCCAGGGCATCCACCAGCCGGGCCATTCCGCTGTCATCGGGCCAGGAGTCCGCCACTTCCACATATACAGTCCGATGTGCAGGATTGGGGAACACCCGAATCCCGGGCAGGACCGGTTCGGACGGGGACGGGGTCGGCAGGGAAACCGACAATTCCCTGGCCAAGGCATTGCCACAAAAATCGTTGTAAGCAGCCAGGGTCACCATATAAGAACCTGGAACGGCGTAGGTATGGACCGGCTGTTCCGCAGCGGAAGCATTACCGTCCCCGAAATCCCAATACCAAGCCGTTCCGCCCTGTGACAAATTGGAGAAAGTGACCGTGAGTCCGTCGGCCTGCGCCTCGAAATCGGCTGCCGGAGGTACCACCACGGTAACCCATTGTTCGCGCAGCAGCGAGTCCGTGCCGCCGGGACCGGCGACGATGAGCCCGACATCAAAAACACCCGGCTGGAGGTAAGTCACCGCCACCGAGGAATCCGAGGATGTGGTCGGTGCGCCCCCGGAGAAGGACCAGGATCGTTGGGACACAGCTCCGGAGGAAGTATCCCGGAAGACCAGTGTGAGCGGGAGGCAGCCGCCCGGGTTGCCGTCCACCGTGAAACCGGCGAGGAGAGCGGGGACAAGCTGGACAAAAGTATCGAAGACGACCGTATCGCATACGGACCAGGCGGTCAGGGAAACCAGGTAGGTCCCCTCGACCGCGTACGTATGGACCGGATCCGGCAACAGGCTGGTGGCGCCGTCCCCGAAATCCCAAAGGAAGCCGGTTGCAGCGGCGGCGGAATTGGAGAAAGAGACCGTGGTACCATCGATTTGGAACCCGAAGGAAGGCTGGGGATCCGGAAGTACCGTCAGCACAGCTTGCGGGGAGAAGAGGGTATCTCCGCAAGCGTTCCAGATACGGCAGCGAAAAGAAAGCCCGTCCGGGGCGGGGAAGGCAGCCAGCCACACCAGGGAATCCGATTGGATACCGGCATAAGCGGGGCTGGCCGCGGGTATGTCCGACCATCCGCCGCCGTCATCCACTTGCCATTGGTACTGGAGGGGAAAAGAGCCGAGCGCCGCTACGACGAACGAGGCGGGGTCGCCCACACAAACGGTCGTATCGGAGGGAGGTACCCCTATGCCCAGGGACTGGAAGGGAATATCGCCGCCGGGAATGAGGGGGGCTTGGCCGAGCAGACTCCCGTCCGTACCGGGCATGGCCCCGTTGGAAAGGGAACTGCATTGGCCGGATGCGACCGTATTCAGTCCGGCCGATCCGCCGGCAACCTGGACCGAGAGCAGATTGGGCAGGTTCGAGCGCACCAGTCCGCCGCCCCCTCCCCCACCCGGTCCGAAGCATCGATTGGCACTGTTAGCGACATGGCCGCCTTGACCACCGGAAGCGGAGACCGACAATTCACCGGCGAGGAAATCCGCCCCGACCCAAACCATGCCGCCACCGCCGCCGCCACCGGCCCCATCGCCGGAGGCCAGGCCCGGTGACTGGCCGTCGGCGGAGATGGTCCGGGGTCCGTTGGCTGTTATGATGGTATCCGCCAGCAGGATGACGATGCCGCCACCCCGGCCTCCGCCGCTGCCGGCACCGATGTCGTCCGTATGCCCGGCACCGCCGCCGCCGCCCGGGAAGAGGCGGTCGCCGAATCCCTGGAGGGACTTGCCGCCCCGTCCCGGAAATTCACCCTGGCAGCCGAAAGGAGTGTTGGAAGCTTGCTCCCCACCCTGTCCGCCGATGGCCAGGAGACTGCCGCCGCCACCGCCGGTATTGTGGTCGTTACCCCCGCCGCCGCCGTTCGCCTGGGCACCCCGCCCGTGTTCCCGGCCCGGAATGAATTCGGCGACCCCCTCCCCTTTCGCCGCGCCCCGCCAGTTGCCGGCATTGTAATAATAGCCGGATATCCCGACCAGGAAATTGCATCCCGAATTCACCACCCCCACCTGTCCCCCCCGGAATCCTGCCGCACTGACATCCAGGTCCGCCGCAAGGGTGAGGGTCCCGTGCACCTGCAAGGCCAGGACCCCGCCGGTCTGGCCGTCCCACGGTGCCGCCAACAAGGGGGCTTCCACATAAGCATCCTGAAAAAGCGGGAAGGAGACCAACTGGACCGATTGGGCGGGATCGTAAGGATACAGGGTGTGGTAACGGAGGGTCAGGGACGAACCGTCTACCGCCAGGATCTCATTGCGTTCGAAGCGACCGGCCCCGCCGATATCGAGGAGCTGACCGAAAGCGGCGGAATTGGACGCATCGATCTGCGCCCCTTTCAGCTGCATCAACAACACCGGGTCTCCCGGCTGGAAACCGGTGGTATCATCCACGGTCAGGGCGGCGGCACAGGAATCGATCGCCAGGACCTGTGCATAGCGGTTGATGACACCGGACAAAGGGGACTGAGCGTAGGAGACGGTTGCTGTCAAGACCGGAAGCAGGCAGCAGATTGAAAATGTTTTCATCGGGTCGCTGTCATTTGGTGAATATCGGCGGGACAGCCAAATATAACGAATTTTCGGCAAGCATTTGACCACATGGTCCGCCTTCCCGGCGAATACCGACAGCCGGCGCCATCGGGAACGGAGGGAAATGCCGGAGCGGGAACGGAAGCGGGCTTTTTTCCAGGTATCGAGTAGGTGGATTTAAATAAATCCCATACATTTGCGACCGCTAAATCCTACCGGCCGTTTTCGGCGTAGGTAGGGATGTATACACCAGGACATCACCGTGCCGCCCGACGAGGCGACGGGAACTTGTCCGCAACATTTAAAACATGGCCGTCAAAATCAGACTTCAGCGCAAAGGCAAGAAAAAGCAGCCTTTCTATCACATCGTCATCGCGGATGCCCGTTCCCCCCGGGATGGCCGATTCATCGAAAAAATCGGGACCTACAATCCCCTGACCTCCCCCGCTACCATTGATATCGACCGGGACAAAGCCTTCGATTGGCTGTCCAAAGGTGCCCAACCGACCGAGACGGTCCGTGCCATCCTGCGTTTCAAAGGCGTGTTGTATCGTACGCATGTCATGCGCGGCGTAGCCAAGGGTGCCCACACGGAAGAGGCTGCCATGCAGAAATACCAGGATTACATCTCCGCCAAGGATGCCAAGACGGCGGCCCGTGCGGAAAAGACCCGCCAGGAAAAGATGGCCCGCCATGCGAAGATCGCCGGATTGGGCATCGAGAAGGTGGTGCCGGAAAAAGTGGTTCCGAAAGTGGAGGTACAGGAGCCGACTCCGCCGCCGGCTGCCGAGCCGGAAGAAACTGCTGCGGAGTAAACGTAAGACATCTTCCGGTGCGGCCGGTAAATTCCTGTCGTAACCGATAACCAAAGCGAGTGGCGGCCTCCGAGGAGGTCCGCCACTCGCTTTTTTTATACCTCCCCTACCAGTAACCGCGTAAGGAACCCGGAAGCCTGTTATGCTACCCGGAAGAAAGGATTTTCGAAACGAACCCCGGGGATAGATTCGGCCGATAACACGGCATCCGCACAACTACCTGGCCCTGCCGGGGGTGCCAAACCAAACCATCCTCCGACAGAACCGCCCCGGAAAGGAATGGCTTCCCGAAGCGAAGCTCCGGAAGCGAGACCGTCAGCAAGCCTATATGACAAACGCTACCCCGATCTACCCCCGGAAAGGGCTGCCCTCATTTTCCATTGGCCATGCCCATTCAGGCTTGACCAAGCCGGCCCGGTGGTTCCGGGTATATCGGCAGCCCCGCGGATACCGGCCAGGATTGCGACGTGCGTCAGGTAGCGCGTTCAGGACTGCATCTCATCTTCCGCACCTCAACCACACAAAATAATTAATTACAATACATTGATTTTCTGTTGTTCTTAGTCATCAAACCCGCTGATGTGCAACGCCCTGCACCCAAAAAAATTTCTTAGGCCGGCCGTCGGCGCGCCCCCCCCGGGCGCCGGCCCGCCAGTCCAAAAGGCGGGTAGCGGCCTAAAGAACCGTTGGTTATTCGTAGCTTACGTTTTTATAAAAA
>CAZNLJ010000037.1:19993-47108 GCA_964573725.1 uncultured Saprospiraceae bacterium
ATAAAACAACCCCGGGTCTTGCAACCCCCTCCAACAAAAAAATTTTGTTTTGCCCGCCCGTGGGCGCGCCCCTGGGTCCCCGCGGCCGGCCTGTCCAAAAGGCGGTAAGCGCCATAAAGACCCTTTGGTTATGCGTAGCTTACGTTTTTATACAATCATGCGAACCTGGCAATCAACATATTCGATTTGGTTCTTCCAGGTGCGAATGTTGAGCTACTTGTCCGCGGAGTAGGTGAACATCGCTGGATGCGATTGCCGGGAAGCAGGATTAAAAAAAAAGCGCGGGATAAATCCCGCGCCTATACTTGAATGCGTTACAAAAAACATTGGTTACCAATACAACTTAACCATGGCAGCAGCCATTACTGGTCCGGGCCATGTGCCATGGGGTGTTTCAATACGGAATAATCGACATCGTCGCCAGCGGCTGCATGGTCACCACGCTGCCGTCCTCCACGAGCAGCGTCCGGCCGACGGCATGCACCCCGGTGGATACCAGCACCGTATGACCGGCAGGGATGACGACATCGTTGCAGGTATAGGGTGTGAAGCCCGAGTCCCAGTTCTTGCCGTCGCCCCAATGGAGGCCGTCCCCGTTACCGGTCCAGGTCACTACCTGGTCGGACACCGTCTCCACCACTTCCGTCACCGGCGGGAGGGTACAACCGCTGCCCCCGAACAGGGTCGCGACGCAGATGTAGGTGCCGGCGGTCATGTTGTCGTGGACCGGATTGAACTGGTAATTGTTGCCTGCATCCACCGAGTAGCCCCATTGACCGCCGTTCGGGCCGCCGACGATGGTCATGGTCAGGGTGCCGTCGAACTCTCCGCAGTTTTCCGGCGTGCTGGTCACGATCAGGTCCGGAGCGTCCACCGTCACCGTCGCCTGGCAGGTCCGGCTGTTGCCGTTGCCGTCGGAAACCGTCAGGGTGACCAGGTTCGGACCGTCGTTGATGCAATTGAACTGGGCAGGGCTGACCCCGATCGGCTGGAGGGTCCCGCAGTTGTCGTAGGAGGCGGCCAGGTCCAGCACCGAAGCCGGATCCAGGATGGCCAGGCCGGCCAGGACGATGGTGGTGTCCTTGCAGACCACGACCGGCTTGATCTTGTCCTGGACCGTGACGGTGGCCTGGCAAGTGGCCGTGTTGCCATGGATGTCCGTGGCCGTCAGCACCACCGTATTGGCACCGAGGTCGGCGCAATCGAAGCCCGTCTGGCTCAGGTAAAGCGTATCGATGCCGCAGGCGTCGGTGGTCCCGTTGTCAACCTGCGATACGGACAAGGTCGCCTGTCCTGCCATATCCAGCTGGATGGTGACCGGCTGGCAGAGCATGGCCGGAGCGACCAGGTCCTGCACCGTCACCGTCGAGGAGCAGGTGGAGGAGTTCCCATTGTTGTCCGTGACCGTCAGGATGACCGTGTTTCCGCCGACGTGGCTGCAGTCGAAATTTGTTTGGCTCAGCGACAGCGAGGCGATGCCGCAGGCATCCGTCGAGCCGTTGTCGACGGCTGCCGCCGTGGTGCCGCCGGTGCCGGCGGCATTGAGGGAGACCGTTACGGCCTGGCAATTCGCTACCGGAGCGACCAGGTCCTGCACGGTGACCGTCGAAGAGCAGGTCGAGACGTTCCCATTGTTGTCTGTGACCGTCAGGATGACCGTGTTTCCGCCGACGTGGCTGCAGTCGAAGTTTGTTTGGCTCAGCGACAGCGAGGCGATGCCGCAGGCATCCGTCGAGCCGTTGTCGACGGCTGCCGCCGTGGTGCCGCCGGTGCCGGCGGCATTGAGGGAGACCGTTACGGCCTGGCAATTCGCTACCGGAGCGACCAGGTCCTGCACGGTGACTGTCACCTGGCAGGAATCCAAATTGCCGTAATTGTCTGTCGCCACCATCGTTACGGTGTTGTTACCAACCTCGGCACAGCCGAAGCTCGTTTGGTCCAGCACCAGGCTGGCGATGCCGCCGGGGTCCGTGGTGCCGTTGTCCACCATGGCGGTGGTCAGGGTACCCTGGCCGGCAGCGTCCAGTTGGACGGTGGCGGATTGGCAGGCCATGGCAGGCGGCAGGATGTCGGCCACCGTCAACGTCGCCGTACAGGTGGACGAGTTGCCGGAGCTGTCCGTCACCGTCAGGGTCACGGTATTCTGGCCGATGTCCGCACTGGTGAAGCTCGTCTGGCCGAGGGTTAGGAATTGGATGCCGCAAGCGTCCGTCGAGCCGTTGTCGACCGATGCGGCCGTGGTGTTACCGTTGCCCATTGCATCCAGGTTGACCGTCAGGTCCTGGCATTGGGTGGCCGGTGAGACCGTATCCAGCACCGTCACATCGGCGGTGCAGGTCGAACTGTTGCCGGAGGAATCCGTCACCGTCAGGGTCACCGTGACGCCGATGCCTGCCTGGCTGCCCGGCTTCTGAGCCCCGTAGCTCAGGTCGCTGCAGTCGAAGCTGCTGTCGTCCAGAACCAGCGTTTCGATGCCGCAAGCGTCCGTGGAGTTGTTATTGATATCCGAGGCCGTGATACTTGCCTGACCCATGCCGTCCAGGTAGACCGTCAGGTCCTGGCACTGGGCGGCCGGCGAGACCGTATCCGAAACCGTCACCAGGGCGATACAGGAATCGCGGTTGCCGGCGCTGTCGACCACCGTCAGTTGGACGCTGGTACCGGCCAGGTCGACGCAGCTGAAGCCCGTCTGGCCGAGGGTCAGCGAAGCGATGCCGCAACCGGCCGTCGAGTTGCTGTCCACTGCGGTGGCCGTCAAGGTCCCGTTGCCGCTGGCGTCGAGGTAGACCGTCACCGGCTGGCACAATGCCTTCGGCGGCGGGCAGAAGAAACCAATGGTGAAGGCGTCGTAATCGTCCGGCAGCACCGTTTGCGAGGAGACTGTGCCGGTGCCGGCGAGCGTGCCGGTGGTGCCTGTGTTCCCGAGACTTACCCATTGGCTGCCGTCCCAGCCGGCGACGACCAGCTGGTCCAGGTCCAGAGCGGTGGCGGCCAGGTTGCTGCTGCTGTCGAAATGCAGGGTGAGAACGGTGCTGTCCGCGCCGAGGATGTCCCAGTATTCCTGGTCGGACACCCCGTACAGGCCCGTCGCCAGAGAAGTCGTGGCGAAAGGCGCGCCCCCCGGCAGGGTGGCTGCGGCCGGGTCGCCGGAGAAGTACGCCGCCCGGAAGTTCGTCCCGCAGCTGCCGACCACACCGGCGCGGCCGAACTTCGTGCCATCGCCGATGGGAACAGTGAAGGGGCCGTCACCCGACCAGCCCGCATAGCCGTCGACATGGCGTGTGACGCTGTCATCGGAGAACGAACTTCCCTCCAGGAAGTGGAGGAAGTGGCTCGGGTCCGAGCGGTCGGTGGCTATCATGCCGGTGCTCCAAGTCAGGGTGCCGGCGATCTGCCATTCGTTGTCGAGCGCGATATGGCGGGACAACTGCACATCGAACATCCGCAGGGGGGCGGAGCCGCCGATGGTGGTAGAGTCGACCGACGGACCAAAGATATTGGTGCTACCGACGGCGGACATCGGACGGTCGGGGGGGGCTTGACACAGGTCACCGTAATCCGCCGAGCAATCGGCGCTCGTCCGGTCCGAGAAGCCCCCGTCATTCACCAGGCTGGTGACCCGGGTGTATTCCACGGTCCCACGGTTGATGAAAGTGCCGCCGGTGGCCACGGAAAGGTCGGCCGACCAGAAGGATTGGAGTCCTGTCACCTGCTCGCAGCCCCGCACGGTATGCTGGGCATGCAGGCTGCCTAGCACGGTACAGAGCAGCAAGACGGACAGGATGCCTGTATTTATTTTCATGATGTTTTATTTAAATGACGGTCAGGGTCCTCCCACGGACCCTCCCGATGGTGAGGATAGGCCGGGAGGACCTGCAGGTCCTCCCGGCTCGATGGCCGAAGTATCCTTAATTTGAAATATTCGGTTGCTTCGCGGTGATGCGACTTCGCTGAAGACTATCCCGATCGACAGCTTGTATTAAGGCCCGGTATATCAAAATTCCTAAATAGTCAAATAGTCAAAGGATCGAATTATTCTGCGGCGCAGCGGACGGAGAAGCCGTACGTGCGGGTGAGGTAGTCCGTGAAGGCATAGTCGCTGTCGAAGTACAGGTACCAGGCGTAGAGGCTGCCGTCCTCCGAACTGCTCCAATAGTAGCCGTAGCTGCCGCGGTCGACCAAGGTCCCGGCGAAGTTGCTACGGTACCCGGCCGCCGGAAGCATCAGGTTCGACCCGATGGACTTGCCGCTGCTGTAGTTGGTGGCGCTGCTAGTCCATGTACCTATATCACTCAACACATTATTGGCAACTACCCCATCCCACTGCGCCTTGGTCGGCACGCGGTAGCCGGCCGGACAGGGGTCATTGGCGGTCTTGGTCGCATCCGACCAGGCACCATTGCCAGCACCTGTTGTGCTCCAGCCGCTGACGGCCGCGTCATTCGCATCCCCGGCGTCCGGCCCCGTCGGGCCGTGCGCGAAGTTCGGGGTGTTCGTATTCAGCCATTGGGAGGCATCCGGCCCTTTGCGGCCCCACTGCCAGTAGCCCCCGATGATCTCCCAGCTCGGGGTGAAGGGGTCGGCACAGGTATTGGCGGAGGCCAGGTTGTGGCACAGGAAGTACAAGGTATCCGTCGCGTTCACCTTCGCCCAGCAGTCTGTGGGGGTCGTACAACTCCCCGCCCCTACTGTCACTTCCATCGTACAGCTTTGTCCCCCGATGTTCAGGGCGAAGCTCGCCGTACCGGCCGAATCCGGCGTACCGGAGATCGTGTAGGTCAGGCTGTCGGCCCCGGTCGCGAAGCTGCCGGCGGCCAGGGTCGCCGTCAAACCCGTCACCCCGGTCGAGGTCACCGTCTGGCCGCTGTGCGTACCGCCGTTGCCGCCGGTATAGGGGACTTGCACGCTCACCCCGTTGGCGACGGAATCCGCCGTCAGCGTGCCGGTGAGGGTGGCGTTGGGGCAGTCGAGGGTGGAGATGGAGCCGACGGCGGGAGGCGGGGCGTCGGGGTCGGTAGCGCAGCGGACGGAGAAGCCGTCCGTCCGGTAGTAGTAGTTTGTGTAGGCGGAACCGCTATTCATGAACAGGCAATACGCATCATCATCGAAGCTCCCTCTGCTACTCCAGTAATAGCCGTTACGGCCGCGGTCGGCCAGGGCCCCGCCGAGGCCGCTGGGTCGCTGCCCGGCCGCCGGAAGCATCAGATTCGAACCGATGAGCTTACCGCTGCTGTAGTTGGTGGCACTTGCACTCCAAGTACCTACATTACTCAGCGTATTGTTGGCTACCAATCCATTCCATTGCGCTTGGGTCGGTACACGAAAACCTGCCGGGCAGGGATCGTTGGCGGTCTTCGATGAATCCGACCAGGTACCGATCGGCACATATGTCGCATCCCAGCCGCTGACGGCCCCAGCATTCGCATCCCCGGCGTCCGGCCCCGTCGGTCCGTGCGCGAAGTTCGGGGTGTTCGTATTCAGCCATTGGGAGGCATCCGGCCCTTTGCGACCCCACTGCCAATAGCCCCCGATGATCTCCCAGCTCGGGGTGAGGGGGTCGGCCGAGGTGTTGGCCGAGCCCAGGTTGTGGTCCATGAAATAAAGCGTATCCGTAGCGCTTACCATAGCCCAACTGGCGGTGGTCGGAGTAACGGGGCCACTTGGTGCCGAGCCGCCGCATTTGATGTCCATCCAAGCCGGCGCCGCCGAGGTGCCCAGATTGATTTCCAGACATTTGGTGGTGGTGTTGTACAACATCAGGCCTTCCGCCGGATTAGCGATGGCGTCCCGCTGGGCGGTGGTCAAACGGGGGAACAACACCCCGCCGAATGTACTTTGTACATCCAGTATGGCCGATGAATCGGCCACCGTACCGCCGATGACCGTTTGGGCGGACAATGGCAACGTCATTCCGATGAAGAGGGAGAGGACTACCACATGACATGCGGCAAGCATCCGGTGGAGCCCGTATCCCGAGCGTTGTGTCAAAGACATGGATTGAGTGGTTCGGTTTTTCATTATAAGTCGATTTTATGTTAGCGTACCTGGCAGGACTTGTCTTGGCTCCGGGCATCCTAGCGTGACAGCCGGGCATAAGACATGCCTTCCCCCGACGAGCAATTACGCGGGAGCCCTGTTGTTTTCAAGTAAAATATGGTTTGCCTGTCGAAAGGATAATTACAACACGACCGATGAACAGGAAGTGCAAGGTTAGTCACCGGGAGACAAGGGGAAAAATTTCAAACGAGGACAAAAAGGAGACATCACCCAATTTTTTTTCGGAATCCGCATCCGTTCCGCCATTTCATGGGGACAATGGAGGGACAATCGCAAAAAAACCGGAAATAACCGACCAGAATCAGGGACCTGAAGGGGTGAACGGCTGCATTCAGCGGTGGAGAAGCCATGCCCGGGCATGTAGTCGCAAGCGGGATCAACCCGGGATACAAGTGCCCTGTCCCGTTTTTCCCGAAGGGGAAGAACCGGGAAGTCCTCAGTTGGGAGGATGTCGGAACAGTGGTTCCAAAGGTGCTGAAAAGGCCTGCGTAACCAAAAGGTGGTTTCACCTGCAACAATACCGCCGGGAATCCCCGGTACCATCGGTCCTGCCTGCAATCAAGGATGGAGAAATTCGGGAAGGAAGGGGCCGCGGCAACCGGATATGCCGTCCGGGAGGAGGAACGTACGCCTTGGCATATGGCCACCGTACCATCCCCGGACTGCCCCTCTGCGCTCCGGTTATTCCCGGCATGCATGCCGGATTCCCACGTTCAGCGGGCGGTGCGGTGGAGGGTCAGGACCCTTTCGTTGCCTTCCGCGTTCATTTGGAGGACCAAGGTGTCGCGGTCGAGGGACAGGACCCGAACCGCCTTTTCCGTGGAAGCCTTGTTGATCGTATCCAGGGTAAAAAGCAATTCCCCCTGCAGGGAGAAGGTACCGGCTTCCCGATAGTTCAGGGTGCTGTTGAATTCATAGAGGCCGTCCTTATCGAATCGGAAGGAGATTTCGGAAGCATCGAGGGGGAGTTCCTGTCCGTTTTCCTCCAATTTGGCACATTGCCATTTTCCTGACAGGCTGCCGGCGGCATATCCTGAACATCCTGCCAGCAGGATACAAACAACCATCAAGATTCCTGGATTGTCCATATGGATTGGTTTGGCCCTTTGAAAGAATCGGTCACAAGAGGCGGCCATGGCCCGTCATCCTGTCGAAAGCAATACCCAACACCTTTATTTTCAGTTTTTTATCAGATTCCTGCCAAGGAAATCAATTGCAAGCGGCAGCTGCATCCGTCTACCGGCGCGGGACCAAGGGAGGCGGAACGGATGTGCCGTGTCGGCTTTGCAGCGTCAATGCAACAGCGGATAAACGACCAGGAAAGCCCCGGCCCCCGCCACAAATCCCAGGAATGCCAGCCAGGAGATGGTCTTCATGTACCAGATGAAGTCGATACGTTCCATACCCATGGCGGCGACACCTGCGGCGGAACCGATGATCAGCATGCTGCCGCCCGTACCGGCCGTGTAGGCGATGAACTGCCACAGCTTGTCATCCACGGGAAACTGCTCCATGGGGTACATCCCCATGACCGCAGCCACCATCGGCACATTGTCGATGATTGCGGACAGGACCCCGAGCAGCATGACCACGACATCCGTGTTCGGAATCGTCGTCTGGAGCTTTTCCGCCAGGGACATCAGCAGACCGACCGGATGGCCGTCCGCGTGCGTGCCTGCGACGACCGATTCCAGGGCGGCTACGGAGGCCAGGATACCGAGGAAGAACAGGATACTCGACATTTCGATCCTGGTCAGGGCATGCCGGGCGGAATACAGGTGTTTCCGTTCCTCATAGAACTGGTCGCCGGGGTGTACGTATTCCGACACCAACCAGACCACGCCCATGGACAGCATCATACCGACGTAGGGAGGCAGGTGGGTTAGCGATTTGAAGACCGGCACGAAAACCAATCCGCCGATGCCGACCAGCAGCATCGTCCGGCTGCTGAGGAGTTGTTGGTTATGTTCGTCGGCCGCTTCATCCCCTTTCCCGACCATGGTCAGTTCGCCCCGGAACATCGGCATCCAGGAGACGATCAGCAGGGGGACGACCATGCAAACGACCGAGGGGATGAACAAATCGGTGACCAGCCCGGCGGTGGTCACCTTCTTGCCGATCCAGAGCATGGTGGTGGTGACATCCCCGATGGGGGACCAGGCCCCGCCTGCGTTCGCCGATACGACCACCAGGCTGACGAACCAGATTCGCTCCAGGCGGTTGGGCACCAGGCGACGAAGCAGGGATACCATGACGATGGTGCAGGTGAGGTTGTCCAGGACGGCGGACAGGAAAAAAGAGAGGATGCAGATCAACCAGAGCATCTTCACCTTGTTGGTCGTCCTTATCCGGTTGGTGATCACCGCGAAGCCCCGGTGCAGGTCCACAAGTTCCACAATCACCATCGCGCCGATCAGAAAGAACAGGATTTCCGCAATCTTACCGATATGGTGGAGCAATACCCCTTCGATTTCGCCGGATTGGTGGGCTGCATCCACCACGCCCAACCCGCTCATCGAAATGATGGCCCACAGCAGGGACCCTGTCAGCAGGGCCGGCACGGTCTTGTCCAGTTTGAGCGGATGTTCCAGGACAATGGCGGCATAGCCCAGGATGAAAACGGTGATGACGAGCGTAATCATGTATGGTCAGTTCTGGTGCGTTTGTTTTCCTGTCGAGGCTAAGGTAATGCATTCCGGATGGAGAACCACCTTTTTAACAATTCTTTTAACAAGATCCCAGCAGCCGAGCGATGGGAGCAGGTCCGCGGAATACCACCGGGGGAAGGTACCGATCCCGGCCGGTGGCAGCACCTTGCCGAAGGCGCGGATGCTGCCCTGAGCAGGCCGGCTTTCCCTCATCGGGGGGAAGCCTCGGGAAGCGGCGCCAGGTAGATGAACCGGATCCCTGATTCCTCGTGTCCCAGGGGAATCAGGTCCACCCGCCGGTTCTGCTGGTGTGCGGATTCGCTGCAAGGGACGTTGTCCTTACAGTGGTTGACAGGCTTGGATTCACCGGAGCCGACCAGCTCCAGGCGGTCCTCCCCGACCCCCCGGGCCAGGAGGAAATGCCGGACGGACTCGGCGCGGCGCAAGGCCAGCGCCTCGTTGTAGCCTTCGGGTCCCCTGGCATCACAGTGGGCATCCAGCCGGAGGGTGAGGGTAGGATACCGGTTCATGAGCGCCGCCATTTGTTCCAGTTCCTGGTAAGCATCCGGGCTGCGGATGGTGGATTTATCGAAATTGAAATAAACCGGCGACAAGGGAACCTCCTTTACGGGCACCATCGGAATGACCAAGGTTGCCTCTCCGGCGCGGCAATCGGCGGCGGCGGGCCCTTCCCAGGAACCCTGGGCGGGCAGCCAACCCTCCTTGCTGACGCGGAAGCGGTAGGTCCCATCACAGTCGACCGTAAAGGTGGAAGTCCCTTCCCCGTCGGTCCGGCGGGAGGATCCCCGCTCCGGTGCCGCATCCTCGCGCACCACGTCCGCCATCGGCAGCGGCGCCCTGCTGTCGCGGTCCACGACCAGCACCGTGAGTTCGGCCAAGTATTTTTCCTTTTCCAGGGGCAGTACGTACAAGTCCCGGCCAGTCAGGTCGGCAAAGGATGCCACCTGTTGGAGCGCCAGGTAGCCCTCGTGATTTCCTGTCAAGGAATAAGGGTAGTCGCCGCGAAGCCTGACGGATACTTTTCCGGCCTCGTCGGCCGCCAGCAACAGCCCCCCGGGCTGCATCGGCAACCCGTACAGCCGGTCGAGCATATGGACCTCGCCGTCGGCCTCCACCCGCACGGTGGCACCGGGCAGCGGCGATCCCGTGACCTTGTCGACGACCTGGATGACCGTCTCCTTGTCCATGGGATTGTATTTCCACTGGTAGATGTCATCCAATCCCTTGCCGGCGGACCTTTGGGAGGAGAAATACCCTTCCCGGCCTTGTTCGAGGGTGCTGAAGCTGACATCATCCCCGTCCATGGAGAACGGGGCGCCCAGGTTGCCCAGCATTTCCCAGGCTCCGTCCGCGGACAGGCGGGCGACGAAGAGGTCCAGTCCGCCGGCACCCCCATGTCCGTTCGAGGAGAAGAACAGGTTGCCGTCCGTATCGAAGGAAGGGAACAACTCCTGTCCGGCGGTATTGACGGCCGGGCCGGCGTGGGTGGGCTCCGACCATTTTCCGTTCTCGAAGCGGGAGAACCAGAGGTCCATGCTACCCGCGACGGAACCCGGGCGATTGGAAGCGAATACCAGCATGTTCCCGTCGGCGGAGAGGGCCGGATGGGCGGTGGACCAATTCGGGTCGTTGAAAGGAAGCGGCTCGATGTCCGTCCAGCGCCCGTCCACCGAACGGGCGGTATAAAGCTGCAGGTCGACGGTATCCTTATCGTTCTTACCGTCCATGTTGTTGCGGGTGAAGAGGATCCGATCCGATCCCGGAAATGCGGCGGCGACGCCGTCGTTGTATTCGCCGTTGACCGTCCCTTCGAGCAATTGCTTCGGGCCGAAGGTACCGTCCGGAAGCAGGGGGGCGAAATAGAGGTCGGTCACGGCACCCGGATCGTCGCTGGGGCACTGGAGGAACCGGTTCGTACGGGAGGCGGTGAAGAGGATTCCGTTCCGGAACGGGACCGGACTGAAATCCAGCAATTCCGAATTGAGCTCATGGGCCGCTCGGACCACGATATCGTTTTGGGACACGGCCATCGCCGCGGATCCTATCACCAAGGTCAGGAGGATGGAAAATCGCATCATAGGAAATAGATTCAATTGCATTCGGAAAAAGAACGGCCGACCGGTCGGATACGCATCGGCTGCGGCGGTACCGGCGGTCGATTGTCGGGAACCGGGCCACCGCCGGGGAGGCCCCATGGATTCCGGTACGATATCCGATCAAAAATAACGCAGGCTTTTCACCTGGCAATCCTCGCAAGGGAAAGTATACCCGACGAGGACCTCATAGCTGCCGGTGGTGGCCTGCCGCAGGTCCGAGGTGGTGAAATCCATGGCGGCCCCCAACTTGAGGCCATTCCTGAACTGGTACATCAGCAGGCCGTCCACCGAATCGTTGCGGTGCATGGCGACGCCTAACAGGAGGGTCCGATGGAACCGCACATTGAGGTTGGCGGAATAACTGAGTGGTGCGGAAGGGTTCATCCGCACCTGGACATTGGGCAACCACTCCACCTGGCGGTGACCGGGCATGATCCAGACGGCGCCGGTCTGGAAGAAAAAGGTATTGACTTCCAGGCCGTAGGCAGCTGCATCCGCATAAAGGGCGTTGGGCAACAGGCGGGGAACGGAGACGCCGACATGCCAGGTCCTGTGCTTCAGGAAAACGCCCGGGCCGATATTCAGGACGGTGCGGGCGCCCACCCCCTCACCGATGCGGCTGTCCACCGCATTCACCGCCGCATTTGCCGCTCCCCAGTCCGTGCGGGCGTTCTCCACGAGGCCCATCACCCCGAGGGCGAGCACATATTGCTTCGGCAACCGGATCCGATAGGCGTAATCCAGGGCGAGGGAGAAGACCTGATCGGTACCGATCCGGTCATAGAGCAGGTTCATGCCGAGGCCCATGCGGCGTTGGCGGGCGAAGGGTTTGTGGACGAACAGGTTGGTGGTCTGCGGCGCCCCATCTATACCCGACCACCATTGGTTGCGGTGTATGGCACCGGCATCCAGCACCTCGGCACTGCCGGCGACGGCAGGATTGGTCTGCAGCTGGTTGAACAGGTTGAAGGTGAACATGGGCTCGCTCTGTGCCAACAGGGAAGGCAAGTGGAGCGACAAACCCGTCAGCAGCGTAATTATTTTTTTCATCTGATGGTTTTTCAATTGCTGATGCGAATTTTCCGGGCACCCATTCCCAGGGGACGGCTGCCCGGCGGATGCCCGTCGTCAGGCAGGTGTCAACGGACGACCTTGATGTAACCGGTCAATACATTGTCCCCCCCGGCGTTCCCCGCGTTCTTGTCGAGTTCCAGCATATAGAAATAAGTACCGGCGGGAACCGGTTTCTTGTCCGATCCGAAGGTGACGTCCCAATCGTTGGCATAGGGCTCGAAGATGATGATTTCTCCGCCCCAGCGGTTGAACACCCGGAGTCGGTTGTCCGGGAAATTATCATTTTCCAGACAGGACACATGCAGGACGTCATTGGCCCCGTCCCCGTTCGGGGTCAGGATGTTCGGGACGACACAATCCACGTCGAACTCGACGGTCACCCAGGCGGTCGCGCATTGGTCCGGGCAATCGACCAGGCAGAGCCGGTACTGGAACTCATCGAAGGTGACGAAAACGCCGCCCGGCGTGTAGGTGAAGGCGCCGTCGTCGGCGATGTCGACGGATCCCTCGGTCGGCGGCACGACCACGGTAAGGGCGACGGAGCCCTCGAAATCATCATTATCCAGGACATTGCCTTCCAGCACCTGGCTCGCGGGGGCGGAATAGCTGTCGTCCACCGCCAGCGGAAACGGTGCCGGTGCCACGGGCAGCGGCAGGGAGGCGGCCGAGCAGCCGTCCAGGGCGGCGCTGACGACATAGCTGCCCGGAGCAGCCGGCGCTTCCAGCAGCAGTTGGGGATCAGAACCGGAGGCCACCGTATCGCCGTCGAGTATCCAGGTGAAGGTGGTACCGAAGGGGAACGTATTGCCGACCGAGAGGACCCAGTCGTCGGCGAGGCACAGGGTACCGGGAGGAGCTTCCAGCGCGGGCGCGGGCAGTTCCAGCGCCGCGAGGGAGGCCGAGGAAAGCGACACCGAACAGCCCCGGTCGGAGGTCAGGGTCAACAGCAGCGGGCCGTTGTGGTCGGTGTTGGCCAGTTGCACCCATTCGAACGCCGAATCCTGCAGCAGAATGCCGCCGGCATCGAAACCGCCCCCGGTGAGGGACCATTCGAGGCTGGCGGCCCCGTTGAGGCCGATGGATACGGCCACCGTCAGGGAATCCGCACCGACACAGAGCAAGGCAGGTCCTTCCGCCGAGACGGCACCCTGGGGTCGCGGGTGGACCAGGACCGGGACAGGTTCGGAACCATGGCCGCATTCGCCGGCCGTCAGGGAGAGGACGTAATCGCCCGAGGCCGCAGGTGTGGCATCGGGAATGACGGCCGGAAACGGTCCGTCCCACGGTGCCGTACCCGTCGCCAGCACCGATCCGTCCGGCCCGAACCAGGTGTAGGTCACGGTACCAGCGCCGGCGGCCAGGTTGTTGCCGTCGAGGAAGAGCGTATCCCCCTCACAGCGCTCCACCGGTCCGGCGGTCACCCCCGGCAAGGGATTGGGTTGGAACACGAGGTCCGTGCACAAGGTATCGGAGAGACAGCCCGGTGCCGACACCATCCAGGCACACAACAAGCCCGGTGAGGCGATCGGGAAGCAGACTTCCTCCCCGGAGAGTCCGGGGACGGCGGCGGTCGACCCGTCGGCCAGCAGGAGCTGCAAGGTGAGGGGATCCCCGGGAGCCCCGGCATGGCCGGTGGCACAGACCAATGCGGTGTCCCCGATGCAAAGCGGGCCGGCGGGCTCCAGGGAGAGGAGCGATACCGAAGGCAGCACGGAGAGGTCCAGGGAGACCGGGTCGTTGACACAACCGTCGGTACTTGTCAGCTGGAACACATAGGTACCCGCCGTCGCGGAATCAACGGCCGGCAGGTCCAGCGTCAAAGGCAAGGTGCCGTCCGTCAGGAAAGGTCCGTAGGTCAGCCCGCCCGGACCCGTCCATTGGTAGGACCAACCGATACCGACGGAATCCGGCAAGGCCACCAGTTGAGCCGGCGTACCCGGACAATAGGGACCACCGCCCGACAAGGATGCGATGTGGACCGCCGGGAAGAGCGTCAGCTGGGTAGTGGCCGATTGGGTACACCCGGTTTCAAGCGAACGGACCGTCAGCGTATAACTTCCGGTGGTGGCGGCAAGGACCGAATCAACCGCGAGGGACACCGAGTCGACGACCGACACGCCGCTGGAGACAACCGTGCCGCCGAAGGACCAGGCGTACTGGAACCCGGCGCCGTTTGTTCCGGAAACTAAGGCCGTCAGGACCAAGGGGTCGCCCGGGCAGGCCGACACCAGGGGCGGCATCGAGATGACCGGAAGCGGATCGACGGCGACCTGGATGCATTCCGCAGCGGAAAGGCAGCCCAGGGCAGAAGCCAGTTGAAGGCAGTAACTGCCTTCGTCGGCAGCCGAGATACCGGGCAAAGCCAGGACAAAGGGCCCAGGGGAAGCCGTGGTGGCGGTGAAAGGCAGGAGCGATTGCGCGGCATTCGGGCCGGTCCAGGTATAGGTCACCGTGGAATCCAGCGGTACCGGATTCACGGCGGAGAGCAGCAAGGTATCCCCTTCGCAAGTATGCTCCGCCAGCAGGGCGGTGGCCACCGGCGATGGAGCCACATCGAGCAGGAAGGAAACCGGCTCGGAAGCACAAGTCCCGACCAGGCAAACCACGGTATAGGAACCCGCAAAGGAGGGATTCACATTCGTCAGTTGGAGGCGGACCGTATCCTGGCCGGACAGCGGTGGGCCGGTGGCGGAGAAACCGTTCGGGCCCGACCACAAGCAGACCATATCCTGGACACCTGCATTCGCGTTGACGGCGGAAAAGCTGACATCCGCCTGGTCGCAGACCGTGCTACCGCTTCCCAGTGCCTGGAGAACCGGAGTGGGAACGACGGAGACCGTGGTGGTGACCGTATCCGATACGCAGCCGTCCGTGCTGGTCAGTACCAGGGAGTAGGTGCCCGCATCGGCCGGACCGACGGTCGGCAGGGAGAAGGAAAGCGTATCGCTGCCGGCGGCTTGTCCGTTCACCTGCAGCGACGGCCCGGACAAGCTGAAATCGAAAGCGGCGGCACTTCCGGAGAGGTCGGCAGCCAGCAGGTTCAGCGGGGATCCTTCGCACAAGACCGCCGGCGGGAACAAGAAGGCCGGATTCGGGGTCGGGAGTACGGTGAGCGGGAAGGCCAGGGTGTCCGCGCATCCCGAACCGACGGCCGTGGCGATCACCTGATAGGTGCCGGCATCGGCAAGCGACAGCGGCGGCAGCAGGAGAAAGCTGGTGTCCGAAGGAGCGACCGTATCCGTTGCGAGTAATCCGTTCGGGCCGCTCCAGCCGTAGGCAAGCGAGTCGACCACGCCCGCCCAGCCGTTGAAGGCGGCCAGGGAAAACGGGCGGTCCGTGCAACCTGTCGCCGGATCCGGCAGCAGGGCGAGGTCCGGGGAAACCAGGTCGCAGACACAATTTTCCACCACGTTGAGGAAGATGGTATCGTCTTCGATCTCCCCTTCGATGAAGAACCACTGGTCGAGGTAATTGTCGTTGCCCTCCCCGTTGGAGAAGGTGTAGGGTGTGGAGGTAGCTTGGGGCATACCGGGAATAGGGCTCCCGCCGGCGGGAAAGCTGATAGGGCCGCCGACATCGGTATGGTCGTAGTAGAAAAGGCTGTCCGGTGCGCCCGGGAAAGGATTTAGCCATTGGAAGGTCACCCCGCCGGGATTGCTTTCGACGTCGGTCAGGGCGATGTGCAATTCCCCGTAGCGCAGGGAGCCGCGCAGGATGACCGGCAGCGAATCCTGGATGGGGAGGTTGATGCCGAGTCCGTTGCTGCCGTCCCAGAAGATGGAATCGATGCCTTCCTGCAGGGATTGGAAGAGGACGACATCCACCGGATCCGAAAAAGCGCCGTTGTTGTCCAGGTCCAGCTGCAGGGTCATGTTCCCGCCGAGATTGGTATGGATGACGAACCAGCCGCCGTGGCCGAAGCCCAGGTTGCCGGGTGCGCAGGGATCGCCGTCGGGGTTGGCGCCCACGAAGGAAAATTCATAGATTTCCAGTGGCTCGATGGTGCGGAACAGCCAGGTCTCGTGGGAGTTTTGCCGATAGATGTCGGTGACGGGCGCCAGGGCCGGCATATCCGGATCGGGCGGATTGAAGAAAATCTTGTTGTTGATCAGGGGGCCGGCATCGGCGGCCTGCGGTTCGTAGAGATAGGTACCGTTGGGCTGCCAGGAGGCGATGTCGTCGCTCCGGACAAAGGCATTACGCGGCTTGGACCGGTAGATCGGGTTGCCGGTACCGTCCACCAGTCCCAGGGAGTTGGAGGAGATGGGAAACCGGAAGGGATCCGCTTCCTGGACGTTGACCTGATAGAGGTAACCATCCTGGGTGAGCACATAAAATACGGGGGAGGTGGTGACCCCGTTGTTGTTGATGATGGAGATATGTTCCTGGGTGTACAGTCTGCCTTCCCGGACGGTCCCCCCTTCGTTGGCCGGAGCATCCTGGGAGACGGTCACATCCCAGGCGAGTACGACCCGTTGGGCGTTGGGTTGGTTTTGGGCACGGGTCCAGGGATCGTTGTTGAGGATATTGAGAAAGCTGGCGTTGATATACCCGGGAAAATCGAAGACGACCGTCCAGACCCCGGCTTCGCCGCCGCCGACCGGCACCACGCCCGGCACGTAGCCGGCACCCTGGGCGGTACCGCCGCCGGTGGGGCCGGCGGCTTCCTGGATATGGTTGAAGATGATGCCCTGCCCGACGGAGGGGCCGGAATTATCGAAGGTGGCGGCGAGGGTACCGTCGGGGCGGTACACCTGGATGAAGCCGCCCTGGAGGCCGGTATGGCTTGCGCCCACCTGGATGAACTCCCCTTCCCCGGCGAATACCTTGAGCTGTTGCGGGTCGCGGGTATCGAGGAAAAGCCGGTAACCGGGATAATTGACAAAATCCTTGGAGCCTTCGGCGGAGGCGGTGCGGGAGATCAGCAGCAGGAGGGCGAGCAAGCTGGCGGCGGGGACTACCTTCCGGGCTAGGGGTGCAAGACGCATGCTTTTGTACATGTACGAATTATTTAAATATCTGAGAACGGAAACACCGTGCGGCCGAAGTTCCCGGCCCGCCATGCCGGGCGGGGCACGGCGGATACGACGGTGCGGCCAGGTTGCGAATCGATTCGACAGCGGCCGTCATTCCGGCGGTCCGGTTTTCATGGGAGGCTTGGGCGGTGTACAGTTTCGGCAGGGATTGGTTACTTCCCGGGGAATTACGCGGAATAGGCGGCGGCGGCCTGTAGGTCGCCGGTTGGTCCGTGTTCCATAGCGGGAAGGGATTTCGAGGACAGGGAAGGCGGAACGCATGGTTCCCGGGAAGCGGAGTTTACCGGAAACGTTCCCGGCAAACAATCGACCGAATCCGGACAAAAGTAACTATTTTTTCAGCTTGCGGAAGCGAAGGCGCTTACAAATTTCAGCGGGTTCGCCAAAACCGGACACAAAAGTGAGCGGGTAAGACATCGGGAGGGACGAATCAAGGTTCCGGTGCGGATTTTTCGACGGCAGGGAACGGATAGCCGGCTTCCTGGCGGACCATGACCCACAGGAGGGCGGCCAGGAAGGTCGGGGTGAGGATGTCCGTATGCGGGGAGAGCAGCGTCAGGGCCCGGGGGGCATGGGATGTTCCGCGGGTCGGGGCGAGGAGGCGGGCGGCGGGTTCCGGGCCGAGTAGGAGCAGCCAGGCGGCGGGCGGATCTTCGCGGCGGATGGTGACCGGCAGCCGGGAGGAGTCGGCAGGTTGGAGGCGTCCGTCCGGATGGATGGTAGCGAGTGGTGTCCCGTTGAAGAGCACGGTGGTACGGGAACGGCCGACGAGGAATCGGTAGGTCCCCTCGGCAAGGATGGCCAGGGCGACGGCCTGGTGGCCGAAACCGGGAAAACGTTGATAGGCCCAGGCAACGACAGCTTCGTGATAGATGGTAGCGAAAAGACCTTTGCGGGTCGGTGCGACCCCGCTCCGGCGGGATTGGCGGAGGAGGCGGAAGGAGAGCTGGGAAAGCTCTTCCGGGGAGAGCGGGACCAGTGCTTCGCACCAGGGGAGGAGCGAATCCTGCAGCGAATCCAGCGCCCGGTTTTTCCGGCGGAGGCCGGGATGAAAATGCCGGGCGGTCTGCAAGGTGAGGTATACGCCGGATCCACCCAGGGCGAGCATGGCGGCCAATAACAAACCAGGATCCATATCAAACGGGTTTCCGGGCGGACTTCAGGCGGGCGTGCCTCATCCGAGATAGGATTTCAGGGCATTCCGGTTGTAGGCTTTCCGGAGGCGGCGGATGGCCCGTTCCTTGATTTGGCGGACCCGCTCGCGGGTCAGGCAGTACATTTCGCCGATTTCCTCCAGGGTGAGGGCTTTATGGCCGTTGAGTCCGTAATAAGCGGAAAGGACCTCCACTTCCCGGGGGGAAAGGATGGAGAGGCCTGCCCTTACTTCCTCTTTGAGGGATTGGTCCATGAGGGCATCATCCGGCCGGTCGCTGTCCTTGTCGGCGATGAGGTCCAGCATGGTCGCGTCGCTGTCCTCGCCGCCGATGGGGGCGTCCACGGAGACATGGCGCATGTTCCCTTTCATCATGTTGGAGATTTCCTTAGGGGTCAGGTTCAGGATTTCGGCCAGTTCCTCCTCGGTGGGTTCCCTTTCGAATTCCTGGACAAAGGAGATGAAAGCCTCATTGATACGGTTGTAGGAGCCGACCTTGTTGAGGGGAAGGCGTACGATCCGGGAATATTCCACGATGGCCTGGAGAATGGATTGGCGGATCCACCAGACCGCATAGGAAATGAACTTGAAGCCTTTGGTCTCGTCGAAGCGGCGGGCGGCCTTCATGAGGCCGACATTGCCTTCGTTGATGAGGTCGCTGAGGGAGAGGCCTTGGTTCTGGTATTGTTTGGCGACGGAAACCACGAAGCGGAGGTTCGCGCGGGTCAGCCGGTTGAGGGCTTCCTGGTCGCCGGCGCGGATCAGTTTGGCCAGTTCCGCCTCCTCCTCGGCGGTAAGCATGTCGATTTTCCCGATATCATTCAGGTACTTGTCGAGTGCCAGGCTTTCCCTGGAGGTTATCTTGTTGGTGATTTTTAACTGGCGCATCAGGTTCCTATTTACGCTTCAGGGTTGTGGTGACGATCGGTATGCCGGACCGTATCCGCCATGCGGCCGGGGCCATGACGGCCCTACCATGCATATGACTTCTAAAAACTACGCCAAACTAAACAAAAAAGTTACCACTTGAAAACCCGGCACCGGCTCTTTTTTCCGGTCGGGGCAAAATTTAACGTTTGTAAACCACGGCGAAATTAATACATATTCAAATGTATTTCAATTACTTAAGTCGTCATGCCAAACAATTTGACCAGCGGTGTCCACCGAGTCCTCAATGCATGCGATCACCGCGGACATTCAGGCCCTGCATGATGCCCGCCTCGTGGTCGAGGTATTGCTGCCAGCGGAGGCGGACGGGTTCCTCCCCGAAGTAGTGGCGGGCGAGATCGAGGAACATCCGGTAGTGTCCGGCCTCCGAGACCATGAAACGGTGGTAGAATTCCCGGAGGTTTTCTTCCTTCATATGCAAGGAGAGCAGGCGGAAACGCTCACAGCTTCGCGCTTCGATGAGGGCGCAAACGAGGAGGCGTTCGAGGAACCGGTCCTCCCGGCTGCCCCCTTTTTTCTCGAACTGGAGCAAGGCGTTGACATATTCGTCCTTACGCTGCCGCCCGAGGGCGATCCCGCGTTTTTCCATTTCCAGCAAGACCAGCCGGAAATGTCCCCACTCTTCGGTCACCACCGGGGCGAGGGCCCGGACCATTTCCGTTTTTTCCGGAAACTGTTGGATAAGGGAGATGCAGGAAGTGGCGGCCTTTTGTTCGCAATAGGCATGGTCCGTCAGAATTTCCGCGAGGTCTTTTTCCGCGAGGTCGACCCATCTGGGGTCGGTCGGCAATTTCAATCCGAGCATGAGGAAGCGTTTGAAGGTGGAGGAAAGGGTGGATGGTCCGGCGGGCGACGGCCCGCGGGCCGGACGTCTTTGCAAAAAAAGGCAGTCCCGCGCACAGGCAGAAGCGAAAGGGGATATTTTTTCCGGGCGTAAAAAACGCTGTAACTTTGTGGTAAAACAAGCTGAAACTATGAAATGGCTGCCGGCGCTGGAAATCGGCTTCCTGGAAATGACCTTGTGGGACCTCGTCGACATCCTCGTCGTGGGGTGGCTGCTGTACCGCACCTACAAGTTGTTGCGCGGCAGCATCGCCCTGAACATCGTCCTGGGCATCCTGGTGCTCTATGTGGCCGGCTGGGTGGTGGAAGTGTTGGACATGGACATGTTGTCGGGGTTGTTGAGCCAGTTCATGAATGTCGGGTTCCTGATCGTCATCATCGTCTTCCAGCCGGAGGTACGCCGATTCCTGCTCTTGCTGGGAAAAACGACCTTGCGCAGTCGCCACAACATCCTGCACCGTTGGTTGTCGATCAAGTTGACACAACGGCAGGACAGGCAGCAAACGGCGGAGGAGATACGGACGGCAGTACTTCGCCTGAGCCGGGAACGGACAGGCGCCCTGCTGGTCTTTTCCCAAGACATCGAGTTGGAGGCCATCGGCCACTCTGCCATCCTGTTGGATGCGAACATACATCATTCCCTGTTGCTCAGCATCTTCCAGCGGGAGAGCCCGTTGCACGACGGGGCGGTGGTCATTTCCCACAACAAGGTGGTGGCCGCCGGCTGTATCCTGCCGGTATCAGAGAGTATGTCCCTGCCGGCCGATACCGGCCTACGGCACCGGGCCGGACTGGGTGTGACGGAGCGGACGCAGGCGACCTGCCTGGTCATCTCGGAGGAGACCGGGATCATCAGCTTCGCGGAGGACGGCCGGCTGGAATACGGTGTGTCGGACCAGCGTTTGCAGGAAATCCTGCTCAAGGTGCAGCTTTGAAGCCCTTGTTTGGCATTCCCTGATCTTTCGCTTAACTTTGGCCTGCCGGTCGCCGGCGGACGGGCCGTCCCGGTCCGTCTACCGACGCGGCCCCATCGTCCTTTCCAATCAATCAGACCTATGGAAAAAGTGAATGCCTATCTCCGGGAGCACCGGCCGCGTTTCCTGGAGGAATTGCTCGAGTTGTTGCGGATTCCCTCCATCTCCGCCGACCCCCGGTACAAGGGGGATGTGCTGCGCTGCGCGGAATTCGTCGCCCGGTCCCTGCGCGAGGCAGGCTGCGACCGGGTGGAGGTATGTCCGACCCACCATTCCGCACACGGCGAACGCCAGGAAGGTTATCCCATCGTATACGGCGAGAAGATCGTCGATCCCGGCCTGCCGACGGTCCTTGTCTACGGTCATTACGACGTACAGCCGCCGGATCCCCTGGATTTGTGGGAATCGCCGCCTTTCGAGCCGGTCGTCAAAACCACCCGTGTCCATCCGGACGGCGCCATCTTCGCCCGGGGCTCCTGCGATGACAAAGGACAGTTCTACATGCACGTGAAAGCGTTCGAGGCCATGCACCGGACGGGACAGCTTCCCTGCAACATCAAGTTCTGCATAGAAGGCGAGGAGGAGGTCGGGTCCCCGAGTTTCCAGGGTTATGTCGATGAAAACAAGGACCGATTGGCCTGCGACGTGGTCCTTTGTTCCGACACTTCCATCATCGCCAACGACACACCGAGCATCACCTCCGGAGTCCGCGGCCTGGCCTACCTGCAAGTGGAGGTGACCGGCCCCAACCGGGACCTTCACTCGGGCGTATACGGGGGCGGCGTGGCCAACCCGGCGAACGTATTGGCGAAGCTCATCGCCCGGCTGACGGACGAAGAAGGCCGGATCACCATCCCGCATTTCTACGATGACGTGCTCGAGGTCGGTCCGGCGGAGCGGGAAGCCATGGCCCGGGAGCCGTTCGACCTGCAGCAATACATGGACGACCTGCAGATCGGTGCCGTCCAAGGGGAAAAGGGCTACTCCACCTCCGAGCGGACCTCCATCCGCCCCTCGCTGGATGTCAACGGCATCTGGGGCGGCTACACGGGAGAGGGCTCCAAGACGGTCCTTCCCTCCCGCGCCAGCGCCAAGATCTCCATGCGGCTGGTACCGAACCAACGGCCGGAGAAAATATACGACCTTTTTGAGAAGTATTTCCGCGAACTGGCGCCGCCCTCCGTTTCCGTTAAGGTGACCCGGATGCACGGCGGGACGCCGGGGGTGACCCCCACCGACACCGCGGAATACCGTGCCGCCCACCTGGCCATGACGGATACCTTCGGGAAGGAGCCTATTCCCAAACGGGAAGGCGGGTACATCCCGATCGTGGCACTTTTCAAATCGACGCTCGGGAAGGACAGCATCCTGATGGGATTCGGACTCAACAGCGATGCCATCCACTCGCCGAACGAACATTATGGGCTATTCAACTATTACAAGGGGATCGAAACGATTCCCCGCTACTTCCACCATTATGCCGCGTTGAAAAAGGATTAGAAAAGGAAAAGCCTGCACCCTTCCCGGGCACCATACGACCATCGACCCGGAAGGGTGCGGCCCGACTTTTTTCGAGGAATAAAACACTCGTCCATCATGCAAATACCAGCCTCCGCCCGCCCCTGGCACATCGCCCTTTGGGCTGTGCAGGTGGTACTGGCCTTGTTTTTCGGATATATCGGCGTCATGAAGATCCGGTTGCCGCTCGAAGAAGCGGCGGCGCAGATGCCCTGGGTGCTGGCGTATCCCTCCTGGACGCTCAAGTTCATCGGGGTATCGGAACTGCTCGGCGCCTTGGGGCTCGTCCTACCGAGCTTGCTGCGGATACTTCCGGGGTTGACAGCAACGGCGGGGCTGGCCCTGGCCACCGTCATGGTGCTGGCCGGCTTTTACCACGCCGGACAGGGGGAATATCCGGCCATTGCGGTCAACGTCGTCCTGGGGCTGATGGCGGTATTCGTCGCCTGGGGGCGATGGAAGAAAGTCCCCGTGCAACCCCGGCATCCCTGAGGCCGGAACGATGTTGCACTCCCCTACCCGCTTGCCGCTACCGACCAGCCGGATTTCCTCGGAACCTACCGACCACCGGATATGAAAAAGTCATTGCTACTGCCACTTCTGCTCGCATTCCTTACCGCTTGCACCGACAACCGGAACCAACTGCCAGTCCGGGCATGGACCGGTGGTCCCGGGCAGCTGGAGGATGCGGAAATCCTGCGCCGGTTCCGGGCCTACCGGGAGAAGGGGATAGACGGCCTGATGTACAACGGCGGGCAGGACCCGGCGGTGTATGCCAGGATCGGACGGCTGGCGCATCGGGCGGGATTGGAACTCCACGCCTGGATACCGACCTTGGTGCAAGCCCCCGTATCCGGTATCGACAGTTCCTGGTACGGGGTGAACGGTCGGGGGGAATCGGCATATGACAAGCCGCCATTTGTCGAATACTACCGGTTCCTGTGTCCGGGCAGGGAGGAAGTATATCACTATCTGCGCAGGATGTACCAAGCCGTGGCGGCCGTACCCGAGGTCGACGGCATCCACCTGGATTACATCCGGTTTCCGGACGTCATCCTGGCGCCGGGATTATGGAACAAATACGGACTGGTCATGGATCGGGAATACCCGGACTATGATTACTGCTACTGTGGACACTGTGTCGCCGGCTATCAAGCGCTGAGCGGCATCGACATCCGGTCGGTCGACGACCCATCGCAGGTGCCAGCCTGGAAACAATACCGGTACAATCTGGTCACGAAGCTGGTCAACCGGCTGGCGGCGGATGTACATGCTGCGGGAAAACCCATCTCTGCGGCGGTGTTTCCGGGACCGGGTTCCATCGCCCGGGAGATTGTCCGCCAGGAGTGGGACCGTTGGGAACTGGATGCCTTTTATCCGATGCACTACAATGATTTCTACCTGAAAGGACCGGAATGGGTCGGTGAGGTAACCCGGGAAGGCGTCACGGCGCTGGCCGGTAAAGCGCCCTTGTACAGCGGACTGTTCATTTGTCCGGATCCGGAAGGAAAGGCGACGGCCGCCGATCCGGAAAACCATGGCTTACTGCCTTCGGAATTGTCGCCGGCGATTGCCGCCTCCCTTGAAAACGGGGCGGCTGGTATTTGCCTGTTCACGCCGGAAAGAATGACGCCCGCCCATTGGGATGCACTGGAAAAAATCCTTCGGCACACAAAGGCCGGGCGGAAAGCGGGGCAGGTGCGGTGACGCGGCCTGGTCCAAGCTGACAATAATTAGCAACAATCCGGTATCTGCAGGCCTTGACCTCATCTGGCCTAGCGATTCCAGGGGGCAACCAGGGCATAAGAAAATACGCAGGACCTGACAGCCCCGGTGGGACTGTCATCCGCGCCCAAGAATTCCACCGGCAGGAAACACAGCCTTTCACTCCCTCCGGACACATTCGTGTCTGCCCCCATCCCATCGCAAGCAAAAGAAAGAACTCCCCTTTGCAGCCTGAAAAGACCTGGAAGCTTTTCAATCGGTATCTTTTGAATAATCCGGAGTCCCGGGAAAACCATCGAAATAAGCTTCGGAACCGGTCCTCCCGCCCGGCAGGCAAGGAAGGACCGCGGCGGGTCGGGCTACGCGGAGGTCTTCGACGATGTCGTCATAGACTCAGCAGATATTCCTCCAAAGCCATTTCACCCTCATTCAGTACCAATTTTTGGCGCAACCGATGACGGGCTACCCGAAGGGTGGCCGGTGTTTGTCCCATCATGGCTGCAATTTCGGGATTGTTCAGGTCCAGCCGGATCAATGCGCACAGCCTGCGTTCATTCGTTGTCAATCCAGGGTGAAGTTCCAGAAGTTTCCGATAGAAATCGCTGTTGACTTTTTGGAAACGCATCTCAAAATCCTCCCAGGCCTGGCCCTCCAACGATTTTTCCAAGCGATTTACGGTGGAGCGAAGCGTCTCCCGGACATCCTTGGGTTCCTTTCTTTCCAATTCCATCAGCTTATCCAGCACTTCGCGTACAATTTCGTTCCGTTGTATGCGGTACATGGTTTCTACCGTAAGTTGTTTGCTTTGATTTTGGATTTGTATGGAAAGCATCTGTTTCTCCAATGCCAGCTCCTGTGCTTTGAAATCGGCCTGCATCTTTTCCAATCGGGCAAGCCGGTATTTTTTTCGTAGCGATATGCTCAGGACCGTGGCCCCCAGTCCCACGAACAACAAGAACGCCGAAAGTGCCAACCAACGAACCAGGCTGGATTGTTTTTTTTCCTGGAACCCTGCCTCCAGTTCACGGATCTTGTTGTCCATTTCCAAACGGACCAATTTCTTGTAAGCCGCATCGAATGCGGTCTGTTGCTCATGGACTTTCACTTGATTCAGGAAAAAGACGACCGAATCCGGCCGACCCATGCGCTCGTACAAATTGGCCAGGCGTCGGCCGATATAAATCAGGTCCAGGCTGAGCGAATTGTCCCTGGCCAAGCTGAAAGCCGAATTGTAATGTCTCAATGCCTCGGCATCCTTTTCCAGGAGCTCGTAGGCTTCCGCGACATGCAACCGGGCGGTGGCATACATCATCGGTCGGTTCAACAGCGTCGGCGACTGGAGTATCGACTTTCCGACGGCCAGGGCTTCCTCCCCTTTTCCTTGTCGAATGAGCATACCGGCATACGCAAATTGCGCCTGCAGGAGCTTGTCTTGGCCCGAAGGTCTCCCCGCTACGATATCCATTCCTTTCTTCAGGAATTCCTCGGCCTGCAGGAAATCCTCCTTGAACTGGTACAGGTAGGAAAGGTGGTTGTATATCATGGGAATCCAGCTGTATGCCACCACGCTGTCGCCGGTCTCCTGCACGAACGCCTGGGCCAGGGCCAGCGTCTCCAGCAGCTGCTCCTCCAACAGGGAATCGAACTTAGCTTCCGACAACCTGACCGAGTTGAAATTGAGCCTTGCCGAAAGCTGTTCCCGCTTGTTCCCGCTGGTGACTGCCCGGTCCCAATACTCCGTGTAATACCGGACCGCATCCTCCAACCGACCGATATAGAAATAACAGGATCCCAATCCCAGCAGGGCCTTTTGCAGATGTTTATCGCTGCCGGCATTCCTGGCCAGTCGCAGGGCCATCCAGGAGAATTCCAGTGCATCGGTCACATTGGTGAACTGGAGCACTTTGGTATGAGCCACCAATTTGTCTATCCGGTCCGTATCCGAAGGTAATTCCTTGACTTCCTGCAGGAGGGAATCCTTCGGCGTCGTTTGGGTGAACGCACGAACGGGATACGATCCCAGGAAGCTACCCAGTATCAGGATAACTGGCAGGTATTTGGTTTTTGTCATCTGTCTGAATACTTGAATCCCGGCAAAATCCTGGGTCGGTCATAACACGCATCGGACAGCGGCCTATCATCCATCATTCGAACCGACTTGATTACGGTGCCAGCTTAGACAGGGCGCGGAATCGAAATAATCCGATCCTAGTCTGTAACCTGTATGGCGCGACGAGGTCCATCGGGCGGTAAATCCATCTGTCCACCCCTTGCAGGCTTGGTCTCACTTCCGCATGACAACCCAAGAAGTTTGAAGGATATTGTGGAAATTCCATCGTACACCTTACCATAACCGGAAACACGTTGGGCAGGACAAAGCTGTCACTGTCGATTTCCAGACGACTTCCACTTAAGAAACGGGTGGGGCTCCGATGGGGAGCTTTGAATGGGTTGGGTTTTGCGAACGCGTGCGAACCTGGCTGTCCGGACCGATTGCCTTGGGAACACCTTCCATCCGATTTGTCCGGTGAACGGGTGAAGCCCAATGCTTCGGGCCGCTCGACCGAAACAAAGGAATGAGACCCAAAAATAACATACGAATCAATCGCACTTGCGTTTTTTTTTGATTATCTGTAATATTTCTGGCCAGGATGGGTTAATTATTCTTGTTGAACGGCATTATACCTGAGGATTGTTCCCATAATTTTTTCTTGAATAAACCTGAACATGGAATCGACCCGGTCTCCGGCAATATTGGGCGGTCTCGATGCCCAACCCGCTCGACTTGTCCGTTGAAAATCGGTTGCGCGTACAAGTCATTCTATGGTGGATGACATAAATCCAGGCAAACATCCCAACGTCGGAATTTACTCCGTTCAGGTCCGAAGGCTACCCTGAGTTCATGGTCGTATCGTGGTTTCCGGGGAGCGGCGGCTGCCGTCGACAGCCCTACGTCGGCGGCATATGCCCAAACAGCAAAGGCGCGGGATTACTCCCGCGCCTCGCTGTTGAATGGGCTATT
>CAZNLJ010000038.1:0-40171 GCA_964573725.1 uncultured Saprospiraceae bacterium
AATTACAGTTTTTTTTCTGTAATCTTGTCTGGTTGTTTAGGGGGCCGGTACAGTTCTGTCAAAAATTCGGCTTGAGCCTGTTCATAAAAGTGTATCCGATTACCTAAGAGCATGCCATGGAATTCAATACCCCAAAAACGGGATCCAGTTCATAGCTTTCGGTTTCATCCTAATCCATAAGCTATGGTCACCAAATTTGAAGGGATAAATGACTCCCCGTAGCAAGTCATCAAAGAATTGTTGCCCCTCATACGAAAGCGCAAACACGATTTGCACCTCGTTGTAAATGCTATTCTGTGGATTGTCCGAACAGGTAGCCAATGGCGGAACTGAGACAGCAGGTTCCCAAAATGGACAGCCGGCTACCGGTATTTTTCACAAATGGACCGGGACGGAATCCTTGGACGACTGGGCGCCTACCTGAACTAAACCGAACACCAAAATCAAGAAAGAAATAAGCTAATAGCCTAAAATATACAGATAGTCAATTAGTTGCATGGATGTCGATGATTTTTGCAGACGGGGGGACAAATCCGGGGAAAATGATGAACGGGTTTAAGCGGTTAGTCATTTTCGATACGTTGGGGCTTGTGTGGAGTGCCTTCGTCCAAGTCGGCGGTCTTTCGGATACGGTCAATGGCTCCGGACGGTTCGGAGAAGTCAAAGAACGTTTCGTTTGCATGCAAAAGATCCTGGCGGTCAGCGCTTAAAAAAGCCGTTCCGTCGACAGGAAACAGACGGGACCAGGCGTCGGCGTGGATGTCTCCTCTCGTCCGCCCCTTGCAAAAGGGTTCGCTCCCATGGCCAAAAGACAGGCAGGCGAAAGGTCCCTCGGACGGTTCGATTTATTCAGGCGGCTCAGCAAAGACGGAGCGCACACAACAAAAAGTGCCGAGGGGCTGATTTACTTGCCGGTTGTTCCGTCATTCTTGACAGAATAGGGTCGATTGGCAATCAAATCCCCGATATGCGCTAGAATAAACCAGTGCGCTTCCCCTGCACTCCGCCTCCCCATCTTTGCCCCACCAAACCTAAAACCCTTGGCTACCATGAGCATCCTCCAGCACTTCCAGCACCTCCAACTCAGCGCCGACCAGCGGACAGCCCTCGGGGAAATCGAACGCTTCCTCCGGGGCAGCGGAGGCGTGTTCATGCTTAAAGGATACGCCGGCACCGGCAAGACCACCCTCCTGCAGGGCGTCTGCCGCTACCTGGCCAGCCGGCAGCAGGATTACCGGCTCCTGGCACCCACCGGCAGGGCCGCCATGGTGCTGTCGCAAAAGACCGGGGAGCAGGCCTCCACCATCCACCGGGGGATCTACAACATGAAGGAGCTGTTGGAAAAACGGGAGGGTACCTCCTTCCGGCTCCACTACGGACTGAAAGCCAACCAGGAAAGTACCCGCTGCGTCTATCTGGTGGACGAAGCCTCCATGGTGTCGGATGTTTACAGTGACGACGAGTTCTTCATCTTCGGCTCGGGCTGCCTGCTCAAGGACCTGTTCACCTATGCCGGCTCGGGAAGCGCCGACAGGAAAATCATCTTCGTGGGTGATGACGCCCAGCTGCCGCCTGTGGACATGAAATTTTCCCCCGCCCTGGATGCCGACTACCTCTCCAGCCAATACCAGGTCGCCTGCCAGGAAACGGTGCTGTCGGAAGTCATCCGCCAGGTTCGCGACAGCGGCATCCTCGACACGGCCACCCGCATCCGGCAGGCCATCGCCAGCAATACTTTCAACACCTTCGAAGTCAACTACGACAGTGGAGACACCCTCCGGCTGACCCCGGCTGACTTCCTGGCGCAATATGCCGCCGCGGCAGGGACCGACGGCGGCATCCAACGCAAAATCGTCATCACCCACGCCAACCGGCAGGCACTGGAATACAATCGACAAATCAGGCGGCTGAGGTTCGGTGACCGGGCCGGACAAGTGCAGCGGGAGGACTGGCTCATCATCACCCGCAACAACTATAACGGCCCCGTCGAGCTGTTCAACGGCATGTTCGTGCGCGTGCTCGAGGTGGGCGACATCGTCCACGATGCCAGGCCCCGCTTCACGGTGGAGGGCGGCGGAACCGTCGAGCGCAGGCTCCGGTTCCGCGACGTGCTCGTGGAGGCCAGCGACAGCAATGGCAAGCCTTATCCGCTGCGCACCACCCTCCTCGACGACTTCCTCACGGCCGAAGAAGGCAAGCTCCATCCTTTCGACCAACGGGCCTTGTATATCGAGTTCAAGGAACGTATGCGGACGAAAGGCATCAAGCCTGAAACGGAAGCGTTCCGGGAAGCCTTGAAAACTGACCGCTACTTCAACGCCCTGCAAGCCAAATACGGCTATGCCATCACCTGCCATAAGTCCCAGGGCGGGGAATGGGAAATTGCCTTTGTAGATTTCAATGTATTTATCGGGAAAATGTCCAGGAGCTTTTTCCGCTGGGCCTACACCGCCATCACCCGCGGCAGCCGGCAGCTGCTGTGCATCGACGCCCCCCATTACAACGCCCTCAACCAATTCGTGGTCAGGGATATCGAGCGGCTCGCCAAGGTCCTGCCCGACGCGTATTACGTGCCGAAACGCGAAGGGGAACCTGATTATTTCCTGCGGTATCGGCGGGAACGCATCAGCGAGCGCTGTGCCGACGAAGGCATGGAGGTCAGCTTCCGGACACACAACTATCAACTGTTGACCGAATTCCGGCAGGACGGACAGTCCGGCCGCGTGCAACTCTGGCACAATGACAGGGGCTTCACAAAGACCAGCTATGTGCAATTCAGCGACGATGCCTTCCAGTCCCGGGTGAAAGCGCTGCTCACCGCCACCCTGCTGCCCGAGGAGGTGCCTTTCCAGGAAAAATTCGAGTTCCAACGCGGCATGCACCAGTATTTCCTGGGCTTGTTGGGAGAGACGGACATCCGCCTCACCAACATCTTGCAGCACCAGTGGAGCGACCAGTATTTCCTGTACACAGGGGCGGAATGCGCCTTGGTGGAATTCCATTTCAACGGCAGGAATTTTTACACCCATGCCACGCCGCGCTCCACCGACGGCACCGGAGATGCAAAGCTCCAGACCCTGGTGGACAGGCTCCGCGGCCTCTAAGACACGGCTGTTATGCCACACCCTGAACCCCTCCTGGACGTATTTTTTCTGCGGCAGCCTTTTCTGTCGCAGGGATTCAGCGCTGTTTGCCATTGCATGGTTATTTCTTCATCAAGGCAACGGTTTTCTTCGCGCCCTTATTCCGCGCGGCTCCGGGTGGGTCAGTTTACAGGGAAATGGGTGGGTCGGTTTGTAGTGAAATATACAGGATACACGCCCGTTCCCTCAACATCGCGGCATGACACCGGAAGCCTGCCGCACCTTCCGGCTACCGCTTTCCGGCTTCCGGGCACCTTTCCCGCTATCATGCCATCCGGTCCATAAAAATGCGGGCGGCCTCCCCGGTATCCGGCTAAATTGCAGGAACAAACACGATGGATACCCACCTACCGGTCGGAAGGCAACAAACAGGTTGCACAAGAAAAAAGGATGCCGCCTGTCCGGCCGGGTCCAAGGTGTATCCATCGCGATTTATCGACCGTCAAAACCATCGACCCATGTTTAACGATTTGGATTACGTCATCTTGCAACAATGCATCTTCAACAAGTTCTTCGTGTACGGCCGCGGCGCCATCGGGGATAACGAATCTGCACCAAGTAAGAGCCTGAACGGATGGGACATCTACCTCAACGGCAAGAACGATATGCCGGCTTTAGATGAAGATGAACCATATGACGTGGTTTTCAAAGGCTCCATTTACCATGATGACCTGATGGGCGGAATGCCGCCCACCTCAGCTTACATCGACTACATATTCGTGGGAACCCCCAGCACTTATGTCCTGCTGGTCGGCGTCGTTGCCTATGATTTGTATGAGGAAATGGCTCGCAAAAACAGAAGAGAAGAAACGGAAGGAGACGAACCGGAGGAAGAACCGCACCCGAATCGGGAATTCACTTACGATGTAGCGGCACTGGTAAATAAGCGGGATGTACCGGCGGAAAACAAATCCGACACCCAGGCCATCCTTCGGGAGCTGTTGCTGGGCCATCTGACGGTATTCCTGGGCGTCAAATACATGGACAGCAGGCTGGAGTATGTCGAATTCCTGGATGAGGAAGACACCTTGAAGACCCTTTTCCAGGAATACCAAAGCCTGGTGAAAGCGGGAAAAATCGAGGAACCGAAGAAGTGAGGATCGGCTCCGGTTGGTAACACCGGAGGCATCCTATCCAATAAATCGTCACCATTATTTACCTATGAAAAAAACAAGTCTCGGCATCCTGTTGCTACTGCTCCCGTTCTGGTTGATTTCACAACACATCACGGAGAGTCCGATGAATTACAAGAAGCGGCTGCGGAACATCTTCACCAGCAAGTCGTCCATCCTGATGATAAGCATGAAAAAAGATTATGATGTAGGTGGACAGGACACCACCTACGCCTGTTTGTTCACCGTGTCCCAAACGGAAGTGGACGTCACCAATTTCAGCATCGGCTACAGTGCCTTTTCGTGGGGCGGGGTGCTGGGCGGACTGGCGTCATCTTCGGTGGACTTGAAACGGGAGACGAACACCGAAAGCGTCCTGCTGGAGAAATCGAAATTCATGGACTTCTACAAATGTGTGAACGACGTGTACAAGGTCTCCGGATTGATGGCCATGAACAAACGCCCCGTCAACGCCCTGTGCACCTGCGGGACTGAAAACATTTCCTTTGGCGGGGAGTATGCCCCGGATGCATTGGACAAGCAGCGGTTTTATTTCGAGATGAACGGGGCGGTTTTCTCCATGACCCGTTTTGAATTTGATGAAATCGTCCGTTTCGTCGTTTCGCTGAAACAGGAGCTGGACAAGGTGTAGGGCCCCGGGGCCGGTCGGAAGCGGGCTTTGCCGGTACGTTGCGCAGATCCGCTTCCGATCGGTTCCCATTATTGGTACTGTTGTTGAACTGATTCAGAATTAACACGGTCCGGACAGCCCCCTGACAGCACGTCGCCATCGTCATGCCGGACGGAAAACGCGTAGCCCGGGAGGCAGGCCAGGCAACAAGCCGATGCCATCGCCCCACAGCGTTTCAGCGAGCGTAACCCATACACCCCAGGTCCTCGGGCAGGCGGCTTGCCGCTTGCCTTTCCATCCGATTACACCATGTCAAAAGACATTTACCTGACAAACGGCATAGCCTGCAAGGCGCAGGTGCTGGCCTCCATCGCCCGGGCGAACAAGAGCATCCGGGTCGCCATGGCCTATTTCACGGATCGCGAAATCGCCGACCAGCTCATCCTGGCCCAACGCAAGGGCATCACCGTCTCCGTCGTCCTGGATGCAGACCCCAAAAATGATAAGATCCGGGATGTCCTGATGGGCCGGGTGGAACTGTTCATCTTCCGAGCCAATGGCTTCGGCATGATGCACCACAAGTTCTGCATCATCGACCATTACGAGCTGCTGCACGGCACCTTCAACTACACCAACAACGCCGCGAAGAACAACAGGGAATCGATGAACGTGCTGTATTCGGCCGAAGCCATCGAGAAATATGCCGACACTTTCCAGGCCTTGGCAGGAGACCCGGCTTGCTACCGGATCCCCTACATCCAGGAACCGGTGCTCAAGACCCCGACCGACGACAATTACCTCGAACGCTTCACCGAGACCCTCAAGAACCATATCGCCCACATCTTCGACGACTTCGACCAGGCGACCGTCGTCGAGGAGGGCCGGCACCTGTCGGAAAAAAACGACGGCTCGGAAGCCGTTTTCCTCACCTACCTGGACCGCGTCCTGGGTGAGGTCAACAGCCGCCTGAGCCAGAACGAGCAAATCAGGACCACCGTCAAGACCAACATGACGGCTTCCCTGGAACGGGCAATCGAAACCAATAACGACAGCCTGGACGCCGACCTCCAACTGCTGACCGAACACGGTACCGAAAAAAATCAACTCATCGAATACCGAATCGAGCAAAACAAAAGCCTTCGAAAGGAAAAACAGGAGGAATTCCAGCAGCACACGGTCGAGGCCGACCGCATCCGGTCCCAGATCGCCGAACTGAAAACCGATAACGAAAACCTGGACCGCGAACTCGGCACCAAACGGTTCTGGTCGATTTCGACCGGCCTGCAACTGTTCCTGGTTGTTCTCCTGATGGGATATTTGAGCCTTTTCTTCGCGAGCGCTTTTTGGAAGATATTTTTTGAGGAGGCGGAAATCATAACCATGATAGAAAATGATATCACTCCGCCGAAACCATTGGTATTCGACGCGGATGCGCTACTAAAAATCTTTGAAAAGAAAGGAAATATTTTTGGGGTCATCGCATCGTTGTTGTTCATCCTGCCCGTATTGGCATCCAGCGCGAAATTATTCGTCAGAAAATATGAAAAGACGGCAAGCTATGCCAGTTGGGTGGTTGGAATATTCCTTTTCGACGTTCTCGTTGCCTACATGGTCAGCCAACACGCCTTTAATATCAAACAAATGCAAGCAGGAACGTCGGACCAGGAGTTGCCGATATGGGAAACATTCAAGACCATCGAATTCTTGCTGATCCTGCCCTTCGGTGCCATCCCCCTGATCCTGGTCAAGTTCTTGCTCGAAAACATCGTGGACGCCTATCATGCCTCCAATCCGGAATCACGGGGACTGGAGAAAGTGCAGCGCCGCAAGGCCAACCGGCAGCGGATAACCAACCGGGAAGGGGAGTTGAGCACGGTGGAAGCGAAGCTGAACCAGCTGCAGGAGGAGCTGTCCGACGTGGATAGCAAGCTCAGCTCCCTTGAGAACGAGCTGCAGATCCAGCACAACTATTTAAACAACAAACGTATGGAATTCAAGCAGCGGGTGGAGAAGCGGAACACGAACCTCCGCGAAATATACAATGCCTTCATTGCCAGCGTTGATTCCGGCAGCAAGGAGTTCATCAAGAACCTGGTCGGTGGAAGGGTCACCGCCTTTCGGCAAGGTTATTTCAGCCATCTCAACGGCTATTACCACCAGGAGCAGGCACAGAAACGAATAGGGGTACTCGAAGCCGCCCACCGGAACTGGCTGCAAAAAAATTTCGAATAAGCCATGAGAGCATTCCGAATAATGCCGGCCGCCTGGCTGGGGTTGTTGGTCTCCTGCGGTGATTCAACCCCATCCGAAGCGCCCGTCGGGACGAAGACCGCGATCCATTACGACAACATCATGGTCTATTCGGACCTGTCGAGCCGGCTGCGGTCCAACCCCAACGATACGGTCATCCTCGCACAGGTCATCGATTATTTTATCGATGACTGCGTCAAACCCGGGGTCAAGATCAACGACCGTTCGTCGATCCTGTATTCGCGGATCAACTACCACAAATCCGATTGCCCCTCGAAAAAGATCGACATCGGCACCATCCCGGACCTGACCTCCAAGCAAAAGTTCGTCAATGACAATTCCCCGGACGGCGGATTGACCCAAGCCATCGGTGAGCTCCGGGACGCCATCCGATGCAACTACCGGGAACGGGACAAGGACGGGCTGGATATCCTCTCGCTCCTGTTCCTGGAGGTCAATGCCGGTTACCATCTCAAGGATACCGTCGTCACCTTGTCGGATGAGCGGGATACCATCCTGCAGGTCTATCGCAACCACTTGGTCCTCTTCACCGACGGGTACCTGGAATATGCGACCGCAAAGGGGTCGAAGGATTTTTATTTCGGGAAAAAACAGATCGAGGCGGTCCGGAAATATTGCAAGTCGAAGCAAGTCACCCCGGAGGAAGCCATCCGGGACAACCCCCGTTTCCGGATCCGGCCCCTGCCTTCGCCCAACAACCGGCTGGTCCGGCTGTACGTCCTGGAAACGGACGACCGCGGGCTCAACGCCCGCCGTGGGACCGTCCTCCACACCGGGGAACTGAGCGACAACCACATCCTGCAACTGGTTTGGAAAGACTGGGCGGAACGCAGCGGCTTCCGACATTTCGAATGGAAGCAGAAGACGACGCCGACCAACCTGCCGCAGGATTTCATCCGGCGGATCTTCCAGGGTTGAAAAAAGCTGCGCGGGGAAAAATCGAGCAAATCTGAACCAATATGAATGCTGGGAGACCCGAAGATTATGCCGGACCTCGGCCGAGTTCCGCCGGAAACCCGTTGCGTGCGTCCGGACCGGATCAACAGTCCGGTCGTTCGATGCTGAACTGTACGCCCGCCAGCCCGTAGCAAATCCCAGGCGCCTTGGGCGGTGGTTCCCGGAATACCTTGCCGGATCGAGCCGCGATGCTTTTCCTTGGTCTGGTTCATTACGCGCCGTGTCAGTTGCCGGCTTCCTATCCAGTGCATCCTACCGCCGGCACGGCGACTGGAGGGGCTTTACGGAAAGCGGGGATCGGCAAGAACCTGAACCTGCCGAAACGGAAAATTACTTCACTGGATGGTATCCGTCAATACCTTTCCCAAAACCAAAAAACCGGTCATTGACAGGGCGGCCGAACTTATGCCCCGGGACTACCGAGAAGCGTTGCCAGCACTATTCTGGCGGGAAGAAAGGTCGTTCATGGAGAGCACGCTGCTGACAACGGCCCTGGCCTTTCGGCTGTCGCTGCGGAAGATGCCGGAAGTCCGGTACATCAGGATACCGGTATCGAATAATCACAAATCATTTTCATGCTGCATGTTAAAACATGATTTATCCTTGATTCCGTAATTCCCCAGTGCTGCCTCGAAGCGTTCCCGTATTCGCTGCCGCAGTGACTCCGGTGCCAGTACCACCATTCCTTCGCCGTAAGACAAGATCACCTGCTCCAACTCGAAATTCGGAATCACCGACAACTGAAGCCTGAGTCCGTCCCCGTCCTCCCCCAGTTTCCGCTGGGAACCGTGCAGCGGCTTGGTCAGGACGTATTTCGCCAACTCCGGCTTCACCAGCAGCACCACTTTTTCCAGCACGCCCTCCTCCAGGCGCGTGACGCCGATGATGTCCTCAAAATACTCGTCGAAGTCCACCATGCTGTTCTCGGCATAAGCCAGAGGCGCCTCCGCGACGGCCTCCATCCGGTCCAGCGCCAGGTTGGTGATGTACGCCTCGTCGGGATTGTACCCCAGCAGGAACCAGCGGTTGTTGTACTGCTTGAGAAAGTAGGGATGGATGGTGATGCGCGATGCCTGCTCGTGCCGGAAAGGCTGGTAATCGATATACAGGACCTGCTTGTTGAGAATGGCCCGGAACAGGCCCCCGAGGTGGGAAAGCCCCCGCAGGTACTCGTTGCTGCCGAAGGCGATGACATCCGGGCCGGATTCCGCCATGCTCAGGGATTGCTCCAGGCGGGGAATCAGCTCGAGCACCCATTCGAATTGCGGCAAGCCCTTCATGCGGACGAGCACCATGACTGCGGCCTTCAGCTGCTGCACTTCCGTCTCATTCAGGGGGCGGTTGTTGATGGAGAAACCAAGGTCCTCATACCGGTAATACACCCGCTTCCCATCCTGGTGGCGCTTCAGCGGGATAGCCCAGCCCTGCTCGCTCTCCATGAACCTGATATCCTCGAACAATTGGCGCCGCCGGATGCCGGTCTCCGGGCCGTTGTATTCGGCAAGGGCCTCGTTGCACACCCGGAGCAGGTCCTGCCAGTAGTATTTCCTGCCGGGATTGCGGAAGCAACGGTCAAGCACCTGGTAGCGGATATATGCGTTTTTATTGATGGCCATGAGAATTGTTTTGTGATGCAGAATTGCCGCATCAATAATTGGGACGTGTTGCAAACGTAAGCTAAACAGCGGTGGTTTCATTGATACCACCTGAAGCTCATCGAATGCCTGCCTGAGAGATATTGGTTCGATTGCTCTTCCGGCCGCAACCTCCTTATCGACCGGCTTGCTATGCTGGGCACCGGCAGCATCATTCGCCAGGGCCGGAACGTGCCCACCACCGGGGATGCCGGGTGCGGCGAATCCTTCCTCACCTGTACCCCGGGCCGGTACGCCTGCCGGATGGGCATCAGGCTCCTGTTCCCGATCAAGAACCGCTTCATCAAAAAAATCGCCCCCGCAAAGCTGGACGGCAACTGTGTCAAGCCGCGCAACCAAATTTAAAAATTGCCGTTGCTCATATCAGGAAAGCCAGGTCCTCAACCGCTGGACACCCGTTGTGCCTTGTCCTGCTGCAAATACTGGAATACCACTGCAACAAGAAAGAAGACTTCCTCGCATCGCAATTCCTGTCTCAAGCCGGTACGATTATCCGGGTGAATCCACCATCGCCGACGTTGTCATAAACCGAAACAAGGCCCTTGCCGATTTGATTGACCTGAGGGTTTACGCAAGAAAAATATCTCAAAATCAGATAGCTTTGGGTATGAAAAATAAGGCGAACCTGATAAATGAAGTGAGACAAGAATGGGAACGAATACCCCCTTATCCGGATGAATGAAGCAAGTGCATATGGCCGGGAGTTGAATCGAAACAAATAAGCGTTGGGGAAAACCTTCCGGTACAATCCCAAAACAGCAGTTGGCCAAGATGCCCCCGGGTCAGGAAGTCGCCACATGGAACCCACGTGTACGGAATCCACGGTTGCGGAACCCACGTTTACTAAACCGCCGAACCTCCAGGTTTAGTAAACGTATTCCGAGCGTTTACCGAGCGGAAGGTCGCCCTGCCGGGGACCCACGTGAACAACCGAACGATACATGGTTCTCATCCTGGTTTTGCTCAAACCCTTGGCCGGACGGATAAAAAAATGACCTCATTTTTTCAACGGCATAATTCATTTAATTTGTAACAATGGCAGCATCACAACCATATTTCGATTTTAAATTGACACCACAACAGCAGAAAGCATTTTCTGCTTTGTGTAACTTCGTAGAGAACGCATCAGAAAAGGTCTTCATTCTGAAAGGTTACGCTGGTACAGGCAAGACAACTCTAATGAGTGGCCTGATCAAACGGCTTTCCGATAGAAAGATTCCGTTTGCACTTTTGGCTTCGACCGGTAGGGCAGCAAAGATTTTATCCGACAAAACAGGGACTGAAGCCAGCACAGTTCACAGCCATATTTACATTTTCAACAATCTGAGTGAGGACCTGGAAAAAATGAGCGAACTGCAACACAACATGGCAGTTGACGATAAGGGTCAGGTTGTCTTGCTTTTTGACCTAACTCCTGTCAACAGTAATCAGGGAATAATTTACATTATTGACGAGGCATCAATGGTTTCAGACGAAATTGACAAGAGCACATCATTCGCAAAATTTGGAAGCGGTGATTTACTCGCTGACATTTTTAGTTTCGACGACAAAGGCAAATTTATTTTTGTGGGCGACCCTTGTCAGTTGCCACCAATCAATCAAGCAATCTCCCCTGCGCTTTCAGCTTCCCATATATCAAGGAAATACAATCTGAAGTCAAATGAATTTGAATTGACCGACATCATCCGGCAGGCTGACACAAACGGGATTATTGAAGCATCGTTCAAGCTCCGAAGTTTATTTCACACAAATCCGCAAGTGAAGTTCGCAAACCTTCCGGTGAAGGGACATAGTAATATTTTTATTGAAAACTCACATGCAGGGATGTTGAACCGGTACATTGAGAACATAAGAACCAAAGGATTCAATCATTCCACGCTCATCTGCCAAACCAACAAACATTGTTCGGACTTGAATAAAATTATCCGCGCCTCTTTGAACAATAATCGTGAAAGGATTTGCGAAGGTGATTTACTGATGGTTACTCAAAACAACTACCTTTCTTCGCTTGTAAACGGCGACCAAATAAAGGTTTTGAAAATCGGAAGCAATGAATTCAGATGTGGTTTGTCATTCTTGCAAGTCGAAGTTGAAGAAATTACATCGAAAGGCAGGTCCGCCCTGCTTTTGATTGAGGATATCCTTTACTCGAATTCGACAAATCTTAATTCGAAACAGCACAAGGACTTGATGATTGATTACTTCAAACGCATGAAGGACAAAGGCATCAACCAAAAAGACCCTCGGTTCCGGGATAATATGATGACCGACCCATATCTTAATGCCCTGAGAACGGTTTATGGTTACGCACTGACTTGCCACAAGGCACAAGGCGGGGAATGGAATGAGGTTTTTCTCTATTTGGACAATAAGATTCATGGCATCAAGAAGCCAGGTATCTATCAGTGGTTTTATACCGCAATTACAAGGACAAAAGAAAATATCTACATCGTTAATGACTGGTTCATCAAATAAATTGGCTTCGAAAAACCGTGAATTAAGGTGAGACTCCGAAAAATAGGCCGGGCATCGACCGGCTCCCTCAAGTACGCCCTAAAACAAGAACGGGTCATTGACACTTGTACTAGGGCTTCAATCCATTAATACCTTCTGAAAGGTAATTCTTGCGCCAGCGGTCAAACAAAGAGGGTGCTACACTGTACTTGCGAATTGTTTCTATTCGACCTTCCCGCACTGCTTCCTGGACAATGGAGAGCCTTTCTTCAGCCGTGAACTTCCTTCTGCTTTTGATCATAAGAGTATTAGGTTGAGCAGACCTAAAATTGAATCCTTTTTTCTTTCCAGGCAATTGGGTGGCCATGACACTGGCAAACGGCGACCTCATTTCCGGCAGGGCCGTGTGCGCCTTCAACAAGCGGAAACAGGTCTGGGGCTGGAAGGCCGTGGACGCAAGCCGGGGCGCACCGCGCTGATCCAAGGTATGTTTTCCGGTGCAGATAGGCTGCGCCATCCGGCCACACCTTTGCAGGGTAACTACCATCTTTCACTTCAATAAATCTGAATTCCCATGAAGACATTGTTTTTTCCTTTGTTCGCCACCTTGCTGGCCATGACCCTCTCGTTTCCCGTCCTAATCGCGCAAAAAACAACCTATAAGTTCGGTGAAACGACTTACATCCTGGGCGAGACCTACTCCACCACGGGTATGCCCAAAGTCCAGCGAAGCTCCTCCGTCCGGAACGAGTTCCTCCGGAGCCAAGGCTATGAAAAGGTACCGGATGGCTACGAGGTGGACCATATCAAACCGCTTTCCCAAGGCGGTGCCGACGCGACCTACAACATGCAGCTGATCACCAAGGAGGCTCATCGCCGGAAAACCGCCGCCGAACGCAACAACGGCTCCTTCTTCCATACCCCCTCCTATAATGTCCCCAGCACTTCGACCCTCAACATGGGCACTGGAAGCAGGACCTTACACACCGAACCCAATCCTTACAATGCCACCGGCACTCCGACCTTCAGCACCGGCACCGGGAGCAGGACACTTCACACGGGCCCCAAGGGCGGGGTTTATTACTACAACAGCAACGGTAACAAGACTTATGTGAAAAGGAATTAAGCCAGGAACAAGAGGGGTTGCCCGAACAGGCAACCCCCTCCAGCTGTTGACGCAACCGCTTCCGGGTACATTCGCCCGGTCGTTGTCGCCATCGGCACATCAGCGGTATCGCCCTGTCGATACCGTTTCCCAATCACGCGGCCGCTATTCCGGCAACCATTACCGACAGGAGAAAGGGGAGCGCAGCCGCGCTGCGCACATGACCTGACTCAAGGCACCTCCTTATCCACATCCGGTGAGTGGCCCTGATTAAGGCGGTCGAATGGCCTTCGGCAAGGCAGACGTACTCCTTTCTTCGCTGGGCGTATGTTGTACCACCAGGTCCGCCCGCATGGGTGTCCTGCACAGACTTGTAGTTTTCATAGGCCGTAATTTGTTTCGCAGACAAACTTGTGGCAACGGGTGTCGAAAGAAAATACGGCGTAGGTAGGACGGATAGCGGCCAAGTGCGGTATGCCGTTCCCTTTCCAATTGATACCGTTCCTCTTATGATGGTATCCGTTCCCTAAAACCATGGGCAACGGGGCCGGGAAAAATGTAATTTGCGGGAGGTGATGAAGACCATCCCGGTTTCCGGGGCGACTGGTCCGACCCGACAAAAAACAGCCTTACGCCCAATGCCCAGTTTACGACCTTACAGAGACCATCTATCAGCAACCTATCCATCGGCCGGGCGGTATCCGCCTGGTATTTCCAATATCCAGCAACACGGCAAATTCGAGACGCCCTGGCCAAGGCCGGGACATCCCCCGTATTCGGGCGGTGGTGGGCCGTCCGAAGGAGAAGGCATGGAAAAAAGGCATGGGTCACGAAAATGCAACCGATCCTTATGAAAAGAATCAAATACCTGCGGTTGGAATTCCTTCCCCCGATCTCGGCGGAGGAGCTGCCGAAATTCCGGGGCGCCATCATCGGAACGGTCCAGCGGAAGCATACCCTCTTCCACAACCATCTGGACGACCACCGGCTGCGGTATGCCTATCCCCTGATCCAGTACAAGCGGCAGGGCGGCAGGCCGGTGTTGGTGTGCATCAACGAAGGGACGGATGAGATCCACGCCTTGTTCCGGGAGCATCGGCATACCATCCGGCTGGGATACCGGGCAGTAGACCTGCAGGTGACGGCGGTGGATTTCCAGGAATGGGACCTGGCGGTGCTGCCCCGGTTCCGGCGCTACCGCATCCACAATTGGTTGGCGCTGAGCGGCGATAATTACGGCCGCTACCGAGCCTTGCAATCGGGGGAGGAACGAAGCACTTTCCTGGCGAATATCCTGCGCGGAAACCTCCTGGCCATGGCGAAGGGACTCGGTTGGTATGTAGAACAGCAAGTGTTGGTATCGATGCACGAATTCGGTCCGCCCCGGCCGGTGCGGTACAAGGACACCAACCTGATGGCATTCGATGCGGTGTTCTCGAGCAATATGTCCCTGCCGGCCGGAATCGGCCTGGGGAAAGGGGCGGCGAAGGGGTTCGGGGTGGTGGCGACCATGCCGGAAACGGATGTGCTTTCGATGGCCGGTTACGGACAGGAGGAAAAACCTTATCAGACCTAAATCCAAAAATATCCGGCCGCAGTTTCGGAACATTTCACCGGAACAGGTCCCAAATCAGGAAAAAAAGAAGCATATGAGCTATTTATATGGAGCAAGTGTCCAGGGTATCCAGTCCTTCCTTTTCGAGACCAACAAATTGAAAGAGATTGCCGGGGCGAGTGAAATCGTGGACCAGGTCTGTTCCCAGCTGTTCAGGGAATTGCTGGGCAGGGACCGGTTCCAGGAGGAGAACCTGCTGATCGGTGCCGCCGGCAACATCAAGTATATCTTTGAGGACCGGGACACCTGCCGGCATGTGGTCCGAAACTTCCCGATGAAGGTCATGAAGTTGGCACCCGGGATAACCGTGAGCCAGGCCGTGGTGCAAGTGCAGGGTGTGTTCGGACAGGAACATATCCGGGAACTGGAAAACCGGTTGCGCATCCAGCGCAACCGGCCGGTGGTACAGCACGGCTTGGGGTGGATGGTCGCCGAACGTTCCCGGCGGACCGGCAAGCCGGGGGTGGCCTGGGAACAGGACCAGGTGGTCGACCAAGGGCAGCTCAGCAAGCGGGATGCGTCCGAGGATGCACAGGGCAGCCTCCTCCGCAAGGTGCTGCCGGATAGTGGGCGGGGGTATCACCATTCATTTCCGAACGATATGTCGGAAATAGTGGGCCGGGGCGAGAAAAACAGCTGGATCGCCATCATTCATGCGGACGGGAACGACCTCGGAAAGCGGATCATCAAGATGTCGAATTCCAATCCGAGCAAAGAAACTTTCAAATCCCTGTCGCAACGCATCACCCGCGCCACGGAAAAAGCGGTACAGGATGCCTTCCGGCAAGTGGTCCTGCCGACCGGCGGGAATGGCCGCAAATACCCTTTCCGGCCGGTGGTGTTGGGCGGAGACGACCTGACCGCCATCATCCGGGGGGATTTGGCGGTGAAATTCACAAAGGTGTTCCTCTCGGCATTCGAGAAACAGACCAAGGAGCAATTTGCGGATTTCGAACACGAGGAATTTCGGAACGGCCTGACGGCCTGTGCCGGTATCGCCTTCATCAAGGTGAATTACCCCTTCCATTACGGTGTGCACCTGGCGGAGAAGCTCTGTACCGAAGCCAAGAAAGTGGCGAGAAAAATGCAGGCCTCATCGACCCCTTCCTGCCTGCTTTTCCATAAGGTACATTCCAGCTTCGTCGAGGATTATCCTTCCATCCTGGAAAAAGAGTACACGACCCCTGACAAGCTACGCATGGATTACGGGCCCTATTTTCTCCTGCCCCAGGAAAATTACAGCACGGTCGACGACCTGATGCGTTTGGTCAAGCTGATGAACGAAAAGGCATCCCCCCGCTCAAGGCTGCGCAACTGGCTGACGGAACTTCAGGAGAACAAGGCGTCGGCGGACCGGGAGCTCGACCGGATCCGTCATATCACCGCGGAGCGGTACCGAAAAGGCCTGGCATTGCGGGAACCCTTCACCCACAGGAACGGGCAAACCCATACCCATTTGTTCGATGCCATCACCCTTTCGTCCATCGTAAAAAACAACGGCGAATGAAGTCCATTGAATATCAAATCGAATTCCACCACTATTGGCATGCCGGTTCCGGCCTGGCGAGCAGCACCTATGCCGACCTGCTGGTCAACAAGACCCGGGACGGCCTGCCTTACCTGCCGGGCCGAACCATCAAGGGGTTGCTGCGGGAGGCCGCGGAGGTCATCCATGAACTGGATGAAGACCTGGTCGGTTCGGCGTTCATCCGCGATGTGTTCGGACAACATCCCGGAGAGGAATCGGCCGAAGGCCCTGCTCCCGCCCCGGCCGTCTGTTTCTTCACCAACGCCACACTTCCGGATCGGGTAAGCAACCACCTCCGACAGGATGACAAACGCCACCTGTACCAGGTCCTGGCCTCCACCAGGATCGATGCGAAGGGGCTGGCGGCACACGGCACCCTCCGGCAGCTGGAAGTGACCGTTCCGCTCACCCTTTTCGCCACCATCGAGTATTTTCCGGAAAAAGCCGGTTACGAACAGCAATTGCAATATTGCTTCCAATGGATCAAACGGATCGGCCTGAACCGCTCCCGCGGCCTGGGCCGCTGCAAATTTTCCCTCGTAAATTCCCGCTCATGAAAAGATACCGATACCGATGCCGATTGTTGACGGATGTCGTCATGCTATCCGGTTCGGCAACAGAGGGGTTCAACGACTCCCTGGACTACCTGCCGGGAGCGAAATTCCTCGGAATCGCCGCCGCGGCCTTGTACGACGACCAAAAGGGTTCCACCCTGGAATTGTTCCACAGTGGGAAGGTCCGATTCGGCGATGCCCATCCCATCCTGGACGGTGTCCCCGCCTTTCCGGTTCCTTTCAGTTGGTACCATCGGAAAGGGCACAGACTGACGGAAGGCCGCCCTTTCCTGCATCACCTGTTGAAACCGGAAGACTTCGACAAGCAGAACCAGGAGGGGCAACTGAAACAGGCCCGCGAGGGCTATTTCAGCCTGGATGGCAGTCTTTTGAAGCCCAGCCCCGGTTTTTCCATCCGGTCCGCCTACGATAGGGAGGAAAGACGGGCCAAGGACGGTAACATGTTCGGATACTTCTCCCTGCCGGGCGGCAGCGAATGGGGCTTCGTGGTGGAAGATGATTCCGGGGCACATGCGGATACCATCCGGGCGGCGCTGGTCGGCAAAAAGCGGATCGGCCGGTCCCGGTCCGCCGAATACGGGCTGGTGGATATCCGTTTCGACCAGGAGCTGGCCGTTTCCGAGGAGGCCATCCATCCTTCCGAAACCACCCCGACCATGGTCTATGCCTGGAGCAACCTCTGCTTTTACGATGCCTTCGGCAGGCCGACCCTCACGCCCACCCCGGAACAACTGGGTGTGCCGGGTGGTCAAATCATCTGGGAAAAGTGCCAGCTCCGGTCCCGGTGGTACCAGACCTGGAACGGCCGCCGGCACAATCGGGATGCGGACCGCATGATCATCGAAAAGGGATCCGTCTTCGCCGTCCGGCACACCGAACCCATCCCGCCGGATGCCTATGCCGCCGGTATCGGAAGCCACCGGGCGGAAGGCTTCGGCAAGGTACTGGTCAATCCCCGGTTCCTGCTGTCCGACGGCATCGAACTGCCATTCCCGCTCCATAATTCGGAACCGGTCACCGTGCAGGACCCGGAAACGGCCGGCCCGCCGATGCCCGCCGGCGACCCGCTGCTGGTGTATCTGCAACAACAGCGGAAGGAACGGAAGGATGCGGACGACCTTCACACCAATATCAATGATTTCCTGAGTAGTTCCGGAAACAAGTTCGATGGGCTTTCGCCCAGCCAGTGGGGAGCCGTCCGGTCCTATGCCAGCTATGCCGCCGATTGGAAGACACTGGAAAAGTTGCTGTTTGACGAGAAGACCGGCGCGCTCCATCGCGGCTACTCGGAACCCCATTGGCGGAAGAACAACCGCAGGGACCTGCTCAAGAGCCATCTTGAAAAACAACCGGAAGCGCTCCGCGTTTCGGTGGTACTCAAATTGGCGGCGGAAATGGCCAAACGTAAACAAATGCAGTAGCTATGGAAGATACCTACAAATTCTCCGCCCACCTGGTGGTGGAAGCGGACACCGCCCTGGCGGTCGGATCCGGGGAAAAGGGCTTCACCGTCGACCGGCTGATCGCCAGGGATGCCCTGGGTTTGCCCTATATTCCCGGTACCGCATTGGCCGGCGTGCTGCGGCATGCCCTGGAACCGGCGGACGAAACCGGAAAAATCCGGGATGTTTTCGGCTTTCAGGACCGCCATGACGGCCGGGGAAGCCGCCTCTGCTTCAGCAGCGCCCACCTCGTCGGTGCCGACGGCAGCACCGTCGTGGAAGGCCTGGCCACCATCGATCGCAACGGGGGCTTTTACAGCTATTTCCAAAAGCTCCCCGTCCGAGACCATGTCCGGATCAATGACAAAGGGGCGGTGGACGGCAGCGGCAAGTTCGATGAGGAACTGGTCCACAAAGGGACGCGTTTCGCTTTCACCATGGAGCTGACCGGCGATGCATCCGACGAACCCGTTTGGGTAGCCCTCTGTCAGGCTATCCACCAGCCGCTGTTCCGCATCGGCGCCGGGACCCGGAAAGGCTTCGGCAAACTGAAGGTCATATCCTTCAAATCCAAGTTGTTCAACCTGGAAAACCGCACGGACCTCCTGGCCTACCTGGCCCACGGCAGCTCCCTGAATGAACCGATGCCTGGGTGGACGGCTTCAACACCCGAAACCGGTACTCCCGAAGGCTGGACCAACTACCGGCTGACATTGGAACCGGAGAATTTCTTTCTCTTCGCAGCCGGCCACGGGGATGAGGATGTCGACGTCAAACCGAAGACGGAAAAATACTTCGACTGGCAATCGGGCAGACCGGAATTGACGAAAAAGGACTTCCTGCTCATACCGGCCACCTCCGTGAAGGGGGCCTTGTCCCATCGGGTCGCTTTCCATTACAACAAACGGGCCCGTCGTTTTCCGGAATTAGACCCGGAATCGGTAATCGGGTCCCTGACATGCCCGGTCGACCTCGACTCGGTCCAGGCTCCGTCCGCCGATGCCCGGTGGGCCATTTGGCGGGAAAAAATCCAACAGTGGTCGCTGGACGAGGCCCTGGAACAATCGCCCGAATGGGCTTCCTTTACCGACAAACTCGACCAAATCGGCGCAGCCGGCCACCAAGAGACCAAGCACGTACAGGAAAAAAATCCTGCCGTCCGGGCTCTTTTCGGCTATGCGCTGGATGAGGACGGGCAGGGGGCAAGAGGTCAGGTCATCCTGTCGGACCTTTACCGGGAAACCGACACGACATCGGAGAAGATATTCAATCACGTCTCCATCGACCGTTTCACCGGCGGTGCCCGCCACGGGATGCTGTTTCAACAAAAGGTATCGACAACCGCTGCGTTTGAAATGAATATCCTCGTGCAGCAGGACGCATTATCCGACCCCCAGGTCGAGAAAGCCTTCGAGGCAGCCCTCGATGACCTATGCTCGGGAAGGCTGCCCCTCGGCGGCAGCACGGGCAGGGGCCATGGCCGCTTCACGGGTAGCTATGAAAAAAACAAATGACGAATTATGACTGAGCGCTATCAATCCATCCAGCTGCGCGACATTCCCGGGGATATCCGGTTCGAAGGGTACTACTGGTATTCCAACAGCCGGACTCCGGTGGTCCTGCAAACCGCCACACAAATCGAGCATAGCTGGTTCTCCGACCTCCCTTTTGTGGTGGAGGCCAACTTCTTCGCCCCGGCCGAACGCATCAGCATCCAGGTACGGAATATCGACGGCAAATACGTGGTCGCCAGGATCGACCTGAACAACCTCGATTCGGAATGCCATGTGGCGAGCTCCTACATCGGCCATCACCTGCAGGGCCTCTCCTTCGAGGTGGTGGAGGCCTGGACACCTGTCGCAGACGAACTGTTGGAAAACATGGAAACACTGGTTCCCGCCTGGACTGCCTTCGCCGGGTTCTCAACCAAAAAATGATTCGGATATGCCCACCATCAAAGCACCTTACAATTTCGTACCCCTCCAGCAACAGGTGGTTTCCCCCCATTGGATGGAAGATATCAGCCAGGATATCCCTTTCGAAGAAGGCCTGTCAGGAGACATCAAACTGAAGATTGTGGCGAAAACGGATATTTTCGTCCGGAACGGAGCCTCCCGGCAGGAGCAGGAGACTAATAACGGATTATCCTTCAACGATTATAGGGGCGAGTATTTCATTCCCGGCACCTCCATCAAGGGTATGGTCCGGAATGTACTGGAAATACTCAGCTACGGCCGTATGGCCGGAAGAACGGACGATGTCAAGTACGCCCTCCGTGACCTGTCCGGTGCCATGAAAAATGAATATCTCGTTCATTTCAAGCCGGATAAGATCTACTGTGGCTGGCTCCGGAAAAACGATGACAATTCCTATACGCTCAAGGACTGCGGTTTCCCGGGGAGGATTTCCCATGAAAAGATCGATAGTGCTTGGGGGACAAGGTTCAAGAATGATTTTTCGCAGGAAAATTTCAAAGTTAATTCCAACAATAAAAAAGCCGCTCGCTATAAGTACGACAAGCTGCAAAACAGAGGGTCCTTGAGAAAAAAATTCTCCAAAGTTGGGGTAGATATTGGTAGGGAGATCTACGAAGCGGACGAAAGCGGCGACCGCACCGGAACCCTCGTCTGCACCGGACAACCAGGACCCAGAAAAAGAGGTAAGGATGGCAAATGGACGGGGCACAACCTGGAATTCATTTTCTTCGAGGACAAGGTCGTGGAACGGGCGGTGGATGAAACCGTCATCGATAATTTCCGCTTCGCCTACTACGAACACGACAAACCGAAATGGTCCGTGGACTGGCAAACAAGACGGAAGGAATTGGCTGCAGGTAAGGAAATTCCTGTCTTCTTCCACAAGGACAAGGATGGCAAGGTCCTGTCTATGGGCTTGTCGTACTTGTACAAACTGCCTTATGCCTACTCCGTCGGCGATGCCGTCCGGAACCACCAGGGAAAAGATTCGCGGGATTTGTCGGATGCCCTGTTCGGCTATGTCCAGGACCAGGATGCCCGGAAAGGCCGGGTCCAGATCGGACATGCCTTCGCCGTTAAGAATACGGCACACAAGAGACAGCCCGCCGTCCAAGCGGTCCTCTCCAGCCCGAAGGCCTCCTACTATCCTGCCTATATCCGCCAAAAATTCAATAACAGCAGTAAGCCGACCGGCAACTACCAATCCTTTATGGACCGGAAAGCCGTCATCGCCGGCTGGAAAAGATACCCGGTACACGCCAATGGGGTGAAAATCCATGTAGGGGAAATAGATAATGATAGAATCAGATCCAAGTTCGTACCCCTGCAAGCCGGTGTCGAATTCGAGTGTTCGGTCCGGTACCACAACCTGCTCCCCGTCGAACTGGGTGCGCTGCTCAGCGCCTTGACTTTTCACGGCACGGAAGATACCTACCACAGCATCGGCATGGCGAAACCGCTCGGCTACGGTAAAATATCCCTTACCATTATTAATCCGGAATCCGAACTGCCGGTCACGGAATACCTGGCCGCCTTCGAAGCCTACATGAATACCCGGCTCAGTCATACCCAACCTACCTGGCATACTTCCGAACCGGTGGTGGAGCTGCTCGCCATGGCCACAAACCATCAAAATGCCGATTTCGGCTACATGACGCTGAATGATCACGTGACGGTGAAGAACCAAGGAGAAGCCTTGAATAAATACTCCGTCCTCGTGCAGGCAAAACCAAACCCGCCTAGCCATTGCGACCGGGATGCAATTGCTGAGATGAAAGATTGGCACCAGAAAGGGGAAGCCGCCAGGGCGCTAAAGTCGGATATCGCAAGTGCGGTGGCGGCTCACAAAAAGAAAACCAAACAAGACCTGGCGGAACGCTGGGAGGCGCAGAAGAAAGCATGGCTCGATGCCCTCGCAAAAAGGCTGTCCGATACGGAGGAGCAAGAAAGGAAGGACAGAGAAAGACGAGAAGCCGAGGAAAGGGAAAAAGAAAAAGACGATAGATCAGTCGCTGCCCGCCGGGATGGTCCTAATTACGATTCCATCAAGATGAACCGGGAGGTGGAGAACAACCTCAAAAAGGTATTGGAAAAATGGGCGCGCGATGCTTACATGGTCAAGGACATACAAGCGCTTCTTCCCGACAAGCCGGACGGATATATTCCAAAGGAATTCCGTGGCAAACTGTTCGAAAAGCTGTCGGAGATCATCGGGAAGTTGAGCCCGGGCGACAGGAACAAGTGGCGGCAACAGCCCCTCGACACCAATGGCAAATACCGCTTGCTGGCACAATGGGTAGGCCCCGAAAAGGCTTCGGAATTCATTCAATCGATAAATTCTTAGGTATGGCGAGAATACTGGTCAACATCATCGGCGGGCAGACACAGCCCAATATCCTGCTCGCCAAGGAACTGCATCAAGGAACCGGACCGATCGACAAATTGGTCCTGGTCCATTCCCAAAGTACGAAGGTCCAGGCGGAACGGACACAAGACGCCTGTGCGGAAATGGGTTCGGAGGTCATCCATGTGCAAGTGGTCGAGGACAACCTCATCGACATCCAGCAGAAACTGACCCAACAGGTACAGCTGGAGGACGAGGACGAGGTCTACGTCAACATCACCGGCGGAACCAAGATCATGGCCATCGGGGTGTACGATTTCTTCATCAAGTACAACGCCCGCATCCTGTATGTGAGCCTGGGCCGGAACAACTACGACCAGATTTTCCCGCGGATCCGCAACAAGACGGTCGAATTCCGGTACGCCCTGGACCTGCAGGAATATTTCAAAGGCTACGGTGTCAAGATCGTCAACCCGGCCAACCTTCATAGCCTGGTCAAAACCGGGGAATCGACCCGGGCCTTCTTCGCAAGGGCCGTCGGGTTCCGGCCACAGGATTGGGAGTCCATCGACCTGATCCGGCAAGGGTACGCCGGGAAGGGATACCGGGGCAGGACCGTCAGAAGGAACGAAGGCAAGGACGAAGCGGAGATGGCCTTGCGGGACAATATCTTCACCTTCCTCGAGAATATCGGTTTCCAAACGGAAATTCCGGACGTATTGAGCAAGGCGGAAACCAAATACCTGACCGGGGATTGGTTCGAGGAATATGTCTATTTGCAGTTGAAGGACCTGCTCGGCCTGAGCCCCCGCCATTGGGGCTTGGGCTTGCAGATCAATATTGGAAAGGAAGGCACGGATGCCGTCCCCAACGAGCTCGACCTGGCCATCATGCACCGCAACGACCTGCACCTCATCGAATGCAAGACCCGGCTCATCACGACGGACGGCTCGAACATCATCACCGACACCCTCTATAAGGTCGATTCCCTCCGGACTAAATTCGGACTGAACGTCAAGGCTTTCCTGTTCACATTGGCCGGAGCGGAGGAAATCAGGAAAGGCATCCCACGCGGAAAGCTGTACAACATCGATATCGTGAACCTCAACCAACTCCAGGACACCGGAGCCCTCTCTGCCATCTTCAAATGATAGGTTCCCTTCCGGCCTCCGGACCACCTCCGTCAACCGATCCGCCACATGACCACCGCCGTCTTGCTGACATCCGAACAATCGTTACCCAACCTGTTGTTCCTGAAACAGTTCGGACCCTTTGACAACTACCTGTTCCTGACCACCGCCAAAATGGAGGCAATGGGTAGGGTGGACCACCTCCTGGATGCGGCAGGCATACAGGATGCGGCGGTGCAGCGCCTGCCGATCGATCCGGAAAATGCCAACACCGCCTTCGCAAACTTGAAGGCCCTGCCGCTGCCGCCACACCACAGCTACCTGGTCAACCTGACCGGTGGGACGAAAATGATGGCGCTCGCCGCTTACGCTTTTTTCCGGAACCAATCCGGTGCCCGGCTCGTCTATCACCCGATCAATGCGGCACATTTCCTCGAACTGTCACCCCGGCAGGCGGAAATCCCGCTGAACGTCCGCATCGGCCTGGCCGAATACCTCAAGGCCTATGGGGTCGTCCTGCAAAGCCGGAACAGGGACTGGCAATCGCTGGTGCCACCTGCAAAGGAGGTCATGGACGTGGTCACCGGTCGGCTCCGTGGGCCCCGCGCCCAGGAAATCCGAAATTGGTCGCGCAGCCAAGGCCTCAATGAATTACCCGCCGACCGGCGGCAGTTCTATCTCGGCGAATGGTTCGAGGTCTGGCTCGCCGACCGGCTGAAAAACATGTTCGGCCTGGAGGACGGCAGCCTCTGGGTCAACGCCAAACTCAACCGCCCCAACGTGGACCGGCTCGTCTCCTACGAGTATGACATCCTTTTCATGCGCCGCCATGTCCTGTACGCGGTCGAATGCAAATACTACAACCGGAACAAGGTCAGTTACCTGAAACTCAAGGAACCCTTGCTCAAGTACGCCTCCATGACGCTCCAGTTCGGCATCAACGCCAAATCTTTCTTCGCCATCGCCAACAATATCCCGGACGGGCAGGAGCGGGCCGAACTCGCCGAACGCTGCAAATTGCTCCGGCTGCCTTTCCCCGCCGATATCCAGACCGTCGTCGACGAAGATATCCTTAAATCGTATATCAAAAAAATATAATAATGGGCCGAAAAGTATTCCTCTCCTTCCTGGGGGTTTCCACCTATGAGCCGGTACGGTATTTCCTCGAAAAAACCGGCCGGCAACCGTCCAGCCAAGTGGAAAGGTATGTCCAGACCGCCTTGCTGGACCATCTCGCCGACGCCGAGAACTTCTCCGCGGGTGACCTGGCGGTGGTCTTCCTCACCGAGGCAGCCAAGAACGCCAATTGGTCTCCCAAGAACGGGGCTTCCGCCCTCGAGGCACAGATTGTAGGCCGCTATCCTTTTGAAGTCATCGGGAAACCGGTCGGCGACGAATCGAGCACAGACACCATCTTGGATAACTTTCTGACCATATACGATGTACTGCAGAAAGAGGATATCATATACCTGGACATCACCCACTCCTGGCGCTACCTACCCTTGCTGGGTGCCACCCTACTCAATTACGCCAAGGCCCTGAAAGCCGTCCAGGTCAAAGCCATCTACTACGGTGCGCTCGAAAGGCTGGGTACGAGAGAGGAAGTGAAAGCCCTCCCGGAGCCGGAGCGGTGGGTACCCATCCTCGACCTGGTAGAGTTCTCGGAACTCCAGGAATGGGCTGCCGCGGCCCGGGATTTTGTGGATTACGGAAAACCGGCAAGATGGAGGGAGCTCGCCCATAAATCAATCGAACCCGTGATGCGGGTCACGGAGGGCAGAAATGCCGATATGGCGCTCCTCCGCGGCATCAGCAATAACATCTACGAGCTGGTATCCCAGATAGAGACGAACCGGGGTAAGGACCTGATGGGTTTCAAATTCAACCGGCTCGACGAACAACTGCGGAATTCATCCATGGCGGCAAACAACATCCGGCTCCGCCCCCTGCGTCCCATCCTCGATTTGGTCAGGGACAAGGTCGCCCCGTTCGGGGCTGGCGGCGACCTCTCCTGGCTGTCCGCCGTCCAATGGTGTATCGACCACGGGCTCATCCAACAAGGCGTGACCCAGCTGCAGGAAGGACTGATCACCTGGCTCTGCCTGTACTTCCGGGAAGGAGGCTTCTTTCCGGAGTTCTTCGATTGGACCAAAGCGGATCCCAGGGAACTGCTGGGCAGCGCCCTGTCCATAACTCGCAATACCCTGCCGGCGGAGTCCTCCTGGACCGGAGCGTTGGGCAAGCACAAGGCCATCGGCCGGCAGGTGATGGACCAACCGGTGATCCGGACCTTGGCGGCCAGGTATCAAGCGTTGTCGGACAGCCGGAACGACATCAACCACGGCGGCTATACGAAGGGTGCGTCAGCTAATTCATTTGAAAAAAAGTTGAGGAAGTACCATGCCAAAATCCGGGCGCTCATCGCCGCTCCTCCACAGCCGACGCCCCAAATACCCTCGGAGCCGGTCATCGGGAACGACCTGTTGCCGGAGCTGCCGCCGGGTTGTTTCCTGAACCTTTCCAACCATCCGTCCGACAGATGGGGGCAGGAGCAACAGGAAGCGGCCCGGGCGGAATACGGCCCGGTGGCGGATGCGGCCTTTCCCGATATAGCGCCGGAATGGGACACCGAGGAAGTTCACAGGTTGGCCGACCGTTATTTGGCCGCAATCGAAGGGGGCCGGCCGAAAGGCGTCCATCTGATGGGGGAGATGACCTTCACCCTGCGACTGGCGGGCAAGCTGTTGGCCGCCGGTATTCCCTGTGTCGCCGCCACTTCCCGCCGGGAAGTGCAGGACCTGGGGGATGGTCGCAAGGAGGTAAAGTTCCGTTTCGTCCGGTTCCGGCCTTACGGTACTCCCCACGACCTCTAATAACAACAACCCATGTCGATTCAGCGAATCACGGAGCTGCGCAAGGCCGGGCGGCTGTCCGATGCCTATGCCCTGGCGGGCCAGCTGTTGGACCAGGACTTTTCAATCTGGCATCGGCGGGCCATGGCCTGGGTCTTGTATGAGCAGCTCAAGCAGCCGGATGCCTGGCTGCAACCGGAACAGGCGGTTCGGCCCCTGTCGACAATCATCAACCTCCAATTGCCGGAGGAGGAGAAAATGTATTGGGAAATCCTGCCCTTCGGTATCGGCAAGTTGGTCGCCGGCCTGCCGGCCGACGCATCGGCGGGCGGTCGGCTGGAGCGGATATTCGACCTGATCCGGGGGCTTCCCATCCGTCGGCCGGGCGCCGGCGGCAGCTACCTGGTCCGTTCCTTCCTGCGGGCTGGTAAAACCTGGCCCCGCTTCCCTGTTTTCCTGGATTGGTGGGGGCTGGATTCGTTTGTTCCGGACGATTACATCCCCCCGGTACTGGCCGATGACCGGCGGGGCATGGCCCTGGTGGAGCAGGTGTTGATCGGGCTGGCCCGCCATCTGCTGCTTGAGGACGGCGGCCACCCGCCGGGTGCGAAGCCGGATCCCGATTTGATCCTCGCCCGTCTTCCGGTGTATGACCAGATTGCCCGGGACCAGCCGCTATTCCGGTATGTTCCCTATTACCGTTCCAGGTTGTTGGCGGCAGCAGGTCGGCCGGGGCCGGCCCGCACGGCCTTGTTGCCGTTCGCCCGGCAGAAATCCGGGGAATTCTGGGTTTGGGACCTGTTGGGCGACTTGTACGAAGACCGGCCGGACTTGCAATTCGCCTGCCTGTGCCGGGCCTTGGCATGCAAGACCGATCCGAAATTCAACGTGAAAATCCGAAGGAAAGCGGTACCGAAGCTGCTGGCCCGGGGGGAAGCCGGAGAAGCGGCCGTGCAGGTCCGGACGATTGCGGGGACTTACGGTCGGGAGGGGTGGAACATGCCGGGTGAAGTGAGCGCCTGGCTGCAGTCGGCCTGGTTTGCCGAACACAAGGAATCGAGGCCCGACCAGGATTTTTACCAGCGGCACGCCCGGCCCGCGGAAATGCTGCTATTCGAAGACCTTCCCGAGACGGTCGTGTTGGTCACCGGTCTGAACCAGGAAAAACACGTCCTTTATTTCATTGATTCGAACGACCGGCAGGGTTTCGCCCATTTCAGGCGCCTGAAGGGACAGCTGGAGCTGGGGAGCGCCTACCGGCTACGGCTGGAAGGGGTTCCGGAGCGATTGGCCGTCCGCGCCTTCGCCAAGCTATCGGAACAGGAAATCCCGGAGACACTTTGCAAGTCATTCCGGGGTGTTTTCCGGCAGACAGGCACCCAGGCCTTCGGCTTCGTCGGGGATGTCTTCCTTCCGCCGGCCCTGGTGGCCACCTATAGCCTGTCGGACGGAAAATCGGTGAAAGGCAAAGCCCTACGGACCTGGGACCGGAAGAAATCGGCTCCCGGCTGGCGGGCGACGAGCGTGCTGCCCGAATAAATGAAGTCGGAACGCCCGGCCCCGCATATCAAGCGATGAAATGGGCCCCAACGATAGCGACGGTCCTGCGGACGCTGCTCCGGTCGCTTGACGCAGTCGGCCGGCGGGTTCCCATCCGGTGGGTGCGGGAACCGGAAAGACCCTTCCCGCCAAAGTGATGGTGGATTAGCTGACCTGTTTGGGGTAGATATCCCCACGGACGGGACCTTCTCGAAAGCTTTTTTATCCGGTCGGTAAGCGTGTCCTGTGTCACCCATGCCCCCGCGAAAAGCAATGTCGGGCATCCGAAACCACCTACAGCTTATGCATGTGGTGAGAACCGGCAAAGCCGGCTCATTGTCCTTCTGTCCTTACGAAAAAAAAACGCCTATGCATATCGTCTTGAACTCATTCGGAGCATCCATCCGACAGGAGGACGGGTTGTTCGCCGTCACGACCACCGCCGGCAAGCAGACCCTGCATCCGCGGGATATCCGGAGCATCACCATCAGCAAGGGCGCACGGATCAGCTCGGATGCCGTGCTGCTTGCGATTGCCCATGAAATCGATGTGTTGTTCGTCGACGGTGTCGGTAATCCGCAAGGGCGGGTCTGGAGCGTCAAATACGGGAGTGTATCCGATATCCGGCGACGGCAGGTGGAATTCATGTATTCCGGCAAGGTAGTGGAATGGGTCAAGGATTTGATTGTGGAAAAAATGAACAACCAGACGGCCATGTTGCTCTCCTTACGGCCGGCGGATGACGAGGCGGAGAAAAGAAAAGTGGCGGCGGCCATCAACAGCATCGAGGATTACAAGAACAAGGTCCGGCGTGCGCAAGGGGAGAGCCTGTCGGACCTGGCACCGTCGATACGGGGCTGGGAGGGCGCCGCATCCCGGCGGTATTTCCAGACGGTATCCCTGCTCATGCCGGAGGCCTGGCGATTCAAGGAGCGCTCCCAGCATCCGGCGACGGACCGATTCAACGCGATGCTCAACTACGGATACGGCATCCTGTACGGGAAGGTGGAGGGGGCCTTGATCAAGGCCGGCATAGACCCTTACATGGGCGTCTTCCACCGGGACGATTACAACCGGCCGGCGTTGGTATTCGACATCATTGAGAAATACCGCATTTGGGCGGACTATGTCACCATACAATTGGCGCGGCAGGAAGCCATGACGGAGGAATGTTTCCGGACGGAACCCAACGGAGCCTACCTGTTGGACGGCCTGGGCAAGCGGATCCTCATACAATCCATGAACGACTATCTGGCGGAGGTGGTACGGATACGTGGACTGGAGCGGTCGCGCAGCGAGCACATCCAGCAACAGGCATTCAAGCTGGCCAACACATTTCTCGAGACCGTCGAATGATTACCCAGCAAAAGCGACAACATGTTACAGCTCGGAATGAAAATAACCCAGGTCGGGGACCCTTTGCGGAAGATAAGCCTGGAGCAATTGTACACGATGGTGAGCAGGCCCAAGCCGGCATCGGCCGATTTCATCCAGCAATTGCGGATATTGGCGGCGTTGGACGAACGGCAGTACCGCGAATTGAAGAAACAGTTGCCCTATTTCGTGTGCGGCATATTCCAGCCCCCGATCCGCCGGAAAGAGCATTTTGCCACCATCAGCCACTTTATTTTGGACCTCGACCATCTATCTGCCGCCGGTATCGGGCAGGAGCAGCTTTGCGGCCGCTTCCGGGAAGACCCCCGGGTGGCCATGTATTTCCAGTCGCCGGGCGGCGACGGCTTGAAAGTGATGTTCCGATTGGCGGAACCATGCCGGGACGCCTCGATGTTCAGTGCCTTTTACAAGCTATTCGCCCGGCAGTTCGCCGAGCGATACGGTTTGTTGGGAGCCGTCGACCCCCAGACACATGATGTCACCCGCGCTTGTTTCCTGAGTGCGGACAGCGAGGCATACTTTCGGCCGGATGCCGAGGAGGTTCGTATGGAACATTACCTGAAGAATCTCGATTTCGAAGAATCGGTGGAGGCCGTGCGGGAATCCGAAAAGGTATTGAAGGCACAGGCCCCCGAGCGGGATACCGCCAAGGACAATTCGCCGGATGCGGCCGTGATGGAACGGATACGGGAGCGGTTGAATCCGTCGGCCCGGGTTCGGAAAGCGAGGGAAATTCCTGTACCGCCGGCATTGGACGAAGCCATGCCCCTCTTGATGGAGCGGTTATCGGGCATGGAATTGGAGCTTCGAACCAGCGAACCGATACAATACGGTCGAAAGCTGCAGGTTTTTGCCGGCAGACAGTTTGCGGAAATCAACATCTTTCACGGCAAGCGGGGTTTCACCGTCGTCAAGACCACGAAATCCGGCAGCAACCCCGAACTGGCCGACCTGGTGGTTTTGGCCGTGCGGGATATATTGGAAATCGGATAGCATGGCCAGACCCAAGAGATCGGACCTTAGCCTGGCGGAAGCCTTGCGGCGGCTCAAGGATGCCGGTATCCGCGAGCAACCTGAGCAAAAAACGCCACAGGAAGAAGACCCGATGGTTCCGTTGACGGACCGTATCCGGCAAATTTTGAACATCCTCAAACCTGCACCGATAAAATCCACGGCGATGACTTATCTGATATTGTATGACATCTCCGACAACAAGGTCCGCACCCTGGTTGCGAAATACCTGAAAAGCAAAGGGTGTGTCCGCATCCAGCATTCGGTTTTCCTGGCACACACGGAGAATAAGCATTTCCAGGAAATCCATACGACCCTGCATGAGATCAACGGTTATTACGACAACAACGACAGCATCATCCTGGTACCGGTCAACGCCAGTGATGTCCGGAGCATGAAATTGATCGGAAAAAATATCAATATCGACGCAATCACCAACAAACCGAATACGTTATTTTTTTGACTTTTTTCGGCCGGGTGAAGTGGCGATCGATCATCTTGAAAGGCATTTTCCCTTTCCAGGGGAAACCGGAGGCCATTTCCCAAGCGACAATTATTCCTGCGGACACATCAGGAATAGGGTCCCGGTTCTTTCGAAATTTGTATTTTTGTGCTACCTTGAAACGGAAATCCGATGGCACCTTACCGTGCCATGAATCTGGCCATCGGCCTTGATTATCCGGAAAGATTCCTGTTGCCAGCGTTCGGGGGTTGCCTGTTATGGAAGCCCAGGCTTCCTTGAACGAACCAGGCGCCCAAGCACTTGACGAATTATCGCCATATAACAGCAGATGCTTCAACTTATAACCATGAAATTGAATTGTTATTTCGAAAAAGGGACTTGTAACTTTTGCGATGACAATTCGTTACGTAATTTGCTACCCGAGAGGGTCATCCATTAGAATAGGGATTAAGACAGGATTTGCGGCGTGTAGCCGCAAATCCTCTTTCAACCCGAGAGGGTCATCCATTAGAATAGGGATTAAGACACCAGTCGGACTTTGCTAAATGCGGGAGGCTGTAAAACAGACCCGAGAGGGTCATCCATTAGAATAGGGATTAAGACTAGCTACCGGGATTAGTTCGCGTAGCGAACACGTACCCGAGAGGGTCATCCATTAGAATAGGGATTAAGACTGCCGTCATTACCGTGATTGTTTCCTGAAGGTCTGTACCCGAGAGGGTCATCCATTAGAATAGGGATTAAGACTTTCGAACAGTTCGTTTCCCTTAGCTGTTTCACCCGAGAGGGTCATCCATTAGAATAGGGATTAAGACTTCAGGTACCAGGCGAGGATGCTACCGTACTCCGAAACCCGAGAGGGTCATCCATTAGAATAGGGATTAAGACCCAAGGAAAGGTGACCGGCCAGTCTCATCCGTGAGACTACCCGAGAGGGTCATCCATTAGAATAGGGATTAAGACAATGGTTAACAATATACAGTAAATATTCCCGAGGAAAGACCCGAGAGGGTCATCCATTAGAATAGGGATTAAGACGGTGGTGGTGGCGGTGTCGGCGGTGTCGGCGGTGTCACCCGAGAGGGTCATCCATTAGAATAGGGATTAAGACCCGGCCAGTCTCATCCGTGAGACTGACCGGTCAACCACCCGAGAGGGTCATCCATTAGAATAGGGATTAAGACTCGATTACCTGCACCAGCATTTGGCGCAGGTTTTACCCGAGAGGGTCATCCATTAGAATAGGGATTAAGACCCGCAAAATGTTACACTCCAACCCACAACATATCGACCCGAGAGGGTCATCCATTAGAATAGGGATTAAGACATTATATTAAAACCGGGCAAACAACATTCCATTTAACCCGAGAGGGTCATCCATTAGAATAGGGATTAAGACAAATCGGGGAAGTCTCCATTACCTGCGGCAGGTACCGTACCCGAGAGGGTCATCCATTAGAATAGGGATTAAGACCCGCTGCCCCTCCACCATCGGATACTTCCTCGTCCACCCGAGAGGGTCATCCATTAGAATAGGGATTAAGACCCGTTGGCCGTCCGTGTATTATTTCCCGCAATTTCAAACCCGAGAGGGTCATCCATTAGAATAGGGATTAAGACTGGGGGGGGCTCGATGCCCCCTCCAGTTCAAACCAACCCGAGAGGGTCATCCATTAGAATAGGGATTAAGACGTCTACCACCGTTGCGTCCATGATGTAAGCAATCCACGACCCGAGAGGGTCATCCATTAGAATAGGGATTAAGACTACTAAGACTTACACCATATATATATATATGGTGTACCCGAGAGGGTCATCCATTAGAATAGGGATTAAGACCAGTATCTGCGGCCCAATGGCCGCTTTGAAGCTGGTAACCCGAGAGGGTCATCCATTAGAATAGGGATTAAGACCAGTACTCATCTTGGTTGTAGTGATGAACAAAATCACCCGAGAGGGTCATCCATTAGAATAGGGATTAAGACTGGACTAAATGTGGCAGAGTGTAAAACAGTCTGCCTTCACCCGAGAGGGTCATCCATTAGAATAGGGATTAAGACTTATCCCCCTGAGGTTCCTGATTATCAGTCTCCCGACCCGAGAGGGTCATCCATTAGAATAGGGATTAAGACTCATGCACGGTGGCGGAAGCGTAGCACATGGCTACCCGAGAGGGTCATCCATTAGAATAGGGATTAAGACCGCATAAAGGCAAACTTTTGACGTGAATAGCATAAACCCGAGAGGGTCATCCATTAGAATAGGGATTAAGACGTATCAATAAGCATAGTACCCGTCCAGCTCATACCCACCCGAGAGGGTCATCCATTAGAATAGGGATTAAGACAGTAGCCTGTACAAAGCGAATGAGTCCCCGATTCCGAACCCGAGAGGGTCATCCATTAGAATAGGGATTAAGACTCCACTTTACAAAACCGTCAACCGTAGGCGTTAAACCCGAGAGGGTCATCCATTAGAATAGGGATTAAGACTAACCAGGCTTTCTTTTGTCTCTGGGTGCGTCACAAAGACCCGAGAGGGTCATCCATTAGAATAGGGATTAAGACGGTGTCAAATTTCACCGTCAGAACGACGGTGTCGGTGACCCGAGAGGGTCATCCATTAGAATAGGGATTAAGACAAGGCAGGATAAAACACAGGATAAGGACGACGGTAATGGACCCGAGAGGGTCATCCATTAGAATAGGGATTAAGACCTACCATCGAGTAGGACAGGTACTGGCGACCGAATTCGACCCGAGAGGGTCATCCATTAGAATAGGGATTAAGACCTTTGGAATAGCCCACAGACGCAAATACTCGTTTCTACCCGAGAGGGTCATCCATTAGAATAGGGATTAAGACCGCAAGTACACTCAGCTTCCGCTGAGGACTAACATTGACCCGAGAGGGTCATCCATTAGAATAGGGATTAAGACTTCTACGGACACTGCCCATCCACGGGCAGTATCAGCGGACCCGAGAGGGTCATCCATTAGAATAGGGATTAAGACCCACCACAGGACCCTAATCAGTACGTTATCTTTATCGACCCGAGAGGGTCATCCATTAGAATAGGGATTAAGACATTGATACAGCTTTCAGCAGCTGCGATTGCTTGTTACCCGAGAGGGTCATCCATTAGAATAGGGATTAAGACCTTTCTTTGTCATATCAAAATTTTTTAATTGTTAGACCCGAGAGGGTCATCCATTAGAATAGGGATTAAGACACAAAATCTGTCCAGTGACTTACAACCGAGAAGTTTTTACCCGAGAGGGTCATCCATTAGAATAGGGATTAAGACGCTCGACACTGTCGTCGAACTGGTGCGCAAAAAGAGACCCGAGAGGGTCATCCATTAGAATAGGGATTAAGACCCCGCGGGTTGTGGGCATTACTACCAAGTCATAAATAGTACCCGAGAGGGTCATCCATTAGAATAGGGATTAAGACTCTCGACCTCCATCGTGTCGAGCCATACGACGCCCACCCGAGAGGGTCATCCATTAGAATAGGGATTAAGACGGAAAGATGATCGGCCAGTCTCATCCATGAGACTGAACCCGAGAGGGTCATCCATTAGAATAGGGATTAAGACAATTGTGAAACATATTAAAGAAATTTTTAAATGTTAGACCCGAGAGGGTCATCCATTAGAATAGGGATTAAGACGGGTGTTGGTATAACTTAGAATGGAACATCCATATCCAACCCGAGAGGGTCATCCATTAGAATAGGGATTAAGACAAGTTCTGCCCCAAATTCCCATGAAAAAACGAGAACGGACCCGAGAGGGTCATCCATTAGAATAGGGATTAAGACAACTAGATGCGGCAGGGTATAGAATACCCTGTCGTTAACCCGAGAGGGTCATCCATTAGAATAGGGATTAAGACTGATACAGGTTTATTGCAGCTTCAATGGCCTGTTCTTACCCGAGAGGGTCATCCATTAGAATAGGGATTAAGACTTGAACTGTCATTGTAAAAAGATTTGGTGAAAACCTACCCGAGAGGGTCATCCATTAGAATAGGGATTAAGACCACCTAAGAACTTTATGAAATAAAAATTACTTGTAGACCCGAGAGGGTCATCCATTAGAATAGGGATTAAGACAAAACCAGCTGCAGAGTCAATCATAAACGTCATACCCGAGAGGGTCATCCATTAGAATAGGGATTAAGACAGAGCTTGACCGAAGCGTTCCGCTTCGGTCTTGCTACCCGAGAGGGTCATCCATTAGAATAGGGATTAAGACATATCGGCGGCAGCGAATCCTGCTACGACCGGCAACACCCGAGAGGGTCATCCATTAGAATAGGGATTAAGACGGTTTCCGCTACCATGGTAGCGGGATATTGACCAGTCACCCGAGAGGGTCATCCATTAGAATAGGGATTAAGACTTGAAAACTGGTGGACTCTGTCTCTACTCTAACATACCACCCGAGAGGGTCATCCATTAGAATAGGGATTAAGACACTTGCTATGTTTACTCTGACAACAAAATTATCAGAGACCCGAGAGGGTCATCCATTAGAATAGGGATTAAGACACCAGAGATTGTTTTTAGAGGATTTACGGCGTATAACCCGAGAGGGTCATCCATTAGAATAGGGATTAAGACATAACAAGGGATTGCCTTGTCTCTGGGTGCGTCACAAAACCCGAGAGGGTCATCCATTAGAATAGGGATTAAGACCAAGGAAAGGTGACCGGCCAGTCTCATCCGTGAGACACCCGAGAGGGTCATCCATTAGAATAGGGATTAAGACAGAGAAGCCATCTCATTTTCTTCCGGGAACCTCCAACCCGAGAGGGTCATCCATTAGAATAGGGATTAAGACAGTCTGTCTCTATTTTGTAACCTAAATCGGTTACAAAACCCGAGAGGGTCATCCATTAGAATAGGGATTAAGACTCTGTCTCGTACTTCCAGAACAGCGTTTTATCTCTCCGGACCCGAGAGGGTCATCCATTAGAATAGGGATTAAGACCGCAGGTGGCGCAGGAGGCGTGGAGTCCCAGTCCGACAACCCGAGAGGGTCATCCATTAGAATAGGGATTAAGACGGACTGATAACCAGACTTTCCCTGGTCTCTGGGTGACCCGAGAGGGTCATCCATTAGAATAGGGATTAAGACCCGACAACCAGTCGGACTGGATTAAATGAGGCAACCCGAGAGGGTCATCCATTAGAATAGGGATTAAGACAAATCAATCACAAAGACAGGCTTCTCCGCGAATGCGACCCGAGAGGGTCATCCATTAGAATAGGGATTAAGACACAACCAGTCGGACTGGATTAAATGAGGCAGACTGTAAAAACCCGAGAGGGTCATCCATTAGAATAGGGATTAAGACGCCTTCCGCATTACGGACCAGCTGGTCCGGCACAAACCCGAGAGGGTCATCCATTAGAATAGGGATTAAGACAGGAATGATAAAACACAGGATAAGGGTGACGGTAATACCCGAGAGGGTCATCCATTAGAATAGGGATTAAGACGGACAGGAAGGAAACGGTAAACTGGTATAGTTTTACCCGAGAGGGTCATCCATTAGAATAGGGATTAAGACCGGCCGGAGCAAGAACCCATCCAAACTTCGGCTTTGAGACCCGAGAGGGTCATCCATTAGAATAGGGATTAAGACAAACCTAATGTTTTCTCTATATAAAGTTTCGTTAGATGAACCCGAGAGGGTCATCCATTAGAATAGGGATTAAGACTTTGTACGTTACACCTAGCATAATTTTTTAGATTTACCCGAGAGGGTCATCCATTAGAATAGGGATTAAGACAAAGTTTCTCGGGACTCTGGGTGCGTCACAAAGACGACCCGAGAGGGTCATCCATTAGAATAGGGATTAAGACGGACTCTGGGTGCGTCACAAAGACGCACCAGAGTCCCGACCCGAGAGGGTCATCCATTAGAATAGGGATTAAGACTCATTGTAAAAAGATTTGGTGAAAACCTTGTCCATATTACCCGAGAGGGTCATCCATTAGAATAGGGATTAAGACCAATGGCCTGTTCTTTTGAGTAATTTACCATACTCCAACCCGAGAGGGTCATCCATTAGAATAGGGATTAAGACATGAAAGTTTCTCGGGACTCTGGGTGCGTCACAAAGACACCCGAGAGGGTCATCCATTAGAATAGGGATTAAGACGGGCAGATTTTTTTTAGAGACCTATTTTTTTTAGAGAACCCGAGAGGGTCATCCATTAGAATAGGGATTAAGACAGGGTGTAAAACACCCTGCCATCTACGAGAACCAAGGGACCCGAGAGGGTCATCCATTAGAATAGGGATTAAGACAGTTTCTCGGGACTCTGGGTGCGTCACAAAGACGCACCAGACCCGAGAGGGTCATCCATTAGAATAGGGATTAAGACCCATGAAAAAACGAGAACGGGGCAGATTTTTTTAAAGACCCGAGAGGGTCATCCATTAGAATAGGGATTAAGACTGCAATTACTGCAACTACTGCAATTGCGGCAACCAACCCGAGAGGGTCATCCATTAGAATAGGGATTAAGACCGCAATTGTCGCAAGAAAAACAATTGCTGCAATTCACCCGAGAGGGTCATCCATTAGAATAGGGATTAAGACGTGCCAGTGAAGCATGTAGTCTGTCCAGTCACTGACTAACCCGAGAGGGTCATCCATTAGAATAGGGATTAAGACTGAGTAATTTTTTTTACTCCAATAATTGGAGTTAATTACCCGAGAGGGTCATCCATTAGAATAGGGATTAAGACCAAAATCTGTCCAATGGCTGACAACCGAGAACTTACCCGAGAGGGTCATCCATTAGAATAGGGATTAAGACCCAGTCGGACTGAACTAGGTGCGGCAGACTGTAAAAACCCGAGAGGGTCATCCATTAGAATAGGGATTAAGACGGGCTATCGCCCATGGGAAATACTTCAACTGATACACCCGAGAGGGTCATCCATTAGAATAGGGATTAAGACAACTTGAATATGAGCCTCTAACCAAGATATTTCCCTACCCGAGAGGGTCATCCATTAGAATAGGGATTAAGACTGATACAGCTTTCAGCAGCTGCGATTGCCTGTTCTTTACCCGAGAGGGTCATCCATTAGAATAGGGATTAAGACGGGCGGACCGGGCGTCTCCCCGGCCAGGCGGACTTTCACCCGAGAGGGTCATCCATTAGAATAGGGATTAAGACGAGTCAATTACCCAAAAGCCATCATTTTCTTTAATCACCCGAGAGGGTCATCCATTAGAATAGGGATTAAGACAATTCCAGTCCGACAACCAGTCGGACTTTACCAAATACCCGAGAGGGTCATCCATTAGAATAGGGATTAAGACACCCATATTCTGGGTTGTTAGAGGAAGGAATGACTGACCCGAGAGGGTCATCCATTAGAATAGGGATTAAGACCACACCCGAAGGTGTTGAGCAAAATGCTTTTCTGCGACCCGAGAGGGTCATCCATTAGAATAGGGATTAAGACAGCTTGTCATACAATGCCCCGTAGTTTGTAAGAAATACCCGAGAGGGTCATCCATTAGAATAGGGATTAAGACAGCCTTTACGGCTTCCCACAAATCTTTAATGTCACACACCCGAGAGGGTCATCCATTAGAATAGGGATTAAGACAGTATCTGGGTGCGTCAAAAAGACGACCCAAATCCACCCGAGAGGGTCATCCATTAGAATAGGGATTAAGACAATCAGGGGGATGTTATCCCCCCTTGGTTCTATATTAACCCGAGAGGGTCATCCATTAGAATAGGGATTAAGACCCGTTTGCCGGTACTGTGCCGAACACCTCTACGCCGACCCGAGAGGGTCATCCATTAGAATAGGGATTAAGACCCCGGTTTTTATTGTTTATTACCTGTTAATTTTTTCAACCCGAGAGGGTCATCCATTAGAATAGGGATTAAGACTTTGATACGAATAACGGCCGTCTCCGGATTCAATACCCGAGAGGGTCATCCATTAGAATAGGGATTAAGACTAAGAAGGGTCTTTTGTTTAAAGTTTAACCAGGACGACCCGAGAGGGTCATCCATTAGAATAGGGATTAAGACAATTAGGCATCATCTTCAATGCAGCCTCCGTAAAGGCACCCGAGAGGGTCATCCATTAGAATAGGGATTAAGACGCGTAGCAAACACATTGTCACGGCCCATATCGAGAACCCGAGAGGGTCATCCATTAGAATAGGGATTAAGACGTCTCTTTAAGTGGACTAACAACCATTGATTGCTTACCCGAGAGGGTCATCCATTAGAATAGGGATTAAGACTGGCGCAGGTCATCGGGAAGGTTTTCAAAATTCATACCCGAGAGGGTCATCCATTAGAATAGGGATTAAGACTGGTCCGGAACCAGCAGGTCGTCCCGGTCGGCATTACCCGAGAGGGTCATCCATTAGAATAGGGATTAAGACTTTAAAAATTTCTATCATATTTATTTTTTTAAAAGAAACCCGAGAGGGTCATCCATTAGAATAGGGATTAAGACCGTGGAAGGGTTGATTTTAGGCTTATGGCCTTCCCAACACCCGAGAGGGTCATCCATTAGAATAGGGATTAAGACTTTAACCTCTGCTACATCAGAAGACAGAAATACATCTACCCGAGAGGGTCATCCATTAGAATAGGGATTAAGACGAAATCAATCACAAAGACAGGCTTCTCTGTGAATGCACCCGAGAGGGTCATCCATTAGAATAGGGATTAAGACGATTTACGGCGATCCGCCGTAAATCCTCTGTCAAGAACCCGAGAGGGTCATCCATTAGAATAGGGATTAAGACCAGACTGTAAAACAGTCTGCCGTTTACAATAATACCCGAGAGGGTCATCCATTAGAATAGGGATTAAGACTAACGAGAGCCTCTCGAGTATCTGGGTGCGTCACACCCGAGAGGGTCATCCATTAGAATAGGGATTAAGACCCGCTTCGGTCTTTGCTT
>CAZNLJ010000038.1:40271-44850 GCA_964573725.1 uncultured Saprospiraceae bacterium
ACCCGAGAGGGTCATCCATTAGAATAGGGATTAAGACTCCTCCGAGAGGACGGTAACGGGGTGCGGGGTGCAATACCCGAGAGGGTCATCCATTAGAATAGGGATTAAGACGGACAAAATCCGGTCCGTACTCCCTTAGATGAGATACCCGAGAGGGTCATCCATTAGAATAGGGATTAAGACCCGCTTCGGTCTTTGCTTCTATGACCTGCACCAACATACCCGAGAGGGTCATCCATTAGAATAGGGATTAAGACTATAGTTTTTCGCCGGACGTTACCGTCCGGAGAAAACCCGAGAGGGTCATCCATTAGAATAGGGATTAAGACATGTAGACGTCAAATGCATCAATTTTTTTCATGTGAACCCGAGAGGGTCATCCATTAGAATAGGGATTAAGACAATATTTCCCGTCACCCTCCCGGCCTTGTCGACCGAGAACCCGAGAGGGTCATCCATTAGAATAGGGATTAAGACGCCGATTCGCCTATTTTAAGGAGTTTGTATCCATGGACCCGAGAGGGTCATCCATTAGAATAGGGATTAAGACGTTAATAAAAAAAATGCTGCGACCTTATTTCATAGACCCGAGAGGGTCATCCATTAGAATAGGGATTAAGACAGATACAGGTTTTCCAGCAAACCAAAAACTTTTTAGACCCGAGAGGGTCATCCATTAGAATAGGGATTAAGACCCACCACAATAGATGTTTTTTAAAGTCTTTCGTGAAAAACCCGAGAGGGTCATCCATTAGAATAGGGATTAAGACTAATATCGGCGTAACTCTTTAAGTCCTGTAACGTCATACCCGAGAGGGTCATCCATTAGAATAGGGATTAAGACTCTTTAAGTCCTGTAACGTCATTTTATTTCGATTTGCACCCGAGAGGGTCATCCATTAGAATAGGGATTAAGACAGGACGCCGGTATCCGTTGCCCCACTGCCGCTGGACCCGAGAGGGTCATCCATTAGAATAGGGATTAAGACACGGTTACCTCCCTGCTCGTGATTTCGTCTACCAACCCGAGAGGGTCATCCATTAGAATAGGGATTAAGACCCAAGCCCATGAGGATTTTGTAAAGCACACGTCCGCAGTACCCGAGAGGGTCATCCATTAGAATAGGGATTAAGACACGGCCCCGTCCCGGTACCATTCCTTCGCGTTGTACACCCGAGAGGGTCATCCATTAGAATAGGGATTAAGACTCTGCGATGGTTTGGTTGAGGTCTTCGATAAGGTTTTGACCCGAGAGGGTCATCCATTAGAATAGGGATTAAGACAATTCTTGAGGTCACACACCCGAAGGTGTTGACCTTTGACCCGAGAGGGTCATCCATTAGAATAGGGATTAAGACGCTGCTTCCAGCAGGAAGCGAGCCAAAATTTCGTGTTCGACCCGAGAGGGTCATCCATTAGAATAGGGATTAAGACGGCGCAGCAAGCGCCATTACCGCAATTGCGGAAACGACCCGAGAGGGTCATCCATTAGAATAGGGATTAAGACTTATTGTTATGAATGTTGTCATTTTAAAAAAAAAGGACCCGAGAGGGTCATCCATTAGAATAGGGATTAAGACAGGTCCCTATTGCGGAGAACATCAATAGTGCCCAAACCCGAGAGGGTCATCCATTAGAATAGGGATTAAGACAAAATCGAAGGAATAGTAAGTCATGGCAGGCACAACCCGAGAGGGTCATCCATTAGAATAGGGATTAAGACAAGTCCCCCGACGGGAACGCCTGTTATTTATTCTTCCACCCGAGAGGGTCATCCATTAGAATAGGGATTAAGACTTCCCGTCTAGTGTGAAATCAATCACAAAGACGGGCTACCCGAGAGGGTCATCCATTAGAATAGGGATTAAGACTCCCAGTCCGACAACCAGTCAGACTGGACTAAGTGTGGCACCCGAGAGGGTCATCCATTAGAATAGGGATTAAGACATTTACGGCGGATCGCCGTAAATCCTCTTTCAGTAAGGTACCCGAGAGGGTCATCCATTAGAATAGGGATTAAGACAAACAAATGTTTCGTACATATTTATTTTTTTTTTTATTACCCGAGAGGGTCATCCATTAGAATAGGGATTAAGACCTTCTCGAATGCATCTAAGCATTTCCGGCCATAAATGACCCGAGAGGGTCATCCATTAGAATAGGGATTAAGACTTTCATGACATATGATTTTATCCAGTCAAAAAAAATGACCCGAGAGGGTCATCCATTAGAATAGGGATTAAGACTATAGAAGACCCTGCCTTCAATCAGTATTAGGGGGACCCGAGAGGGTCATCCATTAGAATAGGGATTAAGACCACTTGTGGGCCATCCCCTCGTTGTTGATTTCGCCGACCCGAGAGGGTCATCCATTAGAATAGGGATTAAGACCAGAATGAAAGAACACATATTCTGTTCCTTCATCTGCAAACCCGAGAGGGTCATCCATTAGAATAGGGATTAAGACTCGATGCATGTTTTTGCAGCTTCAATGGCTTGTTCTTACCCGAGAGGGTCATCCATTAGAATAGGGATTAAGACATAACCATGCTCTCGCGGGTCTCTGGGTGCGTCAAAAAGACCCGAGAGGGTCATCCATTAGAATAGGGATTAAGACATTCTGTAAATGAATTTCATCATCTGTACTCTTTTAACCCGAGAGGGTCATCCATTAGAATAGGGATTAAGACGAAAGGAACGATAAAGCAAAGTACTAGTACGACCGTACCCGAGAGGGTCATCCATTAGAATAGGGATTAAGACTTTGTATTACAAATAATTACGCACATAATCTTCTAAACCCGAGAGGGTCATCCATTAGAATAGGGATTAAGACTTTTGCCGGCGGCAGCCACTGCCGTCGTGTAGGTTTCCACCCGAGAGGGTCATCCATTAGAATAGGGATTAAGACTTGACCGGAATATCTCCGGTTACGCGCCCGGTCCTGTCGACACCCGAGAGGGTCATCCATTAGAATAGGGATTAAGACTCTGTCCTTATCAATTATCAGGACTATGTCTAGGGACCCGAGAGGGTCATCCATTAGAATAGGGATTAAGACCAATTCGTCGATTTTCTTCGCTTCAAAGCGAAGGTAAACCCGAGAGGGTCATCCATTAGAATAGGGATTAAGACCGTCGACCTGTTCTTTCGCTTCGATGGCCTGCGCCAAACCCGAGAGGGTCATCCATTAGAATAGGGATTAAGACTCTCGCGGACGAGACTAGCAGGTAGGCTCTAGGTCTTCCAACCCGAGAGGGTCATCCATTAGAATAGGGATTAAGACCATGTCAACCATTGGGTAACGCATGACCGTCGAACCCACCCGAGAGGGTCATCCATTAGAATAGGGATTAAGACGCCACAGCCGCAGTGTAGGTTTCCGTTTGGTCGGCATACCCGAGAGGGTCATCCATTAGAATAGGGATTAAGACTCGTCCCGGCCGAAATCGTAACCGGTTCCGGCCGGGACCCGAGAGGGTCATCCATTAGAATAGGGATTAAGACCTTGGATTGTCTCCAGCACCTGCTTTTTCGTCATGGGACCCGAGAGGGTCATCCATTAGAATAGGGATTAAGACTCTTACCTTTTCCTCTATGTCCGCGAATAATGCCGCACCCGAGAGGGTCATCCATTAGAATAGGGATTAAGACGTTCTTTGGCTTCGATGACCTGCGCCAATAATTGGACCCGAGAGGGTCATCCATTAGAATAGGGATTAAGACATTACCTTTTTTTATCCCATCCTGCGCCGCATGGACCCGAGAGGGTCATCCATTAGAATAGGGATTAAGACAGGTAACCCGGATACTGGTAACCCGGATACTGGTAAACCCGAGAGGGTCATCCATTAGAATAGGGATTAAGACTTTCTTGATTGACATCGTCTTGTACTTGGATTGTACCCGAGAGGGTCATCCATTAGAATAGGGATTAAGACTCGATGCGCCAAAGCTTGTGCGGCTGCGGCTAACAACCCGAGAGGGTCATCCATTAGAATAGGGATTAAGACTTGTACAGCACACGTCCGCAGTGTGCTTTCGGGAATACCCGAGAGGGTCATCCATTAGAATAGGGATTAAGACTCAAACTTCCAGAACAGAGTCCGGCCCTCACGCCCTACCCGAGAGGGTCATCCATTAGAATAGGGATTAAGACATATCTCCGGTTACTCTCCCGGTCCTGTCGACCGAGAAACCCGAGAGGGTCATCCATTAGAATAGGGATTAAGACTGCTCCTTCGAGCATCATTGGGAGGACCTCGCAAAGACCCGAGAGGGTCATCCATTAGAATAGGGATTAAGACGTCGTTTAAGAAAAAGACAGAAAAAACAAAAGCCTTGACCCGAGAGGGTCATCCATTAGAATAGGGATTAAGACGATAGCTAATCTTTCCCTTTGCCATTACCTTGTCGCTTACCCGAGAGGGTCATCCATTAGAATAGGGATTAAGACCCGGTTACCGTTTGCATGGTAACTACGGATTGTCCAAACCCGAGAGGGTCATCCATTAGAATAGGGATTAAGCCCTAACTCCGCTCAGTTACGTAATGTTTTTGCGCCTACCAATCTATTTG
>CAZNLJ010000039.1:0-27513 GCA_964573725.1 uncultured Saprospiraceae bacterium
ACCCCGATTCCACGACCATATCATGCGAACCGGTGCCGCGTGTGGCGTCCGTAGACGCCAAGCATGGCGTCCGTAGACGCCAAGCATGGCGTCCGTAGACGCCAAGCATGGCGTCCGTAGACGCCAAGCATGGCGTCTCTCCACAGCCCTCACCCCTTCCGCCACGCATACCCGTAATAATTGGCCATCAGCAGCAGGTAGCCGTAGGCGGCGTCGTCGAGGGGGATGGTGAAGATTCGGATACCCAGGTATTCGTCCGGGTTGTAGTAGACGACCGGTTCGGCCGTGAACGCACCCGTCAGGGCGCCGTTGACCAGCAGGAAGGGCAGCAGGGACAGGAGGTAGGCCCCATAGAACCGGCCGATGGGAAGCTGCCGCGGAAACAGCAACAGGTAGAGCTGGAAAAAGAAACACAGCAGGAAGGTGGTGGCTGTGTACAGGTGTTGCCAATATACGATACCTACCGCCAGGAAGAGGGCGGCCAGGCCGATGGTCAGTCCGCGGGTCGCCCGTTCGGGGAGGTCGCGGCGCAGGTAATATCCCAGGGCCTCGTAGATGAAGACACAGGAGAAGGGAACGATCGCAAAGAACAGCCATTCCTCCCAGGGCAGTCCCCAAAGCCGGAATCCCGTCAGGTAGCGGTCGTTGAAGCCCCAGACGCCCTGCCGGGTGAACCAGGCGTCCCAGGCGATGAAGACCAGGCCGATCACCAGGTTGCCGGGCCAGAGGTAGCGCCATTTCCGGAAATAGGACAGGCGTGGTTCGAAACTGCGGACCAGCGGGAAAAACAGGGTGAACCCCAGCAGCAGGGCGTAGAGGAAATGTGTCTCCAGGACCGGCCAGCGGCGCAATATCGGCACCTCCATCAGGAAGTGGTCCGGTACCACGGTGGTGCTTGCCCACAGGTAAGCCACCGTCAGCAGGGCGGCGGCCCCGATGAGCCACCCGTACAGGGGCCGGGTCCGGTGCGTAGCGCCTACCGCCGCCACGCGCTGCGCAGTTTGAAATATTTGCGGGAAACGACCAGCAATCCGAACGATTCGCACCCTTCCTTGGTCTGTTTCGCATGATGCGCCCCGTGGGCGCGGAGGATGGCGCGGGAATAGCGGCTGTCCAACTGCCGGAACCAGGAAAACCGCTGGTGGATGTACACGTCGTGGATCAGGAAATAGATCAAGCCATAGATGGTGATGCCGATTCCGACGAAGAAAAGCCAGAAATGCGGCGTCGCCGTCCCGATGACGATGGTTGCCGAGCCCGGCGTGGCGAAAATCAGGAAGAAGAGGTCGTTCTTTTCGAAAAAGCGGCCTTCCTTGAAATGAGGCTTGTGGTGGTCCTCGTGCCAACGCCACAGGAAACCGTGCATGACATATTTATGGGCGAACCAGGCGACGAATTCCATGGTCGCCACCGTCGCCAGGGTGATGGCTGCGTAGAGTAGGCCTTGCATGATCGGTTGTTTTGTGCGCGGGGCTGCCGCCGGCATTATCCACCGGACGGCCCCTGTCCGTCCGGCTTGCCGGGAACGGACGCCCGAAGTTCGTATTTTTTTCCGGGATCAGGCATGTAAGCTCAGCCGGACGGCGGAACTGAACAAGAGGTAGATCTTCTTGCCGTTGTTGACCCGGATCCGTTGTTCCTTGACCTTTGCCGCGGCCGTGCCGCGGATTTTCTTGAACAGGTTCAGGTAATACACATACGCCAGGTAAACGCCGAACCGCGCCCCGCTGGGCAGGGCCAGGATGCCGACCAGGGCATCGTCGAAGTCCTGCTTGATCTCCTGCTCGATGCGGACCTTGTCCTCCTGGGTGAAGTTTTCGAAATCCACGTCCGGGAAATAGATCCGGCCCCGTTCGTCGAAATCGCTTTTCAGGTCCCGCAGGAAATTGATCTTCTGGAAGGCCGCCCCCAGGCTTTGTGCCGGTGCCTTCAGCCGGTCGTACTTGGCGGTGTCGCCTTCGCAGAACACCCGCAGGCACATGAGCCCGACCACTTCCGCCGACCCGTAGATGTACTGTTCGTACAATCCCTTCCCATAGATGTGGTGGTGCAGGTCCATCTCCATGCTGTCCAGGAAAGCGTCGATCAGCGCCCTTTCGATACCGTACCGGTTGACGACCTCCTGGAAGGCATTCAGCACGGGGTTCAGGCTGATGCCCGATTCGATCGCCTCGTAGGTGTCCTGCCGGAAGCGCCGCAGGAGGGCCGCTTTCGGAAAGCCGTGGAAGGTGTCCACGATCTCGTCGGCGAAGCGCACGAATCCGTAGATCGCATAAACCGGCGTGCGGAAGCGCGCATCGAATACCCGGATGCCCAGGGAAAAGGAAGTGCTGTACCGGTGGGTGATCAGCCGGCTGCACTCCTGGCAGGTTCTGTGGTAGAGTTCAAGCATGGACGGTTTCTTTTTAGATCGCCGGTGGGATGCCACCCCGAAATCATATGGGAACGAATTCCGTGTTTAATGTGTGATGGCGTAACAATATGAAAAGGTTTTTTGGAAAAAAAGTTGAAAAACAAAATAAAATGTCATGAAAAATGGCATTTGCAAGCGGTTGCGCCTGCCTGCCGGTATCCGTCAGTGGTGTCGGGCGATGTAATCGGCGACCATTTGGCCGGAGATCAGGGAAGGGGGAACCCCGGGCCCCGGGGCCGTCAGTTGGCCGGTGTAGTACAGGTTCGGGAGCTTGTCGCTCTTGATCCGGGGCTTGAGGAAAGCGGTCTGCAGCAAGGTGTTGGCCAATCCGTAGGCATTTCCCTTGAACGCGTGGTAATCGCCGATGAAATCCCGGTGCGCATAGGAACGCTTGAAGCGGACATGGGCGCGGACGGACTGCCCCGTCAGTTGTTCGAGCCGGTCCATCACCCGTTCGTAATAGTGCTCCCGCATGGTTTCCGTGTCCTCCAAATCCGGAGCCAGCGGCACCAGCAGGAAGAGGTTTTCGCCACCTTCCGGCGCGATGGCGGGGTCCGTCACCGAAGGGGCGCAGACATAGAAGAGCGGGTCGCTCGGCCAGGCCGGCTTGTCGTATATCTCGACGGCATGTTGCCGGAAATCGCGGTCGAAGAACAGGTTGTGGTGGCGGAGGCCGGTCAGTCGCTTGTCGATGCCGAGATAGAACAGCAGGGAGGAGGGCGCCATGGTCCGCTTGTCCCAATAGGCCGGTGTGTACTGCCGGTAGGCGGCGGGCAGCAGGTGTTGCTCCACATGGTGGTAATCCGCACTGCCGACCACGACATCGGCCAGGTAGGTGCCCGCATCGGTCCGGACACCGGTCACCCGGCCGCCGGAAACGAGGATTTCCCGGACTTCCCGCCCGGTTTCCACGGTCACCCCCAGGGATTCCGCCAGGGCGACCATCCCCTCGATGATCCGGGTCATGCCTCCCATCGGATACCAGGTGCCCAATTGCAGGTCGGCATAGTTCATCAGGCTGTACATGGCCGGGGTACGCTCCGGGGTGGCCCCCAGGAAGAGGACCGGAAACTCCAACAGCTGGATCAGCTGCGGGTGCCGGAACAAGGACTTGACATGGGCCGACAGGGAACTGAACATCTGCAACCGGAACAGGCTCTTGACGATGCGTAAATCCGCAAACTCCAGCACGGACAGGCTGGGCTTCTGCACGAATTCCCGCATGCCTACCTCATACTTGTATTTCGCCTCCGACAGGAAGCGGCGGAGCTTCTCCCCGCTGCCGGGCTCGTACCGCTCGAACAAGGCGTACAGCGCATCTTCCCCGGCCGGTACCTCCAGGTGGTCGCCCGCCCCGAAGACAATGCGGTAGGATGGGTCCAAGCGGACCAGTTCGTAGTAATCGGACACCTTTTTTCCGAACCGGGCGAAAAAGGCCTCGAATACATCCGGCATCCAATACCAGCTGGGGCCCATGTCGAAGGTGTATCCTTCCGCCTCGAACTTCCGGGCCCGTCCGCCGGGTGCCTCGTTCTTCTCGAGTACCCGGACCTCGTACCCGTGTTGCGCCAGCGAACTGGCGGCCGCCAGCCCTGAAAATCCCGATCCGATGATGATGGCTGTCCGTCCCAATGTCTGATGGAAAATTTTTGGTGAAATTACGATGGCCTAATAGCGGCTGCCGGCCGTTAAAGGTAGTAAAAACATTGCTGCCGGCATTTTGTTTAAGTGCGATTTAGGAAATAATTAAACAAACCGGTGCCGGTCGGCCGTCCTGCTACGCAAAAGGGGAACGGCCCCGTCGGACCGTTCCCCTTCCGCTTTTCCCGTCGGTCCTCGGACCGGCCGGTTCAGGGGTGGAACACCTCGATCTCGTGGTTGCGGATGATCAGGTCGGTGAACTTCCCTTTGAAACGGGTCGCCTTGACGATATGGTTGTCGATCCAATGGTAGTTGCCGCCCCGGGGTTTGCCGAACAGGATGCTGTGGTACCGGAAACCATGTTTCTCGAGCCATTCCTCCGTAATCTTGCGGTGCTCCTCCGTCCGGGAGGTGAAAAAGGTGATGATATGGCCCTCCTCGAACCATTTGTTGCAGATGCGGAGGGCATCGGGATATGGCGGGACGGTCGCCATCCGCTCCGGTTCCTCGTTGGGTACGTCGTCGCAGACGGTTCCGTCGATATCGATCAGGAAGTTCTTGACATCTTCGGGAAGCAGGGGGCTGATGTGTTCCCCTTTCTCGTTGAAAGCCGCCACCAGGTTGGGCTTTTTCTGTTCTTGCATAGCGAATGATGTTTGCTGTTTGAGTGGGTGGGGGAAACATGGCCGTACATTCCACTATCACCGCCACATTTTGTAAATGTAACACAAAGGTAGCGCATCCCGTTCGTTTCCCCGATAAAATTTGACAGGGAATACCTACGGCCAAACAGGCCCCGCTCTTTCCGGCCTCACTCGGGTTGGGTTTGCAAGGATTTTACGATGGCAAACTCCTGCTGGACGGCGGTTCCCAGCGAGTCGAGGTCGAACTTGCTTTCGGCCATGGGTTGCGACAGCAGGGGGCCGGGCTTCTGGCCTTGTTCCAGGTCGACGGACCGGTCCACCGAAAAGAACACTTTTCCGTCTTCCAGGAAACACCACAGTTCCCGCGCATAGGGTGGGTTTCCTTCGCGCTTCCACTCCCGGTGCTTGACCAGGACCAGCTGCCCGTCCTTGACGAACCACTGGGTCTTGGTCTCCTTATCGCCTTCGTAGAAAGTGGTGGAGACCCGGAACGGTGCGCCGTCCATCTCGAGCACGCCGATGAAGTCGCGTTCGTCGTACCGCTTGGGCCGGAACTGCAGCATCTTGAACCGGGAGGCATCCCCTTGGTTCTGCAGGGCGATGTCGATGTAGTCGCTGATGACTTTCATCCGTACCTGCACATCGGCCTGCAAGGTGTCGGCGGCCGATGTCGCGCCGGCCGGTTCCGGCTGGTCGGCCTGTACGGCCGCGGGGCTTTCCGTGCCGGCCGCATCGCCGGGCGCCGCTTGTTTTTCCGACGGCCGGCAGGCCGCCCACATGCCCAGCAGCAGCAGTAGGGCCAGGTGTTTTTGCTTGCGCATCTCGTTTGGATTTGGTTGGTATGTGGTTTCCGTCTTTTCCTATTTTAATGGCATCCTCCGGTTTTTGTTGCGATAAAAACAAAAAATCCGATGCCCGCCCTGCGGTCGGCCTACCGGCCCTTGGCCGAAACGGCTTACATTCGTAGCACGGGGTCTTTCCCGGGCGGTGTGCCGCCCGCCCGAGGGGAATTTCCCGGGCCGGTATCCCCCCGGCCATCCGTACGCCGCCGGTTCCGCCGGCGTACGGATGGCGGGCGCTTCGCCGTCCCATCCTGTCGTACCCTATGAAAGAATCCGCCTTCATCCGCCGCAACCGGGAAAAGTGGCAGGCCTTCGAGGCCCACCTCGACGGTCGGCAAACCGACCCGGAGCAGCTCCAGGACCTGTTCATCCAGGTCACGGACGACCTGTCCTATGCCCGCACCTTCTATCCGAACCGGGCGGTCCGTGTCTACCTCAACGGCTTGGCGCAACGGGTCTTCACCAGGTTGTACCGGCGGGAGCGGTCGCGGCGGGAGCGGTTTGCGGCGTTTTGGCGGGAAGACCTTCCCCTGCTGCTGTACCAGGCCCGCCGGGAACTGTGGCTGTCCCTGGCGGTCTTCGGAATCAGCGTCCTGGTGGGGGTGTACTCCGGCCGGGAGGATTCGGAGTTCCTGCGGGTGGTGTTGGGCGATGCCTACGTGGAGATGACCGAGGCGAACATCGCCGGGGGGGACCCGATGGCCGTCTACAAATCGGGCGGCGCCCTGAATTCCTTCCTGGGCATCACCCTCAACAACCTGATGGTGGCCTTGGGGGCTTTCGTCATGGGGGCCTTTTTCGGTGTCGGCACCCTGGGGGTCCTGCTCCACAACGGCATCATGCTGGGTGCTTTCCAGTATTTCTTTGTGGAGAAGTTGTTGTTCCAGGATTCTTTCCTGACCATCTGGATGCACGGCACCTTCGAGATCGCCGCAATCATCCTCGCCGGTGCCGCCGGGTTGACTTTGGGGCGGGGACTGGCTTTCCCGGGTACCTATACGCGGCGCCGGGCCTTCCGCCTGGCCGCCCGCCGGGGGGGCGGCATCATGGTGGGGACGGTCCCGCTTTTTGTCGTGGCCGGTTTCACGGAAGGTTTCGTCACCCGCTACACGGACCTGCCGGACCTGCTCCGGGGGAGTTTCATCCTGATTTGTTTCGCCTGGGTGGCCTTTTATTACGTGTATTATCCCCGGTGGGTGGCCCGGCGGTCGGACGGCCCGCTGCCGGAAGGGAATGCCAACCGATGGCCGGACCAGCCGGCGGTGGTGGACCTTCGGCCGGTCAAGTCCGTCGGACAGCTGCTCACCGATGCGTTCACCCTGGGTCGGCGCTACATCGGGCCGCTGTTCCGGGCCGCCTTGGCGGGAAGCGCCCTGGTCTCCGTGGCTGCGGCCCTGCTGCCATCGTATCCGTCGCCGCTATCCTGGGGCATGGGGTGGGGGGAGTCGATGTTCCGGTTGTCCGGGCTTTTTTACGAGGCCGGCCTGGAACCCCTGGCCTTTGTCCATGTCCTGGTCCTGGCCGCCGTCATCGGGGTGGCGCAGGGGCTTATCCTGCGGAAGGTTTCCGCGGAGATGGGGGCCTCCGCGCCCCGGCGGGCCGCCGTCGGGGCGGTGCTGACCGCCGCCGGCTTCGTCGCCGCCTGTTCGGCCGTGCCCGCCCTGGCCCTGCCGATGGCCTGGTTGGGATTTCCGCTGCTGTTGTTGTGGAGCCGGACGATGGCGGTCCGCCCCGGTGGTCCGCTGGCGGCGGCGGCCCATTGTTTCCGCCTGGTCCGCGCCGGTGGGGCTTCCTTCCTCGCCTTGTCGACCCTGCTGCTTGTGTTGACCCTCTTCGGGTTCCTGCTGCTGGATACCCGGCTGGTGAGCTTCCCCCAAGAGGTCCTGCTCGCGAATTTCCACCTGTCGGATGAGCACGCGTACCGGTTCGCCGCCATCCTGAAACTCTTCACCGCCGGCTTGGCCTACCTGCTGGCGGTCGGCTGGTGGGTCCTGGGGACAGGTGTCTTCTATTCCTCCACTTCCGAGATCGTCGGGGCGACTTACCTGCGCGAACAGTTGCGGACCATCGGTGCCGCCCCTCGCATCCGCGGGATACCCCGGGAGGGTCGGCCCGCTTCCCCGCCGGCGGATACGGGACTGTCCGGCTGAGCGGTCCTCCCGTCCGGTCGGCTCCGGTGCGTGCCCGCCCGCGCGGATGATTTTTTCAAATAACCCCATTTTATCCTTTACAAAATTCCGTCGACTGCCTATATTGCCCGCAATAAATCGGATTTCCGATGCGGCATTCGCCGTTTCGGTCCGGTGATTCCCGGTCGGTTTTCCGCCGTCCCGGGAAGTCCGTATGCAACCTCACTCACAAGCTCGCCTCCTGTCCAGGCGATATAAAATCAATGCAATGAGTAATATCAACGGTAAGTATCAACAGGAAAACACCTACGATGCCATCGTGATCGGCAGCGGTATCAGCGGGGGCTGGGCCGCCAAGGAACTGACGGAAAAAGGCCTCAAGACATTGGTCCTGGAACGCGGCCGCAACGTCCGCCACATACAGGATTACCCGACGGTGAACCACAACCCCTGGGACCTTCAGTACGGCGACCAGGTGCCCCAGGAGGAAATCGACAAGCATTACTCCAAGCAAAGCCGGACCGGATACACCATCCGCCAGGGTTGGAAACACTGGTTCGTCAAGGATGACGAACATCCCTACACCGAAGTCAAACGCTTCGACTGGATGCGGGGCTACCACGTCGGCGGCCGCTCCATCGTCTGGGGCCGCCAGAGCTACCGCCACGGCGACCTGGATTTCGAGGCCAACGCCAAGGAAGGCGTCGGCGTCGACTGGCCGATCCGCTATGCCGATATCGCCCCCTGGTATGATTATGTGGAGAACTGGATCGGGGTCAGCGGCCAAAAGGAAGGGCTGCCCCAACTGCCCGACGGGGTCTTCCAACCCGCCATGGAAATGAACTGCGTGGAAACCGACTTCAAGGCCAAGGTTGCCGCGAAAATCCCGGGCCGCGTGGTCACCATGGGCCGGACCGCCCACATCACCGAGCCGAATGAGATCCAGAAGAAGCTGAACCGCGGCAGCTGCCAATACCGCAACCTCTGTATGCGGGGCTGCCCCTACGGCGCTTATTTCAGCAGCAACGCCGCCACCCTGCTCGCCGCGGAAGCGACCGGCAACCTGACCCTCCGCCCCAATTCCATCGTCCATTCCATCATCTACGATACCCAGGCCGACAAGGCCACCGGGGTAAAGATCCTCGATGCCGAGACCCGCGAGGAACTCGAGTTCTACGGCAAGGTCATCTTCCTCAACGCCTCCGCCTTCAACTCCACCTGGATCCTGATGAACTCCGCCAACGAGCGCTTTCCCAACGGCATGGGCAATGGCAGCGACCAGCTCGGCCGCAATGTCATGGACCACCACTTCCGCGCCGGGGCCTCCGGTGTATCCGAAGATTTCGGCGACCGCTATTATTCCGGCCGCCGCGCCAACGGCATCTATATCCCCCGCTTCCGGAACGTCGATGCGGCCTCCCGCCGCAAGGACTTCCTCCGTGGCTACGGATACCAGGGCGGCGCCAGCCGCGGCGATTGGCGCCGCCTCGTCGCGGAAATGGGCTTCGGAAAGGAGATGAAGGACGAGATGCGGACGCCCGGCGACTGGCGCCTCGGCATCAACGGCTTCGGTGAAATCCTCCCCCATCCCGACAACCGCATCACCCTCAATCCCGATGTCCTCGACATGTACGGCATGCCGACCCTGACCATGGATGTCGAAATCCGGGAAAACGAGATCGCCATGCGCAAGGATATGCAGGAAGCCGCCGCGGAAATGCTGGAAGCCGCCGGCCTCAAGGATATCCGCTCCTACGACAACGGCTACGCCCCCGGCCTCGGCATCCACGAAATGGGTACCGCCCGCATGGGCCGCGACCCGAAGACTTCCGTCCTCAACCGCTGGAACCAGGTCCATGAGGTCCCCAACGTCTTCGTCACCGACGGCGCCTGCATGACTTCCGCCGCCTGCGTCAATCCGTCGCTGACCTACATGGCCCTCACGGCCAGGGCTTGCGATTATGCGGTCAACGAACTGAAAAAAGGAAATCTCTGAAACCGGTGGACCGGCGGCGCTCGCCGGGCCACCCACCATTCGACATCACCTTCGGGGCCGTCCCGGTCATCCTGCTGCCCGATGTACGCCCCCGGCCAATTCTTGTCAATATGAACAGAAGAGAAGCTATCAAACGTGCCTCCTTCCTGCTCGGCGGCGTCATTTCCGCCAGCGCCGTGACCGGTGTCCTCCAGGGTTGTAAGGCCGACCCGTCCGCCGCCGGCTCCTGGCAGTTCCTCTCCGCCCCGGAGGGCAGCGTGCTGGATGCCATCGTGGACCGCATTATCCCCCGCACGGATACCCCGGGCGCCCTCGATGCCGGCGTCTCCGCTTTCATCGATACCATGCTCGCGGAATTTTACCAGGACAAGGAGAAAAGCCTCCTCCGCGAGGGCCTGGCCAAAGCGGACGCCGATGCACAAGCCGCACACGGTACCGGTTTCGCCGCCCTCACCCCGGACCAACAGGATGAGATCCTGCGTCAATACGACGGGGATGCCTACGCCGAAGGCCGCTCCCGCGATGACAAGCATTTCTTCCGCTTGCTCAAGGAACTGACGGTCCTCGGTTTCTGCACCTCCGAAGTCGGGGCGACGGAATTCCTCCGCTATGATCCGGTACCGGGCCAATACAAGGGTTGCATTCCCTTCGAGGAGGTCGGCGTGACCTGGGCGACCTGAAATCCGCCCCGCCGATTTCCTGCCGTCTGGACGGACCCGCCCGCCCCCGCCCAGGTACCCGGATTCCCGATGGAAGCCAGGTACCTGGGCTTTCTTTCCTGCCCCCGCCGGACCGGCCGTCGCCGGCGGCATGGCGGACCTGCCCGCCTGCCCGCCGCCGGACAGCCTCCCTTTTCCTCCCGGATGAACCCCTCGCCGCCGGACCCGCCGACCGGCCCATCCGCCCCGGGAACGGGCGGCAACCGTCATATCGGACCGGTGCCACCGACCTGCTCTTTTTTCTTTCCTATCCATGCCGGCCGGCCACGCCGTCCTTCCTTCGGCCGGTTTTATTACCTTTGGTGCGGTTCGGCGAACCTGTGGTCCGCCGTTTCCTCCACCTTTCAATTGTCCGAATTATGTGCTTACGTAACTTGTCCGCCTTGCCGGTGCTCCTGGCACTTTGGCCTGCCCTCGCATATGCCCAGGCCGGCCTCTTGTCGCCGAATGAATTCCTGCCCCATGCCCTGGGCAGCCAGTTTTCGGAACACAGCCAACTCGTCGACTACTTCCGGCATGTCGCCGACCACAGCGACCGGGTCGTCCTGCAGGAGTTCGGCCGTACCAACCAACAGCGGCCGCAACTGCTGGCCATCCTCAGCAGCCCGGAAAACCTGGCCCGCCTGGAGGACATCCGCCTGAACCACCTCCGCAATGCCGGCATCGAACCCGGCCCGGCCGACAACTCCGAACCCGTCGCCATCGTCTGGCTCGGTTTCAGCGTCCATGGCAACGAAGCGGCCGGTTCCGAAAGCGCCATGGCCGTCCTGCATCACCTGGCCTCGGCCCGCGACAGCGCCGCCGCCGCATGGCTCCGCCGGACGGTCGTCCTGATGGAACCGAGCGTCAATCCCGACGGCTACAGCCGCTATACCGCCTGGTACCGCCAGGCCAGCCCCCGCCGTCCGGACCCGGATCCCGCCGCCCGCGAACACATCGAACCCTGGCCCGGCGGCCGCGTCAACCATTACCTCTTCGACCTCAACCGCGACTGGGCCTGGGCTACCCAAACGGAAACCCGCAACCGCCTCGCCGTCTATAACCGCTGGCTCCCCCATGTCGTCGCCGACCTGCACGAACAATACTACCACGCCCCGTATTATTTCGCCCCGGCCGCCCAACCCTACCATACTTACCTCAGCCCCTGGCAGTCGGAATTCCAACGGACCGTCGGCCGGAACCACGCCCGCTATTTCGATGAAAAGGGATGGCTCTATTTCACCCGCGAAGTCTTCGACCTGCTCTATCCCTCCTATGGCGACACCTACCCCTGCTTCAACGGCGCCATCGGCATGACCTACGAACAAGGGGGGCACTCCCGCGCCGGCCGTGCCATCCTGCTGCCGAACCGGGATACCCTGACCTTGTCCGACCGGATCGAACACCATGAAACCACCGCCCTTTCTACCGTGGAAATCGCCGCCGCCCACGCCGGCGCGCTGGTGGAACAGTTCGCCGATTTCTTCCGACAGTCCCGGACCGATCCTCCCGGACCTTACAAGACTTACGTCATCCGCGCCGATAACCCTGCCCAACGGATCCGGCCCTTCCTCGCGCTGCTCGACCGACATGGCATCCGGTACGGCCTCGCCGGCCAAGCCTCCGGCCCCCTCTCCGGATTTGATTACGCCACCGGCAGGACAGCCCGCTTCCAGGTCGGACCCCAGGACATCCTGGTCAGCGCCTTCCAACCGAAGGGCCGTCTCGCCCAGGTCCTGCTGGACCCCGAAGCCGTCCTCGTGGATTCCCTGACCTACGATGTGACCGCCTGGCCCCTGATCCAGGCCCACGGCCTCCTCGGCTTCGCCACCGAACAAGCACTGACCCCCGCCGCCCCGCCGGCTTGGTCCGCCCCGGCCCCGCCCCGCCCCGACAAGCAACCCTATGCCTGGCTCGCCTCCTGGAACTCGGTGCACAGCGCCCGCTTCCTCGCTGCGCTGCTCCGCGAGGGGGGCGTGGCGCGCTACGCCGAATCGGCCTTCTCCGTCGAAGGCCGGGACTGGCCCGCCGGTACCCTCGTCCTCACCCGGGCCGATAACGGGCATTTGCCCAATTTCGACCGACTGGTCGCCGCCACCGCCGCCCGACTCGGATATCCGCTGTCCACCACCGCCACCGGCCTGGTCTCCCAAGGCCGCGATTTCGGTTCGGCGGGCATGCGCCTCATCGAGACACCCAGGGTCCTCGTCCTGTCCGGGGAAAAAACATTCCACAACGAATTCGGACAAGTCTGGTATTTCTTCGACCAGGATATCGATTACCCCGCCACCTACCGGGATGCGGAGGAATTGCCCCGCGTCGACCTCAGCGCCTACAATACGCTCATCCTCCCGGAAGGGGCCTACCAATGGGAGGAGTCCACCCTGGCCAAACTCTCGGCCTGGGTGGAAAGCGGCGGCCGCCTCATCGCCGTCGGCGCCGCCAACCGGTCCCTCGCCGACCAACCCGGCTTCGCCCTCGCCCGCTTCGCCACCGATGAAAACCAGGAACAGGCCCGGTCCGAAGCGGAGGAAATCGCCCTCGACCACCGAACCGCCCGCTTCGCCGACCGCGAACGCGAAGCCCTCTCCGATTTTAACCCCGGCGCCGTGGTCCGCGTGACCATGGATGTCTCCCACCCGCTTGCCTTCGGCTTGCGCCCTTACTATTTTTCCTTGAAAACCAACGACCTGCGCTTCGATATGCCCAAGAATGCCTGGAATGTCGGCTACCTGGAACCCGGCTTCCCTGTACAGGGATTCATCGGCCATCGCCTCCGCAAACGGCTGGACCACACCGCGGTCTTCTCCGTCCAGGACAAAGGCCGCGGCCAGGTCGTCTACCTGGTGGACAACCCCCTTTTCCGCGCTTTCTGGGAATCGGGCAAACTGGTCTTCAGCAATGCGCTCTTCTTGACCGACTGAGCGGCGATACGCCGGAACCGACATTCACCCAAACCATGCCATGCCATGCTTCCACTGCCAATCGTCCGACGCCTGCCCGTCCTCTTGTCCCTGATGCTGCCCGGCCGGATGCTGTCCGCGCAGGTCCCGCTCGCGGAGAGCCACCTGCCGGTCGTGGTCATCCAGACCCTCCAGCCGGGTGATATTCCCGATGAGCCCAAGGTTCCCGCCCACATGGGCATTGTCTGGCACCCCGACGGCACCCCCAACAGTCCGGCGGGGCCGTTCAATGCCTACGACGGCCTGGTCGGGATCGAAGTCCGGGGCAGCTCCTCCCGTTCCTTTCCCAAGAAGAACTACGCCGTCGAAACCCGCCTGGCCGACGGCTCCTCCCACAATGTGCCGCTGCTGGGCCTTCCCGAGGAAAACGACTGGGTCCTGCACGGCCCCTACAGCGATAAGAGCCTCCTCCGCAACGCCGTCACCTATATCCTGGCCGGCCGACTCATGGAATACGCGCCGCGGGTCCGTTTCTGCGAGGTGGTCATCGATGGGGATTACAAAGGGGTCTACCTGCTGACTGAAAAAATCAAGCGCGACCGGAACCGGGTCGATATCAGCAGGCTCAGGCCGGAAGACAACAGCGGCGACGAACTGACCGGCGGCTATATCCTCAAGTTCGACAAATGGGACGGCGCCCATTCGGAGGGCTTCCAGTCGCAGTTCCGACCTTATCCCGGTGCTGCGGAAGGGGTGTATTACCAATACCACGAACCGGCGCCGGACGAAATCACGGATGCCCAACGGGATTACATCCGGCAATTTGTCGAACAGATGGAGTTTGTGCTGCAGGGCCCCGATTTCGCCGACCCGGAGCGGGGCTATCCCGCCTTTTTCGACCTGGATGCCCTGGTGCACTATTACTTCCTGCAGGAATTGGGTCGGAACGTGGACGGATATCGGCTGAGCACTTTCTTATCGAAGGACAAGGACAGTGTTTCCCCGCTTTTCAAGGCAGGGCCGGTCTGGGATTTCAACCTGGCGTATGGGAATGTGGATTATTGCACGGGGCCTTCACCGGCCGGTTGGGCGGTCCGTTTCAATGATATCTGCCCGTCCGATGCCTGGTCCATCCAGTTCTGGTGGCGGAAGATATTCGAGGAGCCTGCCTTCCGGTACCGTTTGTGCAGCCGCTGGCAGGCGCTGCGGGCATCCGGCGGGCTGTTGTCCGATGGGGCGGTGACGGGGCTGGTGGATTCGTTGGCGGCATTGCTGGGGCCGGCCGCCCACCGCAATTTCGAGCGGTGGCCGATCCTGGGCAGCTATGTCTGGCCCAACAGCTATGTCGGCGGGACCTATCCGGCGGAGACCGGTTTTCTCCGGCAGTGGTTGTCGCAACGGCTGGACTGGATGGACCGGGAATGGGCGGATTGCCGGCCGCCGCTGCCACCGCCGCCGCCGCCGGGTCCGGCGGATATCGTCGTGCTGCCCAATCCGTCGGTCGGCCGGGTGGTGTTCCGGATTCCGGAAAGCGTAACGGAGGCCCTGGTCATCGATATTTTCGACGGGATGGGCCGGCAGGTGCGCCGGTTGTCGGCGCCGGCCGCCGGGACACCCCTGGTCCGGGAAATCGTATGGGAGGAGGCGGTTCCTTCCGGGGTCTATTGTTACCGGATCGGTCGGCCGGGCCTGCCCGGCTGGGCGGGCCGGTTGGTCCGGCACGGCGGATAGGGTGGTATTCAGACGACCGGTTCCCAGCCGCGCTCGTATTCCCGTTGCCACATGCCCATGGCTTCGCGGTCGCCGATGATCCGGCCGTCGGCGGGGTTGACCTGCAGGCTGCGGCCGGTCCGCCAGGCGATGTTGCCCAACTGGCAGAGCAGGACGCTGCGGTGGCCCTCCTCGATGGGGCTGCTGTTGGCTTGTCCGGTCCGGATGCTGTGCAGGAAGTCGGCGATGTGGACGCCGTCGAGGTCGGCCGCCGGACTGGCGGTGTGGGTGGAGCTGGCCGTCGCCGGATTGGTGGGGCGGACTTCCTGGATGACCTTGACCGGGTTGTCGTTGCTGACGACCTTGTATCCGTTGCCGATGACGGTCATGGTTCCGGTTTCCCCATGGAAAATGTTGCCACGGCCGTCGCCTTCGATCGGGGCATTGTTACAGCTCCGGCCTTCCCAGGTGATGGCCTGGCCGCCGGCGAACTCGATGTGGAGGACCATCGTATCCGGAAATTCCCAATCGTCCTGGTAGTGGTAGCGGCCGCCCATGGCCGTGACTTTGACGGGGAATCCGGCACCCAGTCCCCAGCGGGCCACATCGATTTCGTGGGTTCCGTTATTCAGGGCCTCCCCGGTGCCCCAATGCCGGAACCAGTGCCAATTGTAGGGATGGACGTTGTCGCGGTAGGGCCGGCGGGGCGCCGGGCCTTGCCACAGCTCCCAGTCGAGGCCTTCCGGTACCGGGACTTCCCGGCCGAAGCCGATCGGGGCGCGGTTGTTGGCGTACCAGCCCTTGGCGAGGATGACCTTGCCGATGATGCCGCCCTGCAGGGCCTCCATGGCCTCCACGACGTGCGGCCAGGACCGCCGTTGGTTGCCCATCTGGAGGACGCGCTTGTATTTCCGTTGGGCTTCGATGAGCCATTCCCCTTCCTGCGGGTGGTGGCTGCAGGGCTTTTCCAGGTAGACATGTTTCCCGGCCCGCATGGCCAGGAGCGCGGCCGGGGCATGCCAATGGTCCGGGGCGGCGATGACGATGGCATCGATGTCCTTGTCCTCCAGGATCCGGCGGATGTCCTTTTCCCCCCGGGGCTTGCGCGGTTGGTGTTTGGCGACGGCCGCGATGCAGGTGTCCATATAATCCTGTTGGACGTCGCAGATGTAGGCGACCTCGGTGTCGGGCTGTTGCGCGAAATTCTCCGCGAGGACCAGGCCCCGGCTGCGGACGCCCATGACGGCCACCTGCAGGCGGCGGGAGGGAAGTCCCTTGGAAAAGACGGGTATCGGTTGGATGGCGGCCACGGCACCGGCCATGGCGCTTTGGCGGATGAATTTTCGTCTGGTCTGGTCCATGTTCGACGGTTTGGTTGGATAAAAAGAAGGATTCGGGTGGGCCGGGGCGGACCTTGGTGCCGCCGTTCTTCCGGCGCCGCTTTACAGGGTCCGGAGCTTGATGCTGCGGAAGGACACTTCGTTGCCATGGTCCTGCAACAGGATATGGCCGGAGGGCCAATCGCCGAAGCCCGGCCATATCTTGTATTTGCTCTCCGCGACGAGGGCCCGGAAGGCGGGGGTGTTCCGTTCGTACCGGACGATGAGGAATCCGTTGAGCCAGTGTTCCACCAGGTTGCCGCGGACGACGATGCGGGCCAGGTTCCAGGTGTCGGTGCCGCGGAAGGGTTTTTCCCGCCCCGGTACGGACAGGTTGGCGGCGGGGATGAGGTCGTAGAGCGAGCCGAGGGTCCGGTTGCCCAGTTTGCCCAGGGCGGCGTCCGGATGGCGTTGGTCGTCGAGGACCTGGTACTCGCAGCCGATGGCGCTGCCGCCGGTTTGGTTGAGGTCGGGTTGCACGAAATACTTGATGCCGCTGTTGGCGCCTTCGGTGATGCGGAATTCCAGGGAAAGCTCGAAATCCGTGTAGGTTTCGGTGGTGACGATGTCACCGCCGTTGGTCGATTCGCCGCCGTTGCCGGCCTGCACGGTCAGCATGCCGTCCTGTACGGACCAGCCTTCGGCCGGGAAGGCCTCTCCGCGGGCGCTCCGCCAGCCCCGGGTCGTCCGGCCGTCCCATAGGAGCCGCCAGCCGCGTTGCATTTCGAAATCGCTGAGCTGATTGGGGAGGAGATTGACTTCCGGCGCCGCCTCCGCCGCCGGGAGCAGGTCCGCCGGGGTCGGATTGGGCAGCAGGACGATATTGCGCCACCGCACTTCCTTTCCGGCCTGGGCAGCATCCGCGATGGAATGCACCTGCAAGGCGATGAATCCGCGGGCCGTGGCCTCGTCCCACAAACGGGCCGTTTGTATGCCGTTGACCCACACGGTCATCAAGGGGCCGAGGGCTTCGATGCGGTAGCGGTTCCATTCGCCGACCCGGAAAGCCTTCCGCCCCTCGGGATGGTCGGCCAGGGGGCAGAGCCAGCCCCGGCGCCCTTCGTCGTAAATCCCGCCGCTGTAGGCCCGCGGCGAGGGGTCGATCTCCGCCTGGTAGCCGTGCACCTGGCCGTCCCGGTAACCGGGCAGGCTTTGGCTGCGGAACTGTATGCCGGAGTTCAGCGACGGATCCACCCACACCTCCAGCTCCAGGATGAAATCCGAATAGTCGGAAGCGGTGCACAGGAAGGAATTCGGGGTGCCGGCCCGGGTCGTCCCGATGATCATCCCGGCTTCCGCCCGGTAGTCGGCCTGTCCGCCCCGCTGGGTCCATCCGCGGAGGTCCTGCTGGTTGAAAAGGGTCTGCCATCCCGATTGGGCAGGCAGGCCGGCGGTACAGACCGCCAGGCATACGGCAAGTATTGCTTTCATGTTGTCCGGCTGTGAAAGGATGGCGGGGAGGCTTGTGTCCCGCCGCCCCCTTTCGGGTAAAGGTATGGAAAAATAGGGACGGCATGCAATCCCATGCCTTTTATTTGGCGAAAGGGCCTTTCGGCCGTTCATGATACGGGACGGCCGCCGCTCCCGGGGGCCGTCCGGCGGATTTACGGCATGCCGATCCGCAATTTCGGAAAATTGTGTTGGACGCATCCGCCAAAAAGTTGAAATTTACCGTCCCGGGTAAGGGATGGCGGCGGTCCTTTCGGCTGCTCCGCAGGGTCTGCACCTTGCGTGCCACCGCTCCCTTCCGGTCAATCAAATTCCGACCATGAATCAACCACGAATCTTGCTGATGGGATGCCTGCTGCTGGCGGCGGCGATCGGCCGGGCGCAACAGGCTCCCGTCGAATCGGGCCTCGTGCCCGTGGCCATGTCTTCCGGCGGCGGCCAGTTTGTAACGCTCTACGCCAACCTGCTCAACCGGGTCAACACCAATTACCAGGGCCAGGTGGGCTCTCCTTACCTGTTCGAGGATTGGGCGGAGGCCAGGGTCCCCTTCCAAGGCCAGGAATATGTCTTTCGCCAGGCGAAGGTCGATGTCCTCCACAACTGCCTGGAAGTCGTACTGGAAGGGTCGTCCAAGATCCTCGAAGCCCGCTTTTTCCGCCAGTTCACGGTACTGGGACCGGACGGTGTCCCGCGCCTGTTCCTCAACGGCCAGGATATCGAGGTCGACGGGGAACCGCTGCAGGGCTTCGTACAACAGTCGCAGGCCGGTGCGTACCGGCTGTATGCCCTCTTCAGGGCCCGCCTGGTCAAGCCCGGCCAGGATGCCAAGATCGTCGGGATGGATACCCGGGAGAAAATCCAACACTACCAACAGCTCTACCTGGAAAAGGATGGGGTGCTGCGTCCGGTGCGGAACAAGAAACAACTCCTGGAGGCGCTGGACGGCCGCCATCGCAGCAAGGCGGAAAAATACCTCAAGGCCCATAAGGTGGACCTGAAATCCGAAGCGGATGTACACCCGCTCCTGCTGCATTGCCAGGGCTTGTGAGCTTTTGCATCATGTCCCAAGGCCGATGGGCCGGACCTGACATCCGAAGCGGATGTGCGCCCGCGCTTGATACGTGGGCAGGGTCGGTGATTCTTAGACTCCGTATCGTCGCCGCATCCGGGTGGCGGCGGTCTCCGGTGGTATGGTTTTGTTGAGGGGGGGCGAGGGGCTGCACCCCTCGCTGGTGAATGTCGCCCCTTCCGGGCTTTGGTTTCGGGGTGATTGTCTTGTTATCCATTCCCATTTTGCCTCCTGATTCGGGAGCGCGCGTCCGGCCTAATGTCTGGCATCCAGGTTTAGGACAGGTTCCCTGGTTGAACTCGGGCATGATTGTCGGGGTAAAGGTGGCCGGTCAGGGTGTTTGAATGGAGGAGATTCGATGCGTTCGTCCAAGATTTCACATGAATCAGGGATTAGCTTTAGATTCGGGAACCGGGTCTGCGCAGATAAGGAACAGGGGGGATCAAGTGGGCGAGGAGCAGTCTTCGCCGGATGAAAGGGGGAGGCATGGGTGTTTTCGGGCAATCCGCGGGATGATGGTGCCGCCGGTCTTCGCCGGATGTGCCGGGGAGGATTGCATGTTTTCGGCCGGTCGGCAGGATTGTGGTTCCGCCCATCCTCAATTTCCCGGTTGCCGCAGTTCGAAGGATTCCTCTTCCCGGGCCAGCCGGACCATTTCACGGACATCCGCGAGGAGTTGGCGGGCATCGTAAATGATTCCATCCTTGACGGTATAGCGGACGCCCCCGGTGCGTTCCACCTGGTTGTCCGCATTCAGGCGGATGGCGCCCGTACCGTACAGCACCTGCAGGTTCGCGAGCGGATTCTCCTCCACCAGCACGAAATCCGCCAGTTTGCCGACCTGGACGGTTCCGATCTCATCCGCCATGCCCAGGGCTTCCGCCCCTTTGAGGGTGGCTGCCCGAATGACCTCCAGCGGATGGAAGCCGGCTTCCCGCAACAATTCCAGTTCCCGGATATAGGCGAAGCCATAGAGCTGGTAGATGAAACCGCTGTCCGAACCGGCCGTCACCCGGCCGCCCCGGTTCTTGTATTCGTTGACGAAGGTCATCCAGAGCCGGTAGTTTTCCTTCCAGACCACTTCCTGTTCCGTCCCCCAATCGAACCAGTAGCTGCCGTGGGAAATACGGCTGGGGGCATAGAAGCGCCACAAGGAAGGCAGGGTATAGTCCTCGTGCCATTCCGCGCGCCGTGCCCGGTGCAGGTCCCGGTTGGCTTCGTAGATGTTGAACGTGGGGTCGATGGTGAAATCCAGGTCGAGTAGCTCCTGCATGACGGCATTCCAATGGTCGGAGTAGGGTGGGGCGGCCTGTTTCCACAGTTTGCCGGCCTCCTCGAAGCGGTGCTGCTCGTTCATGTAGTTGTAGTCGGGCGGATAGTTCTGGACGGTACGGTCCTGGAAGAGCGCCTCGGGCAGGCCGTACCAGTGCTCCATGGAAGTGAGGCCGGCGCGGGCCGATTGCAGGACATTCCAGCTTGCCACGTCCATTTGGGCATGATGACAGGCGGAACGGAGGCCCAGTTTTCGGTTTTCATCCAGGGCGGCGGCCATGATATCCGGGGCGGCGCCGAAGAATTTGATGCCGTCCGCCCCCTTGCGGGCATTTTCCCGGACCCAGGCGCGGGCCTCCTCCGGGGTGGCCGGATACCGGTCCGCGCCCATTCCGAAAGCGGTGTATGCCTTGATCCGGGGAGCGACGATCCGGTTTTCGGCGCTCAGGGCCCTTTGTTCCAGGACCCAGTCCAACCCGTTGCCGCAGGAAGGGTCCCGGATCGTGGTGATGCCATGTCCCAGCCACAGGCGGAAGACATAATCGGCATCCGCACCTTGGGCACGCCCTCCGATATGGCCGTGCATATCCACGAAACCGGGCAGCAGGTACATACCTTCCGCCTGCAGCTCGTATCCGCCCGGCTCCAGTTTCGGCCGTCCGGCGCTGTCGATCGGGACCCCCGGATAGCCGACGTTCCGGATCGCCCGGATCCGGTTGCCCTCCACGACGATGTCCACCGGTCCGGTCGGCGGGGCACCGTTCCCGTTGACCAGGGTGACCCCCCGGATGATCAGCTGGGGGAACGGACCTTCGCCGGTGGCCCGCGGGGATGCTTTCCGGACCTGGGCGGCAGCGGGGGCGGCGCCCGCCAGGACGAGCAGCGGCATAAGCAAATGGATGATTCTCATGGTTCGTCGTTTGGTGGATGGGCCGTCCGGACCGCCGTCCGGCCGCTTTTCCTGTAAATGTACGGCACGGCATCCGATTTTCCATCCCATCGGGAGCTCCGGTCGTACCGCCTCCGGGCATCTGCCGATTTTCGCGTATTTTTGCATACATGCTTATGTCACCCGCAGGGGTATCCGGACCCACCGGGACGATGCCCCCGCCGACCCGTTGCTTTCATGAAAATCCATCCCCCCCTCGTTTCGGCCGTCCTGGATACCTTGCTGGAAATTTTCGGTACCGGACGCTATGCCGACAAGGCGGTCGCCCATGTGTTGAAATCCAATCCCCGTTGGGGAAGCCGGGACCGGGCTTTCATCGCCGAGAACGTCTATGAGGTGGTCCGTTGGTGGCGTTGGCTGGAGGCTTTGCGGCAGGATGGGGAAGCCATGCCGGACGGGCGGCTTCCCGCCGAAGCGGGAACGGTGGCCGCCCTGCTCGGCGTCAACCTGGTCCTCAAAGGTTGGGACCTTCCCGCCTGGCCCATGTTCCTGGGATTGGACAAGCGGGACCTTCTCGCCCGCAAGGAGGCGCTGGCGGACCGGCTCCCGCTGCGCATCCGGGAATCCGTCCCGGATTGGCTGGATAGCCACTGCGCGACGGAACTGGGAGCGGACTGGGAACGCCTGCTGCCCGCCCTGAACCAACCGGCCCCGGTGGTGTTGCGGACCAATAGCCGCAGGATTCGACCCGCCGAACTCGCGGACCGCCTCCGGGAGCTGGGTTGGGAATCCTCCCCGCACGCCCTTTCGCCTGTCGCGCGCGTCCTCCATCGCCCGGGAAACATTTTCCAGACCCCCCTTTTCAAGCAGGGGCTTTTCGAAGTCCAGGATGCCGGCTCCCAATGTATCGCGCCCTTCCTCGAGGTGGAGCCGGGGATGCGGGTGGTGGATGCCTGTGCCGGCGCCGGTGGGAAATCGCTGCATCTCGCCGACCTGATGGAGGACAAGGGCAGCCTCATCGCCATGGATGTGGAGGCACATAAATTGGCCACCCTTCGGGAACGGGCCCGCCGGAACGGTGTCTCCATCCTCCAAACCCGCCTCATCGACGGGACCAAGGTCATCAAACGCCTCCGCGGCTCCGCCGACCGGGTGCTCCTGGATGTCCCCTGCTCCGGACTCGGGGTGCTCCGCCGGAATCCGGACGCCAAATGGAAATTGTCGCCCGATTTCCTCGAGCAGGTCCGCCGCACACAAGCCGATATCCTCGACCGCTACAGCACCATGGTCGCCGCCGACGGCAGGATGGTGTACGCGACCTGCAGCATCCTGCCGTCGGAAAACGAACGGCAGGTCGAGGCCTTCCTCTCGACCCATCCGGAATTCGAATGCCTCCGGATGCGGCACCTATCCCCCTCGGCGGATGACTGCGACGGCTTCTTCATGGCCTTGCTGCGCCGCCGTTGAATGCGGTCGGCCCCGCTTCCCGGCCTTCCGACCGGTCCGTTCCGCGGGAGACGCCCATACTTTACACCGATTTCACCAAAACCACCAAGGATTATTTTACCTTTGCCCGCAACCGGCCGCCCGCTCCCGGCTGCTCCGGCGCTTTCTTCGCAACGATACAAACACCATTCATGGATAGAAATACGCTGATCGGATTCCTGCTCATTTTCGGATTGCTGGTCGCCATGCAACTCGTCATAGCACCGGAACAGGAACGCATGGAAGCGGAACGCCAGGCGCAACTGGATTCCCTCCGCCTGTCGGAGCAGCAACGCGCGGATAGCCTCGATGCCCTCCGCTCCCTGCCGGAAACCGCTGTCGCCCTGCCGGATTCCCAGGTGCTGGCGCTCCGCCGACAACAATATGCCGGTGCTTTCGGCCCCTTCGCCGAGGCCGCCACCGGACAGGAAAAAACGGAAGTGCTGGAAAACGACCTGCTGCGCATCCGCTTTTCCAACAAAGGCGGCCGTATCCTGGATGTCGAGCTGAAACAACATTTCAAGGTCGAGATCGACTCCGCCCACCAGGAACGGAAAGTTCCCCTCAAACTGCTGGCGGATGAAAAGAATTCCTTCGAATACCTCCTGCCCGTCGCCGGTATCCCCGCCAAAGTCGGCACCGGAAGCCTCTTCTTCGAGGCCTCCCGCCCCGACGGCCAATCCGTAGCCTTTCGGGTATCTGCCGGCGAAGGCCGCTTTTTCGAACAGACCTACTCCCTGCAACCCGGCGGCTATGCCCTGCAATACCAGGTCCGTGCCGTCGGCCTCGATCCCCTGCTCGAACGCGGTACGGAACACGTCGAACTCCGTTGGCTCGATTTCCTGGACAAACTGGAACAGAACCACCAATACGAACGGAATTACTCCACCGCCTACTACAAACTCACCGACGACGACTACGATTATTGCTCCTGTACCGCCGACGATGCCGATGATTTCAGCGACCGAAAAGTCGATTGGGTCGCCCACTCCAACCAGTTCTTCGCCGCCGTCCTCCTGGCACGGGAACAGCCTTTCGCCGGGGGAGCCTCCGCCGTGTCCGTCCTCGAACCGGAAAACCAAGACCTCAAGAAAATATCCACCCAACTGTCGGTCCCCCTTTCGACGGAACCCTTCCGCATGGAGTTCTTCCTGGGGCCGAAGGATTTCGAAACCCTGCGGGCTTACGGTAAGCAGCTCGAGGACATCATCCCTTTCGGCAGCAGCATCATCGGTACGGCCAACCGTTGGATCGTCAGGCCCTTGTTCAATTTCCTCCTGTCGTTCATCGGGACCAAGGGGATCGTCATCCTCGTCCTGACCCTCCTTGTCAAGCTGGTCCTCTATCCCCTGAGCTACAAAATGTTGTACTCCCAGGCGAAAATGGCTGCCCTCAAGCCCCAAATCGCCGGCCTCCGCGAAAAATTCAAGGACGACCAGACGCAGCTCCAGATGGAAACCATGAAGATCTACCGCGAATTCGGCGTCAACCCCCTGGGCGGCTGCCTTCCGGTGGTCATCCAAATGCCGGTCTGGCTCGCCCTCTACCGTTTTTTTCCCGCTTCCATCGAATTCCGGCAAGCCGGCTTCCTGTGGGCGACCGACTTGTCCAGCTATGATGTAGTCTATTGGCTGCCCTTCGAGATCCCGTTCTACGGCACCCATGTCAGCCTCTTCACCTTGCTCTGGGTCGCCACCACCCTCCTGTATACCCGCTATAACCTCCAGCAGATGGACATGTCCAGCATGGGCGGCGGCGCCAATGCGGAGGTCATGAAATGGATGCAGTACCTCATGCCGGTCTTCTTCCTGTTCTTCTTCAACAATTTTGCGTCCGGGCTGACCTGTTACCTCGTATTCAGCAACATTCTCAACGTCGCACAGACGATTGTGACCAAACGCTTCGTTATCGACAACGACAAGATCATGGAACAGCTGGAGGCGTACCGGAAGAAACCCAAGAAGAAGGGCGGTTTCCAGTCCCGGCTCGAGGATGCCCTGAAACAACAACAGGCCATCGCGGCCCAACGGCAACAGGCCGCCCAGCAACAAACGAAGAAGAAGAAATAGCCCGTGACGCCCGGCCCGGGGCATGCCCATCCCCGCTCCCGGCCGGGCCAAAACCTATCCGCCATGCCCATCCGGTCACCGCTGTATCTGCTGTCCTGCTCGCTTCTGGCCATGCTCCTCTCCGCCTGCGGCGGCGGAAAGGCCGCCGCCGGAACGGATGCCTCTCCCGCTCCGAAAGTCCAGCCCGCACCGCCGCCGGCAGAACCGGCGGAGGCTCCCTACGATTTCCTGGTCCTGGAGAAAACGCCCTGCTTCGGCAAATGCCCCGTATACAAGGCGGTCATCCGCAGCGATGGCTTCGCCACCTGGGACGGCCGCATGAACGTCTCCCGGACCGGCCGCTACGAAGGCCGGGTCGATGCGGCCACCATCCGGGAAATCCGGCGGCAGGCACACGAGATACGGTTCCTGGACCTCGCGCACAAATACCCCGTCGACCAGGTCGTCACCGACCTGCCGGAAACCGTCCTCACCATCCAGTTCGGCGATATGGTCAAGGTCGTCCGGAACCAATACGGCGCCCCGGCGACCCTGAAGTCGTTCCAGTCTTATGTGGAGGGATTGTTGGCGGCGGTGGACTGGCAACCGGCCCCGGCCGACGGCAGGTGAACCGGCCGCCGCCCGGCGCTCATCCCCTCAGTTGCCGCCCAAAATCATGGGTAGGCCGTCCGCACCACCTACGACGATCACTTTCGTGTTTTCGGATTTCGCCAGTTGGAGGGTCGCCTCGATCCCCTTGTCCTTGAGAATGTTGTTCGACAAGCTCGCGTTCAGGATCTGGTTGGCCTTGGATTTCGCCTCCGCCTCGATGATCCTCCGCTCGGCTTCCTTCCGCTCCTGTTGCAGGATGTACTCGTACTTCAGGGCCTGTTGTTCGGCCTGGATCTTTTCCTCGATGGCGTTCTTGACCCGGTCCGGCAAGGCGATGTCCCGGATCAACGTCGCCTTCAGGTTGACAAAATTCTCGCTCAGGTTGGCCTCAATCGATTCCTGGATCATGGACTGGACCTCCTCCCGCCGGGAAGAGTACAGTTCCTCCGGCTGGAAACGGCCGATGACCTGCCGCACGGCGGACCGGATCTCCGGCCGCACCAGCGAGTTGACGTAATCCCGGCCGAAATTCTCATGCAGGTGGCCGATGTTGTCGTACTGCGGGTGCGCCCGCACCGTGACGTCCACCTCGATGGTCAAGCCGTTGCTGGACAAGACCTCCAGGGACTCCTCCAGTTGGGTTTCGCGGACGTCGTAGACATACATCGAGTTCCAGGGCGCCACGATGTGGAAGCCCGGTGTATAAATGTTTTCCTTGTCCAACCCACCCGAGAACGGCCGGAATATCACGCCCCGCTCCCCGGCGTCGATGGTCAGGAAGGTGGAGCTGGCGATGACGAGGAATACCAGGAAGCCGGCGAATGCCAGGGCGAGGGTGGAGACTTTCTTGTTCATAATCCGTGCAAGGTCTTGGTGAATGTGCGGGAACCTGCCGTTCCGACGGATCGGTGCCGCCGGAAACCTGCCGCTTCCCCCATGGGTAAAAATAGCATTTTTCGGCGGGTGGGCCTCCTTTTGTCCCCCCTGTGGCAAGGTTTTTCGGTCGGATTTGAACTTTTACCCCTGTTTTCTCCTTTACTGGTACACCTGTTGCCACGGTGCCTGCTTCCGAGGGCTTCCACCGCGCCGACCGGTCGCCGGGTCCGGATTGTCCGCCAGGCCGGCCGTAGCGGCAAACAATACCACAGGCGTACATATTCATAATTTTTTGCGGTGCGTTTAACTTTTATTGCCTTACTTTTGTACGCCTTTTATCCGAAAATCTGAAAATCAATGGAACAGAACGTAACAACCATACGCTATTCTGATTCCGAACTCGAAGAGTTCCGGGAAATCGTTGAAAAAAAGTTGGCTACGGCGAAAGAGGAACTGGGCTACCTCCAGGAACAGATCTTGGAAATCACCGAAAACAGCGGCGATGACCATGGAGGGGATTGGATGGACGACAGCAGTACCAACAATGATATTGAGTTCCTGAACAATATGGCCATCCGGCAACGGAAATATATCCAGGACCTCGAGAATGCGCTCGTCCGCATCAAGAACAAGACCTACGGCATCTGCATGGTGACCGGCCAACTGATTGACAAGCGCCGCCTGCTGGCGGTCCCCACCGCCACCAAAAGCGTGGAGGCCAAGACCGCCCAAGGCTCCGAAGCCCCCAAACCGCCGGAAAAGAAACCCGTCTCCCCGGAGGTCAAGGAGAAAGTGGAGAAAACCGTCCCCGCTTCCCCCAAGATCATCACCAAGGTCATCCGCAAACCCAAACCGGGCGCACCCGCCAAACCGGTCGATATCGACGACGACGACGACCTGGATTTCGACTTCGAAAAGGATTACACGTATGATGGCGGCGGCAACGGCTCCGACGACGATTCGGATATGGATTACGACAAGTCCGGCGGTACGGACGAACAACCGGATATGTTCGATGATGGGGCCGATTCCGCCGACGACGGCGGCGGCGATGATGATTATTGAGGACGCGCTCCGGCTGCCATCCTTGCTTGGGGGGAACCATGCCGCCTCCGTCGGTGCACGCTTCCCCCGGATATTCCTGCCGCCCTCCGTTGACCTGCGCCTGCTACAGGCGCGACGAATGCGTGCCGCTTCCGGCGCGCATTCGTCGTTTTGTCCCCCCTGGAACTCACCTTTTGCACCTTAAAAACCAAATCGAATATTTTGATGGTAAGGTCCGCATGATTTTATACATGCGTAAGTGCTCCTGGTCCCAAGGGTCTTCATGGCGCTTCCCGCCCTTTGGACAGGACGGCCGGCGGGGGGCCCCAGCACCCCCCCCGCGCGGCCCCACAAAAAGGTGGGGTGGAGGGGTTTAGCCCCCCCCGGGTTTGTTGGGGGGTGTGCACCAAAGGG
>CAZNLJ010000039.1:27523-44020 GCA_964573725.1 uncultured Saprospiraceae bacterium
GGCCCCCCGTGTTCTTGCGGGGGCGCCCCGTCTTTGTGTGCGGCGGGCGGGGGGCCCCCCCCCCCCCCCCCCGGGCCGTCCCGAAAAATTCTTGGGGTGCAGGGCTTAGCCCCGCACCCTTTTTGGTGCGGGGTGTAGCACATCTGCGGGTTTGATGAATAAAAATCAGAAAATCAATGCTTTGTGATTTATTATCCCGTAGGGTTGCGGTGCGGAAGATGAGTTGGAGCCACACCGCCCGTCCGGCAGGCCGGTGTCCCGAAGAGAGGGGAAGCAGGCAGTATTATCGGGAAGGATAAGAATAACCCGCCCGCATCATCCGCCCGCCGTTCCGGTGCCCGGTGCAACCGGGCGGATCCATGGCTTTCCTGACTTCCGGGGGAGATTCCCTGCATCATTTCCGACAAGCGGTCCAAGCGCCGGAAAAGCTCACCGATTCGCTTGTTCCGCAGCCTTTTCATCCCCTGTTTCGGGGAGGCCGCCTTCCTTCCTGCCCGGGGCCGCATCCCTGCTCCGAAGCGGCGCAGCCGACGAGCGCCCTGCGGGATATCCGCGGATGGCGGAACCGCATGGGGCCTGGTCATCGGCAAGCGGACGGCCGACAGGCACGGCGGCCCCGCGGAGGGGTGGCCGGGACCGGCCGGTGTGGCCGCCGTCCCGCTGCGGTTTGCGGCAGCGTGCGGGTCCCTTAGGTACCCCGGTGCCAGATCATACGGGCCCAAAAGAGGGGGTTGGTCGCTTTCTTCCGGACCTCCATGTCCGTGTACATCTGTGCGATCGTATCGATCAGGGTCCGGTTGCGGACGGCGATGCCCGAGAGCCGGTTGATCAGCCAGGGCCGGGCCATCATTTTCTGGAGGCGGTAGCTGAGCTCCATTTCCTTTCCCAACACCCGCGCCACGCGGACATCATACGCCTGCAGGGCCGCTGCGGAAAAATCACCGGCGGCGAGGCCGGCAGCCGCTTGTTCGGCCGCGATGAAGCCGCTGTAGATGGCATTGCCGATGCCCTCCCCGCTCAAGGGATCGATCAGGTGGCCTGCATCGCCTACCAACAGGAAATGGTCGCCCGACAAGGGTCGGCGCTTGGAGCCCAGGGGCAGACCGAACCCGGTGACCTTCCCTTCCAGGGTCGCCTCCCGGAAGCGTTCGCGCAGGACCGGATGCCCTTCGATCAGTTCCGCCAGTCCCTTCTTTAGGTTGTACCGGCGGCGGCGGATGAAATCGCTGCGCATACCGATTCCGACGTTCGTATAACCGTTGGGGAGGGGGAAGATCCACAGGTAGCCCGGGGTGATGTCCTTGAGGAAATGCAGTTCGATGAAACCGTCGGGATGCATCCCCTTGACATCTCGGTAATAGGCGCGGACCGCCCCGGCGTGGTGGCGTTCGTCCTTGGCCAGGCCGGCATGGTGGCGGGAGAAGGCGGAGTGGGCGCCGTTGGCGACCACCAGGAGCCGGCAATGGAGGTCGGGGCCGCCATCCGCCCGCGACACCCGGTATCCGGTCTCCGTACGTTCGTAGCCGTTGATGTCCACCCCTTCCAGGAACCGGATGTCCGGGCGTTTCCGGACCGCCTCGACGAGGTGGTTGTCGAAATCGACCCGGCGACTGACATAACCTTGCCGCGGGTCGGTGGCCGGCTGGTATCGGGACCGGTAGGGGACGTCCACCGTCCTGCCGTTCGGTGCGACGAACCGGATGCCCCACACATCCGTCTGGATGGCCGGATCCGCATCGAAGCTGGCCATGATCTGCGGGTCGATGCGGTTGAGGACGACCATGGCCTTGCCGCTGATGGCATCCCCGCAGATCTTGTCGCGCGGGAAGACCGCCTTGTCGACGAGGGTGCAGGGGATGCCCAGTTGACTGAGCTTGAGTGCGGTGGCGGCCCCGCCGGGGCCGGCCCCGACGATGCAGATGTCCGAGTCGGTCATGGGTGCTTTTTTTCGAAGGGTGAATGTATCAGGTGGCCGTCAGGTCGAGGAACTCGTCCTCCGTCAGGATACGGACGGTTCCGACCGCCTGTGCTTTCTTGAGTTTGCTGCCGGGAGAATCGCCGATGACCAGGATGTCCAGGTTGCCGCTCACGGCGCTGATGTTCCGGGCCCCGGCGGCGGCGGCGCGGGCCTGCGCCTCCTTCCGTCCCATGCGGGTGAGCGTTCCGGTGAACAGGATGGTCTTGCCGGCCAGGGGGGCATCGGCGGCGACGGCCGCCGGCCGGTCTTCCTCCGTTTGGCTGAGGTTGACCCCCAGCGACTCCATTTCCCGGAGCATGGCCACGTTCTCCGGCCGGCTGAAGTAGCGCATGACATGATGGGCCACCACCGGCCCGATGTCCTGGATGCGGAGGAAACGGGCTTCGTCCCAATCGCACAAATCCAGCACATGGTGGATTTCCGCCGCCAGCAGCTTGCTGGCCCGGATACCGAGGTGGTGGATGGACAGCGCGTGGAGCAGGCGGTGGATGGGGTTCCTTTTCGCCTTTTCCACGGCCGTGCGCAGGTTGGCGGCCGAGCGTTCGCCGAAATTTTCGAGCGAGGCGATCTTGCCGTAGTCGAGCCGGTAGATGTCCGCCAGGTTGTGCAACCATCCCAGGCGGTAGAAACGTTCGACGATGGCTTCCCCAAATCCATCGATATCCATGGCGTTCTTGCTGACGTGGTGGATCATCCGTTGCAGCAGCTGCGCCTCGCAGGCCGGATTTTCACAGCGCCAGGCGGCCTCGTCCTCCTGCCGGACCAGCGGGGCATGGCAGACCGGGCAGTTTTTCGGGAACACGATCGGTGTCTCCTCCCCGGTCCGGAGTTCCTCCATGGGTTTGACGATATAGGGAATGACGTCGCCGGCACGTTCCACCAGGACGATGTCGCCCAGCCGGATATCCTTGTTGCGGATGAAATCCTCGTTGTGGAGGGAGACGCTGGCAATGGTGACGCCGGCCAGCGGGACCGGTTCGAGTTTGGCGACCGGGGTGATGTTGCCCACCTTGCCGACCTGGAACTCGACCCCTTTCAATTTGGTGGTGGCCTGTTTGGCCTGGAACTTGAACGCGATGGCCCAGCGCGGATGGTGGGCCGTGGATCCGGCCCGCCGTTGCAGGGAAAGGTCGTCGACCTTGACGACCATCCCGTCGATCTCGTAAGGGTAGGACTCCCGGTCCGCCTGCCACCGGTCACAAAAGGCGACCACTTCCTGGATATTTTGGCAGACCTTGCGTTCCGGCCGTTCCGCCGACTTGCGCGGCACCTTGAAGCCGAGGGATTCCAACAGGTCGATGGTCGCACCATGGGTGTGCAGGCCTTCGAGGACCTGCCGGCCCTGTGCATCCTCGGCGAAGCCGAGCTGGTAGACGAAGGCTTCGATCCGGCGGGCGGCCGTTTCCGCGGGGTCCTTGGTCCGCAGCCCCCCGGTGGCGGCGTTCCGCGGATTGGCGAAGAGGGGCTGGTCGTCCAGTTCCCGTGCGTCGTTCAGGGCCTGGAACACCTCCTTGCGGATGATTGCTTCCCCGCGGAGTTCCACCCGGGCGATGCCGTACCGGGAGAATTCGGCCCGCAGGGGAACCGAGCGGACCGTCCGGATATTCGGGGTGATGTCATCGCCGGCGAATCCGTTCCCGCGGGTGGCGGCACGGACCAGGTGGTCGTGCTCGTAGACCAGCGCGATGGTTCCGCCGTCGAATTTGGGTTCCACGCAATAGGCGACGGGCTGGTCCGCCGGCATTCCCAGGTAGTTGTGCAGCCGCTCGTCGAAGCCGAACAGGTCGGCCGCATCATAGCTGTTGTCGAGGGACAGCATCGGCGTCAGGTGTTCGACCGTCTCGAATTCGTCCGTCAGCCCGCCGCTGACGCGCTGGGTGGGGGAATCCGGCCGGACCAGGTCCGGGAAACGGCTTTCCACCGCCTTGAGCAAACGGAACAGGGTGTCGTAGGCAAAGTCGCTGAGGACCGGCGCATCCAGGGCGTAGTACCGCCAGTCGTGATAGCGCAGGAGTGCCGCCAGTTCGGCCGCCAGCGATTCGGCCGCCCCGCGGTCTTCCGGAACCTTCGCATCCTGGAGGGCCATCGACCGGTCGGTCAGCCTCCGCTGTTCTTCCTGTGTGTACATGGTGTGTCGATTGGATGGGCAAGTTAAGTCATGTCCTGAAAATACGGCGTTCGAAAGCGTACCGCTTGGTGTAAAAGTTGAAGAAAAAGAGCAGTCCGGTCACCAATCCCTTTGCCAGGAAAGGTGCCGTGGACAAGCCGGGGGCCCGCAGCAGCAGGAAGAGGGTGGCCGTCCCCAAGCCCCAGCCCAGGGCCGAAAATGCCATGGACAGGAGGAAGGCCGTGCGGGTCCGCCGCCGCAGGTCGAAAATAAACCTTCTCTGCAGGTGGAAATTGACCATGACCGCCACGGGATAGGAAATGCCGTGCGCCCACACCGGCGGGAGCGCAGCTTGTTGCAGGAGGGCGAACAGGCCGTAATCCACTCCGGTGGCGACGGCCGAGGAAACCAGGAACCGCGCCTTGGCGAGGAGGACGGGACGGGTCCGGGGCGGCCGCATCATCCGGGCGTCGGCGGTGCCGGTTGGCCGGCGGCCAACTCCCCTTCGAAAAACATGCGGACTTCCGCCCAGTTGCCGACCCGGGTGTACCGGGTCTCGTCCAGGTTGTGCGAAGCCGTATACAGCAGCCCTTTCCCCGGGAAGGTCTCCAGGTTCCAGGCGTGGTCGTCGATCATGTAATCCGCCCGGATGATGCGCTTGTCGCCGCACAATACCAGCCGTTTCCAGCCGATGGCTGGGAAATGCCGCTCCAACCAGTCGTATTTGTCCATCAGGGAATTCCGGAACTCGGTGGCGGCGGTGACGGCGAAGACGTCGTAATGGTCGCACAACCACGTGACGACGGCCTGGCTGTCCGCCATGACGGGCAGGTCCGCGAAGAAGCCGGGCTCCTGGAGGTAGCCTCGCAGGTGCTCCGCATGGGGCAGCTGGTAGATCTTTTTTCCCCACCAGGCCGAGCGGTCGGGCCGGTGGCCGAAGTCGCGCGCGTAGAAATCCAGGAACTTGGGCACGACATCCGCGATGACCTCGTCCATGTCGAGGGCGATGACCTTCCGGCCGTGCGGACGGTCGGAATCGGTGCGGGTTGTCGGTCGCTGAAAATGCATAGGAATCGTTTGAGGATGAGTGGGCCGGGTCAGTTGACCTGGCTCATGGCTTGTGCCGCCGGAAGGGTGCAGAAGGCCTGGATGCCCTGGGCCGCCTTGTCGAGGATGCCGGGCAGGGCGTCCCGCTCCGCGGCGGTCCATTCGCCCAGCACGTAATCGACCTGCTGGCTCTTGTGGAACTGGTTGCCGATGCCGATGCGGAGACGGGCATAGTCCTGCCCGCCGGTCAGTTGCTCCACGCTCTTGAGCCCGTTGTGTCCGGCATCGCTGCCTTTCAGCCGCAGCCGCAGTTGCCCGAAAGGCAGGTGGATGTCGTCGACCACCACCAGCAGCTGTTCCTTGGGGATGCCCGCTTTCTGCAGCCAGTAGCGCACCGCCTTGCCGCTCAGATTCATGTAGGTGGAAGGTTTGAGGAGGACGAGGGTGCGTCCCTTGTGTCGGAGGGTGGCGACATCGCCCATGCTCTCCGTTTCGAAGCGGGCACCGAAAGCGGCCGCCAGGGTGTCCAGGGCCAGGAAGCCCGCGTTGTGGCGGGTATCCGTATACTTCGATCCGATGTTGCCGAGGCCGGCGATCAGGTATTTCATGATGGGTTCGGGTATCTTTCCTTCGGAATGGCAGTCGGAAGCCGCCCTCGGTGCAAAAGTAACAAACTGTTTCGAAAAGGGGGAAGGGTGGGGGAGCGGCCGGGCCGGTCCGGTGAGCGCCGGAAACCCACCGTCGTATTTTTCGTTTGTTTGTTTGAAAAAAAGGAGAAATTTACGGGGACGTCCCTGTCGGAGCCCGGATACAAATCAAGATCGCGCATGAACCATCGACACCTTCTTTCCGCCTGCCTGGCCTGTTGCCTGCTATTTTGTTCGAATGCCTGCGGGCCGGGCGACGGACCGGCCGCCACCGGACAGGGTCCCGGTACCCGGCGGATGGTCGCCCTGCTGAAGGAAGCCCATGCGAACCTGGACCCCATGAAGCTCCAGTTCTACGGAAGCACCCGCCGGGCGGCGCATTTCAAGACCCTCATGGAAACCGCCACCGACCCGGCCCAACGCATGATGGCCCACCTCCAATATGCCTACGAATTGCTCAGCTCCGGCAAGAACGAACAGGCGGTCGTCGAATTCGAACGCCTGCTGCCCCTGGCCGGACAGGCGGGCTTCCAACCCGCCTTCGCCTACCAGGTCCGGAAGCTGTTGGCCCTGTCTTACGTCCGTATCGGGGAGACGACCAACTGCATCGACCGCTACCACCCGGATGCCTGTGTCATGCCCATCCGGGGCGGCGGCATCTACGCCGTCCAGGAGGCCAGCCGCACGGCCATCCGGATCTACGAGGAGATGCTGACCGAAAACCCCGCGGACGACGAGACCATCTGGATGCTCAATTTCGTCTACATGACCTTGGGGGAATTTCCCGACCAGGTGCCCGCCGCCTGGCGGCTCTCGCCGGAGGCCTTCCGCTCGGATTACGCGCTGCCCCCCTTCCCGAACATCGCCGACAAGGTCGGGGTGGCGACCGTCGGCTTGTCCGGCGGTTCCTGTGCCGACGATTTCAACAACGACGGGCTGACCGACATCATCGCCTCCTCCTGGGGCGAAAACGACCAACTCCGCTTTTTCGTCAACAACGGCGACGGCACTTTCGGCGAGCGTTCCGATGCCGCCGGGCTGACCGGGCTGACCGGCGGACTCAATGCCAACCACGCCGATTTCGACAACGACGGCGATATGGATGTGCTCATCCTGCGCGGGGCCTGGTACGGCGGGGAAGGGAAGTTGCCCAACTCCCTCCTGCGCAACAACGGCGACGGTACGTTCGAGGACGTCACGGAGGCGGCCGGCCTGCTCAACTTCGCGCCGGCACAATCCGCTGCCTGGGCGGATTTCAACCTCGACGGCCTGCTGGACCTCTTCATCGGCAACGAATCCGGTCCGGGTTACACCTTTACGTGCGAACTGTACATGAACAACGGGGACGGCACCTTCACCAACCGCATCGCGGAAGCCGGGCTGGATGCGTTCCACGCCTACATCAAGGGATGTGCCGCCGGTGACGTCAACAACGACGGCTGGCCCGACCTCTACATCTCCTCCCTCAATGCCGACAACATGCTCTTGCTCAACCAAGGCGCACTGGCCGACGGGCTGGTCCGCTTCCGGGCCGCCCCGCCGGACGCCGGGGTCGCCCGGCCCTTGGTGTCCTTCCCTTGCTGGATGTTCGATTTCAACAACGACGGCTGGCTGGACATCTTCGCCGGTGGGTTCGGCGTGGCGGACGGCCAGGTGGCCGCCGAGCTGGCCGCCCGGAATTACCGCGGCCAACCGACGGACGGGTATCCTTACCTATACCTCAACAAGGGGGACGGTTCGTTCGAGGATGTGTCCGCCCGCATGGGACTGGACAGCGAGGCGCTCTTCGTCATGGGCTCCAATTACGGAGACCTCGACAACGACGGCTGGCAGGACCTGTTTCTCGGGACCGGCGCGCCCGGCCTGACGGCCGTGGTGCCGAACAAGATGTTCCGAAACCAGGAAGGAAAGAATCTCCAGGATGTGACTACCGCCGGAGGGTTCGGTCATATCCAGAAAGGCCACGGGGTGAGCTTCGCCGATTTCGACAACGACGGCGACCAGGATATCTTCACCGTCATCGGCGGTGCCTTCGAGGGGGATGTCTATGCCGATGCGTTCTACCTCAATCCAGTCGGGCAGGACAAGGCCTGGGTTACCCTCTCCTTGCAGGGGGTATCCGCCAACCGGGCCGCCATCGGTGCCCGCGTGAAACTGACCGTGGTCAATGCGGCCGGCTTGTCCAGGGACATCCACGAGACCGTCTCGACCGGCGGCAGTTTCGGTGCCAACAGCCTGGCACTGGAAATCGGCCTCGATGATGCCGTCCGGATCACGCAGGTCGAAATCCGGTGGCCGAACCGGTCCGGGACGGTGCAAAGACTGGAGGACCTGCAGCTGAACACGCATTACCGGATCGTGGAGGGACAGGCCCTTCCGGTCGTCCTGGAAAGGAAAAGGTTCTCCTTCGGTTGATACGGCCGATTCTTTTTGCCGCCGCGGCAGGATTCGGCACATTTTTTTCATATGAAACAAACTACAGGCATCGCGGCCGGAGTCGGACGGACCGAAAGCGGGCATCGCCCGGCCGATCAGCGGACAGGTAGCGGCCATCTTCCCCTCGGCCGTCCCGTCACACCACGCTGCCATTGTTCCCCAATCACCGACCGTTTAGACATATAATAATTTTTTGATTATTTTATTTACCGTGGTGTCGGTATTCATTGCCGACCCTTTTGTCACTACCTTTGCGAATGCTAGCGTAAAATTTTGTGACGCCGAAGCAAAGACAGATTATAATCCAAATCCGTGAACGCAAAAACCATCCCCACGACGGCTGCCAAGGTCACTCCGGTCTACCTGGATATCGAGACAGCGCCCACCGTTCATCCCGCTGCCATGCCGCAGCCCTTTCATTTGGATTAAGAAGATGCCTTGCTGAATGCCGTGACCGGTATGGTCCGGACCTCATTTTGGAACCGAAATGCCCTTCTCGCAGCGATGGGTTTCCCCCGACCTTCCGGCGACGGGGCTGCATGAGGGATATAGGATTTGGATATTCTTTAACCTGTCAATACACGACATCCTGAGCGTGAGGTGCCCCGGGCGCTGCGGGCCGGTGACGTGAAGTCTTTGCTTGACGAATTCAATGCTCTTGAAACGAAACTTGCACCACCGTTACTTCCTTGCGGGAAAGAGGCATTATCCGTTGTGTACCGTACATGACCGGGTCGATGCCTTTTTGTGTTTGTGGCAGGCAGGTATGGACCGGGAAATCCAATTCAGCGGCTTTAATCATTTTCATTTCATAACTAAAAATTTCTAATCTCATGAAAAAAGTGATTTTCAAGAAAGTCTTGATGGTCCTTTCCATCGCGATGACTTTCCTATTTCTGGGAGTAGAGCAGGCGGGCGCGCAGACGCTGAGCAACAGCTCAGGTAGCGGCCTGAATGCGTTGCCCCAGGGTGACTTTGTTTCAGTAGGTGAGGCATTGACCTTGCTGGAGGGGAAATTGACGGAACTGAAAGCGGACTTTCAGACGCCGGGTCTTCCCCAGAGCATGTTCAACGCCTTGCTGAAGGAGTACGCCTTCTACGGTGAACTGGATGCCGCCCTCAAGAACGGCAACACGGTTCCGAAGTCGATCCTCCACGCTACCCAGGCGGTGCAGTCGGACCAACACGGTGCCGTGCCGGCCGTCGCCCAGCAATTGAAGAACGACGCAGTGGATTTGTTGTCGATCTGATCAGCCTTCATCCCGAAAGTTGATGTTATTCTTTAACCATTATTCACTACTAACAAATTTTCATCTCATGAAAAAAGCGAATTTTACTAACCAAAGCTACTTGCCGCAGCTGAAGTTGGTATTTTCTGCGCTGCTGGTGGGATTGGCCTTCAATTGGTCGATCGCCCAGAGCTTTACAGGAAGTACGACGAACACTGCCGGCAACAGCGCTGTGCCCAGTGCGGGTACGGGTAGCTGCACTACCGCACCGCAGACAACGGGTGGCACGGATTTTCCGGTCAACGTCTCCTGCGTCGGAAGCTTGGGTGGTGGAGTTACGGTGTCCAATGTGACGATCAACCTCACCCACACCTGGGACGGTGACGTGGACATTTACCTGGTCTCCCCGGGCGGTGATGTCCTGGAGCTCTCCACCGGCAACGGGGGCAGCGCGGACAACTACACCAATACGGTGTTCACCGATGCCGCCGCCAGCTTCATCACCACCGGTGCCGCCCCGTTCACGGGCTCCTTCAAGCCGGAAGGTAGACAGAACGCTGCCGTATGCGGTCCGATCGGAGGCACGGTCGGCACCTACACTTTCGCCAACACCTTTTCTTCCGGCAGCGCCGACGGTACCTGGTACCTGCGTTTCTTCGACAATGTCGGTGGTGACTCCGGTACGTTGAACAGCTGGTCCATCTCCTTCGCGGGTGGTGCCGCCCAGGCTTGTACCTTCGTAGGTGGCCCTACGCTTCCGGCGTTGAACCTGTCCACCTCCGCCACCAACTGCGAAAGCGACCCGATCGCTGTCCCGGCCACCACCGGCGATTGCAGCGGCCTGGTCCTCTCCTATGCCATCGGTGCAGGTGCCTACACGACGATTGCACCCGGCCAGACGACCATCCCCGGCCTGCCCGCCGGTAGCTCCACCATCAACTGGCGCTCCGTCAACGCTTGCAACCAGGTAGCCAACGCTTCCCAGGCTGTGAACGTCGCCGATATGGTCGACCCGGTCATCAACTGTCCGTCCGACATCTTCATCAACCTCGCCCCGGGTGCTTGCGATGCTTTCGTCAACTATTCCGTGACGGCATCCGACAACTGCCCGTTCGCCGGTCCTTCCGGTACGGTCAACACCATCAACACCGGTGGTAACACTGGTTCCGCCGGTGGTCAGGTTTTCTTCAACATCAACAACCTCTCCGGTGGTGACATCACCATCACGGAACTCGGTGTCCGGGTGTCCGCACCCACCATCATCGAGGTGTATACCAAGAGCGGTACGTACGTAGGCTCCACGGCCAACGCTTCCGCATGGACGCTGGCCGGTACGGCGGATGCCACCGCAGGTCCGGCTTCCCCCGCCTTCGGCGGCGTGGGTCCGATCGCTCCGGCTCCCACCAGCATCACCATCGGTCCCGGTGTGACGGGTATCGCCCTGCGCGCCCTGTCCGCCCAGCACCAGTACACCAACGGTAACGGTTCCAATCAGTTCTTTACGGACGGTCTGGTGGAACTGACCCTCGGCGGCGCACAGAACGCTCCCTGGGCCGGTCTCTTCTCCCCCCGTATCTTCAATGGTTATGTCACGTATGAAACGGCCGCCGTCTCCGCCGATCCGGTGCTGACCGCCGGCCAGCCTTCCGGTACGGTGTTCGGTATCGGTACGACGACCAACTGCTATGAAATCGTCGACCTCCAGGGCAACTCCGCTTCCTGCTGCTTCGACGTCACCGTGGTAGAATTCGCCAACGCGACCAACACCCTGGCTTGCAACGACCTCGTACAGGTTTCCCTGGATGAGTCCTGCTCCGCTGTCATCGGTGCCGATGACATCCTCGAGGGCGGTCCTTACGGCTGTTACGAAACCCGCTACACGGTCATGGTTCTGTCCCCGCTGGGTGCCAACCTGGGCAACGTGGTCAACGCCAACTTCATCGGCCAGGAATGGACGGTCAAGGTGGTCGACAACCAGACGGGCCAGTCCTGCTGGGGCCATATCACGGTGGAAGACAAGATCAAGCCGGTGGTCAGCTGTGAAGACCTGACCTTGCCCTGTACCGCGCCTTCCACGGCAGTCGGTGCCACGGCGCTGTTCTCCACGTCCAATACCCCGGTCTCCATTTTCGACAACCAGACGGTCACCGCCGACATCCCCGTCGCCGGTCTGCCGGCTGACGCCCGCGTCCTGGACGTGAATGTCACCATCGACATCTCCCACACCTGGATCGGCGACCTCGACGTCGACATCCTCAGCCCGGCAGGAACCCGCTTCCGCGCCTGGAACCAGGATTGCGCCAACACCGCCAACATCAAGGTGACCTTGGACGACGAAGATCCGGACTGCTTCAACGCCTGTGCCGCTTATGTCATCGGCGACACGGTAAGCCCGATCGCTTGTCTCCTGGCCCAGTTCCCCGGTTTCTCCGATGTGGATTTCCTCAACGTGTTCGACGGGGAAACCGCCAACGGTAACTGGACGGTCCGCGTTCAGGACTTCTTCGCCGGCGACCAGGGTACGATCAACAACGTCACCCTCGCCATCACCTACTTCTCCGCTACGGCGGTATACCAGCCGACGGTCACCGACAACTGCGGTCCGGTCTCCGTCAGCAGCGTCGACGCAACTTTCGAAGACGGTTGCGGCGGTCCTTCCCGCACCATCATCCGTACCTGGGTGGCAGAAGATGCCTCCGGTAACGTATCCGATCCCTGCGTGCAGACGATCACCTTCGCCCGTCCGACCCTGGACGATGTGGAAGTTCCGGCCGATGTGGTCTGGACTTGCGACCAGTACAACGCCAACAACGGCGTAACGGCCGCTTCCCACACGGCCTCCGGCGTTCCGACCGTATCCGGTCGTCCGCTCGAGGACATCTGTGACATCGGAGTGGAATACGAAGATGTAGTGGTTCCGGTTTGCCCGGGCAGCTTCAAGATCATCCGCCAGTGGACGCTGATCGACTGGTGCGCCACGCCGGTGGATGTCCGTGAAATCAACCAGGTCGTGAAAGTGGTCGACGACGCCGCCCCGAGCATCACCGCTCCGGCCGACCAGACCATCAACGTATACGATGCCAGCGCACAGTCCGGTAACCCGCACGCTGTCTGCGAAGGCACGATCGCTGTTCCGCCGGCAACCGGTGTTTCCGACAATTGCTCCGGTGTAACGGGCACGACGACCGAGATCTGGACGGCCAACAGCTCCAACCAGCCGGTCACCCAGCTCGGTACCATCAACGGCAACGGTGGTGTGTTCACCAACATCCCGCTGTATGTCAACGGCCTGCCCGCCAAGTACGTCGTCCGCTACTACGCTGTCGACGGCTGTGGCAACCAGAGCTTCGACGATGCCGTCTACACCCTGCGCGACAAGGTGCCGCCCGTCGCCATCTGTGACGAAATCACGGAGGTGGCCATCACCAACAACAGCGTCAGCACCGGTGGCGGCTGCTCCGCCCTCCACGCCGAAAGCCTGGACGACGGCAGCTACGACAACTGTGCTCCGGTTTACTACCTGATCGCGAAGATGGACGATTCCTTCTCCCCGACGATCTTCAACCGCTGCTACTATCCTTCCCGCGATTTCTGCTGCGAAGACATCGGTACGCAGAATGTCATCCTGCTGGTGTTGGACGGCGACCCGTCTCCGTTCTTCACTTCCATCAACCAGCCTGCCCTCGGTTGCGACGGCACGCCGGGTCTGCTCCTGAGCGCCACTGCCAACTATCCGTTCAACTACAACACCTGCATGGTGGAAGTGAACGTGGTTGACAAACTGCCGCCGGTCCTGACCAGCTGCCCGCCGAACCAGCGCATCACCTGCGATTTCTACGCCGATAACTTCGAAACGGCCCTCCAGGGTCTGTCCGGTGCCGAAATCTCCGCTGCCCTCACGGCCGCCGGTTACGGTTCCGCTTCCTTCTACGACAACTGCCAGGCGAACGTCTCCACGAACGCCAACATCAACATCGACCAGTGCCTCGAAGGTACGATCACGCGTACCTGGACGGCTCAGGACGGTTCCGGCAACAACGCCACCAGCTCTTGCAACCAGACGATCTTCGTCGACCATGTTTCCGACTGGGTGGTTGAATTCCCGGCCGACCTGACGGTCAACTGCGGTTCCACGGTGCCTGATTTCGGCGAACCCGAAATCTTCGGCGAAACCTGCGAACTGGTAGGTGTCTCCTACAACGATGTCGTCTACACCGTCGTTCCGGACGCTTGCTACAAGATCGAACGGACCTGGACGCTCATCAACTGGTGTGTCGTCGGTAACGAGATCGACCAGGAAGTGGTGGAATCCACGGAAAGCGCCATGAACCTCGACCTCGACGGCGACGGTGACAAGGATACCCGTACGTTCCGCGACAGCTGGACGACGACCGCCAAGCCGGGTGCCGCCCAGGCTACGCAGAGCACCAACCCGGATACGGACAGCGACAGCGACCCGTGGGATGGTTACATCACCTACAAGCAGGTGATCAAGGTCAACGATACGGTGGATCCGATCTTCACGGCCGGTTGCTCCATCCCGGATGTCTGCATCGAAGACAACAGCTGCGGTGGTACCGTCCTGTTGCCCCAGCCCGACATCACGGAGTGCAGCCCGAACGTTACCCTGACCGCCCGCATCAAGGTAGGCGGTGTATGGCTCAACGGCTTCGGTCCTTACCTGAACGTCGCCCCGGGCACGTACGAAGTACTGTACAACGCCAAGGACAACTGCAACAACCAGACGGATTGCAGCTCCACCGTCACGGTGAAGGACTGCAAGAAGCCGACGCCTTACTGCAAGAACGGTCTCGTGATCGAAATCATGCAGTCGGGTACGATCACGGTCAATGCCGCCGACTTCAACGCCGGTAGCTACGACAACTGTACGGCTCAGGGCCAGCTCCAGCTGTCTCTCTCCGCCAACACCAGCAACACCTCCGCTACTTTCGATTGCGACCAGCTCGGTCAGAATGTCATCCAGCTGTGGGTCACGGATGCCGCCGGCAACCAGGACTACTGCGAGACCTTCATCGAAGTACAGGATAACATGGGTGCCTGCAACGACGATCCGCTCGTAGCCGGTACGACCGCTACCGAAAACGGTACCGGCGTCCAGGGTGTCGCCATCAACATCAACAGCCCGAGCGGCTTCTTCGCCAACACCACGACGGATGCCGCCGGTAGCTTCAACGTGGCTGTCCCGAGCGCAGGTGACTACACCATCACCCCGGTCCTCGACCTGAACCCGCTCAACGGCGTGTCCACGTTCGACCTGGTGTTGATCAGCAAGCACATCCTGGGTGTCCAGGCACTGGATTCCCCGTACAAGATCATCGCCGCCGATGCCAACAAGTCGAACAGCGTCACGACTTTCGACCTCGTCGAAATCCGTAAGCTGATCCTCTTCATCAACAGCGATTTCCCGAACAACACCTCCTGGCGCTTTGTACCGAAGTCCTTCAACTTCGCTTCGAATGCCAATCCGTTCTCCGCGCAGTTCCCCGAGGTCATCAACCTCAACGACCTGACGGTTGAATCCCTGGCAAACGACTTCGTCGCCATCAAGGTGGGTGATGTGAACGGCAGCGCCGCTGTCAGCTTCACCGGAAGCAGCGATGAGCGTACCATGACGGGTGACCTCGTCCTCAACACGGAAGACATGTTGATGGAAGCCGGTCAGGTTTACACCGTGTCCTTCAAGGCTACGGAATTCGCCGTCAGCGGCTATCAGTTCACCCTCGCTTTCGATCGGGAAAGCCTCGAATTCGTGGAAGTCGGCGCCGGTATGGCGGATGCTTCCAACTTCGGTCTGTCCCTGCTGAATGAAGGTGTGGTGACGACCAGCTGGAACAGCGATGCCGTGAAGGAACTGGATACCGACGAAACCGTATTCAGCCTGACGTTCAAAGCTACGCGCAGCGGACGCCTCAGCAATATGGTCCGTGTCAACAGCCAGTACACGGCTGCCGAAGCTTACCGTGCAAACGGCGAGCTGCTCAATGTAGCCCTGACATTCGATCACCAGACGGTGGCCGGTGGGTTCGAACTCTATCAGAACACGCCGAACCCGTTCGCCAATGTGACGAATATCGGATTCTATCTGCCCGAAGCAACTTCTGCCACGCTGACCATCAGCGACGTCCAAGGTAAAGTAGTGAGTGTCATGCAAATCGATGGTGTGAAAGGCTACAACCAGGTCAACCTGAAGCGTAGCGAACTCGGCGCCACCGGCGTACTCTACTATAGCCTCAAGACGGCTACGGATGCTGCTACCCGGAAGATGATCCTCGTCGACTAATGCCGCCTTCCGGCCTCCCGGTCGGGTATCGGATGCCAGTCGCCCTCCGGGCACTGCCTCCGATGCCCCGACCGGGGCCGGATCTCCGGCAGGATCCGACAAGGTCCGACCATAAGTCACCGAAAACCCTTTTAAGTTCTCTTTTGATTTAAATCGGTTTTTGGGATAGCCTCTCTCCGCTTTTCGCGGAGGGGGGCTTTTTTTTTGATTCTCCCGCATGTTACCGGTGCTGCGCCCGCAATGCCTGTCCAACTTCCTGTCCGCTCATCTCCCGCACCTCAATCCTGCGAAGCAAGTAATTGTAAACGTTTGATATCCAACTCATTTATAACCTCAACCTTACAAGATGATTAATTTCAATACATTGATTTTCCGGTGTTTTTAGTCAACAATCCCGCTGATGTGCTACGCCCCGAATTAAAAAGGGCGCGGGGCGCAGCCCCGCGCCCATAATTTTTTCAGGACGGTCGGGCCGACCGTCCTGTCCGGAACGTGGGAAGCACAGGTAAATCCCCTTTGGACATGGGCAGGTTACGTTTTCATTCCATGGCGCAACCTTGCAATCAAACCGGTCGATTTGGTTCTTGGGGTGGGGAAGAAGCGAGCAACCGTTGGCTTGGTGCTTCAACTTGCTGATGTGCCTTGGGCCGCATTGGAAAGGGAGCGGGGCGCAGCCCCGCGCCCATAATTTTTTTCAGGAACGTGGGAAGCGCAGGTAAATCCCCTTTGGACATGGGCAGGTTACGTTTTCA
>CAZNLJ010000040.1:0-43856 GCA_964573725.1 uncultured Saprospiraceae bacterium
GCTTCGGCGCGCCGCCGGCCGTCCTGTCCAAAAGGCGAGAAGCGCAATAAAAAACCCTTTGGTTGTGCGTAGCTTATGTTTTTATACAATCTTGCAACCTTGCAATCAAAATATTCGATTTGGTTCTTGAGGTGCGAAAGATGAGGTCAACGGGAGGCGCGACGGCCCGACCCTGCTCAGGGCATGACGGTGCGGATATCCACTTCCCGAACCGGACCGATACTTTCCAGTAAGCTCCGGTCTATCCGCTCCTTGCTCCCCATGACGACATAAGTGTAGTTCCTGCCCCGGACGAACCGCTCCTGGAAAGCCACCAGGTCGGTCGGACTTGCATGACCCACCGCCTCGTACAAATCCTTTCGAAGGTCGTGCGCGTACCCGCGAAGCTGGGTCTGCCGCCAATTCCAATACAACTGCTCCCTTTGCACCCGGCCGGTTTCGATTTTCTTTTTCACGGATTGGACCGATTGCCGCAGCTGCGGCAGGGACACCGGCATCTCATCCAGCAAGGACCGCATGGCATGGAGCGCCTCCCGCAACTTGTCCGGTTGGGTGCCGACATACGTTCGAAGGTAGTGGCCCGCCTGCGCTTTTTCCGGGGATGTGTAGCTCGCATATGCGGCATATGCCAATGCACGGGATTCCCTGATTTCCTGGAAGACGATGGACGAAAGCCCCCTTCCGAAATAGTCGTTGTACCATTCCGACATCAGGTATTCCGGCAATTGGAAGGATGCCGACCCTTTTGACAACATCATGACTTCCGCTTGCACCATGGGAAAATCCAGGAATATGACCTGGTCTTCCACCGTCGGCAACTCGGGGAACGGACGGGGTGCCAGCAAGGGCAGGTATCGGGCGGGAACCCGGTGATACCGCTCGAGCAAGCCCACCACCACGCCGGCATCCAGGGACCCGTAATAGTAGACCCGGTGCGCGTAACTGGTCAGCCGGTGGATTTCCGCCAACAGCTCCTCCGGCCGGACATCATGCAGGGCTTCGGCCGACAATCGGTTGGTGTAGGGGGAGTCCGATCCGTATTTGGCATAATGAAACAAGGCATCCTGTAATATCGCCGACTTGTTGCCGCGGTCGTTCTCCCGCGCCCGGAGGATATCCGCCACCAACTTGTCCCATACCGCCCCGTTCCCTTCCGCTTCCGCCAGGACATGCTCGAACAGCTGGATCCCTTCCGCTACCGAGGCCTCCAATCCGCTCAGCGTGACGTACAGGCGTTCGTTCCCCACCGTTACACCGAACTGCAGCCCCAATCGGAAAAAGGCTTCCTGCAGCTGCTCCGCCGTATACCGCCGGGTACCGAGGTAGGGCAGGTAAGCAACGGCCAGGGCCAGCAGGGGGTGGCTGTTCCGACCCATCTCCAGGATGTAATGCAACGAAAAAGTACCGTTCCCCCGGTTCCGGACCACATCCAGGGTGTACCCCTGCCCGGTTGGTACGGATTGTATTTCCTGGCCGTAGTCGACAAAAACCGGGGCCAGGGGAGGCGATTGTTTCGACAGGAAAGCCTCCGCATACCCGGATGCGGCCTCCCGATTCACCACCACCGGGGTAATCGGCGGTTTGTCCACCTTCAATACACCGGGATCCTCCCCTTGGTGCTTGTGGACCACGGCATATCCCGTACCGAAGTGCGCCCGGGCAAAGGCCGCCATCTCCTCCGCACCGTAGCGGCTCCACCGCTCGAAACGGGATACGTGCTGCGCCCAGGGAATCCCCAGGATGAAGGCATCCGTCATCTGGGCAACCCGGCCCGCATTGGTCTCATCGGCCTTGATGGATGCCAGCCTGAGGTCCCGGACGACCGCCTCCGGCATCCAGTCCGGAAAATCGCCCGCCATCAAGCGGTCCATCGCCCCCCGCAACAGGTCCTCCACTTCGGCCAGGGTCTGTCCTTCCCGCGGCCGACCGTACAACTGGAAGGCCGAAAGATCCGCCATCACGGTCGCACCGGCCCGGGCATCCAGCAACTGTTGTCGCTGCAGGAGACCCAGGTCGATCAACCCCGCACGGCCGTTGGACAAGACCCGCCCGATCAGGGTAATCATATCCGCCGCATAGGTTCCCGCCCCCGGGAAGCGCCATCCCATCTGCACATACGGTGCCTCCTGGCCGTACACGTCCGCCCGCCGGATTTCCGCCCGGGCCGGTGCTTGCTCCGTGAACCGGAACGGCGGAACGGGCGCCGGCTCCCATTCCCCGAAGTATTGTTCCGCCCAGGCCAGTACCCGGTCGGGGTCGAAATCACCGGACATGACCAGCGCCATGTTGTTCGGCCGGTAATATCGCTCGAAATAGGACTTGATAAGGCGATGGGACGGATTCTTGAGGTGCTCCCCTTCCCCCATGGTGGTCTGCGTACCGTAGGGATGGTCCGGGAAAAGCAGCCGGTTCATGATTTTACCGACTTTGCGGAAATCCCGGTCCTGGCTGATGTTGAACTCCTCGTACACCGTCTCCAGCTCGGTATGGAACAGGCGGAGCGTCACTTCCCGGAACCGCTCCTGCTCCAATTCCATCCAGCGCTCGATTTCGTTGGATGGTATGTCGTTGATATACACCGTCTGTTCCACCCAGGTGTAGGCGTTCGTATGCGTGGCCCCCAATACACTGATGAGCTTGTCGTACTCGTTCGCGGCGACCAGTTTCGCCGCCGCACCCGATACGGTGTCGATTTCCCGGTAAATGGCTTGCCGCCGGGCGGGATCCTTCTCCCGGCGATGCTGCTCGTAAAGGTCGGCGATCTGTTCCAGGAGCGGCGCCTCCGCCGCCCAGTCCAGGCTTCCGATCCGGCGGGTTCCCTTGAACATCATGTGCTCCAGGTAGTGCGCCAATCCCGTCGTTTCGGGCGGGTCGTGCTTGGAACCCGCCCGGACGGCGATTTGGGTGTATACCCGCGGTGCCGCATCGTTCACGCTCAGGAATACCTGCATGCCGTTGCGCAAGGTGTGGTGGTGTACCTGTATCGGGTCCGCCACTTCCGTTTCTGTCCATTGATGATTCATTTGTCGGAAAATGATTTGCCGCTGTGGGTTCGCGGCTTGCTGCCCGAACCCGGTGTACCCCTCCCCGGATGCCGGCCGGCCTTTCGTCAGGAGCGGAGTCTTGGCCCCAAATAGGCATCCACCCAATCCGGTTCCGGATTGACCGCCAGGATACGACCGTCGGGCCCGATCAGGAAAGTGGAAGGTAATTGACGGACGCCATATTGATGGGCGATGGGGGAATCAAAAAAACGGAGGCTGCTGGAAGGATCGAACAGGTGGAAGGCCCAGTCCATTTGATGCCGTGCGATGGCAGCGGACCAATTGGCGGCATCCGCCTCCACCCCGATGGCGATGATCCGGAACCCCTCGGCATCCGTGAAAGTACGCCCCCCGTACCGGGCCGCCAGGGCTTTCAGGTTCGGGATCTGCCGCAGACAAGGCCCGCACCAACTCCCCCAGAAATCAATCAGCACATATTGCCCGCGTAAATCGGACAAACGAAGGGATTGCCCCGATGGGAGTATCCCCAGAAAATCCGGCGCCTTGTCCGATTCCCCCACATCCGGTTTCATGTAAAAATGCCGGCCGACCGAAATGGTACCGGAAACGATGACCATCCCGATCAGGAAATGGATGAAATTCAATTTTTTCATACTGCCAGGTCATGGCGGCCGACCGATCGACCCGAACCGACTGTCCCGGCCGAAGGGAATCCCGGCGGGAGCACATCGGAGACAAGCCCCCATGCACAACCGGAAAAGGCACCCTTACAAGAACGCGCCGGGCCGGCAATGGTTCGACCGGTCATTTGCCCGCCTCCAACCGCTCCATCAGCCGGGCGGAAACCCGAAGGAAATCCATCTCCGTAATGACGCCCACCAGCTCCCGATCCTTACCCTGCACAACCGGCAGGCAACCGATTTGGTTCGTCTGCATGATCCGCATCGCTTCCATGATCGGCATCTTGGGAGTCACCGTGAACGGCTCCGGAATCATGATGTCCTTGACTGTAATCATGCTTTCCCGGTCCCCTAACCGGTTTTGACGCGCATAGTGCCGCAACAGCAAACGCGCGGTGACCAAGCCCACCAACCGACCTTTGGCATCCTCCACCGGGACGTACCGCACCCGCCGCCAGGACATGATCTCGGACAACAGGTCGACGATGTCGTCCTTTTGGGCGGTAATCAGGTCCGTCGCCATGAATTCCTCCACCCGTAACCGGGTCGGTACGTATTCCTCCAGTTCGCCGGGGTCCGGCAGGTTCCATTCGTGCACGGGCTTTTCTTTTTCCTGGTTCTTGACGATACAGGCGGTCAGCACCGCCGTCGCCTCGTCCGTCGTGATGGATTGCTTCAACTGTGTATAAGCCCGCAGCTGCCAGCGGGCTCCGGTCATGTGGGCCTTTGTCCGCGCCTCGATGATCCCCATGTAATGGTCGATGTCGCTGCCATCCACCCCCCGCGAAGCGAGCCCCTCCCGCGCAATGGGTATCAACTCCTCCAAAATCAGGTCGTTGGCCGAATATTTCTTGTCCCCGAACCAGGTGAATTTGGAATCGATCCCGTACCGGGATGCCTTGAGGAAATTGTCCCGGACATCTTCCCAGGACAGATGCCGGCATACGTCCTCGCATTGGTTGCCCAAGCCGACGACGGATCCCAGCCAAAATGCGGCATTCGCGATTTCATCCACCACCGTCGGACCCGCCGGCAATACCCGGTTCTCTATCCGGAGATGGGGCTTCCCGTTTTCGCTGATCCCGTAACAAGGGCGGTTCCAACGGTATACCGTGGAATTGTGTACTTGCAGCGCGCGGAGCTTCGGTGTCTTGCCTTCCCGCAACTGCTGCAGCGATTCCTCCGATGTTTCGGAAGTCATCAGGACACGGAAGCGGGCAATGTCCTCCCGATAGATTTCCAGAATGGAATTTTGCAGCCAACCGGTTCCGAAGTTCACCCGTGGGCTGCGCTCCCGAAGATGGTCCTGGGAAGTCCGCGTATCCAGTGCCTGCTGAAAAAGGGCGATCCGGCTTTCGTGCCACAACCGTTTCCCAAAGACAATCGGCGAGTTGGCCGCAATGGCGATCACCGGCGCCGTCAACGTCTGGGCGATGTTGTACAAGCGGACGAAATCGGCGGGCGCCACCTGCAAATGCACCTGGAAACTGGTATTGCACGCCTCCAGCAAGGGGGAGTCGTGCTTGAGGTGCAATTCGTCGATGCCGTTCAGGTTGAGCTCGAAGGTTTCCCCGATCAGCTGGCTGGCCAACGCTTTCATCAGGGCCAGGTACCGGGGCTTCGGTGTAAGGTTCTCCAGGTCCAGGTCGGATTTGCGCAAGGTGGTCAGGATTCCCGTCAAAGCGATGCCCGCCCCCTTCCGACGGGCCACTTCCCGGATGCGCTCGAGGTATTCCTTGTTCTCCGCTTCCATCGCCCGGAAACAATCTCCGGTAAACAGCCGGGGCGTCAGGTTCGTCTCCAGGTTGAACTGGGCCAACTCCGTATCCAACCAGGGCTGCGGCCCCATCTCCTGCAGGATGTCCATGTTGATGCGCGCCGGCTTGTAGGTCCGCGTGTCCACCAGGCACATCTCTTGTTCCGCCCCGATCCGGACCACGTCCCGCTCGAACCAATCGTGCACCAACATGTACTCCAAGGCCTGCATGTCGTCCAGCAAGCTCCTGACAAATTGCTGAAGGGCTTCCTGCCCTTGCGCCAACGCTACTTTTTGCTCTCCCATGGTCTTTGTGTGGATTTCCCTGGCCATGGACAAAGGATACCCGCCCGGAGGCACCCCTTACCCCTTTTCAGGAAATAATATTACGGGATTTTTATGAATGCCGTATCCTGTCGCCCAAATTACCCTGCACGCAAGCGAAAATATTCTTACGAAGCTTCCCTTTCCGGGATGCCTGCCCGGACCCTATTTTTCCACAGGCTTATGCCTCCCGGGAAAGGAGGGGTGGCAGGAGCTTTCCAAACTTACGCTTTACCCGGGAAATCGCAGCCGGATGGCCGCTTCCGATGGGAGAATTTGGTATCGGCATGCCTACAACCCGTTTCCCGGATACCGGGATGCCTCCGGTTGACGGCATTTTATTATTTTGCATGTCGATTCCATGGCTTGTTCCGCCGCATCCGGTCCTTTCCCGACCGGAAAGGAGGAAGCCGCACCACCGACCACTCCGCCGATGTCCCGTTTCCTCCCGCTCCTCCTGCTATGGTGGAGCCCAATACTCCGAAGCCAGCCGCTGCATACCGGCCCGGCTGGTACGCTCCAGGTCGTCGCGGACGGCCGGCCGATCTTCTCCACACCACCGGAAGGGCTTTGGAGCATTGCTGTGGATTGGTCGGATTGGCCGGTTGACTGGCGGCATGCCCGACCCGACAGCACCTGGACCATGGACGAATGGCAATGCTTCTCAGGCCGTATCCGCCTTCCGGAAGGGGACTGGATCCTACAGGATGCCTATCGGCGCGAAGGGGGGCGCATCCGTTGCATCCGACGGTTCCATTGGACCGGCCGGGAAGTGCTGGACCATATCACCCTCTCCGTCCGCTGGCAAGTGCCGACGACCGGGGTCATGGCCTTCCTGCCCGGCATCCTCTACTACGGCAATCCGTCCGGAGAACGAAACGGACAAGACAAGGTGGCCACCTTCCACGGACTGGCCGGCGAATCCGTCCGCATGGAGGAACACCGCTTCCCGATGCCCTTTGCCTGCGGGGAGTGGCAGGAGGGGGACAAGACGTTCGGCGCAGCCCTCCATTCCTTGCCTTCCCCCGTCCCCGGCGGTCATCGCCCCGACCAATGGTGGTCCCTGGGGCTATCCGCCGCATCGGACCATACGGAATGGTCCCTGTACTCCGGTCCCGTCACCTACAACGGCCGCCGGAATGTCGTCAAGGCCCTGCAGCAGGGCTTCCACGGATACGGGGATACCTGGATGAAAGTAAGCCCCGGAACCGTCATTGAAAAAACGTATTGGCTGGAAGCCTTCCAGGCTCCCGCCCCCGGCACCGCCTTCCAGCGGCCGGTCCATACCGCCATCGACCTGTTCCGGCCGTTCCACACCGACGACCTGCCGACGATGGCGGATATCCTGGCGGCGAAATACCGCTTCGCCCGAAACCGGTGGGTGGAAGGTGAGGATTATGCCGGGTTCAACATGTATCCTCCCCATGTCCGCCCTCGGATCGTCCTCGGTTGGGCCGGCCAATGCGAGGCGCCCGGCTACGCCCTCCAGGCCCTCGCCGACCGGCTCGGCGACACCGCCGTCTGGGGAATGGTCCAAAGGTCCCTGGATCATATATGCTCCTCCCCACTGGGCCCCGATGGATTTCCCGTCGTCTATGACCTCGGCGAAAAAACCTGGAAAGACCCCGACCCGGTCTCGGAAGGCCAGGCCATGCACAGCCTGGCCCTCGCCGTCAGGACCGGACGGTCCAACGGCAAGGTAAGAACCGGACGGTGGGAACTGTTCCTGGAGAATGCCTGCCGGCTGCACGCCGACCGTATCCTCTCCCCCGATTGGCGGCCGGTCAATACGGCCGAAGCTTTCTACATCGCACCGCTCCTCCTCGCCGCCGACCTCTTCCGGGATTCCTCCTTTTCCGCCGCCGCCCTCAAAGCGACGGACCATTACCTCCTCCGCCACCGCTCCATGCAGGAACCTTATTGGGGCGGCACCCTCGATGCCACTTGCGAGGATAAGGAAGGTGCCTGGGGTGCCTTCCAGGGCTTCCTCGCCGCTTACGAACATACGCGTGAAGACCGATACCTGACCGCCGCCCGGCATGCCGCCGATGTCGTGCTGAGCTACCTCGTGGTCTGGGATATCCCCCTGCCGCCCGGCCGAATGGCCGACCATGCCTTCAAATCCCGCGGGTGGACGGTCGTCTCCGCCCAAAACCAACACCTCGACGTCTATGGTGTCATCATGGTGCCCGCCATCTATCGGTTGGGGCTCCTGACCCAGGATGACCAATTGCTCCGCCTCGCCGCCGTCATGTACCGCAGCTGCGGACAAATGACCGCCCCCTCCGGTGCCCATGGGGAACAATTGCAACATACCAACTTCGCCCAACATGGAGACATGTCGGACGTCGACCGCCTACGCGGCGGATACGCCGAACAATGGACCGTCTTCTGGATCACGGCCCATTTCCTTCATGCCGCCGCCCAACTCGAGGAGATGGGCGTCCGGTTCTGACCCCACCGACTCCTGCCGCCCCATTTTGCGACTGCCCCGGAAAAAATGACGATACTATCAGCCCAAGCCAGTAATTTTGCCCCGCAAACAAATCCGGGTAGCCTCGGCCCCATCGGATGCCGGTTCTTCGGACCCGTGCAACCGGCCCTGCCGAATACCCATCCAATCACTCATCTTCATCAAATCAAAATCCATGAGAAAAGTAGTACTGACGCTTTCATCCCTGCTGTTGGCGGTTTGCTTCCATACCGCCGGCGCCCAGATCGTGACGCCCGCCGCCAGCCCGTCCGCCAAAATCACCCAGAAGGCCGGCCTCACCGACATCACCATCGAGTACAGCCGCCCCAGTGCCAAAGGCCGCGTCATCTTCGGCGACCTGGTTCCTTTCGGTGAAATGTGGCGGACCGGTGCCAATAAGAACTCCATGATCACCTTCAGCGACAAGGTCACCATCGGCGGCAAGGAAATCCCCGCCGGCAGCTACGCCATCTTCACCACCCCCGGCCAGTCCTCCTGGGAAATCCTGCTCTATACCGACACCGAAAACTGGGGCAACCCGGAAAACTTCGACGACGCCAAAGTGGCCGCCCGTATCACCGCCCCCGTCCAATCGCTGAACCATCCCGTGGAAACCTTTACCATCGGTATCGACGGCATCACCAATGACAAATGCGCCGTTTTCATCAGCTGGGAAAAGACCAGCGTCTCCTTCGAGGTGTCCCTCAATACCCATGAGGTGGTCTCCAAATCCATCGCCAAGACCATGGCCGGACCGGATGCCAACGACTACTATGCCGCCGGCCGCTACTACCTCGAAAGCGGTCAGGATTTCCAAAAGGCCTACGATTGGATCCATCGCTCCAACGAGCTGGACCCGGACAAATTCTGGAAACTGCGCCAGGAAGCCCTCGCCCTCGCCGCCCTGCAACGCTTTGCCGACGCCATCGCCGTGGCGGAACAATCCAAGGCCCTCGCCATCAAGGCGGGCAACAAGGATTACGAACGCATGAACACCGCATCCATCCAGGAATGGTCCCTCAAGACCTCCCGGAAAAAATAATCCGCCGTCTCCGCCGGTAACACCGCCGGTATCAGGTACAAGGAAGGGGCGCACACCGGTATTCGACGGCTGTGCTCCCCTTTCTCGTTTACGCCCCCGGCATACCCTCCCGCTCCGTCAGCTCAGGTCTATTTCCGCGTTGTCCCCGATGTTCAGGCTCTGCCGGAATCCCTTGATGCTGGTGTCGTTCCCGATTACCGAGTCCATCAGTACCACTTCCTGTAAGGCCGCATAATGCCCGATGATGGAATTACGGACGATACAGGACTCTACCGTCACATGCTGACCGATGGTGACGTGCGGCCCGATGATGGCGTTGCTGATCCGGCAGTGGACCCCGATGCTCACCGGATGGATGATGATGGAATTGTCGTATTCCGGCAAATGGTCGGAAGCGTATCCCTCCTTGTCCAATAACAGGGCGTTCGTCTGCAGCAACTGGTCTTTCTTACCGCAATCGTACCAGTTGGATACCTCGAAGGTCCTAAATTCCATCCCCTCCCGAATCAGCCGCATCAGCCCGTCCGTCAACGAATACTGCCCCTCCGACCGAACGCCCTCGGCGATGTTCGCCGAAAGTGCGGCCAGCAACCGGTCCACCTCCCGGATCTTGTAAAAGCCCACCATGGCCATGTTCGACATCGGAATCCTGGGCTTTTCCACCACCCGCACCACCCGGTGCGCCTGGTCGTATTCCACGATCCCGAACCCACGGGGATCCGACACCTTCTTGACGGCAAAACAGGCATGCGGACAATCGACCATCCGGCCGAAGTCCATCTCCACAATCGTATCGCCGAAATAAATGAACAGGTCCCCCCCGCCCCGGAGATGCTCCCGCGCACACCAGATGGCATGCCCTGTTCCCAAACGCTCCTCCTGCACGACGAACGTCACCCGCAAATCCGGATACTGCGCCACGATGTAATCCCGGATCTTCTCGCCCAGGTAACCGATGACAAAAATGAATTCCGTCGCCCCCAACTCCCGCAAGGTGTCGACCAGAAAGGAAATGATCGGCTTCCCCGCAACCGGAATCAGGGACTTGGGTTGCGTATAGGTCAGCGGCCTTAGTTGCGCCCCTGCTCCGGCGACCGGTATGATGGCTTTCATGGACAAAGCATGGTTTTGGATGACCGACAGGGTGCGCAGCGAACCGGCCGCACGGCCGGCGGTATCCTGGCAGCCTGTCACAGGTAAATTTCATACTTTTACACCGATATGTATCCTTTCATTCGCCTTATTTGTAGGTGACCCGCTGTGGCCGCCCCTATTTTCAACATCTTCCGCATGGCCCTCGTTACCGTTTCCACCTTGGTCCCCGTTCCGGCGGCAAATGCCTGGTCCTATTGGACCTTGCCGTCGCACATCCTACATTGGAATTTTGCAAGCGCCGACTGGCACTGTCCCGCCGCCACAAACGACCTCCGAACCGGCGGTCGCTTTTCCTACACCATGGCCGCAAAGGACGGATCCGCGTCCTTTGAATTCTGTGGCGTGTATGGCAAGGTCGTTCCCGGACAACTCCTGGCATTCACCCTGGAGGACGGCAGGACCGTCACCGTTTCCTTCGAACCGGCCGACCTGGGTACGCGGATATCCGAGTCTTTCGAACCGGAACATGTAAACCCGGTCGACTTGCAACAAGCCGGCTGGCAGGCCATCCTGGACAATTTCCGGGCCTATGTGGAACGGAGCGTTTCCGGCGCCTCCCCTGCCTGAGCGCCGGCGGCCTTCCCCGCGGAAAGGCGTCGGCAGGAATGCCGGCCATCGCTTTTCAACAGGATTGAAATGAAACATGCACTCCTCCTGACGGCTTTCGTCGCCATTGCGCTGAGCCTGCCTGCCCAATCTTATTTTTTCGACGTCGCGCCGTCTTCCGGCATCGACCATTATTACCTGGGGGTTTCCGGGGGCGGTGTCAGTTTCTGCGATTTCAACGGCGACGGCCTAGATGATATCACCCTGGCCACCGGACCGGGCGAAACGCTCCGGTTCTATCGGAATACCGGAACCGGCTTCCAGAAGATGCTCCCTTTCGTACCCCATATCCAGGAGGCCAAACAAATCCTTTGGGTCGATTACGACAACGACGGCGACAAGGACCTTTTCGTCGCCACCTATAACGGAAGCAACCGCTTGTACCGAAACCTGGGCGGCCTGGTCTTTGCCGACGTCACCCTCGCCGCCGGCCTGCCGGTCACCAACTTCCAGACCTTCGGCGCCTGTTGGGGAGATTATGACCGCGACGGCTGGCTCGACCTCTATTACGGCGAACGGAAGTTCGCCCAAACCGGCCTACCCAACGAGCATCGCCTGTTCCAAGGCAGCCCGGACGGGTCGTTCACCGAAACCACCCTCCTGGCCGGTGCCGCCGACCCCGGTAAAATACCCATGTGCTCGGGTTTCCTGGATTTTGACAACGACCGCTGGCCGGACTTGTACACCGCCGGCGACAAGTTGTCCGGCAACACCCTCCTCCGGAACAATGGCGACGGTACCTTTTCCGATGTCGGCAACCTGGCCGGTGCCGACCTGGTCATGGATGGCATGAGTGTCACCGTCGGCGATTACGACCGCGACGGATGGCTGGATATTTATGTCACCGATATCGAAAACGGCAACGCCCTCCTCCATAACCTGGGCTGGGACCCCGATCTCGGAACGGCCACTTTCGAGGAGGTCGCCGACCAATCCGGCGTCGGCTTTTATGGGGTCGGCTGGAGCGCCCAGTTCCTGGATGCCGACAATGACGCCGACGCGGACCTCTACGTCAGCGGTTCCCTGATCGGGACACAACAGCCGTCCAGCGCCTTTTTCGAAAACGAAGGCGACGGCACGTTCTCCCATCCCTCCGCCGGTTTCCAGGGCGACACCGTCACTTCCTACAACAATGCCGTCGGTGATTTCAACGACGACGGCTTCCCGGATATCATGGTCGTCAATACCGCCCCTTTCAAATCCCAACTCTGGCGTAATACCGGCAGTCCTTTCCACTGGCTGAAAATCGACCTGCAGGGGGTCCTGAGCAACCGCGATGCCATCGGTGCCCGGATCGAACTATTCTCGGCCGCCGGTTACCAGCAGCACTACGTCCAATGCGGCGCCGGCTTCCTCGGCCAAAACTCCCACACCATCCTGTTCGGCCTGGGCAATCTCCCCGCCGCGGATTCCCTCCGCATCACCTGGCCGACCGGCCATGTGGACCGCATCGCGGAGGTCGCCGCCAACCAACGCCTGCTGGTCCTCGAAGGCAGCACCACCAACGGATCCATCCTGGTGGATGAGGATGTCGACCTGGCAACCGCCGTCCGGCCGCCGGATCGGCCCCGGTCCGCTGCCTGCCGGGTCCAGCCCAACCCGGCACGCCAGACCCTCCAGGTCACCCTGCCGGCGTCGATGCTCCACCTGCCCTGCCGCTATTTCCTGCTCGATGCCAAAGGCTGTACGGTTTCCGAAGGCAGCGGCAACGCCGATTCCTTTCCGGTCGACGTGTCCCGGCTACCCGCCGGTCCCTATTGGTTGCTCGCCATGTCCGCAGACGGCCGACAATGGGTGGCCCCCTGGGTCAAAGCCCCCGAATGAACAGGTTCCGACGGACACAAACCAGGCCCTCGTACCGACAGGCCCATGGATTCCGGCTCCCGGACCTCCTCCGATGATTCCACTTCTGGCACCGCCCGGCATGAAAAAACCGGTACTGGTGGAACCAGTACCGGCTTTTTCGCAGTGTATCGTTCGCAAAGATCGTCGCGGAACCGTCAGAACTTCAGGTCCGGCCAATCCTTGCCATCCGTGCGGGTCAGGGTGGTCACCCCGCCTTCCCCGTAGCTGTTCACCCAGTCGAAGGTAGCGGTAGCTCCGTTGACAGAGATGTTGTTGAACTCATAGGATTCCCCCCAGCGGCTGGCACCGCGGTAGGAGAGCGAGTTGCAGGCATCCACGATGCGGAGGTCCCCACCCGGCAGGGTGGCATCCGTACCGTAACATACCCAGTAGGCACCCATGGAGAAATCGAACTGGTCGGCACCGGCATCGTCCACGGAGATGATGTCATATACACCCGGCTCCACCTGTACCCACTTGACGGTACCCGTCCAGGTGTTGGTGCAACCCCAGGGGCCGGAACCGACGGTTTCCGCTTCGAAGGTCCCCTCCAATTCGGAAGGACAGATGATGGGGACGTTGATCTGGAACAAGGCCTTGAAGGCCGGCTGACCCTGCAGGTTGGCAGCCGTGTTCTGCGCCGTGAAAACGGAACCGTCCGTCTTGGTCAGGGTCGCGCGGAAAGCGAAACTCTTACCGCCTTCCACATCGCCGATGGTCAGCCCCAATTTGCTCAACACCTCCCCGAAGGTGAACTTGAAGGAAGTCGAGGGAAGCCCGTCCGGGCTGGTGCCGAAACCGCCGGCATCCACCGAAGCGAGCTGGACGGCCGTACCGCCGTTATAGGAAACCGACCAGGCATAGCTGGCCACGTTCCGACCTTGGTTCTCATCATAGAATTCGACCGTGAACTCGATGAAGGAATCGTCAATGCTGTTGTAGTTGAATGCCGTGCCGTAGGTACCGTTGATACCCTGGATCAACCGGGGGATGGCACCGTACTGCATGTCCTTGAACTCCGTGAACGTCTTGTCCTGCTCGCAGGCGGAAATACCCAGCACCAGCATCGAAAGCCCAAGGAAATAAAAACTTATTTTTTTCATGTCAGATTTTTTTAACTGTTAGAAATCAGTTCACGCAACCTGCGGGATTCGTATCCCAGAAAACAGGAACCGTCACGTTGGGTTTCTGATTCGCATTGGAGTTCCGGTTGACATAGCTGGCCGGGTACCAGAAGGAACGGGCGAACGCACCGGCATCCGGTTCGCGGACGGGCTGCAGGCCTGCCGGCTTGCAGGTACGGCGGTAGCCGTTGTAGGCTTCCAGGCCGTTGCCCTGCAGGGCAAGGAAATATTCCTTCATGATGACCTGCATGCGGTCGTCGTCGGAAGCGGCCGCATCATACAGGCCCAGTACTTCCGCGACGTAAGCCTCCACCTGGTCGGTGGTCGGGGCATACGCGGGATCCACCGGTGCGACGGAGCTGAAGCCCATCACCTTTTCGATGGATTTGCGGACGCCGAGCTCCAGCTGCTGGCGGGCATCCTCCCCGGTGTTCATGGTGATGGCAGCTTCCGCCCGCATGAAGTGGACATAGGATGCCAACATGATCGGCTGGATACCGGCGCCACGACCGCCATCCGTACCGAGGTTGGATACTTGCGAACAATTGTCCGCATCGAACTTGCCGCCCGCAGGATAGAGCCCCCACGCGGTCTTCTTCAGCCCGTCCGGCGGGATACCGTCGTCGTTGCCGTGGTCACGGCCCCAATATCCACCGTAGTTGTCGTTGGGATCGCCGAAGGACGAGGAAGCCGTGCAATACGGGAAACCCGCCGGCCAATGGAACGGATAAGGTACCGCCTGGCAATCGAGGGTAAAGAAGTCCTCGTCGGTCTCGTCGCAATCCTGGCGGTAGAAGTAGTAACGGAGGCGCGGGTCTTCCGTGTTTTTCTCGCCGAAGAACAACCACATGTAGTAGTTGGACAGGTACCAGTCCGGACCGCCGTTCTCGTAACCGTCGGTGTAATAAGGATGGCGGGAATCCGGGTTTGCCCGGTTGTTGCCATACTTGAACTGGAAATCGTCGCTGCTGTCTTCGATGACACCGGCATCGATCAGGGCCTTCACGTTGGAACCCGTTCCGGCGTTGACCAGCCGGGTGTTGAGGTAGTAACGCATCTTCAGGGTGTGCGCCAGCTTGATCCACTTGCCGGCGTTGCTGCCGTAGTAGAGGTCGTTGCCGATGGTGCCGACCGGCGCCTTCAGGCCGTTCAGGGCCTCGTCCAGGAGTCCCAGGGCCGCATCATAGACACTGGCGCCGGAATCCGCTTTCGGCGACGGGTTGGTCACCCCTTGGAACGCCTCGGAGTAAGGCACATCCCCAAAGAGGTCGACCAGGGTCATCATGATGTATGCCTTCATGACGCGGGCCGCGCCGGAATGGACGGTGAAACCGCCTTCGTCGGCCACCTGGATGACCAGGTTGATGTCGGGCAGGATTTCGGAATAAGCCTTCGACCAGATGAAGTCGAAGCTGGCCGGGCCGTCCGCGTTATCGTAGCGGTCGCCACCGGTCATGGCGACCAAACGGACGTAGGGCATCGTCTGGTTACTGGCCTCATGGGCGAACTCCACGAACTCGAGGACGGCATTGTTCATCACGAGGTCGAGTTCCGCGCTCTCCGGCGTAACCGAGTTGGGGTTGTCCAGCTTGTCCTCCAGTTCCAGCACGCTGCAACCGGACGCAAAGACCAACCCGAAAACAAGGAATAGATTAACGATATATTTCATGATAATTCTTGTTTTGTAAGATTAGAATGTGAAGCGGAGGCTACCCCCCCATTGCTTGCCGGTCGGTACGTTCATCAGCTCGAAGCCGCGGGCGTTGCCGACACCGGTACTCAGGACTTCCGGGTCGAAGTTGGCACCCGGAGGGAAACCCAGGGCGTTGAACCATACGTTCTGGCCGGAGAAGGTCAGGATAGCGGAGCCGAACGGCGTCTTGTCCAACAAGCTCTTCGGGAAGGTATAGGAGATCGACACTTCGCGCAACTTGACGAATGTTCCGTCATACACGCGCATCTCGTCCACGAAGACCCCGCCGTTTTCCCAGTAGTGGTCGGTGGAGGTCATCTGGGTGGTGTTCGGAGAACCGTCCGAGGTCACACCCGGTGCGATGACCGGTACGAAACGGTCGAAATCGGTTTCCTGCAGGATACCGCGGCCCATCAGGGTGGAGGGCGTGACGGCGTAGATGGTGCCACCCTGTTGGTAAGTCAGCAGTGCGTTCAAGGTGATGCCCTTGTAGCCGATGGTAAGCCCGCCGTTCAGGTTGAATTCCGGGTTCGGATCGCCGAGGATGGCGATTTCCGGATCGAGGATGTAGGTGCCTGCACCGGAAACGAGCAACTCGCCGTTCTCATGGCGGGCTACCCGCTGGCCCTGGATGACGCCGTAGGGCTGGCCGGGAACGGCATAGCTGCCGAGGGTCGTAAAGATCGGGAGGATCGGGAACTGGTCGATACCGTCCGCCAGTTCGTCCACCGTACCGACGTTGCGGGTGAAGTTACCGTTCACGGTCACCGTGAGGTCCTTGGTGCGGACCGGGGTGATGTCCACGCCCAACTCGATACCCTGGTTGGTGATGGAAGCTGCGTTGATGGTCGTGCGGCCGTAGCCGGTCGAGGGGTCGAGCGGCAGGTCGATGATCAGGTCGGAAGAGTTCTTGTTGTACAGGGAGAGGTCGACACCGATCCGGTTCTTGAGGAAGCGGCCTTCAAGCCCGAATTCCAATTCCTTGTGCAGCTCCGGTTTGAGGGCCGGGTTGCCGAACAGGTCGTCCACGGAGTTGGTGTTCAGGACCGTACCGCCACCGGTTACGAATTCCCGGGTGTTCACACCCAAGATGTTGCGGGTCTGGTACGGATTCGGATAACCGGCGGAAGTACCGTAGCCGAAACGTACTTTCAGGTAATCGAAGAAACCGCCCTGCATGCCGGCGAAAGCTTCCGTCGGGACGAAGGACACGCTGGCACTGGGGTAGACGACGGTGCGGTTGTCCGCTTCCAGGGTGGAGGTCCAGTCGTTGCGGCCCTGGAGGTTGAGGTAGAGGTAGTTCTTGTACCCGAGGGTGGCGGACAGGTAGGCCCCGATCAGGCTTTCCTCCCGGCGGTCGGAGAAGTTGGCGTGGTTGATGAAGTTGTCATGCGTCAGCAGGCCGTACACAAACTGCTGGGAGCTGGAGGTGGTGGTCCGCTCGCGGGAATCGGCCCGTACGTTCACCCCGATGACCCCATCCAGGCTCAGGTCTTCGGTCAGGCTCCGGTTGAAACCCAGGTTCAGGTTGTGGTCCTGGATGACGTTGAGACGGTCGGAGGTCACCATCAGTCCGTCGAACACCTGTGCCCCACCCTTGTTGATGGTGTAGCGCTGGCTCTGGGTATAGGCATCCAGGCCGTAGCGGTAGGTCAGCGTCAGCCAATCGTTCAGGCTGTAGTCCATGGTCGCCGTCCCGAAGAAGCGGTTGATCCGCTCCTGGTCGCGGGTGTTGTTCAGCGTCCAGAGCGGGTGCTGGATATCGTTGCCGCCCCGGTAGAAGATGGACTGGTTGTTCAGCGGGTTGTTGTATTCGAGACCGTTGAGGTCGACGCTGCGCGGAACGTAGAACACGTTGGAGAACAGCGACCCGCCTGAGTTCGGGTTGGAGCTGGTACTGGTGGCCGCCGGCGGCGCGACGCGGTCGGATTTCACGTAGTTGAACGTGGCACGGACGCCGATGCCGTTGGAAAGCCTGGAGTTGATGCCGAGGCCGAAGGAGTTCTTGTCGAAGGTGCTGAGCGGCACGAAGCCCTCCTCACTGCGGTAGCTGTAGTTGAAGTTGAGGGAGGTACCGCCGGACAGCCGGTTCGCGATGTTCACGGAGGTATTGGAAATCAAGCCGGTCTGGAAGAAGCCCTGGAGGTTGTCATAAGCTTGGTACTTGTACCGGGCCCCCACATACTCCGGGAAGACGGCATTGAGGGCTGCCCTATCGTACGGGTGCCGGATGGTGCCTTCTGCGTCCAGGCCATACTTGCCGGGTTGGTCGAACGGTGCGCCCCAGTTACTGAAGGCGGCGGAGGCGAAGTTGTGGAAACCGTTGCCGTACTTGTCCTGGTCTTCCGGAAGGCTGGCGATCTGATTGGAGAACAGGGACTGGTCGACGGTGATTTCCATCTTCTTGTTCAGGTCCTTGGTCGTGTTGTTCTTGGTCGTGATCAGGATTACCCCGTTCCGGCCGGCTTCCCCGTACAGGACCGTGGCGCTGAGACCTTTCAATACGCTGACCTCGGCGATGTTGTTCGGGTCCAAGTCCAGGAAGCGGCTCGAGGCCGCCGCATTACCCGCCAGTACGCCCCGGTCGGGGTCGGTATCGGAGCCGAAAGGTACCCCGTCCACGACGAACAGCGGTTGGTTGGTACCCGTGATGGAGGAGTAGCCGCGGATGATGACGTTCGTACCGGACCCGGCCAGACCGGAGGTGGAGGTGATGTCCACACCCGGCACCTTGCCGCGCAGCACCCTGGCGACATCCGCTTCCGGACGCAATTCCAGCTGGGATTGGCCCAGCGTCACGACCCCGTAGCCGAGGGCCTTCTTCTCCTTGCGGATACCCAGACCGGTGACGACCACTTCGGAGAGCTGCTCGGCGGATTCCCGCAACGTCACGTTGACCAGGTTGGAGGCATCCAGCGCGACCTCTTCCGTCGCAAAACCGGTGTAGCTGAAAATCAGCGCATCGGTTCCGTCCGGGACGCGGAGGGAGTACGTTCCGTCAATGTCGGTAACAGTACCGGCACTGGTTCCTCTGGCCAGGATACTGACGCCGATAAGCGGGTCACCCTGCTCATCCACGACCGTACCGGTAATGGTGCGTTGTGCCAACACGGATGTCATGCATGCCAACGCCAGTACGAGGACTAGTGAGAGTTTTTTCATGCTGATGAAATTTTGATTGGAAATAATGATTGAGAAAGAAATAGTTTATTTTTTAGCAAATGTAGGAAATACAGTGATGACAAGGTTTTTACCCCTTAACTTTTAGTTAACAGTATTCTTTGGAAACGGTTCAGGAATACAAAATGCGGCCTGCATACCCGCATCACTTACCCATTATTTTGCAGAATGGACTTGCCGGATAAATTCCTTTTCATTTTAACGGACCATGAAATGTCTTTTTTCCGGCCTGCCGACGGAAGGGTACCGACCCCACGCCGACCGGCACGGACAATCGGGCCGGCAGGGTTTCAAACGGCCGGTTCCGTCCGGCCCCCTCCTTCCTTCAGCTTTGTCAGGTACAGCTGGATGGTATTGGACAACCCGTAATATAAGGCATCACAGACCAATGCGTGACCGATGGAGACTTCCATCAGGTGGGGTACCGACTGCCGGTAATAGGCCAGGTTGTCGAGGTTGAGGTCGTGACCGGCATTGACGCCCATGCCCAGGCGGACCGCGAGCTCGGCACAACGGCGGTGGGCCGCCACCGCCTCCTGCCGATCGGCCCGGTAGCGATGTGCGTACCGGCCGGTATACAACTCGATCCGGTCGGCCCCGACCCGGGCGGCCCCCTCGACCATCCACTCCTCCGCATCCACAAAAATGGATACCCGGATCCCGGCCGAGCGGAGGGTGTCGGTCACCTCCCGGAGGAAGGATTGTTCGGATACCGTGTCCCAACCGCGGTCGGAGGTGAGCACATCCGGCGGATCGGGCACCAGGGTCACCTGGTCGGGTCGGTTGCCCATTACCAGTTCCATGAAGGAGGATGCCGGATACCCCTCGATGTTGAATTCGGTCTTCACCACCTCCCGCAACACCGGAATATCGTCATACCGGATATGCCGTTGGTCCGGGCGGGGATGTACCGTGATCCCCTGTGCCCCGAACGCCTCGCAGTCCGCCGCCACCTGCGCCAAATCCGGCAGGTTCCCGCCTCTCGCATTGCGGACCAAGGCTACCTTGTTGATGTTTACACTCAGTTTCGTCATAAGATACGGCATGTTTTGCCCTTGATAACCCTCGGACCGGACGGATTGTTCATCCACTTCTCCCCGCCACCCGTCGAAATAAGTCGGAGAAAAAACCGACCTTTACCCGCGACGCCGGCTTCATCGGGGCTCCGGGGAAACGCAGCCCGACGACCCTTCCCTATCCCTTGAAAATATGGTACGGACCGGGGATACGGACGCTCCGCTTCCGGAACAACGGCCCGCGGCTTAACCTTACTACCGACAAGCGCCATGATGCAGGAACGCCCACCGACGGAACCCTTACCCGCCGAACCACCGGTCCGGATGGTACTCTTCACCCTCGGCGGCCTCGTATTCCTCTCCATGATGCTGGGCAGTTTGGTGACCGCCGTAGCTTGCGACCTCCAGGGTATCGACATCCGAACGGTGTTTGAGGACCTCGGCAACAAACCCAGCATCGAGGCCCGTCAGTTCATCCGGGGCACCCTCCTGCTCAATCATACCCTGACCTTCCTTGTACCCGCCCTCCTGGCCGGTTGGCTCTTCTACCGGACACAATGGCCCACACGGCTCCGGCTGCATAAGCCGCCTACGCGGAATGTCGCCGCTTTGGGCATGCTGTTCGCCGCTTCCGCTTTCCCGCTCGCCCAATTGCTCTTCGGCGCCAACAAATGGCTGGTCGACCAAATACCGGCCCTCCACGAACTGGTCGCCGCGGAAAAAGCCTCCGAAAATCTCATCGTCGGCCTGCTGACCATGGAAACACCCGGCGAACTCGCCTTCAACCTCCTCGTCATGGCCCTCCTGCCGGCCATCGGGGAGGAAATGGTCTTCCGCGGATTCCTCCAGCGGCAATTGACCCGACTCCCGCATCACCCCGCCCTCACCATCGCCGCCGCCGCCCTCGTGTTCAGCCTCGCCCACTTCCAGGTCCAACGGTTCCTTGCCATCGCCTTCCTCGGCGTCGTCCTCGGCCTCCTGTTCCATTGGTCCCGCAACCTTTGGATCCCCGTCCTCGCCCATTTCCTCAACAACGGCGCCCAAGTGGCCTTCGCCTGGTTCAGCCAGGACCAGCTGGCGAATATGAACAACCAGGACCCCTCGGCCATCCCGGTTTCCATCTATAGCTCGGCCTTCGTCCTGTTCGTCGCCAGCGGATTTTTCCTGTACAAGCTCCGCCCAACCACCTCCTGACCCCACGCCGGCTTTCTAAAACGCATCACCAAACCATGGATACTCAACTGACACCCGCCATTATCTTCGGTATCGTCGTCGCCTATTTCGCCGTCCTCATCGGCATCTCCTGGTACACCGGGCGAAAAGCGGACAACACCGACTTCTTCATCGCCGGCCGCCAATCCCGCTGGTGGGTCATCGCCATCGGGATGATCGGCACCTCCATCTCCGGGGTCACTTTCATTTCCGTCCCCGGCTATGTCAATTCCTCCGCCATGAGCTACATGCAGGTGGTCCTCGGTTACATGGTCGGCTATGCGGTCATCGCTTTCATCCTCCTGCCCATGTACTACCGGATGAAACTCATCTCCATCTACGGATACCTCGACCACCGTTTCGGCCCTGTTTCCCACCTGACCGGCTCCGCTTTCTTCCTGCTCAGTCGGACCCTCGGCTCTTCCCTGCGGCTATTCCTGATGGCGAAAGTCCTGCATACTTTCGTCGTCGGCCCCTTGTTCGATATCCCGTTCTGGGTGACCGTCATCGTCACCATCCTGCTTATTTTCAGTTATACCTTCAAAGGGGGAATCAAGACCATCATCTGGACGGATACGCTGCAGACCCTCTTCCTCATCGGTTCGCTCGTGCTGACCATCGTCCTCATCGGCCGGGAACTCGACCTCGGCACGGCAGATATGCTCGATACCATCACCCGGGATGCCCGGTCCCAAATCTTCTTTTTCGAAGGCGGATGGGGAGACCCCCAAAATTTCTTCAAACAATTCCTCGCCGGTGCGTTCATCGCCATCGTCATGAGTGGACTGGACCAGGATATCATGCAAAAAATTCTGACCGTCAAAACCTTGAGAGGCGCCCAAACCAATATTTTCTCCTACTCGTCCCTCCTCGTACTGATCAACCTCCTCTTCCTTTCCCTCGGCATCCTGCTGTTTCTTTTCGCCGCCCGGGAAGGTGTCGAGATCCCCGCCAAATCAGTCACGCGAATTGTGGAGGGTGTGTCCCAATCGGTAACCGTTCCCGACACCGACCTGCTCTTCCCGACCATCGCCTTCCAATACGCGCCCGCCATCGTCGGCATCCTGTTCATCCTGGGCATCACCGCCTCCAGCTATGCGAGCGCTGATTCCGCCCTGACCGCCCTGACGACCTCCTTTTGTGTGGATTTCCTCGGCTTCCGGGAATCGGATGGGAACAATCCCAGACATACCCGGACCCGGACCCGTGTCCACCTGGCCTTTTCCGCCATTTTTTTTCTTGCCATCCTGGTCTTCAACCGCTTCGCTTCCGGAGAGGTGATCAAACTCGTGTTCGATTCCGCCAGCATAACCTACGGGCCGCTCCTGGGCTTGTTCGCGTTCGGATTTTATGTAAAAAGGGATGTGCGGGACCGTTACACCGCCTGGGTTTGTGTCGCCGCCCTGCTTATCACCACGGCGGTATACATCTACAATTCCTATCTGGGTTATGCCGTTTTCGGCTATAAGTTCGGGTTCGAACTATTGATACTCAACGGCTTGTTGACATTCATCGGCCTGTGGATGATTTCCTTGCCGCGAAGGGCAGGGGACTGAGCCGGGGACCGGTCCGTGCCGGAAGACCCCTTGCCCTCCCGGCGGTACGCACCCGGTCGCCGCTACCGGACACCCTCCGCGGGACCTTGCCAGGGCGGCGGGTCTCCGTAGGCCACCTCCGTCAGGTACAAACCATGCGGAGGGACACTCCAACTGCGCGGCATCGGCGTTTGCCGATCCAAGGACTCCCGCACCTCCCCCAGGGAGACTTTCCCGGTGCCCACATTCAGACACATCCCTACAATCAGGCGGACCATGCCCCGCAGGAAACGGTTGGCCGTCACATGATATGCCCAGCCCCCGTCCGGAAGGCGGACCCATTCGGAACGGCTCAGCATGCAGTCCATCGTCCTGGCATCGTGATGGGTCTTGCAGAAAGGGCCGAACCGCTGATATTCCAGCAGCAGCGCCGCAGCCCGGTTCACCAGCTGGAAATCAGGCCGTCCCGCAAACGGGTACTGCCATACGCCGCGGTAATCGAAAGGACTTTTCTCAAACTTAAGGAGGTAGGTATAACTGCGGCGCACCGCATCGAACCGGGCATGTACCCCGGCCGGCACCGGCATCAGGCGATGAACGGCGACGTCCGCCGGAAGGTAACGGTTCAGGCGACCCGGAAGTCCCGCCGGCAATTCCTCCGACACGTCGAAATGGAAAAAATACTGGCTGGCATGCACCCCCGTATCGGTCCTGCCGCATCCCGTCACTTCCGTCTCCGATCCCAGCAGCACCCGCAGGGCATCCTCCAGGACAGCCTGCACGGTCGATTGTCCCGGCTGCCGCTGCCATCCGTGATAAGCCGTGCCATCATAGGAAATCTCGGCGAAATATCGCATGGAATTCGGTGACCCCGTCCACCCGGCCACAAATCCGAGGACCGGGCCATTCCCGGCCGGCCCGCCCCGGTCCCCTTCCCGTCAATCGGTATGGGAACCGACGGCCCCGGAAAGATGGCGATGACGGACGGATGTGGGAAGCTGCCGCCCGTCAGGCGGCAGCTTCCAATATGGTGAATTTCGATTTTCCGAGCTTCTCCACCGCGTACGCTTCCGTCACCTTGAACTCCCGGATATTCCGGTCGGACGGCAGCTCGAACATCGCATCCTTCATGATGGCCTCACAGATGGAACGCAGTCCCCGAGCCCCCAATTTGAAATCCAGAGCCTTTTGCGCGATGTAGTCGATCGCCTCGTCGGAAAACGACAACTTGATGCCCTCCAACGCAAAGAGCTTGGTGTATTGCTTGAGCAGCGCATTCCGCGGTTCCGTCAGGATCTTTCGCAGGGTATCCACATCCAGGGGTTCCAGGTAGGTCACGACGGGCAGCCGCCCGACAAGTTCCGGTATCAACCCGAAGCGCTTCAGGTCCTGCTGATTGACATAGCGCACCAGATGCTCCTGTTCCACAAGCCCCTTGTCGTCCGATTTGAAGCCGATTACCTGGGTGTTCATGCGACGGGCAATGTGCTTTTCGATACCGTCGAACGCCCCCCCGCAGATGAAGAGGATGTTCTGGGTATTGACCTTGACCATCTTCTGCTCCGGGTGCTTGCGGCCGCCCTGCGGCGGGACATTCACGTCCGTCCCTTCCAACATCTTGAGCATACCTTGCTGCACCCCCTCCCCGGAAACATCCCGGGTAATCGAAGGATTGTCGCTCTTCCGGGCAATCTTATCGATTTCATCGATGTAGACGATCCCGCGCTCCGCCGCCGCCACGTCGTAATCGCAGACCTGCAGCAAACGGGACAGGATGCTCTCCACATCCTCCCCCACGTATCCGGCCTCGGTAAATACCGTGGCATCCACGATGGCGAAAGGAACGTTGAGCAACTTGGCGATGGTCTTCGCCATCAAGGTCTTCCCGGTGCCGGTTTCTCCGACGAACAGGACATTCGACTTCTCGATCTCGACATCGTCCACCACGGACTGACCCAGCCGCTTGTAGTGGTTGTAGACCGCCACCGACAAGGTGATCTTGGCGTCCTCCTGCCCGATGACGTATTTGTCCAGGTGCTCCTTGATGGATTTCGGCGTCATGTCTCCCGGCAGGATGGCTTCCGCCGCACCCGGTTTCGGCCGCTTCGTACCGGCCGCCTGGCGCCGGTTGCCGTACAACTCCTCTTCCACGATCTCTACCGCCTGCTCGACACATGTCTCACAGATATGCCCCTCTATCCCGGCAATCAGGATCATCGCTTCGCTTTTGTCCTTGCCACAAAAGGAACAATGGTAGTTCTGCTTACTTTTTCGCATACATGATTTCGTTTGGGCAATATCCGGATTATCCCTTCTTCAGCTTCGGACGCTCCAATACCTCGTCGATCAAACCGTACGCCTTCGCTTCCGTTGCCGTCATCCAATTGTCGCGGTCACAATCTCTCGATATCGTTTCGTAATCCTGACCGGTATGGTCCGCCATGATCTCATAGAGATCCTTCTGCATGGCCTTCGTCAGCCGATAGTAAATCTCCATATCCGTCAACTGTCCCTGCATGCCCCCCAGCGGTTGGTGGATCATCACCCGGGAATGCTGCAGGCAGGTCCGCTTTCCTTTCGCACCCGCACACAGGAGCACGGCGCCCATGGAGGCGGCGATGCCGGTGCAAATGGTCCCCACGTCCGGGGAAATGTATTGCATCGTGTCATAGATGCCCAATCCGGCCGTCACCGAACCGCCGGGACTGTTGATGTACATCTGGACGTCCCGCTTGTTGTCGGCGGAATCCAGGAATAACAACTGCGCCTGGATTACGTTGGCGACATAATCGTTGATCGGTACACCCATGAAGATGATGCGGTCCATCATCAGGCGGGAGAACACATCGAGCCCCACGATGTTCATCGGGCGCTCCTCGATAACGTTCGGAGTGAATCCCTGGATGTTGGGCGCCAAGGGGGCATGGGCTTTTTCCAGATAGTGCTCCAGGTGCAGCTGGCTCATGCCCAGATGCCCCTTGGCATACTTCACGAATTCTTCTTTTTGAAACATATTTGTGTTGTTTAGTAAAGCCCTGCTTCCGGGGGGCTGCCCGTTGACGGGACCGGAAGCGTCGCCGGCACCCCGGAAGGTATGTCGGCGGCAATCCGATACAAAGTTAGTAACGCGCAGCCCGGCAGGTTGTTGACGGAATCCTGTCCGCCGTGGTTTTTTATCGCCGACCGGCCTGTCCGACCCGGGTATGCAAGGTCATTCCGTCGTGATTTCCACTCCGGTCACTTCGATGTCCTCCACCATTTCCGTCGGTTCGGCGGGCGGCGGGAGTTTCGACTTCTGCACCGCTTCGTATTTTTCCTGCAAGGCTTCCTTGCCGATGGGCTCGCGGTGCAGGGTCAGCTGCGTCTGCAATGCCTTGATGAAACGGTTCTGTTCGACTTCCGAAGCCAGGGACTGTACCTGCTCCTTGTTCGACAAAATATTCTGAACCAGCCTGGACACAAACTCCGGCTGGGCATAGCCGCCGAGATAACCGGCCACCCGGTTCACCGCCTGTTGCCGGATATCTTTTTCCGTCACCTCGATTCCGAACCGATTGATCAACCTGGACCGGATGATCGACCAGCGGATTTCGTCGTAAAATGTCGCCGGGTCCGCCTCCGCCTTTTCGGCCTCCGCTTCATCTTCCTGCCTGATCCAACGCAGCATGAATTCCTCCGGTAAAGACATCGCCTCCCGGTTCAAGGACAGGATTTGCTCCCGGAACGCATGCAGGAACAGGTAATCCACCAAATTGCTTTCCTGGGACTTGAGCCAACGCTCCACTTCCGCCACCGCCGCTTCCTCCGTACGCACGTCCGGGCCGAATGCCTCCGCCCATGACGCTTCCGTCATTTCCGGTACGACCTTCCGGCTGACCCCCTCGATCGTCGCCTCGAAATGAGGGCCGACGACAGGGTCCGCTCCGTCCGGTTCGTCCTCCTCCAGTCCCAACAGGTATTTGTTCACCTGCTCAGGTGTTTGATCCTGCTCCAGTTCGTAGATGTTGCAGCGGAATACATCCCCCTTCGCCAAGCCCATGATTTCCGTTTTCAGGGCGCCCGGCACAAGCCGGTCAACCGAAACCCGGAAGGAACTTTCCACCCCTCCTTCCTTGACCGCGTCACCGTCCAACTCCCGCACGGACAACCGCAGCAGGTCTTCCTCCCCGATTGCGCCCTCGTGCTCCTGCAATTCGCCCCGCTCGCTGATGATGCGCTTCATCGTTTCCTGTACCGCCTCCGCCGGCACCTGGACATCATAAATGGTGTAGCTGCTGGATTCGTCCGTTCCGGCCAGCTCGAAGGAAGGGGCACAACCCAATTCGAAGGTCATGGAATAGGATTCCTGGGCGGCCGTGTCCCCGGTGAAGTCGGGTTGCTCCCCGACCGGTATCGGACTCCCCAGGTAGTCGTCCGGTCCGTCCCCACGCATGACCATTTCCAACTCCTGGCCCAACAACCGGCTAACCACCTCGCCCAGCACCCCTTTGCCGTACATCTTGACCATCAGGGAAACCGGCACCTTCCCCTTGCGGAATCCCTTCAGGTTGGCTTTCTGCCGGATCTTCTCCAACTCCTCCCGGTAAAGGGGTAGGTAGTCTTCCTTGTCCAAGGTGATGGTGACTTGCTCGACCATGGCCCCCATGGCTGTTTTCGTGACGGTAGACATGTCTGTACTGGTGTTTTTATTTGTGAAAATACGGCCACCGCCCCGCGGAGACCGTTCGTTCCGCCAAGGACGGTTCATTATTCGGATGGACAACCTCCCGGCGGGCATCCGTGATGCCCCGTGCAGGCCGGCCCCGGATCGGGGCATCCTACCCGCGCTGACAGATGGAAAATATGGGTTACCGATAAGAATGACCCGGCCGGACGCGAATCCGTGCCTGCCGGCCGTCATCCTGCCGACCTGTACCCGGCTATCCTGGTCCGCTAGCGGGGACCGGAACCGCTCGGTCCCCGGTCTTCCCGCTCCTTTTCCCTGCCCAGGCCTTATCCGTCGCTCGCTGAAGTGCGGGTGGAGGGACTCGAACCCCCACGCCTCGCGGCACCAGATCCTAAGTCTGGCACGTCTACCAATTTCGCCACACCCGCAAAAAAATTGACCGTCAAATACCGATGAAGTATTCTTGCTTTGCCGGCCCAAATATAAACAGCTTTTCCCGAAATCTTTATCGGATGGCGCTTTCTGCCTGGGCGGCTCCCCGGTTTCCAGAGAGCCCCATGCGCTGTTTTGTAAAAAAACACCCCTGCGTCACTGGATGAAAAACAGTACTTTTGTAAGGGAACTGCCGGAGACCGACCTCCTGCAGGAGCCCCGGGTCCACGCAACAGGCATCGCACGAAGCTCGGTGCCCTTGTCTTGCCCGCCCGAAAAGATGCAGGGTCGTACGCTGACCCTTCCGTACATCCAAATCGACACGCAACTCATTCTCAATCCATGCCAGCCACCGCCGAACCCATCACCAGTCCGGAAGACCACCTGCTGATCCAGCGGGCCTACCGGCAACTGCTCCGGTCCCTCCAGGGTAGAATGGACCCGGAGGACCAACAGCTCCTGCGGCATGCCTTCGAACTGGCGACGGAGGCGCATTCCAGGCAACGCCGCAAATCCGGCGAACCATATATCCTGCATCCCATCGAGGTCGCCCGTATCTGCGTGGAGGAAATCGGACTCGGCCCCACCGCCGCCGTCTGCGCCCTCCTGCATGATGTCGTGGAGGATACCCCCTACACCCTGGCGGACCTTCAACAGGCGTTCGGAGACAAGATAGCCCAGATCGTGGACGGACTGACCAAACTCGACGGATCCAATACTTTCGAAAGCCCACAGGCGGAGAATTTCCGCAAAGTCCTCAGCACCCTGGTCATCGATGTCCGCGTCGTCCTCATCAAGATGGCCGACCGCCTCCACAACATGCGGACGCTGGGCGCCATGCCCCGTCATAAACAACTGAAAATCGCCGCCGAAACCAGCTATATCTACGCCCCGCTCGCCCACCGGCTCGGCCTTTACAACATCCGGTCGGAATTCCAGGACCTCTGCCTGAAAATAACGGAACCGGAAGCCTATGAGGAAATCGCACACCAACTCAACGTCACCGAAGATGAACGGGAACGATATATCCGCGAATTCCTGCAGCCTATCCGCGACCAACTGGATGACATCGGAATCCGATACCGTTGCTTCGGCAGGGCCAAATCCATTTCCTCGATCTACAACAAGATCAAGACGAAGAACACCCCCTTCGAGGAAATATACGACATCTTCGCAGTCCGTATCGTCGTCGACGTGGAACGAAAACGGGAAAAGACGGTCTGCTGGATGGTCTATTCCATCGTCACCGATATCTATAAACCCATACCGGAACGCCTCAAGGACTGGGTGACCGTCCCGAAATCCAATGCCTACGAATCGCTGCATTCCACCGTCATCGGCCCCGGCGGCCGATACATAGAGGTCCAGATCCGAAGCGAACGGATGGACGAGATCGCCGAACGTGGTTTCGCCGCCCACTGGAAATACAAAGGCATCACCAACCAACCGGATGTCTATGAAAAATGGCTCGACCAGGTCCGTGAACTCCTCGAAAACCCCAACTCGGACGCCCTGGAATTCATCAGCGATTTCAAGAACAACCTCTACGCGGAAGAAATTTATGTCGTCACGCCGCGCGGCGATATGTTCAACCTGCCCAAAGGGGCCACGGCGCTGGATTTCGCCTTCCAGATCCATACGGATATCGGCTACCATTGCAAGTCCGTCAAGGTAAACAACCGGATCGTCCCCCTCGGCTACAAACTGAATATGGGCGACCAGGTGGAGGTGGTCACCGACCGCCACCAAAAACCCAACGAAAGCTGGCTCCGAATCGTCGTGACCGGTAAGGCCCGCTCCAAGATCCGCTCCGCCATGAAGGAGGAACGGCGCAAACGGGGCGAGTTCGGCCGGGAAGCCCTGGAAAGGAAGTTCAACAACATGAAGGTCAATTACGAGGCCGGCGTGGAAACACTAGTCCGCCATTTCAACCTGGCTTCCCACGTCGACCTCTATTTCGCCATCGCCACCGGGGAAATCGACCTCATCGATACCCTCCGCCAATTTGAGGTCAAGGACCAAAAACTGGTGGATGTCCATGCGATCCCGCCCGCTCCGGCCGCCAGCCCCGAGAAAAAACCGGACACGCCCCGCCAACGCCTGTCCACACGGACCAAGATCCTCGTCAACGGCGAACCGGCCGAACTCTACCACTATAAACTCGCCAACTGTTGCAATCCCGTCCAGGGCGATGACATCTTCGCTTTCCTGACTTCCACCGACGGCCTCAAGATCCACCGTACCTCCTGCCCCAATGCCACCAACCTCCTCGCCAAATACAGCTACCGCGTCATGAAGGCGGAGTGGGTATCCAGCGTGGAAAATACTTTCGTCGCCAACCTCAAGATCACCGGCGTCGACGAAGGGGTCGGCGTACTGGAACGGCTGACCAAGGAAATCGCCGGACTGGGCGTCAATATCCGATCCTTCCACATCGAAGGTGGCGACGAAGGCTATTACGAGGGGAAAATCAGCTTGCTGGTCTCCAATAAGGACCAACTCAATATCGTGATGCGGACGCTCCGGGATCTCGATTTCGTCGAGTCCGTCGTCCGGATGGAATGATGGAGGCTCCTTTCCTGCTCATAGGCTGGACGGCGGCGATGGGGCTCCTGACCGCCGCCTATGCCTGGCTGATGCATCGGTACCACACCGGCTGGCATCACTTGCCGCCCTTGGATACGGCATTGCCTCCCGACCGGACGCCCCGCATATCCGTCCTGGTCCCCGCACGGGACGAAGCGGAAGACATCCTGCCTTGCCTCTCCTCCCTGGTGCGGCAATCCTACCCCCCCGACCACTATGAGGTCATCGTCATCGATGACCACTCCTCGGATGCCACACCGGCATTGGTCCGCTCCTTTGCCATCCGGCACCCTCAGGTCCGCTTGCTGCGGATGGCCGACCTGCCACCCGCGCCTGTCACCAACCTGAGTTTCAAGAAACAGGCCCTCACCGCCGGTGTCGAGGCCGCTACCGGCGAACTGGTCGCCACTACCGACGCGGATTGCATCGTTCCGGAAAGATGGCTCGAATTGCTGGCCATCGCCTTTACCCGGCGAGATGCCAAGTTTATCGCCGGCCCGGTTAGTTTTTTTCAGGAAAAAAATCTGTTGGAAAGGTTCCAATCACTCGATTTCCTCGGCATGATGGGGGTCACCGGCGCCGGATTCCACCACCGGAGCCACTGGATGTGCAACGGCGCCCACCTCGCCTACCCCCGGCAGGTGTTCCTCGAGGTGGGCGGCTTCGACGGTATCGACCACCTGGCCAGCGGGGATGATATGCTCCTGCTGCATAAGGTGGCCCAACGCTGGCCCTCGGCCGTCCATTTCCTCAAACATCGGGAGGCCGTCGTCCTGACACGTGCCAAACCCGACCTGCCGTCCTTCCTCTCCCAACGAATTCGATGGGCATCCAAATCCGCCGCCTACCAAGACCGTCGACTCACATTCCAATTGGCTGCCGTCTTCCTGTTCTGCTGGGGCATCGTCCTGTCCGCCGCCTTGACCGCCCTCGCCGGCTGGCCGCCGCTTCTGCTCGCTTCCGGTATGCTGCTCGTCAAATCTTCCGCCGATTACCGATTCCTGTCCGGTATGGCCCGCGACTTCGGCCGTACCGACCTGCTCCGCAGTTTTCCCGCCGCCCAGGTCCTGCACCTTTTCTATATCCTGTCGGTCGGCACCTTGGCCAACCTGCGCCGGCAGTATGTGTGGAAAGGAAGATTGGTCCGATGAACGCAGGGACGGCAACCGCCTCACAGGGGTATGTTGCCATGCTTGCGGACGGGTGGCCTCACCGCCTTGTTTTCCAACATGGCATAGGCCTTGATCAGCTTCCGCCGCGTCTCGGACGGATCGATGACCTCATCGATGTAGCCGCGGTTGGCGGCACGGTATGGGTTGGCGAAGGTTTCCTGGTACAGCCGCTCCTTCTCCGCCAATAGGGCCGCCGGGTCTTCCGCGGCGGCGATTTCCTTCCGGAAAATGATTTCGGAGGCTCCTTTCGCCCCCATGACCGCTATTTCCGCCGTCGGCCAGGCGAAGTTCATGTCCGCCCCGATATGGCTGGAGTTCATGACATCGTATGCCCCCCCGTATGCCTTCCTCGTAATGACCGTGATGCGCGGCACCGTGGCTTCGCTGAAGGCATAGAGGAGTTTCGCACCGTTGGTGATGATCCCGTTCCACTCCTGGTCCGTCCCCGGCAGGAAACCGGGCACATCCACCAACACCAACAGGGGAATGTTGAAGCTGTCGCAAAATCGGACGAAACGAGCTCCCTTCCGGGATGCATTGACGTCCAGCACGCCCGCCAGACTCATCGGTTGGTTGCCGACGATGCCGATGCTCCGACCAGCCAAACGGATGAAGCCGATTACGATGTTCTCGGCCCAATCCGCCTGGATTTCCAGGAAACTGTCCGCATCGGCGATATCCCGGATCACATCCCGCATGTCGTAGGGCTGGTTCGCACTCGCGGGAATGATTCCGCGCAGGGTGGGCCGCCATTCTTCCCCCAGGGTGTAGGGAAGCCGCTCGGCCTTTTCCTCACAATGCTGCGGCAGGTAGGAAAGCAGCCGCCGCAAGAGTGACAAACAGGCCAGGTCGTTGGCCGCCGTCAGATGGGCCGCACCCGACCGCGTTGCATGGGTGTGCGCACCTCCCAACTCCTCCGCCGATACGGTTTCGTTGGTGACGGTCTTCACCACGTTCGGTCCGGTCACGAACATGTAACTCGTCCGCTCGACCATGACCGTGAAATCCGTTATGGCCGGCGAATACACCGCCCCGCCGGCACAGGGCCCCATGATGGCGGACAATTGCGGAACCACCCCGGAGGCCTGTACGTTTCGGAAAAATATGTCCGCATACCCGCCGAGGGAGTTGACGCCTTCCTGGATACGCGCACCGCCGGAATCGTTCAGTCCGATCAACGGCGCCCGGTTCTTCACGGCCAGGTCCATCAATCGGCAGATCTTCTCCGCCTGGGTCTCTGACAACGACCCTCCGAATACCGTGAAATCCTGCGCAAACACGTATACCAACCGCCCCGCAATGGTACCGTATCCGGTCACCACCCCGTCCCCGGGTATCAACTGCTTGTCCATTTCGAAATCATGGCATCGATGGGTCACCAACATGCCGATCTCCTCGAAAGAACCCTTGTCCAACAATAAATGTACCCGCTCCCGCGCCGTCAGCTTCCCTTTCCGGTGCTGTTCGGCCATCCGCACTTCCCCCCCGCCCACGAGGGCGGCTTCCCGCTTCCGCTGTAACAAGTTCAACTTGGTATCCATGGATGCTATTGTTTTATGCAGTTGGCTTTTCCGGCCCGAACGGCGGCGTTTGCACCCCCTCGGACCGACGGCCGGCGAACGGACGGCCGATGGATAAGGCGCGCTTAGCCGGACGCTCCTTACCGCCGCACCCTCCTTTCCCACGACCCCGGAAACGGCTTGCCCCACCGACGGGGATTGCTCCGGAGGAACTGTCGGACGGTTGACGAGGCCATGGATGCACCGCAAGGAACTGTCCCGGCTGCCTGTACAAAGGAAAGGAGCAACAGGCCCCGGAGGGCACCCGGCATCAGCCCACGGACCGGGTTGGCTTAACCAAAAAGAGTCACCACCCCTTCGAAACGGAAAGCAAGGATTTCACTCCAGCGCACGCAGGCAGCATGGCAAAGCGGTTCGGACTGCCGGTGCCTTTTGTCCGGCCGGAACCGGGGGAGGCTTGCCGGCCGGGATTATTTTTTTTCGAGCCGACCGGGGGTGACGAAAACGGTCCGGCCGACTTTACGGTGAACCGGCCATCACCTGCCGCGATTATCTTGACAACGAAGGGGGTGGGAATGAGGCGGAATGCTCAGCCCTGCTCTTTCCGACGATTGATCTCGTCGCGAATCTTGGCGGCCTGCTCGTAATCTTCCTTTCCGAGGACCTCATCCAGCAATTGGTTCAACTCCTCAATGGAATAGGTCCCGAGCGAAACACCTTTGGCCCGCTGCCGCGGTTTGGCGGTGGCTTCGGCTTCCTCGCCGGCCTCCGCCGGAGCCCCCTCCTGTCCGCCCATGGCCACACCTGCCGCATCCAGAATGAATTCGTAGGTATAGATGGGGCAGCTGTACCTGACCGCCATCGCCAAGGCATCGGAGGTACGGGAATCAATCTCATAGATTTCCCCTTCGCGCTCACACACCAGGCGGGCATAAAAGATACCATCCAGCAGGTTGTTGATGACCACTTCCTTCAGGTCTATCGCAAAGGTCTCCATCGTACTCTTGAGCAGGTCGTGCGTCAGCGGGCGATTGGGGGTCATTCGCTCCATGGCCACGGCGATGGCTTGGGCCTCGAATCCACCGATCACAATGGGGAGCCGCCGGCTGCCATGCTGCTCCCCCAATACCACGGCATAGTTGTGGGAAAGGGTCACGCTGTGGGACAAGGCGACTATATCCAATTCAATCTTTTTCATCTTCTCTTTAGATAAAGTGTTCTATTTGCTCCCCATCTTTCGGTCCGCACATTCCGGACCTTGCACCGGCCGTCGCGAATCCGATATGACTGCCGGACGGGCGGACCGGAAGCCGACGGCAAACCGAACGCAAAAGCGGTATGCCATCGGTCAGGTGCCGGTCCTTCCGCCATTGCGAAAGGCGGGCATCCCGCCGTGCCGTACAGTTTGTAAAAATAAACATTCTAAAGGAAAAGTGGAAGCAGGGAAAGCCCGGTAAGCGGCACGGCGGATGAATGCACCGGAGCGGCTGTTTCGGCCGGCCATGTTCCGGAAGCTGCGCCGTGGCGGTAACCCCGTCCGTCGGGATGCAGGCGCTCCGGCTTGCCGACAGGCTAAGGGATGGTCGGGGCCCGATTTTCCTGTCCGGCATCGGTCCTCATCCGTTGGCGGAGCACCTCATACAACATGATACCCGCCGCCACCGAAACGTTGAAGGAATCCGTCGTACCCCGTTGCGGAATCCGGAACGTCGCATCCACCCGCTGCAACAAGGAAGGATGGACACCTTCGTCTTCGGAACCCAACACCAGGGCGGTGGGATGGGTGAAATCCAGTTCGAAAATATGACGCTCCGCCCGCAGGTCGCTGGCAAATACTTGTACGCCTGACGATTGCAGGTACTCCACCGCGGTCACCAGGCTGTTCTCCCGACAAACGGCAAGCCTCGTCAAGGCTCCCGCGGAAGTCTTGAGCGCATCCGCATGGATCAGCGCACCGCCGGCTTTCGGCAGCACCAGCCCGTTCACCCCGCACACCTCCGCCGACCGCGCTATCGCGCCCAGGTTCCGCACATCCGTGATGCGGTCCAGCAACAGCAGGAGCGGTACCTCGCCCTGCTCGAACAGGAGCGGAACCAGGTCGTCCAGCCGTTGATAAGGTACCAGGGCCAGGAATCCGACAATCCCCTGGTGGTTCCCGGTACACAGCCGAGCCATCTTTTCCTTGGGAACATATTGCAGGGGGATGTCCTGCTCCCGGCAAGCCTGCCGGACCGTCCGCTCGAAGTCACCCCGGATCCCTTGCTGCAGGAATACTTTTTCGAACCGGGCATCCGATCGGATCGCATCCACGACCGGATGCCGGCCGAATATCATCGTCACTTTGTCTTTCTTGGGTTCCATGCCGGTATTTCCCTTACAGAAGGATTTTCAGTGGCCAAGGTAGTCATTTTCACCTTGGGTATCTCCTTCTTTTTTAAGACCGGCCGAAAGGCCGGTCACCACCCCGGCAAGCCGCTCATAAGCGGTATCCGCCGGCGGATATCAACTGCCCGGCAACCAGCCGGCGGGCCTCCTTGACATTGACCGGCGGATACTTGGAGAACCGCCGGACACCCATGAGAAATGTCCTCAACAGGTCACCTTCCGCAAAGGAAGCCAAGGCATCCTCGGCAAAACGGACCATCCTGCGGGTCGCATCGTGGAAGAACACCCGCAAGATCGCCTCGTGGACCGCCTGCGGGGCGAGTTTCCCTTCCTCCGGCAATCCGTGCAACCGCTCCACGCGCAACAACAAGGACTCCGCCACGAAGATCTCCGTCATCATGTCCGCCACGTTCATCACGATCTCTTGTTCCTCCCGCAAATCCAACTGCCCGTCCAGCTGCTTTTTCATCGCCCCCCCGGCCGTCATCAACATCATTTTCCTGAAATCCGCCAGCGCCCGGCGTTCTTCCGCATACGGCCCTTGCCCGGTGGCCGGCACCGGCATGGATGCCAATTCCTTTTGTACCGCCCAGGCAGGTCCCGTCAGGTCCAGCTGCCCTTTCATCGCCCGCTTCACCAGTTGCGACACCATCAAGAGCCGGTTGATCTCATTCGTCCCTTCGTAAATCCGGTTGATCCGCGCATCCCGATATGCCGCCGCCGCCGGATATTCCTCCGAGTAGCCGTTCCCGCCATGTACCTGCACCAGCTCGTCCACCACGAAATCACTCACCTCCGATCCGTAGACCTTTGCAATGGCACACTCGATGGCATACTCCTCGGCCGCCTTCCGCATCGCCTCCGCAGCATCCGCTCCCGCCGCCGCCAATGCGGCTTCCTCCCGCTGCAACAGGTCCGATATACGGTAACAGGCCGATTCCAGGGCAAAGGTCCGGATGGCTTGTTCCGCAATCTTGTGCCGGATCGCTCCGAATGCCGCGATGGGTTGTCCGAACTGGTGCCGCTCCATCGCATACCGAACCGTCTCCCCGACCGCCCGTTTACTCCCCCCCACACACATCACCCCCAGCTTGTAACGGCCGATGTTCAGGGTGCTGAAGGCGATCAGGTGCCCCTTGCCCACCGAACCCAACACATTCTCCACCGGTACGGCCACCTGGTCGAAAAATACCTGCCGCGTGGAAGATCCCTTGATCCCCATCTTCCGCTCCTCGGCCCCGACCGTCAATCCCGGTACGTCCCGCTCCACGATGAATCCGGTGAACCGGTCTCCGCCCACCTGCGCAAACACAATGAACAAATCCGCGAAACCGGCATTGGATATCCACATCTTCTGGCCGCTGATCCGGTAATGGCGGCCGTCCGCCGTCAGGTCGGCCCGTGTCTTCGCAGCCAATGCGTCCGATCCGGATCCCGGCTCCGTCAGACAATACGATGCCCGCCACTCGCCGCTTGCCAACTTCGGCAAATAGCGCAGCTTTTGCTCCTCCGTGCCGAAATACAAGATCGGTAACATGCCGATGCCCGTATGCGCCGCAATCGTCGTCGTGAAACCGCCGCCTATCCGACCCAATTCCTCACTGATGACCGAGTTGGTATTCGTCGAGAGGGGCATCCCGCCGTACGCTTCCGGGAGGTGGCTCCGCAACAAGCCCAACTCCCCCGCCATCCGCATCAAGCCCACCTGCTCCCCCAGTTCGCCCCCCCGGTTCCCGACCTGCACCGTGAAATCGCGCACCATCTGCCGAACCATCCGCTGCTCCTCGTCCATATCCTCCGGCGTGAACACCGCCCCTACCGCCGATTCTTCCACGAGAAAGGCACCGCCTTGCAAATGCCCCTTGTCGATTGCCGTTTCCATTGTTTTCCATCTTTTCGGACCGTCACCCCGGTCCTTCCGGACCTGGCTGTACCGTCCATTGTTTAGCGAAAATTCGCTAACCAAATATATGGGCATTTTCCGACAAACAAAACCAAAAAAGCCATGCCGGAGCGAAAATTCGCTCCGGCATGGCTTTTTTTATCTCCCTATCCCCGGATCCCTTCACCGGCAATCCTCGTTCACACCGAGGATATACTTGCGCACCACGCCGATACCCACGGCCGTTTCGGCGCCTTCGAACCCGTCGATCGACACATCGCGCAGGCGGCTGCCCGCCAAGCGGGTCAGCTGCCGCGAAACCGGCGCATAGGACCAGTGCCACTTTTCCTCGTTGTACCCTTCCGGACGATGGGGCCCCTTGGCGGTATAGGGCTGGCAATAACCGTATTCCGCCGCATGCGCCTGCAACCACTCGTACACCTGCCGGCCCTGCCCGTGCTCAAATGTGTAGTTGTCCAGGTCGTTGAGGTCGATGTCCGTTCCCCAATGATGCCGGCTCGTTCCAGGCATGGAACTATATTCGAGTATTTTCAGTGCCCGTACCCGCGGGTCCGGATATTTTTCGGCGGCATTGGCCCCGTTCTCGATCTTCCGCCTGCCGGTCCACTTGGCTTCCCATATCTGTTTTTGCCGGTCGAAATTACGGGTCGCGGAAATGATCGTCAGCCGGATGCCGTCCGCCGCCGCCGCTTCCCACATCCGGCGGAAACTTTCGTACGCATCCCGGCGGAGGTAATAGCCCGCCCCATCCGTATACTTCGGGTCCACCGATACAAAATCGGGATGTGTGGCGGGATCGAACCGACCCATGAGGTATTCCATGGAAAATTCCGGGTATTCCTGCACCGGCGTCGCGGCCGGCGCCGGCACCACCGACGCCGGTGCCCCCGCATCCGGAACCGTATCCACCTGCCGGACGGATGCCTGCACCTGGGGAACGGCGCCCTGCGGTTCGCCTTCCGTCGGCCCACAGGAAACGACCGGCATCAGCCAAAACAGGTGGCAGACGACCTTTTTGCTCGATTTTTTCATGATAATCGTCCGATGATATATAATTGCGTTCTTTTTTGAACCCGCGTTGCGGAGTAACCGTACCTTTACCCATTACCGGCCGGCGCTTCTCCGCAGGTCCCCGAAAGGAAATCCGGGCGGGGCGGCGGCACAACCGCCCCCTTGCGCACCTGACCGCACAAAGGTGCCGCCAAAGACCGCCCCCCACCTGTCCCAAAGGTATAAATAAAATTGAAATACAACGCCTTATGATTCGATTCATCGCCTGTTTATCCTTGGCTTGCAGCACCTTGGCTGCTTTCGGCCAAGCCTTCAACCCCTGGTTGGACGCCCAGGAGAAAGCGCTGTCCTTCCCTTCCGCCCAACGCGACATCATCCCTGCCTCCTACCGGACCCTGGCACTGGACCTCGAAGCATTGCTGCCGGTACTGGCCGACGCGCCCCTGCGCAACACGGCCGCCGTCAAGACGGCGCCTTCCCTGGCTATCCCGATGCCGGACGGCGGGTTCCAGGATTTCCGGATCGTCGAAGCACCCGTCCTACACCCCGACCTGACGGCCAAGTACCCCTACATCCGGTCCTACGCCGGCTGGAGCACGGAAGACCCTACCGCCTACCTGCGGTTCGGGGTCACCCAAAAAGGCTTTCACGCCGCCCTTTTCTCCGCCCGGCACAGCACCGTATTCATCGACGCTTACGCAAGGGGGGATGCGGCACATTACATCTGTTACTTCAAGCAGGACCTCCAGCCTTCCTACGGCTTTTCCTGTGGAACCGCGGATTTGCCCGTCCAGCGCAGCGCCCCCGCCGGGGGCGTACCTCCCAAGATGGCCGGCGACTGCCAACTGCGCAGCTATGCGCTGGCCCTGGCCTGTACCGGGGAATATGCCCAGTTCCACGGTGGTACGGTGCCCCTCGTCATGGCCGCCTTCGCGGAGGCGATGACCCGCGTCAACGGCATCTACGAACGGGAGACCGCCGTCACCATGGAGCTCGTACCTGACAACGACCTGCTCATTTTCCTCGATGCCGCCACGGACCCCTATACCAACAACAACGGCAGCACCATGCTCGGCCAAAACCAGACCACCTGCAACAACATCATCGGCAACGCCAATTACGACATCGGCCACGTCTTCTCCACCGGCGGCGGCGGCATCGCATTCCTCAATGCCGTCTGCAACAACAACAACAAGGCCCGGGGCGTCACCGGCGGCGGCTCCCCCGTCGGCGACCCCTTCTGGGTGGATTATGTCGCCCATGAGATGGGCCACCAATTCGGTGGGAACCATACCCAGAACAACAGCTGCAACCGCAACAATGCCACGGCCATGGAACCGGGCAGCGCCAGCACCATCATGGGTTATGCCGGCATCTGCGCCCCGAATGTCCAAAGCAACAGCGATGATTATTTCCACGCGGTCAACCTGGATGAAATCGGTGCCCACATCACCGGCAACGGCAACGCCTGCGCCACCGTCATCCCTTCCGGCAACAATGCCCCCGAGGTGACCACGGCCGGCGCCAGCTATCAGGTCCCGGTCTCCACCCCCTTGGTGCTCACGGCCGTGGGGTCGGATCCGGACGGGGATGCCCTCACCTACTGCTGGGAACAGATGGACAATACGCCGGCCCCGATGCCTCCCCAGCCTACCAATACCGCGGGCCCCGCTTTCCGCTCCCTCAACCCGAGCGAATCCCCCCAACGGTTCCTGCCTCCCCTGCCCGCCGTCGTCGCGGGCACCACCCCCACCTGGGAGGTGCTGCCCGCCGTCAGCCGGAATATGTTCTTCCGCTGTACGGTAAGGGATAACCACCCCGGGGCCGGCTGTACGGCCGAAACGGATGTCATCCTGCAATTCCATGACGCGGCCGGCCCCTTCCTCGTATCCGAACCCAATACCGCCGCCACCGTCTGGTTCACCGGCGCTTTCGCCCAGGTCTCCTGGGATGTCGCCCAAACGGACCTCGCCCCCGTCAACTGCAGCCAGGTGGACATCCTGCTCTCCGTCGACGGCGGCTTCTCCTATCCCTATGTCCTCGCCGCCGAAACGGCCAACGACGGGGAAGAGACCGTCTCCGTGCCTCTCGTCGCCTCCGACCAGGCCAGGGTCATGGTCCGTTCCCGGAACAACATCTTTTACGATATTTCCAACGAGAACTTCACCATCTCCGAGCCTCCCAGCCCGACCTTCCTCCTTTCCGCCGTGCCGACGCAATTCACGGCTTGCCCGCAGGATACCGCCGTCTTCTCCCTGGACCTGGTAGCGCTTGCCGGTTTCGCCGAGCCGGTCTCCTGCTCGGTGACCGGCCTGCCGGCCGGCACGTCCTTCACGCTCTCCCCCGATGGACCGGTCCTCCCGCCGGCTTCCGTCGTCCTGACGGTCACCGACCTGCAAGGGGTACCGCCCGGCAGCTACGCTGCCACCATCACCGCCACCAGTCCGTCCGTTACGCAATCCGCCGACATTTCCCTGGTCCTGCCCGAACCGCTCACCCAGGCGCCGGTGGCCGCCGCCCCCTCGGACGGTACCGTCGGAGCCGCCTTCGGCCCCACTCCGGTCTCCTGGTCAGGACTGCCGACTACCGACCTGTATTTCCTGGAGGTGGCCGCTTCCCCCTCCTTCCAGCCGACCTTTCATACCGCCACCGTCTCCGGCACCAGTTACCTCGTTCCCGGAACGAGCGGTGAGACCGTGTACTACTGGCGGGTGCGCGGCATCAACGCCTGCGGGGCAGGCCCCGCCTCGGATGCGGCCGCCTTCCAGACGGCCAGCATCTCCTGCGAAACTTTCCTCGGCGCCGCTACCCCCGTTCCGATTCCGGATACGGAGGCCTCCGTCATCAGCGACTTCCTTTCCGTCCCCGCCGGCAATCCCGTCTCTTCGGTCCGGGTGGCCGTTCAGATCGCCCACTCCTGGGCCGGCGACTTGATCGCCCGGCTCATCGACCCGCAGGGTACGGTCGTCACCCTCTTCGACCGGCCCGGTGTACCCGCCTCCACCTACGGCTGCTCCAACGACAACATCGTCGCCTCCTTTTACGACACCGCCCCCAATACGGCGGACGACCTCGAAAACAGTTGCAATACCAACCCGGCCGTCGGTGGGGACTTCCAACCGATCTCCCCGTTCTCCAGCTTCCAGGGTGCGCCCTCCGGGGGCGACTGGACCCTCGAGGTAGAGGATGCCTTCCCGGAAGACGGCGGCGCCCTGGAAATCTGGTCGCTGGAACTATGTACCGCCCAACCGCTCCCGCCGGCCATCCTCCTCCAGAATCTGCTCCTGCTTGTCCAGGAAGACCAATCCGAAATCATCACCAACGGTCTCCTGCAGGTCGCCGGCCCTCCCGACCAGGTCGTCTTCACACTCCGTGCCCTCCCCGCGACCGGTACCCTGCTCCTGGATGGCACCCCCCTCCAGGTCGGCGATACCTTCACCCAGTCGCAAATCGACAACGGGTCGCTTTCCTTTCAGCATGCCGGCGACACCATCGGCATGGATGCCTTCCGGTTCGATGTCACGGATTCCGCCAACGGCTGGCTCCACAACCAAGCTTTCCTGATCCAGGTAGCGGGTAATATCTCGGCCCAAATCGCCGTCACCCAGCCCATCGACTGCGATGGCAACCCGACCGCCGTCATCGTGGTGACCGCCGCCGGCGGTATCCCCCCCCTGCTCTTCAAGCTCAACAACAGCCCCTTTCAACCGGATAACGTCTTTACCGACCTCGGCCCCGGCCTGTATACGGCGACCGTCGTCGATTCCACCGGCGCCACCCTGGTGACCAATACCGTTTCCATTTCCGCCGTCCTACCCCTCTCCGCCAACACCGTCACCGCACACGACACCCTCCTCGTCGTGGCCTTCGGTGGTACCGCCCCGCTTTCCTTCAGCCTCGACGGTCAAGCGGCACAACCGAATCCGGTTTTTCCCGACCTGCCGAACGGTTCCTATTCCGTCCTCGTGACAGATGCCAACGGCTGTACCACCTCCACCACGGGCACCATCTCCGTCTTCCCGCTCTCCGCCACCGTCCTGACGGAAAACCTGCCCCTCTGTCACGACGACTCCTCCCTTTCCCTCACCGTGCTGGCTGCCGGTGGCAACCCGCCTTACCTGTACTCCCTGGACGGCCTGCTGTTCCAATCCAGCCCCACCTTCCATACCCTGTCCGCCGGCACCTTCTCCTTGTTCGTACAGGATGAGGACGGAACGACGTTGGCCTTGCCGCCATTCACCATCACCGGTCCTCCCGCCCTCGATATCACCGCCTTGGTCGCCGGCACCGCCATCATGGCCTCCGGCTCGGGGGGAACCGGTTCCTTGCTGTACAACATCGACAGTGGGGCCTTCTCCACCGTCAATATCTTTACCGTCAACGGGAACGGCACCTATCTGCTCGGTGTCCTGGATGAAAACGGATGCACCGCCTTTACCCTCGCGACTGTCAATGTACCGGAAGAGGCCGTCATCCTGACCGCGCCGCCTTCCTGCGCCGGCGGCGGGGACGGCACCATCTCCATCGACAGCATCGTCGGGGGTATCCCGCCTTTCCTGTATTCCCTCAACGGCGCCACCCCTCAGCCGGAAGGTCATTTCGACAACCTTCCCGCCGGTAACTATACCGTCGAAATCATCGATGCGGAAGACGCTTCCCTGATTGTCCCGGTCTTCCTCGCGGAACCCGATCCGCTTTCCTTTATTCCGACCATCAATGGAAATTCCGTGACCGTCTCCGCTGCCGGCGGCACCCCCCCCTATCTCTATTCCCTGGATGCCGGTATGACTTTCCAAACGGAAAATTTGTTTACCGAACTGGCCAACGGTGGCTATGCAATCCTCGTCCAGGATGAAAACGGCTGTACCACAGGTGACTCCATCCTGATCAACTTCACCTTCCTGCGGCCGGTGGAGGAACATTTCTCTTTCGAAGTCCTGCCCAACCCCAGCGACGGTCGCTTCCAACTGGTCCTTTCGGCCAGGACCGCCGAGGAACTCCAACTCCGCCTCTTCGATGCGGCCGGTAAACTGGTATTCGAAAATCGCACCTGGGTCAGCCGCCCGTCCAGCGTCGAATCGCTCGACCTGCAATTCCTGCCGAGCGGCACCTACGAACTGCAGGCTACCTACGGCCGTTGGTCCGGAACCCGCCGCCTGCTGATCCTTCACTGACGGGGAAGCACCCCCTCCCCGTAACAAAAAGGTGTCGGATCGTCGATCCGACACCTTTTTGTTTTATACCCCCCGGTGTGTTCCCCGAAAACGGGCGCTTTCCAGGGTTTCCGATTCGGATGGCCCTTGCGGATGCGCGGAAGCCCACCCGCCGCCGCCGTCCTTTTTCCTGCGAAACGGGCGGGTCGGATTCCGGATCGTACTTCAGGCACCGACTTGTGTATCTCCTCTTTCGCACCTTAAAGACCAAATCGAATATATTGATTGCAAGGTTCGCATGATTGTTTAAATACATAAGCTACTCATGTAACTAGTCAGGGTAAAAAAATCAGATAGAAATAAAAAATTCAAAAAAAGTTTG
>CAZNLJ010000041.1:0-43129 GCA_964573725.1 uncultured Saprospiraceae bacterium
CCGTCACATCGGCGGTGCAGGTGGAACTGTTGCCGGAGGAATCCGTCACCGTCAAGGTCACCGTGACGCCGATGCCTGATTGGCTGCCCGGCTTATCATTCCCGTAGCTCAGGTCGCTGCAGTCGAAGCTGCTGTCGTCCAGAACCAGCGTTTCGATGCCGCAGGCGTCCGTGGAGTTGTTATTGATATCCGAAGCCGTGATACTTGCCTGACCCATGCCGTCCAGGTAGACCGTCAGGTCTTGGCACTGGGCCGCCGGCGAGATAGTATCCGAAACCGTCACCAGGGCGATACAGGAATCGCGGTTGCCGGCGCTGTCGACCACCGTCAGTTGGACGCTGGTACCGGCCAGGTCGACGCAGCTGAAGCCCGTCTGGCCGAGGGTCAGCGAAGCGATGCCGCAGCCGGCCGTCGAGTTGCTGTCGACGGCGGCGGCCGTCAGGGTCCCGTTGCCGCTGGCGTCGAGGTAGACCGTCACCGCCCGGCAGGAGGCAATCGGCGGCGGGCAGAAGAAGCCGATGGTAAAAGCGTCGAAATCATCCGGCAGTACCGTTTGGGAGGAGACCGTGCCGGTGCCGGCGAGCGTGCCCGTGGTGCCTGTATTCCCGAGACTAACCCATTGGGTTCCGTCCCAGCCGGCGACGACCAGCTGGTCCAGGTCCAGGGCCGTGGCGGCCAAGTTGCTGCTGCTGTCGAAATGCAAGGTGAGGACGGTGCTGTCCGCGCCGATCACATCCCAGTATTCCCGGTCCGACACCCCGTACAGGCCGGTCGCCAGGGAAGTCGTGGCGAATGGCGCGCCGCCCGGCAGGGTCGCCGGAGTCGGGTCGCCGGAGAAGTATGCCGCCCGGAAGTTCGTCCCACAGGTACCGACCACCCCGGCGCGGCCGAACTTCGTGCCGTCGCCGATGGGGAAGGTGAAAGGCCCGTTGCCCGACCAGCCCGCGTAGCCGTCGACGTGGCGCGTGGCGCTGTCGCCGGAGACCGCGCTACCTGCCAGGAAGTGGAGGAAACGGGTCGGGTCGGACCGGTCGGTGGCGATCATCCCGGCGTTCCAGGTCAGCGTGCCGGCAATCTGCCATTCGTTGTCGAGCGCCATGTGGCGGGCCAGCTGCACATCATACATCCGGAGCGGGGCGGAGCCGCCGATGGTGGTGGAGTCGACCATCGGACCGAAGATGTTGGTGCTGCCGACGGCGGCCATCGGACGGGCGGGAGGTAACGAACAGCGGTCGCTATAGTCCGCGGTGCAAGCAACGCTTGCCTGGTCCGAGAAGCCCCCGTCGTTCACCAGGTTGGTGACCCGGGTGTATTCCACGGTCCCGCGGTTGATGAAAGTGCCGCCGGTGGACACGGAGAGGTCGGCCGACCAGAAGGATTGGAGTCCCGTCACCTGCTCGCAGCCCCACACGGTATGCTGGGCCTGGAGGTTGCCGAGCCAAAGGACCAGCAGGACGGTGGACAGGAGGCATATCTTGTATTTCATACTATCATTTTTAGAACAAAGAGGAGCGGATGGCATCCGGGGAACCGATGACCGGAGGAACGTCCGGAGGATACCGCACCCTGCCGCCATGACAATACCGGCCGTTACACCTGCTTCAGGCTACTTGCCGCTATTGAGTGCCGCCACCAGGGCAAGTCATCCAATAATGATGAACCCGAAGAATCCGGCAAAGCAAGACCGGATTATTCCGCGATACAGCGGATGGAATGCCCATACCTTCGATAATCGTTGCTCATGCTGACAGAACCGTCGCCATAGAGCATATAGTGAGCGTCCCCTGTTCCCGATTCCGTACTGCTCCAGTAATTTCCATCAAAACCCCGGGTTCTCAACTCCCCATCCCCACTGGCCCGGTAACCTGCTGCCGGCAGGAATAACCTGGGTCCAAAAAGCCGACCGCTGCTGTAATTCGTCGGACTATTGTTCCAGGTACCGACGACAGACAACGTATTATTGGCGATCACGCCCTCCCACTGTGTCTTGGTCGGCACCCGATACCCTGCCGGGCAGGGATCGTTGGCTGTCTTGGAAGCATCCGACCAGGCGCCGTTCGATGCGTTCGTTCCACTCCAGGAAGCGATGACCGCTTCGTTCGTTTGCGGAGACGCGCCGGACCCCGTCGGTCCGTGTGCGAAATTTGCCGTATTCGTGTTCAGCCACTGGGTCGAATCCGGACCCAACCGGCCCCACTGCCAATATCCCCCGATGATTTCCCAGCTCGGGGTGAAGGGATCGGCGGAGGTATTGGCCGAAGCCAGGTTATGGCACATGAAATCCTTGTATTCCGTGGCGCTCACTTTGGCACAGCAGGTACAGGAAACGCCCTGCTCCACCGTCACTTCCAGCGTACAACTCTGCCCCCCGATGTTCAGGGCGAAGCTGGCCGTGCCGGCCGTATCCGGCGTTCCGGAGATATCATAAGACAGGCTGTCGTCGCCGGCGCTGAAGCTACCGGACGCCAGCGTCGCCGTCAGCCCCGTCACCCCGGTCGAGTTTACCGTTTGGCCGTCGTGCGGGCCACCGTTGCCGCCGGTGTAGGGAACTTTCACGCTCACCCCGGCGGCGGTGCTATCCCCCGTCAACGTGCCGGTGACGACGGCGTTCGCGCAATCCAGTGCGGAAACGCTACCGCTCGGACACTTGATGGCTATCCAGCTGGGAGAAACGGGCATACCCAAGTTGATCTCCAGGCATTTGGTGGTAGTATTGTAAATCATCAACCCCTCGGCCGGATTGGCGATCGCGTCCCGCTGCGTGGTGCTCAGTCGGGGGAAAAGTACCCCGTGGGAAGTACTTTGGATATCCAGTACCGCCGAGGAATCGGGCGCAGTACCACCGATGACCGTCTGGGCGGTCGACGGCTGCCAGGCCACCGCCAACCCGAACCACACTAAAAATGCGATCGGGGAAGCTGCCCCCCGCTTATGTCGGATCGATGAGGCACACTGGATAAAAGGTCTTTCTAAAGGTAAGGATTTTCTTGCCATATTGCTTGAATTAATGATGAAAGTCAATTCGTCAACCTTCCGGAAAAGTGCTTTCGGGCTGCTTCCCGAACAGCGTCCGACCGGTCGGGGAAGGGCTTGCCGCCCCACTGTCTTGATCGAATCAAAAGTACCTGATTGTCGATTTGTCACGGATTTATGGGCGTTACATTTCGTTACTTCACCGCTTTTATTCGCATTACAATTCGTTGCGCAGCCGCATGGGTGTTGATTTTCAACTTGGCATGAAACTTCTCCCCGGAAATGCCTGCCTGGGTCCACCCCTGCTCCCATCTCCCGGCGAATCCGGTTGCGGCGATGTGGATACCGGTACAACCCCGCCTGGTATTTCGATGAAGCCCGGCATGCTGCCGGGAATACGGACCTGCCGTCTTGAGCGGACCGCTATCCGCAAGCCCGATCCGATTTTGGAAAAAAATAGCCGGCCGGGACATCACCGCCTGCCGCCACGGTGGGCCGCGCCCATCGAACGGTGACATATTGACCGGAATATCCTGTGCAGGAACCATGCTGCCCGAAGAATCCGGATTGTTCCCATCCGCATGCCGGGCCCGGAAAGCCGGCGAAAAGGGTCTCCGACCAAATTGGGCTTATCCGATAAGCGATGTTGCAGGTGAGCAACGACCATATGCAGCCCGGGCAGGCCGGAGGACGCCATGCAGGGCGACCTGACCGGGCATGATTTCCCGGCGGTACAGGGATGCGTGCGGGGAGGTAATATCGGAATCCCGAGTTGTGTGCAGGGAGCTAACCGGTCGGTCTTCCGGACTTACGCGTTGTGCAGGAGTGGTCCTATTCCATGGAAGAAGGGAGGCGGCCTCTGATTTAGCGACGGGTTTCCAGCCATTGCCGGAAGCGGACGGCCCGGCTTTCCCAGGTCAGCCCTTCGGAAGTGGCCAGGGCGGCGGCACCGAGGGCCGCCAGGGCTGCGGCATCTGCCAGCAGGGTCCGGATGCGGCGGGCATTGCGTTCGGCCTGGTCCGGTTCCAGCAGCAAGGCATTGGAGCCGTCCGTCAGCAGCTCCCGCATATCCGCCTGGTCGGGGGCGGCGATGGGGCGGCCGGCGGCGAGATAGGGAAACAACTTGAAAGGGAGGACGGTCTTTCCGAATTTTTCCAGGGGTGCGGCAGCCGGCGGAATAGCCAGGATATCCGCCGCATAGAGGTACCGGGACACCGCCGCAATCGGTTGGCGGCCCGGCAGCAGGATGTTGCCGACGGAACGGGCTTCGGCGTAGGCACGGAGACGGTCCACCTCCGCGGGGGTACCCCCGACGAGCAGGAATACCGTTTCCGGAAGATAAGCGGCGATGTCGACCAGTGTCTCCACACATTTGTTGGGCTGCATGTTGCCGGTGTAGGTGACGATTTGCGCATCCTTCGGCAAGCCGAGCTGTTCCCGGGCCGCTTCTTTTGTCAGGACCGGTCGCATGTCGGAAAAGTCCACCCCGTTGTGGAGGACCAGGAGTTTATCCGCCGGAATTCCGGCCTTCCGCATGGAATCCGCCGCCACCTGGCTGTGGAGGACCATGCCCACGAAAGCCGGATGGGCGGCCCGGCGGCCGACGAAGCGGAGGAATCGGGGGTGTTCGTCCCCCAGCTTACGATAGGTTTCGAAGACAAAAGGCTTACCCAAAGCCCAGGCCAGCAGGGCCACGAACCGGTTTCGGGTATAGACCAGGTCGACCCGACGGTCGGCAACCGCCAGCAAGGTGGAGACCAGGGAGTGGAAGAATTTCTCGAGCCGCAGGTCGGAGGCGGGAAAATTCGGTATCACCCGGATGGGCAAGCCCTCCGGGATATGGTAGTAATTCCGGATGGCACGGACCAACCGGGAACGGCCCTTCCCGATGTAAGCCGCCTGTGGGGGAATCCAGAGGCTTACCCGAAGACCTGCGTAGTGGAGCGCGCTGGCGTTCTTGACGATTTGCTGCGTATTGGTATCGTGGTGCGGGTACCGCTCGCTGGAGAGGATGGCGATATTCGGGCGGGGCCCTGTCTTGTGCTGTTCATTTGCATGCGTCATGTGAGGTCCGTTTTTCAGCAGCACACCACATCTGCCCCTTTCTCACCGTCCGGGCCGCCGCTACCGCCAGGCGGCAGGGAAAGGTTTGTCGGGATGGGTCTTCGGACCGCCCGGCCCCGGCGGGGCCCGGCGGATCCGGCGGCATCAGGATTTCCGGCGGGCGGCACCTGCCGCCATGCGGTGGGCCTGGATACTGAAAGCGAAAACAAAGGCGGCCATCACCGCCACGTATCCGAGCGCCATGGGCAACTGTCCGACCAGCGCCATCAAGAAGAACAACAGGGCGAACAGGTCTCTTTTGCCGAAGGCCGCCAGGACCTGCATGATCCGGTCGAAGCGGGTATTACCTTCCTGGAATCCGTATTTGACGTTAAGCAGCGTGCCGCCGGACTTGAACCGAAGCAGGTAAAGATAGAGACTTGCCAGTGCGGCCACGACGAATACCAAGGCGAGGATGCCGGCGACTTTCACGGGCACCGTCACCTCCGTGCGGAAGATACCGACCAGGATGCCGAGCAGGGCGGCGACATAGGACAGGTTGTCCACGACCGTATCCAGCCATTGGCCGCGGGGGGAATACCGGAACTTGAGCCGGGCCAGTTCCCCGTCCACGCCATCCAGCACGGAGGTCAGGTGGAACAAAGTGCCGGCGACCAGGAAATTCCAATAGCCGCCTTGTGCGGCGAAGAATCCGGTGGCCAATCCCACCAATCCGGTCAGGAGGGTGAATTGATTGGGTGTCACCGGGGTATGCGCCAGCAGCCGGCTGATGCGGGTGGAAAGGGGGCGGTTCAAGTGGCGGGACACCCATCCGTCGGTCGGCTTGGTCAGGCTTCGGATGAGGGCCTTCCGTGCCGCCGGGATATCTTCGGCCGTGGCAACCGGCAAGAGCAGCCGGCCGGCGGGTTGCAGTTCCTGCGCGGGCAAACCTGCCACCTGCCACGCCTCCGCATCCGGCTGGACATCGGCGCCGGCCGGCAGGAGCGCGGCTTCCGGCAGGTCGTCCTTATGGGATTCCGGCACCCCCCACACGCTTGCGGCGGCGGGTAGCCGGATAGCGGACACGCCGTTTTCCGGGAGTGACCGGAAGACTTCCGACAAGATGGCCGGATCGATGAGGAGCGGACATTCAAGCAACACCAAATGGCCGGGGCGGTCACGGATTTCCGCCGGTGCCGCCGGTCCGAGGGGCCGGCAGGCAATGGGCAGGTTCTCCCGACGCACCAGCACCTCGACGGCCGGCAGGAATTCCGGCGGCAGCCAAACCGATTCGACCCCGCTGCGATGCAGGGCATGGACGGTCCGCTCCAGGACGGTCAGCCCGTAGAGTCGCTCCGTCGCTTGATGCCGGGAGACGCTGCGCAACAAGGCCAGTCGTGGGGTTTCATTTTTCATAGCTTGTCCGATCTGTTCGGGTAGCCGCGGAAATCGGTCCGAAGGGTCTGAGGCCGTGCCGACAACCGCTGTCATCAAGTTCAGACCAAGCCGCTGTGCGGCCCGAGGAATCCGAGGACTCCATGGAGGATGACAAAGAGCCAGCATGCGACGAAGACGGGAACGGCCCGCTGCCGCTTCTGCAACATATCCGGAAACAGGATGGGTTTCCCCTGGAATTTCCCGCGGGGTCGGCTCGGGAAGAAGAAGGTCTTATAGGTCTCGATGGTCGCCACGGTAAACCCGATGCCGCACATGGTGATGACGACGAAACTATCCGTGAGGTTGGCGGCCACCCATGCCCAGGAGTAGGCGACGGCGGGACTGCGGAAGAACTTGAACCATTCGAATCCTTCGATGGGTGCATCCTTCCAGGCACCTCCGAAGGCGGAGATCCATCCGCCGACACTCAGCAGCACCAGCAGGAGGTAAGGGTTGACCCGAACGGCACCGTCCCGGTACCCCTGCTCCAGGGCAATCAGTCCCCAGCCGACCAGGGCGATGGCACCCACGTAGAAGCAGGCCGCGATGAACCGGTCCCGGCGGCTTTCGATGACCCGGCCCATGACATGCAACTGCATGGGGATGAAATATTTGGACTGGTCTTCCGTGCGGAGGAAGGTCTTCCAGACCTCCATAGTGGCCCGCTCGGCCAGGTAGACGGCTCCCCACAACAGGAACACCCCGCCGGGGGTATCGACGGACAGGCCCGTCAGTTGCCAGACCAGCGGAGCGAACAGGAGGCTGACGACCGTGCTACGCAGGTATTTCGGTACGGTGAAGCCTTCGTGGGGTGAGTCCTTGTACATCCCCCAGGTGGAGGTATGCAGTCCGGCGGTCAGGCCGGTGAGCAAAACGATGATGATATCCATAGTCCTTTTTTTCCCGAGAGGGGTGCCTTGTCCCGAGAGGCCATCGGTGTCGGGGACACCGTCCCGCCGAAACGGCCGCTAAGATAGGGAACTTCGCCGATTGGCCGACGGCGGCGGCGGTATTTTAGGAAAAGGCGCCGCGGCGCCGGCGCCGGTCCGGTCATCCGGCGGTACCACAGGCCAGCTCCACATGCAGCAGGTCGCGTCGGGCGAGATCCATGTCATAGGCCGGCGGGTGGCCGCTGCGCAGGGCGGCCAGGAAATCCCGGAACATGGCCTTGACCCCGGTGATGTCCCGGAATCCGGGAAAAAGCAAGCGGAGCCGGCGCCCCCGGACCAAGACAAAGAGGCCGTTGGATTCGAAGGTGACGGCACCGTCCGTCCCGTAGACAGAGGAAAGGCGGAGGCCGTTGAGCAGGCCGGGGGTTTCCCAGGAGTAGAGCAACGTGGCCACGGGACCGTCCGCATATTCGACTACCACCTGCATGGAGCGATCCGGCGGGGTGCTGCCGGCGGGACCGGGCCGATGGCCGGAGACGCGGCGGACGGCCAGCCCGAGATTGCCGAGCAGGCAGAGCCAGTGGATACCGCCTTCGAAGAGGGCGCCCCCGCCGGCGGTGGAAGGCTGGTCGCGCCAATCCCCGTTGCGCTGCCGTTTGGCGGCATTGGCGACGAGGAACTTCGGCGTCCCGACATCGCCTTTTGCCAGGACCGACAGCAGGCAGCGGCGCAGGGGTTTGTAGAAGTAATTCTCCGCGACCATCAATTGCCGGCCCTGGGTCCGTGCCAGGTCCGCCACCCGGTCGAAATCGGCGGTCGACAGGAAGGGCGGTTTTTCCACGATGACATGTTTCCCTTGGAGCAGGGCCTCCTCGGCGAGCGGCAGGTGGCTGTCCGGCGGGGTGGCGATAAATACGGCATGGACGGCGGGGTCCTCCAAAGCGGCCTGGTAGGACGGGTACCAGCCGGTGCCCCCGAAACGGCGGTGGTAGGCTTGGGCGCGGGCGGCCGTGCGGCTGGCGAAGGCGCATTCCACCCCGCGCCAGCGGCGCAGGAGGCGGGCATGCCGGGCCGCGATACGGCCGCAACCGAGGAAGACGATCCGGAGGGGTATTCCTTCCGGTACAGGTTCGAAGTGGGTCATGGCGGTGAAATGACGGTTTCCTGGCCTTTTCCCAGGTGGCATCCGCCGACAGGTGTCGGCGGGCATGTCGGGCCTGGCGGGAAAAGGATGGCTTGCAGGACTATGCCAGTTTGGTGCCGCCGGCGGCAGGCGGCGGCACCCGGCGAAACGGATTACGGTCTCCCGGCCAGCAGCGCCCCGATGCGGAGGGCATTGGCGGCGATGGTCAGGCTGGGGTTGAGGGCGGCGGAAGAGGGCATGAAACTGCCGTCCACCACGAACAGGTTGTCGATACCGCGGAAATTCCCGTCCGGATCGAGGGCGGAAGTCGTCGGGTCCGTCCCCATCCGGACGGTGCCGACGGTATGGGAAAAGGTCCGGATGGGATGGACATAAGTCGCGACCGCGCCGGCTTTCCGGAGGATGCGTTTGGCCGCTGCGGCGAGAACCGCCACGGCGGACAGGTCCCGGCCGGAATACTGGTGCCGGATGACCGGCTGCGGGAGACCGAAGGCATCGCGTTTGCCGGGATCCACGGTCAGGGCGTTGTCGAACTGGGGTTGGTCCTCGGCGATGGCCAGCAAGCCGGTCAGCAGGTCGACGCCCTTGCTGAGCAAACGGCCCGGCCAGCCCGGGATTTCGTGCTGGACCAGTCCCCGGGGCGGGGTCGGCACCTGTTGGAGGCTGCCGATTTTCCCGGCCAGGGCCGGATGGTCCGGATGACCGAAATAATGGTCGAGGATGGCGAGCTGCTTGTGGAAGCGGCGCTCGGGATCCGCCCGGCCGGGAAAAATGCCGAACACGATCGTATTGGTATGCCGCATCAGGTAGCGGCCGACCACGGCGCCGCCCGGATTGTGGCGTTCCAGCCCGGCGGCGAGCAGGAGGTGCGGGGTGCCGAGGGCGCCGGCGGCCAGGATGACCTGCCGGGCGGAAGCGGTTCCCCGGGTGCCGGTGTTCCGGTCCTGGAAGTTCACCTTGCGGATGCGGCCCTGTTCGAGCTCGAAGCCGGTGACGACCGTATCGGCGCGGAGCGTCATGCCTTGCCGCATGAGCTCGGGCAGCACGGTAGTCGCCAGGTCGTTCTTGGCCCGGATGGCGCAGGCGAAGGTATCGCAGGTGGCACATTGGATGCAAGTCCGTTCGCCGGGGCCGTATTCGATGGCCAGCGGAAGGGGGAAAGGATGCAGGCCTTGTTCCCGGGCGGCATCCCCTACCCGCCGGGAAATACCGGCCAGGGGCGCCGGTGCCTGCGGAAAGGGATTGCGACGGGGCGGGGCGGTGGGGTCGCCCTGGTCGTCACCGGCGATGCGGAGCAATTGTTCCGCCTGGGCATAGTAAGGCTCGAGGGTGTCATATCCGAAAGGCCATTCCGCCCCGGAAGCTCCCACGATGGATGCCGGTGGCCGGAAATCCTGTTCCCGGAACCGGAAGGAAACCCCGCCGTAGAAAACGGAAGGCCCGCCCACGCAGGCGTAGAGCCCCATGACGGGCTTGTTGCCGCCGGTCTCCACACGCAGGGCGGAGGATTTGTCATAGTGCGGCGTGAGGTCCACCGGACCCCGCAAGCCCCAATTTTCGGGGCCCCTGTGGACCCAGCCCCCCCTTTCCAGCATCAGGACCCGCCGGCCGGCGCGGACCAATTGGTGGGCCGCCATGGCGCCGCCGAAGCCGCTGCCGACAATGATGGCATCATAGGTAGTCTCCATGTGATGGTCGGTATATGTGGGACGGCAGCCGCCATGGCCGCCGTCGGCTGCAAAGGTAATCGGGGATCGGCGATTTGACGCCCCCCACCCGATTGTTTCGGTGCCGATCATAAAAAGGCGGGGCTGCCGGGCCATCCGGCTCCAAGCATCCCGGCGGTGCTGTCCGAAGGGCCGGGCCTTCTCCTCTATCCTCGTAATCCGGCACAACCCCGCGTCTTCCTCACCTCAACCCTACCGGATAATTAATTGCAAAACATTGATTTTCTGTCGTTTTTTAGTTGTCAAACTTGCAGATGTGCTGCGCCCCGGCCCAAAAAAAAATTCCAGTGCGGTCGGCGGGGTGCCCAAGCGCGCCACCGACCGCCTTGTCCCAAAGGCGGGAAGCACCAAACAGACCATTTATTCAGGAGTAGCTTACATTCCTATTCAACCATGCGAACCTTGCGACCAAGCCGATCGATTTGGTTCTTGCGATGCGAAAGATGAGCAACCAGGTGCACCGCCCGCTATCGGTGGCTGCGGAAAGCAATATCCCGCCGGACAGGCCGTGCCTGGCGGGGGAGGCATTCCCACCGGGATGAAAAGGTCGATTTCCGGGCACGGGAGCTGCCGGAACGCGAACATGCGGGTAGTACGCCATTTATGCTGTCCACCCGGATAAAAAAATTGATGATATTTGCGCTTACTGCGCGAATTGCATCACAAAAACCACAGCTATGCACGCATCATCCCCCTCCGGACTCCTGGGTGTCGGTTCCAGGGTCCGGCATCCGGCTTACGGCGACGGCGTCGTCGTCCGCCTGCACCAGGTCGCCTACGAGTGTTGTTTCCTGCTGCACGGGCTGAAAATGGTCGGCAAGGAATACGACAAATGGGAAGTCATCGATCACATTCCCGCCGAATCGGACATCACCTTCAGCGAAGCCGAAAAATCCCTGGTCCGGATCCTGCGGCAATGGTCGGGCCTCACCGAGGTGGTTCCCCTGGGCGACCGCTGGCAGGAAGGCCAACTGATCCTCCAGCCCGCCGACCCTTCCCTGAAGGCCAAGGAAGTGCCCATCGAGACTTTCTTTCACAAGATCGTCATGGTGCGGGACCGGCTCCGGGTCATGGAGCAACGCATCAACAGCAGCAAGCTCAGCGATGCGGAAAAAGTCGACCTGCAACAGTACATCACCCGGATCTACGGGTCCCTGACGACCTTCAACGTCCTGTTCAAGCACAAGGAGGACCAGTTTGTGGGGGACAAATCCTGAACCTTCCGGGCCCTGGCCGGTTGGATAGGACAAAAGGTCGCCGCCGAGCCGGTTCCGGACCGGACGAGAAAGCTGTTCCAAGCCGGTATCCGGATCGGTACCGGCGGCCCATCAATATCCTGCCGATATGTACAAGCGAATTTCCCAATATGCCCTGTCGGGGCTGTGGCTGGCCACCTTGGCCGGCTGTTTGGTCATGCCTGAGCGATACCAGGGCCTTCCGCCCGGTACCTGGCGGGCCGTTCTCAAGCTGCAACCCGACATGGTCAGCCCCAATCCCAAGGGCAAACCGCTTCCGGACAAGCTGGACCTGCGCTACGAGGATGTCCAGCCCTACGAACTGCCCTTCACCTTCGAAGTCGTCTACGAGGATGACAGTACCTTCCACCTGGTGATACACAACGGAGAAGAGCGCTTGGAGGTCCCTGCCGCCGATATCGGCTTCGGCCGGGGGGCACATCGCGCCCGGGACACCTTGCGGATCGATTTCCCGATTTACGGCTCCCATATCCGCGCCGATTACGCCGGCCACATCATCGAAGGGGAATGGGTCGTCCATGCCCGGGAAAACTATGCGATCCCCTTTGTCGCCGTGCACGGCAAGGACTACCGCTTCACGCCCCTTCGCCAGGCCCCTGCCGCGGATATCGGCGGCCGCTGGGCCTGCCTGTTCGACGAGGCGGGCGACCCCTTCCCGGCGATCGCCGAATTCCGGCAGGACGGCAACCGCCTCAGCGGCACCTTCCAGACCGAAACCGGGGATTTCCGCTTCCTCGAGGGTACCGTCCAGGGCGACCGCTTCCATTTGTCCTGCTTCGACGGCAGCCATGCCTTCCTGTTCGAGGGGTCAATCCAAGGGGATTCCCTCCTCCAGGGGGCCTTCTATTCCGGCAAGCACTACCAGGTCACCTGGGAAGGCCGCCGCGACGGAACCTTCCGGCTCGCCCACCCCGATTCGCTGACCCGCCTCCAACCGGGAACCGGCCGGCTGTCGTTCACCTTTCCCAATGCGGCGGGCGTACCGGTCTCCCTGCAGGATCCGGCCTATGCCGGCAAGGCCAAGGTCATCCAGCTGATGGGGACCTGGTGTCCCAACTGCCGGGACGAGTCCCTTTTCCTTGCGGAATACCTCCGCGACCACCCTACCCTCGCCGACCGGCTGGCTGTCATCGCCCTGGCCTTCGAACGCAAGGCACCCGCCGATACGGTCGCCCGGATCCTGCAGCGGTACCGCGAACGGCTCGACCTGCCCTATGAGATCCTCCACGCCGGCCCCTCCGACAAGGCGGGTGCCGCCGCCGCCCTGCCCGCCCTGGACAGGGTGTATGCCTTCCCCACCCTGCTCTTCCTCGACCGCGACGACCGCATCATCCGCACCCACACGGGCTTTTACGGCCCCGCCACCGGGGAATATGAATCGTTTAAAAAAGAATTTGATATATTTGTCAATTCGTTGACAGGTGGTTAGGCCACCTGCCGGGACCCCATTCATGCGCATCCGGGAAAGGCTCCGGGAACAAACACTACACCATGTCGCGAAACTACCAACTCCGCCTGCTGTATGTGGCGGAAAACCTGGATACCGCCGAGACCATCCGAACGGACCTGTCGGGCATCGGCTATGACCTCACGATGCAGGAGCTCGACTCGACCGCCCCGATGCCGCTCTCCGATTACGGCCGGTCGGCGGCGGACGGCCCGGTGCTTTTGCTCGTCACCGACAATTTCCTCAAGTCCCGGGCCGCCATGTTCGGGGCCCTCGCCGCCGTCAAGAGCTGGTCGGCCGCCGGGATCCTCTTCCCCATTGTCGCGGACGGTCACCGGCCCGGCCCGGACGGACGGATGACACCCGTGCCGACCACCTTCGACCGGGTCAGCCAGGTGATTGCCTACATGAACCATTGGCAGGACGAATACCTGCAGCTACGCAGGGATGTCCGCCAGGAAACCCATGCCGCCGAGACCGACCGCTGGATCGACGCCGTCAAACAGGTCGCCGCCGAAACCGGGGAATTCCTGCGCTTCCTGCGGACCCTCGCCCACCATTCCTTCCCGTCCATCCGCGAGGACAATTACCATGCGCTCCGGGGTTTTCTCGGCGACCCGCGCCCTGTGACCGTGCTGCCCCCGACCGGCTCCCACCCGGAAGCCCCCAAATCGCTCGAGGACCTCATCCGCGAATCCTCCGAAGACCTGATTGCGGAAAACCAACCCCCGCAGCCGGACCATACCCTCCCTGTGGCAGCCGATGGGCAGCCCCAGCCTCCCGCCCCGGCCGAAGACCACGCCGAAGACCCGGAGCCGGACGACACCGAACCGGATATGCCGGACGACCTAGACGACGATACGGAGGAAGACGACCTCCTCGATGAAATCCTCTCCGAAGTGCTGAAGGAGGAAGCGGAGGGAATAGCTGCCGGGGATGCGGTCGATTTCCGATTCATCGGGGAAGATCCCGAAAACCCGGGCACCTTCGACCTCGACACGCTGTTCGAGGAGGACGAACCCGATGCCGACCCGGAAGGTACGGCAGACCGGAACCGGGTCGAACTGGACCTGGTCGACACCGAGGAGGCCGACCTCCTGCTGCTGCCCGACGACCATGGGAAGGCGACCGCCCACGAAATCATGGAGCACGCCCTGAGCCGCTTCGCCGCCGAGGAGCTGGACGAGGGACTCGACTACCTCCGCACCTGCGTCGACCTCAATCCGGAAGACCTGACCCTCCAGTATTACCATGCATTTGCCTTGGCCCGTTACGGAGAGGACTTCGACGGTGCGCGCAGCTGCCTGCGTGACATCCTCGAGAAAGAACCAGCCCACGCAGATGCCTGGTTCCTGCTCGGGGAGATGTCGCACACGGAAGGGAACCATGCCCTGGCCCGCCGCTGCCTGGAACGGGTGGCCGCCATCATGCCCGCCTTTCCGGATGTCTTCCTCCGGCTGGGCCAGTTGGTGCAGCACCACTTCCCCGGCGAAGCTTCCGCCGCCGCCGGCTATTTCCGGCGTGCCGTGGAACAGGATCCCAAGCATGCGGAAGCCTACTACCAACTCGCCAGCCTCGAGCTGGAAGTGCTGGGGGATGTGCCGGCTGCCATCCAACACTTCCGGACGGTACTCCGCTTGGAGCCGGTCCACCCCTTCGCCAATTATGACCTCGCCCTGGTCTACCACCGGCTCGGCGACAACCCCAAGGCCCGCGACTTCTACGAACGGGCCACCCGGATCAATCCGGAACTGCGCACCGCGGAGAACGACAAGGCATTTCTCGAGGCGGTTCCGACGGCCGGTACCGACGAAATGAGGACCCCGGACCTGAACGGCACCGCCCTGTCCGCCGCCGCCCAGGCCATCAGCCATTCCATCCGGAAGGCCCTGGAGCACGTACCCGGCAATCCCTTGCCCGCCGCCCTTGTCCCGGCTTCCGCACCAACCTCGGAGGAACCCGCCCCGGTCGCGATGACCGAACCGGCACCGCTGGCGGCACCTCCTCCCGAAGCGGAGACCGAAACGGAAACCGCCGCTGCGGCCCCGATGCCGCGGCACCAATCCCTCCCCGGTTTCCACCTGGCCGAAAAACTCCCGGACGGAAACAAACCGGTCGTCCTGCTCACCGGTGCCACCGCCGGCATCGGACGGGCCACCGCCCTGGCCCTGGCCCGGGAAGGGTTCCCGGTGATCGCCACAGGGCGCCGACCGGAACGGCTTACCGAACTCCGGGCGGAAATCCTCGCCCATGGCGGCCGCGACATCTGCACCCTGCCGTTCGACGTCCGCCATCCGGAAGCCGTCGGGCAATGGATCGAACGACTGCCGGAAGCCTGGCGTTCCATCGACATCCTGATCAATAATGCCGGCCTCTCCCGCGGCCTGAGCCCTATCTTCGAAGGGGACCACGACCATTGGGACACGATGATTGACACCAATGTCAAAGGACTCCTCTACATCACCCGGGCGGTGACGCCCGGTATGGTCGCCCGCCGGCGAGGCCATGTCATCAATGTCGCCTCCACCGCCGGCAAGGAAGCCTACCCGGCCGGCAATGTGTACTGCGCCTCCAAGGCGGCGGTCGATATGTTGACCAAAGCCATGCGCCTGGACCTCTACCGGCATAATGTCCGCGTCAGCCAGATCGCGCCGGGGCATGTCGAGGAAACGGAATTCGCCCGTGTCCGCTTCGACGGCGATGCGGAACGGGCCGCCCGGACCTACGACGGCTTCCAACCGCTCAAGTCCTCCGATGTGGCGGATATCATCCTCTTCATCATCACCCGCCCCGCCCATGTGAATGTGCAGGACCTCGTCGTGTTCGGCACCCAGCAGGCCGGCTCCAACTTCATCGACCGCTCCGGCCGGTGAGCACCGCATCCCCCGGAAAAAGTATCCCCGCCGCAACCGAAGGAGTGCCGGGATTGTTTTAACTTTGCCGGAAAACTGTTTCCTTTGCATTCGCAAATACGCAACATGCGGATGCGGTCCCGCCCCCCCGGCCGGCCGCTTCCCTGGCGGGCGAACTACACCGTAAATCCGGGTGCCCGGCGTCCACCCCAACGCCTCCGGGTCCCGTGTCGGCCCGCCCATTCCCCCGACCGGAGCCGGTCTTCCGACCGCTTCCGGCCGTTCATCCAATCCTTCACGCAAACTGACATCCAAATGGTGCTCGAAAAAACGAATCCCGGTAAGAAAGCAGGGTCCAGGAAAGGGGCCGCCGCTCACAGCCAAGACCAGTACATGCGCTGGTATGAACTCATGCTCCGCATCCGCCGCTTCGAGGAACGCGCCCTGATGGGTTACAGCCAACAGAAAATCCGCGGCTTCCTGCATGTGGCCATCGGCCAGGAAGCGGTCACCGCCGGCATCGAGTCGGCCCTCCGCCGCGAGGATGCCATCGTCACGGCCTATCGCCAGCACGGCGTCGCCATCGGCCGCGGTGTCGAAACCAAATTCTGCATGGCGGAACTCTTCGCCAAAGCCACCGGCGTGAACAAGGGGAAAGGCGGCTCCATGCACTTCTTCTCCAAGGAACACCGCTATTTCGGCGGAAACGGCATCGTCGGTGCCCAAATCCCCATCGGTACCGGTATCGCCTTCGCCGAAAAATACAAAGGGACGGACAACCTCTGCGTCACGATGTTCGGCGACGGTGCCGCCCGCCAGGGCGCCCTCCACGAATCCTTCAACATGGCCATGACCTGGAAACTCCCGGTCCTCTACATCTGCGAAAACAACAACTACGCCATGGGCACCTCCGTGGAACGGACCAGCAATGTCCTCGACATCTACAAGCTGGGCGCCGGTTATGATATGCCGAGCGAACCGGTCGACGGCATGCGTCCGGAAAGCGTCCACGATGCCGTCTCCCGCGCCGCCGAACACATCCGCGCCGGCCATGGTCCTTATTTCCTCGAAATAAAGACCTACCGCTACAAAGGCCACTCGGTCTCCGATCCGGGCAACTACCGCACCCGCGACGAACTGAAGCAATACATGGACATCGACCCGCTCAAGGTCACGGAACAGGCCCTGCTCGACGGGAAATTCGCCACGGAAGCGGACCTCGACCGGATCCGCGAAGCCATCCGCGAGGAAATCGATGCCGCCGTGGCTTTCGCCGAGGCTTCGCCTTTACCGGATGCCGCCGGCTTGTTCGAAGACAATTACGTACAGGCGGATTATCCGTACATGCGGGATTGACGGATGGGACCGCAACCGCGGTCCCCGTCCCGGTAAATGCCGCCCGACTCCGCAAGCCGGCAGTCCCTGCTCCCAATCCGACCGCCCGGCCGGTTCACACCGGCCGCCCGCTGCCTTGCCATCCCGCGATGTCCCGCCATCGATCGGGACTGCCATTTCCGGTACCCCTTCCATCCGCATGCATACGCTCGCCGGACAATCGGTCGTCAGGGTACCCGGCCTCCATCTTCCTCGCGGACTGGTAGCCCCTCCCCGCTGAATCGGGAAGATACCGGAACTCGGGCCGTCCCCCGGTGACGGCTTGTTCCAACCTGGCTGCCGGTATCGGCACAGGTTGTCCCTCAGCAGCTTGGATGGAAGTCATCGGGGTGCTTCCGGGACAAGCCAACGCATGCCCGGATAATAGCTGCGCTTCCCGACCTCCCCCACGGTCCCTCCCGAATATCATGCGGAAATCATGGGTCACAACCTTCGCACCACCCTACCCTGTCCGGCCGCCCCGCCGCATACCAAGCCCTGACAAGGCGACATTCCTCACGACGGGAGAAGAAAAACAGGACCGCAACCAATCAAGCGGAACGGGACCAGTGCGGCACATAATGTACGCAAGTCCTATTACGCGTCTTCCGCACCTCAACCCTTCAAGATGATTATTACCAAACATTGATTTTCTGTTTTTTTTAGTCTTCAAACTCGCTGATGTGCCGCGCCCCGCGCCCAAAAGACCTTCAGGGCTGCCGGCGGCGCGCTTGGGCGCGCCGCCGGCAGCCCTGTCCAAAAGGCGAAGAGCGAAATAAAGACCCTTTGGTAATGCGTAGCTTACGTTCGTATACAATCGTGCGAACCTTGCAATCCAAATATTCGATTTGATTCTTAGGGTGCGAAAGCTGAGCTATCTCGCTCCGTTTAATGGTTTAAAAATAAAATGCGGCTGGTCCACGGCGACTGTCCCGACCTGTCCGGGAACGCTTCCGAATCAATCCGGAACCATGGGCCAGGTCGCCGGCCCTTCGGTCACCGGCGGTAAGGTGTAGCAAGAAAGGTGGCGACACAGGCATGGGTTCCGGCGGACCACTTGCTTTGGACCGGATCGAGCCGGTGGTTGCCGTTCGGGCCATTCCGGATGTCCTGGTGACGGCCCCGTCGAATACCCCGCATTTTTCCGGTGAGCCGGTCAAGACCCGGTCCCTTGCGGCGGCCGTCTCGGTGGACTGGCAGGTCCGGGTGTAGCCGTTGCCGTCGGAGACGGTCCGGGAGACCGGACCCGGGCCGGAGTCGATGCGGTTGAACCGGGCCGGGATGACGCTCCGCGGCCGGAGGGTTCCGCAGCTGTCGCAGGAGGCGGCGAAATCCGGAGCCGGAGCCGGGTCGCCGGAGGGCGTAGGCAGCCCGGAAGGTCATCCCGCAGCTGCCGATTACAGGCTGAGAATCGGATTATTCTGCGGCGCAGCGGACGGAGATGCCTTACGACCGGTAGCTGTTGGTCGTGAAGGCACCGCCGCTGCCGAAGACCAGGTACCAGGCGTTGAAGCTGTCCTGCTCCGCACTGCTCCAATAGCCGCCGCCGTCGCCGCGGCCGACCAAGGTCCCGTCGGTGTAGACCCGGTATCCGGCCGCCGGAAGAAAAAGCTTCGGTCCGATGGACTTGCCGCTGCTGTAATTGGTGGCACTATCACTCCAGGTGCCCACATCCGTCAGCGTATTGTGGGCCACCACGGCATCCCATTGCCCTTTTGTCGGCACCCGGAAACCCGCCGGGCAGGGGTCTTCGGCGGTCTTGGAAGCATCCGCCCACGCGCCGTCGGGAGCTTCCGATTGGTCCCAGCCGCCGATGGCCGCATCATTCGCATCCCCGCCCCCGGAGCCTGTCGGTCCGTGCGCGAAGCTTGCCGTATTGGTATCGAGCCATTGCGTCGGATCCGGTCCTTTGCGGCCCCACTGCCAGTAGCCGCCGATGATTTCCCAGCTCGGGGTGAAGGGGTCGGCGGCGGTATTGGCCGAGGACAGGTTGTGGTCCATGAAAAGAAGCGTATCGGTGGCGCTCACCATGGCCCAGCTGGAAGTGGTGGGTGCCACCGGACCGCTTGGCGTCGAGCCGGCACATTTGATGGCCATCCACATCGGAAAAGCGGGGTCCCCCAGGTTTATTTCCAAACATTTGGTGGTGGCGTTGTACATCATCAGCCCTTCCGCCGGGTTGGCGATGGAATCCCGCTGGGCGGTGGTCATCCGGGGGAAGAGCACGCCCGAGGATGTACTTTGGATATTCAAAACCGCCGACGAATCGGGTACGGTCCCTCCGATGACCGTCTGGGCGGAGGCGGGAAGTGAAAACACGGTCAAGCATAACAGGCCGGCAAGGGCGGAAAAACCGGAAACCATGCGCTTCCGCCCATCTCCCGTCCCTGGCCGTGCGGAGATCGGTTGGGTAGGTATACTTGTCATGACAGGAATCAATTGTTTGGGATTGCTTCGTTGTAATCGCTTGACAGGAGATCCGGCTCCCGCTTCCGGCCGGGAAAAGAAAATGGCTTCCCCGGGAGTTATTTTCTCCGGAAATCATCGTTTCTCAGGGATAAAGCGCCGTATACAGGTCGTAAACGAGGCAAGAGGAGGCGGGCTGGGCCGAGCCTTAATCGCGTACTTGTTCATATAAGGTTGGCCCACGCCGTCAGGATGAAAAATTTCCCAGATGGCTGCAAATAGGACTTGTGCCGAATTTATTCAAGGAAACCGCGTAAAAAACGCGGTCCCGGGAACAATATCCGGCGTTTTGGGGACCAGTTGGGGAAAACTTATGAAACCGGAACCACCGGGCCGAACCAAATCCTGTAATGGCCGCCGGATGCCGATGCCCGGTGGAACGGAGGAATAGGAACAAATGACGCCCGCTCCGGATTCTTCAGGAACCGGCAGCCACCGGGACCGCAGCGGAGTGGATCCCGGTGACGGGCGCCCCTTTTCGGTCGAAAGTCGCCCGGCCCCGGCCGCATTCGCGGGATAGTGATAGAAACCAAGGGCAGCCGCCCGTCGACAAATCCTTTTCCTGCCCCAAGGCATACATCTCTACAAACTTTAGTTATTTTTGCGCCACTTTGAAAAACCTTGGCCCTGGTTTCCCGTAGAAGTCGGGAACTTTCGCCGAACGCATATTTTTCGAAAACAACAATACCAAGATGGCACAACGCAAGAAGTCAGCAAAAAAGCAAGAGGAAATCCTGCTGGATATCACCGAAGTCACCGGACAAGCCGAGGATTTCTTTGAAAAATACCAAAAGCAGATCCTGGCCGTGGTGGCCGTCCTCGCGCTGGGCGTGGGAGGATGGGCCGGCTACACCAACCTGATCGTCAAACCCAAGCAAAAAGAAGCCCTGGAGCAGATGACCCAGGCCGAATGGCAGTTCCAGCGGGATTCCTTCAACCTGGCCCTGGCCAATCCCGGCGGCGGTTATCCCGGCTTCGCGGACATCGTCAAGAACTACGGCGGTACCGACGCCGGCAACGCCGCCCTCTATTACGCCGGCATCTGCTGCCTCAACATGGGCCAATTCGATGCGGCCATTTCCTACCTCGAAGATTTCAGTGCCACGGGCAACACCATGCCGGTGATGAAGAACGGCGCCCTCGGCGACGCGTGGTCGGAAAAGGGGGAGCTGGACAAGGCCCTCTCCTTTTACAACAAGGCGGCCGGTGCTGCCGACGGCAACGAAATCCTCCAGCCCTATTACCTCAAGAAAGTGGCCTTGCTCAGCACCCAACAGGGCAAACAGGATGACGCCCGCGAAGCCTGGGAAACCATCCGGAACGAATACCCGACCGCACCGGAAGTCAAGGATGCCGAGAAGTACCTGGCGGAAATGCAGTAAATGGCCTTCGCCGGCACCCCACCCCGCCCGGCGGCGGCCGGGGCCGGTACCGCAAAGCCCGTTTCCCGACAACGAACGCGTGTCCGGAAACGGGCTTTCCCATATCCGACATGCCCTTCGACAAACAAACGACCTATGGCGACCACCCACCACAACCTCTCCGATTACGATCCCGACAACATGGAACCGGGCACGGACCTGACCATCGGCATCGTGGTCTCCGACTGGAACCCGGCGGTCACCCATGCCCTGCACCAGGGTTGCCTGGAGACCCTCCGCAAGCATGGCGTCCCGGATGACCGCATACAGACCATCCAGGTGCCGGGGGCCTTCGAACTTCCCGTCGGTGCCAAGCTGCTCGCCGGCAGCCGCCGCTTCGACGCCGTCGTCTGCCTGGGCTGCGTCATCAAAGGGGAGACCCGCCACGACGAGTACATCAACAGCGCCGTCGCCAACGGACTGGCGACCTTGGGGGTCGTCTCCGGGCTGCCGGTCGTCTTCGGATTGCTCACCACCGACACCCTGGAACAGGCGACCGACCGTGCCGGCGGCCCCCACGGCAACAAAGGGGTCGAAGCGGCCTATACCGCCCTGCGCATGGCCCGCCTGCGACGGACCCTCAGCCAGCCGGGTCAAAAAATCGGTTTCTGACCCATGCAGGCCCTGCTTGTCATCGGCATGCAGATCGACCTCCTCCCCGGCGGACCGGCGGAGGTGCCCGGCAGCGATGTCCTCTCCGCCCGGATTGCCGCCCTCGTCCCGGCCTATGACCGCCTCCTGGCCGCCCGCTTCCAACTGCCCGCCTCCCACGCCTGCTTTGCCGCCAACCATCCCTGGCGTTTCCCCGGTCAGGAAATCACCTGGAAAGGCCGCCCCCTCCGCTTGTCCACCCTCTTCGGTATCCCCGGCAGCTTCGGCGCGGAATACATACCCGGCTGGCCCGCCGACCGCATCGCCTTCACCGCCGATATGGGTACCGACCCCGACCATGCACCCGACTCCGCCTTCCGCGATGCCGACGGCCCGGATACGGGACTCGCCGGATACCTGCGCCAGGAAGGGATTACCGACCTCACCCTCTGCGGTATCCCCCTCGACACCGTCGTCTGCCGGACCGCCCTGGCCGCCCGCCACCTGGGATTGTCAACCACCATCCTCGCCGATGCCTGCGCCGCCCATGCGGATGCAGACCTGGCCGTCCTGCGCCGCACCCTGACGGAACAAGGCGTTACCGTCCGCTGAAACATCAGCCCCCGGGATTTTCCCACTTTGGTTATATTTGTTGCATCGGCCTGCCGCCGGTGCCCGGTCCGTTCGCGGCCGGAAGCCGTGGGACCGGTTCCTCCGCACGATACACGGCGCCGCCGGCACCCGCCAAAACCTTGTTGCGATGACCAAACTCCACCCTTTCGGCATCCTCCTGCTCGGGCTGCTGCCGTACGGACACCCCGCCACCGGCCAATCCACCCAGAAGCCTGTCCTCCACGCCAGGGAATGGCTGGCCATCACCGGCAAACCGCTCGGCGCCACGGCCGGCGCCCGCATCTTCCACCAGGGCGGCAACGCCGTGGATGCCGCCTGCGCCATGCTCGGGGTCGTCTCCACGATGTGGGACGTCCTCGGTTGGGGCGGCGAAACCCAAGCCTTGATTTACCATCCCCATGAAAAGAAAGTCATCGGCATCAATGCCCTCGGGGTCGCCCCCAGCGGTGCGACCGCCGATTTTTTCCTGTCCAAAGGGATGCGATACCCCCCCGAATACGGCCCCTTGTCCGCCGTCACCCCCGGCACGCCGGGCGGACTCCTGGTGATGCTCGCGGAATACGGCACCCTGTCCCTGCAGGAAGTGCTCCGGCCTGCCATCGAATTGGCCGAAGGCTACCCCATCGAGGCACAAACCGCCGATGCCATCGAAAAACACAAGGACCGCATCGCCGGGTGGAAATACGCCGCCCAGGTATTCCTGCCCCATCGCGGCGAAGCCCGGGAAGCCCCGCACGCCGGCGAAATATTCCGGCAGCCCGACCTGCAACGGACCCTGCAGCAACTGGTGGAGGCGGAACAGGCCGCCCTCCATGCCGGCAAAAACCGGAAGGAGGCCATCTATGCGGCCTACGACCGCTTTTACAAAGGCGATATCGCGGAGGCTTTCGTCCAGGGCGTCCGGGAAGCGGGCGGCCTGATTACCCGGGAGGACCTGGCCGGCTGGAAAGTCCTGCTCGAGGAACCCGTCTCCACCAACTACAAGGGCATCGATGTCTACAAGCTCACCCACTGGGTACAAGGCCCGGTAATGCTGCAAGCCCTGAACATGCTGGAACAGGTCGACCTGCGCTGCTTTCCGTACAATTCCGCCCCCTACCTCCACCTGCTCTACCAAGTCATGAACAGCTGTTTCGCCGACCGCGACTTTTACTACGGCGACCCCTATTTCCCCCCTGCGGAACCGATCCGCGGACTCCTCTCCAAGGAATATGCGAAACACCGGCTCGACCAAATCAACCGGGAACGCAACGACCCCGAGACACGGCCCGGCGACCCCTATCCTTTCCAGGGGGAGACCCACCCCTTCCCGGACCTGCTGCAACGTTGGGGCGACACCGTCGCCCTGGCCGACCCGCCCCGGTTCGGGGAACCCGGCGAATTTCCGGCCGATGATTTCTACGCCGGCACCACCACCATCCAGGCGGCCGACCGGGAAGGATGGGTCGTCTCCATGACCCCGAGCGGGGGTTGGATCCCGGCCGTCGTCGCCGGGCGGACCGGTATCGGGCTGAGCCAACGGATGCAAAGCTTCGTGCTCCATGCCGCGGAAAATCCCTACAACGTCGTCGAACCCGGCAAAAGACCCCGCGCCACCCTGACCCCCAGCCTGGCGCTCAAGGACGGAAAGCCCTTCCTCTCCTTCGCCGTACAGGGCGGCGACAGCCAGGACCAGAACCTGCTGCAGTTCTTCCTCAATGTCGTCGAATTCGGGATGAACGTCCAGGAAGCCGCCGAAGCCGCCAACATCAACTCCTTCCAGCTGCGCGGATCTTTCGGCGACCATGCCGTGCGCCCCGGGGTCATGCTCATCCGGAACGACACGCCCCCCTGGACACGCAAGACCCTGCGCGACATGGGCTACCGACTGGAAACCGACAACCGGACCTCCGGCCCGATCAACGCCATCTTCTTCGACCCGGTCCACGGCACCTTTTGGGGTGGGTCGAGCAACCAAGGCGAAGATTACGGCATCGGTTGGTAGGGCGGCAGGGCAGGTAGGCAGCCGACCGCCAGGATGGGAATGGGAAGGGCGGCGGGAATGCGCCGGGAAAAGGGGAAGGGGACAGGGGCGGAGGCGCCGTTCCCGTCGTTTTACCGGCCGTTCTCGTTTTGATGCACTCCGTTCCGTCAATGGGATGGAAACGGGGGTGGTTTTTGTGGATATTGGCATTTGAATGGGACACAATTCCTCCCGGGTGGCTCCCAACGGACCCATTTCATACGTCCTACGCTTTTAAACTTTGGGACAGCCGTTTTTTTAGGTATATTTCGGTCCTGCAAGCCGATGTGTACCGATACCTATCTACCTTGAAAACACCATCGATGACCCTGCAACCCGGACAAATCGTCAAGAACCTCATAGCTTCCGAGCCCGTTGTCATCCTGGACATCCGGCCGATGAGTTCGATGTTTTCCATCAGATATACCGGTGTCAACACCAACCAGGTGAACTCCAAGGTAGTGAGTCAGGCGACCCTGGACACCCTGGAAGTGGTGGCGGCAGCAGGCAATTTCCACTTCAAAGGAGATGCCGAACAATTCTCGTTATTCGCCGAAGCGGAACGGATCAACTCCGCCTACCAGTTCGATCCCCTTTTTGCCGTCAATTGCAGCATCGTGGACCCCCTTCCCCACCAGGTGGAAGCCGTTTACAAATTCCTGCTTCCGCTTCCGAGAATCCGGTTCCTGCTGGCCGATGATACGGGAGCCGGCAAGACCATCATGACCGGTCTGCTCATCAAGGAGCTGATGATGCGAGGGCTGATTGAGCGCGTCCTCATCGTGACACCCGGCGGCCTGACCAAACAATGGCAGGAAGATGAAATGGGCGTGAAATTCAACATCCATTTCACCCTTGTCAACAGGAGCCTTTTCACCGCCGAGCCGAATGTGTTCCAGACGGCCGACCGGATTGTCACCTCCATCGACTTCCTGAGCCGGGAGGATGTCCTGAACGTAGCCGGCAATGCCCATTGGGATATGATCGTGTTCGACGAGAGTCACAAACTCTCGGCATACGATTACGGCACCAAACAATACCTGTCGCAACGATACCTGGCGGCGCAGACCTTGTCACGGCGATGCGAACACCTGCTGTTGCTGACCGCCACACCGCACCGCGGCCGGAAGGACACCTTCAAGAAACTGCTCCAATTGCTGGACGAAGACATCTTCGCCACCGAGGAACTTGCCGCCACCCGGGTCAAGGAACTGGGGCACAACGGCATCAACCGTTTCTTCATCCGACGGCTCAAGGAAGAGATGAAAGACTGGCAGGGCCGCCCCCTCTTCAAGAACCGGTTTACGAGGACCGTCTCCTACGAGCTGACCCCTGAGGAGAAGGATTTGTATGATGCCGTCACCCGCTACCTGACCAAAAAGAAGGAGGAAGCCTCCGAAACCAGGAACATCCATGTTTCCCTGGCCCTCACGGTCATGCAACGCCGGTTGGCAAGCTCCATCTACGCCATTCAGAATACGCTGGAAAAAAGATGGAAGGCACTCCAGGCCATCGTCGACGAGGTCAAGCGCAATCCCAACCTTTGGAACCAAAGGCATAAACTGGAAGGCTATGATGTCGCAGACATCACCGATTACGAGGAGTTGGACGACGACGCGCGGGACGGCCTGGACAACATCCTTTCCGACCCGAAGAAATTCAAGCTCTTCACCACTGCCAAAAGCCAGAAGGAAATCCAGGATGAAGCGGCAGAGGTCAAGCGGCTGTTCGAGAAAGCCCGGACCCTGTACAACAGGCGACAGGAGGAAATCAAGTTCCAAAAGCTGCAGGAGCTCCTGAAATCGGAAGGCGTGCTGGAGTCGGGCGAGAAACTCGTGATTTTCACCGAACACAAGGACACCCTGATCTACCTGGAGGAACGGCTGTCAAAAAGCGGCGGCTACAAGGTCGCTACCATCCACGGCGGAAAGGCGGTGGATGAACGCCGACAGGCACAGTGGGCTTTCGCCAAGCCCGATACCCAACTTCTCATCGCTACCGATGCCGCCGGCGAAGGTATCAACCTGCAGTTCTGCCGCCTGCTCATCAACTGGGATATCCCTTGGAATCCCAACCGGCTGGAACAGCGCATGGGGCGTATCCACCGCTATGGCCAAAAACAGGACGTACTGGTCTTCAATATGGTCGCCGGCAATACCAAGGAGGGGAAAGTCCTCCAACGCCTGCTGCTCAAACTCGACCAGATCCGCGAAAGCATCGGAGACGACCGCGTCTACGATGTGATCCAGGACATACTGGAGAACGTCAGTCTCGGTGACATACACGATTCCGTGCTCAACGGCCGGCATACGAAAATGGACGAGCTCCTGGAGCAGGATTCCCGCACATTCGAAGCCAACGCCAGGGAAAAGTTGAAGAAACAACGGGAAGAATTGGCCCACAGCCAGGTCAACTTCCCGGATGCCCGCCGATTGAAGGAAAATTCCGACGAAAAACGACTGCAACCCATCTATATCCGCCTTTTCTTCGAGAAGGCCTTCCGATACCTGGGCGGACAATCCTCGACCGTGCGGCCTTCCATCTTCCAAATCGATGTCATGCCGGAGGCCGTGGCCGCCGAGCTGCGGGCCACACACAACCTGCAATTCGACAACATCCGCTCCCTGCAGTACTGTTTCGACAAGCAGCTGTTCCTCGAATACCAACAGCTGGGCGATTTGGGCAAGGTGTATTACATCAATCCCGGAAACCTGGTCTTCGACAGCCTCGTCAACGTCGTCCGACATCTTTTTCGAGAGGACATGCTCAAGGGGACCATCCTCGTCTCCCCGGACGACAAGGCGGAATACCTGGCTTACTTCGTGAAATGCCAGATTGTCGACGACCGGCCCAACCGCCGGACGGACAGCATCGCCGACGAGAGGCTGGTCATGGTCTGCCGGGACCCGGACGGAAGCTTCCGACTGACCTCGCCCGCGAAGTTCATCGACCTCCATCCCCCTGCAGAATTCACCAAACCCATACACCCTCCCGAATCGGTTGATGCCGCAGCAGTCGTGGATTGGGCCTTTGAGCATATCAGCCTCCCCCAACTTGAAGATACCCGGGAACAAGTCCGCCGAGATTGCACCGAACGGAAGGCCTACCTCGAATCCGCCTTCACCCAAGTCATCCTCGACCTGCAGCGGGATATCCATGGTTGGCAGCAGAAACTTCTCTACGGGGATACGCGCGTCCAGGAAAAAATTCACCTGGTGCAAACCCGGATCAATGAGCTCATCCAAAAAAAACAGGACCGATTGGAAAACCTGGCCCTGATGGAAGAGCTGAACCCAAAACCGCCGGAAGTGTTGGGTTGCGCCTATGTCGTGCCTTTGTCGCAGGTCGAGTACCAGGGCCACTACGGCATGAGCCGGGATGACGAGGCGGAGGCCGTCGCCATGCAGGTAGCCATGGATTTCGAAAGGAACGACGGTTGGCGGCCCACCGACGTAAGTGCCAACAACGAAGGATACGACATCCGGAGCATCAGCCCGGAGGAGCTGAAACGCTACATCGAGGTCAAGGGCCGCAGCGGCCCGGATGGCAGCGTCATGCTCAGCGAAAACGAATGGAACCGCCTGGCCCAACTGGGAGAGGCCGCCTGGCTGTATATCGTCCTCCACTGCAAGTCTTCTCCCGAACTGTACCGCATCCAAAACCCCGCGGTCGAGCTGACCTTCGAACGCAGGCCCAAAGGGGTGCAATTCTTCCTGCCGATGTCGGCATGGAGAGACAAGAACAACCACCATGTACCTGCAAAAGCTTAGGATAGAGAACATACGGTCCATTTCAAGTTTTGAAATGACCTTTTCGGAACCTGCCGGCTGGCATGTCATTCTCGGGGACAAAGACGCGCTTAAATCCGGTATCATTTGCGCCCCCGAGGTACTCACCTGGCTAAACGCAAACCATGCAAGCTAAGAAACTCATAGAAGTCGCCATGCCGATCAAGGAAATATCGGCTGAAAGTGTGCGCGACAAATCCATCCGGCACGGCCATATCTCCACCCTACACCTGTGGTGGGCCCGCCGCCCGCTGCCGGTCTGCCGAGCCGTGGTCTTCGCCAGCCTGGTCCCGGACCCCCTCGACGAACACTGCCCGCCGGCTTTCCGCGATGCGGTGGGCCTGCTGCTGGGCCCCGCCCATAATCCCGGCGACCCCTACAAGCCCTATGCGGACATTCCCTGGACCGCCGTCTACGACCCCATGCCGGATAATCTCCGCAACCGGCTGCAATTGTTCATCGGCAAGTTCACCGACGATATGCAGCAACACCTGCTGCACCGCAAACCCAAGCCGGCCGCCGGGCACCAACTCAGCCCCTTCAGCCTGATAAAATGGGACAACAAGAACAACCGGCAGATTATCGGCAAGGCCCGGAAACTCATCTGGGTCGCCCACAATGCCACCCCCGACAGCTCGGCCGCCGACCTGCTCCTGGATTTCGAACGCCATGACCAGGCGGTCATTCAGGCGGAACGCGAACTGTACGAGCTGACTGACCGACACCTGGATTCCGATGAAGCCCGCCGACGCTCGGACCGGCTCCAAACGGCCATCGATGCTTTCCTCGACCGGATGCCCAAGGTGTTCGACCCCTTCGCCGGCGGTGGCGCCATCCCGCTCGAAGCCGCCCGCCTCGGCTGCCGTACCTTCGGCAATGACATCAATCCGGTGGCCCATATCATCCAGAAAGGCAGCCTGGAATTCCCGCAACGCTTCGGCAAACCTATCGTCCTCTCCCCGGCGGAGTTCGTCCGGCTGTACGGCGAGGAGGCCCTCCGGAATGTTCCCCACGATTGGAAATCCTTCTCCCGCGGCGATACCGCCGCCATCCGACTACCTAACCGGCTCAGCTTCGATGTGGAGTTTTTCGCCAAGAAATTACTCGCCCGCTCCGAACAGGAAATCGGCCGTTTCTACCCCGCTGATGACAAGGGAAACAAACCCATCGCCTACTACTGGGCCCGCGTCGGTACCTGCAGCAACCCCAGCTGCCAAGCCGAAGTCCCCCTCCTCAAAGGGTTCTACCTGGCCAATACCGCCACCAAACAGGTTTACCTCCACCCGGTCATCCAAGGTAAGGAAATCAGCTTCGAAATCAGATATGGGAAATGTGAGGTGGAAGAGGGATGGAATAAGCGGGCAAATCTGATTTGTCCAATCTGTGGTAGTTTTTCTGATACAAAAATAATAAAATCACAGTTTTCAAAGGGTTTAACAAAAGATAGGCTAATTGCTGTAATTGAAGAAGGACAGACAGGAAAACATTACAGATTGCCGACATTTAACGAAGAAGAAATCGTTAATCTAATTCCTTTAGTTGAAAAACCTCGAGAATTGATGCCCCAAAACGATTCAATGAACCTTAAAATTCCTTTTTGGGGATACAAAGGATTTGGCGACATGTTCTCCCCCCGCCAGATTCTCGCCCTCCACACCCTCGTAAAAAACATACAGGCCTTGAAACCGGAGATTTTCGGGCTGTTCGGGGAGGAATATGGCAAGGCGGTGGTGACGTATTTGGGGATTTTGATGGATAGGGGAAGTGCTATATCTACATCTTTTGGCAGATGGGATACAACAAGAGAAAACGTACAAAGTCCATTTTCAAAGCAGGCTATTCCAATGATATTTGATTATCCAGAAAGCAATCTTTTTGGAGCAACCACCGGAAGTTTGACCAACCAGCTGGAATGGCTGAAAAGATACATCGAATCAGAGAGTACCCACCCATTCCAGGTGACATCGCATAATGCATCCAGCGGGGACCATGCACAGTTTCCCGCAAAATACCTCGATGCCGTCGTCACCGACCCGCCGTACTACGATGCCATCGCCTACGCGGATTTGTCGGATTTCTTCTATGTATGGTTGAAGAGGACGGTCGGCGATATGTACCCTTTGAATTTCGCCACTCCGCAAACCCCTAAATCTGAGGAATGTACGGCACTCAAGCACCACCGGAACAACAGCAAGGAGGAGGCGAAGCAACATTTCGAAGCCAAGCTGACCCAGATATTCGATGCGATGGAGCGGCAGACCGCACAAATAGTAAGCATCATGTTCGCCCATCAAAGTACGGAAGCCTGGACTACCCTCTGCAACTCCATCCTGGGTGCCCGGATGAACATCACCGGCAGCTGGCCGGTCGATACGGAGATGGCCAACCGCAGTCTCGGATTGGCGGGGGCGGTGTTGGCCTCCTCCGTCACCGTTTCCGCGCGGCCGGCGGACCGGCGGGGGGTCGGCGATTACCGGGAGATAAGGCGGGCGATCGAGCGGCGGGTGGCGCGGGAGGTGGAGTTCCTGTACCGCTTGGGTTTCCGGGGCGCGGATTTGTTGACCGCCTGTTTCGGGCAGGCGGTGAGCGAGTTCGGGCGGCACGAGCGGGTGGAGAAGGCCGACGGCACCTTGATAACGGTGGCGGAGTTGCTGGAGATGGCCCGGGAGAGCGCTTTCAGCGCCCTGGTGCAGGGGTTCGAGGGCGATGAGCCCACGAAGTTCTACATCGGCTGGCTGCAGCTCTACGGCTTCACGGAGAGCGACTTCGACGACGCCGCCAAATTCACCAAGGTCGGACTGCGCATCGACGTGCAGGACTTGTTCCGGGACCACATCCTGATCCGGCAGGGGAAGAAGCAGACCCTGGCCGGATTTGCCGAGCGGGCGGTCGCCAACCGGCAGTTGGGCGAACGGGAGGGCGGCCCGCTCATCGACCAGGTCCATAAGGCGATGCACCTGTACAAGGGCAGCAACCGGGCGCTGCTCGTGGCCTATCTCCACCGGTTCGCCACCAATCCGGACAGTCCGTTCTGGCGGGTGCTCACCGCCGTATCGGAGCTGTTGCCCGCCGGCTGCGAGGACCACCGGCAAGCCACCGGCCTGCTGGCCAACAAGGACAGCCTGCTCCGGGAAAGCCAGGCCGCCGGAAAACCAACTTCTGAACAAACCAAACTTTTCGAATAAGGCACATGATCATCCAACAGAACCAACAAGACAACCTGTTCAAGGCCTTCGGCCTGTTCATCGAGGCCTTCCGGCCTTACGTCGTGGAGCTTTTGCAAAAGGAAGCCGGCGAGCGGTGGCCGGTTTGGTATGTGGAGGCATTGTCCTATAGTCAGCGCGACCTGTGGAACAAAGGACTCCGGGCCGAATCCGCACCGGAATCGCTGATCGATTATCCACAGCTCAAGCACTTCGCCCTGAAATACCGGGACCTGCTGCGCAAGGATTTCGGCAGGGATGTCAACAAGCTGGCCACCCGGCTGGAAACCATCTGCGACATCCGCAACAAGCTGGCCCATTTCAGTGAAATCAGTGCGGACGAGTATGCGGAGACCTTCATCAACATGAAGAGCATCGCCCGCTCCATCCGCATGGAGGAACTCGAGGAGGTGCTGGCCCGGCTCCAGGATGCGGATGCACAGGCCCCGTCACCACGCCCCGACCCGGAAACCCGGCCCGCGCCCGTGACCTCCGGCCCGCTGATACCCTGGTTCCGGGTCGTCAACCCACACCTCGATATCCGACAAGGCCGGCTCGACGAATCGGTCTTCGCCGCCAACCTGGCGGAAGTGGCGCTCGGCAACGGCAGGGAGATCTACAGCAACCCGGGCATGTTCTTCTCCAAGACTTATTTCACCGCCGGCCTCCGCAACGTGGCCAAGTCCGTCCTGACAGGGCTCAACGGAAAGGAGGATGCAGAAAACAGGGTCATCTCCCTGCAGACCGGTTTCGGGGGCGGCAAGACCCATACCCTGATTTCCCTCTACCACCTGGCCAAATGGGGGCGCAGGGCCATCGGATCCGGCTACACGCGGGAACTGCTCGACCATACCGGTGTTCCGGAGTTCGACAGTGCCCGGATCGCGGTCTTCACCAACACCACCAACGATCCCGCCAACGGCCGCCATACGGAGGACGGCCTGCATATACAGACCATCTGGGGAGAACTCGCTTACCAGCTGGGCGGCAAGGCCGCCTATGAACGCGTCCGCAAGAACGACGAAGGTCTGATCGCCCCCGCCGGGATCTTCAAGCATGTGCTGGAACAGTGCAAACCCGCCCTGCTCCTGATCGACGAGCTGGCCGACTACTGCGTCAAGGCTTCCGCCCGTAAAGCCGGAAATAGCAGCCTCGCGGACCAGACCATCAGCTTCATGCAGGAACTCACGGAAGCGGTCGCCGGTACCAACCATTGCGTAGCGGTCATCACCCTGCCGGCCAGCGTCCAGGAAGTCGGCAGCGCACCCGAGGCACAGGCCATCCTTGGCGCCTTGCAGCGGCGCGTAAGCCGGGTCGGTGCCGATACCCAACCCGTGGCGGATGAGGAAATCTATGAGGTCATCCGGCGCAGGCTCTTCGAGGATATCGGCGATCCCGATACCGTCGAGATGGTGGCCAGCCGATACATGGCCATGTACCAGGAACATTGGTCCGAACTGCCCGCACATGCCAACAAGTCGGAATACAAACAGAAACTGATCAAATCCTACCCCTTCCATCCGGAACTCATTGATGTCTTCCGGGTCCGCTGGGCCAGCCACCACGATTTCCAACGGACAAGGGGCGTCCTGCGGTTGCTCGCGGCCATCGTCAGCGACGGCTGGAAAAGGCAGCAACAACTGGTCGGGGAAAACGCCATGATCCACACCGGAACCGTCGATTTCTCCCGGCTGGATGCCCTCTCCGGCCAGCTGAAGAAACTGTACGGCAATGGCTACGACTCCGTCATCTCGGCCGACGTGGCCGGCTCCTCCTCCAATGCCTTCAAGGTCGATAACCTCAAACCCGGATACGGACAGTGGCAACTCACCCAATCCGTGGCCGCCGTCATCCTCCTCAACAGCTTCGGCAGCGAAGGCGCCAACCGGGGTGTCTCCGTCCAGGAACTTAAACTGAACCTGCTCAGCCCCAACGGCTTCAACCACAACAGCATCAACGGGGCACTGGACGAGCTCGAAAGCTATGCCTACCACCTCTACTACGCCCAGTCCTCCGCATCCGGAAAAAGGTACTGGTTCCATACCAAACCCAATATCAACATCCTCATCAACCAGGCCAAAGGGGATATCGGCGCAGATGCGGTGAATACGGAAATCATGGGCCGCCTGCAACAGAAAACCAGGAATATCCCCCTTTTCCATGTCCTGGTCGATCCGCCGGAGGATATTCCGGAGCAACGCAAACCGACCCTCCTGCTGCTCGGGCCGCAACAGGTGGCCCAAGCCGGCGGCATCAAGGACAAGACCCGCCGCCTCATCGAAAAAATAGCCACCCGCAAAGGCAACAGCGAACGGATCTACCGCAATACGCTGCTGTTCCTGGTCTGCTCGGAACTGGGTATCGGAAAACTCCAGACCGCCACCACGGAGTTCCTGGCCTGCAGAAAAATCCATGACGAATACCAATATCAGCTGGAAACGGAACAAAAGCTGGACCTTCGGAAGAGACTCGACGAGGCCACCCGGGCCGTGGATTCGGCCACGGCGGTCGCTTATTCCGTCGTCGTGAAACATTCCGTAAGAAACGGTCCGGCCACCCTGCAAATCCGGGGCCCGTTCAAGGATAACATCGAGCAACAACTCGGCTCCGTGCTGCCGGAGCTGCTCCGCGAGGAGGAATGGCTACTGGATTCGGTCGGACTCAATACCTTGAAGAACCACAACCTGTTCCCTTCCCCGGAAGGGAATATCAAGACCAGGGATGTCTATGAGGCTTTCCTCCGTTTTGACGACAAACCGATGGTATCAAGCGTGGAGGCAGTCTCCAGGAGCATCCAACGGTATTGTGCAAACGGGGATTTTGGCATCGCCACCGGAGACGGATCCACTTTTACCCGCTTTTTTTTCCGGGAACAGGTCCCTTTCTTCGATGTGGAGGATGCGACCTACTGGCTGGTGGATCCGTCGCAGCTGCCGGCCGCAGCGCCGCAAGAACCGGGCGAATCACCACCGCAGCAGCCAGGCTCCGTCGGGGAACCGCTCCCGTCCGATACTTACGGAACTGATAACCCGACTGCACCGGCGGAATCCGCTCCTTTCCGCTCGGTCACTATCTCGGGAAAAGTCCCCTTGGAGCTTTACACGGAATTGTTCACCAGTTTCATCCTGCCACTGGCCGAAAATAAACTGGAAATCGAAATCCGGCTCACCGCGCGTTCGACCGCCGTAAAGCCGCTGTCGGAAACCAGCCAATTGTATAAGGTCGTCAAGGAAGCCGCCAGCCAGCTGCGCCTCCGCCTGGAGGAGGAGCGGTGACCGGAATGCCGGAAACAGCCGGAAACGGCGCTTGAGGCAATCGGAACAGCCGGACCGGGGCTGATGATCCGCCCGGAAGCAACAGGAACTGGTGAACACTAAAGGCATCCTTGTACCCCTTCGTATACCCACAACCACACTCCGCATGAAAAAGCAACGATACCTCCGGATATTCGATTATCTCAGGGAATTTTCCAAGATAAGGACCAAGCCCGTCCGGGATATCGAGGGGAGTGCCAATTATCATGCGACCATCTGGCTGAACGATATTCCCGAAGATTTCCTGAACGAAAACATCCTCCGGTCCGGGTTCGACCGCACGCAAAAGGAATACTGGTTAAAAATCAAGAAACCGAAGGAACCTGTTCCGCCCCGGTTCGGAAACCTGCCGCCCGAACTGGAACCATGGGTCGACGCTTCATCCCTGCAGGACGAAAGCAAGGGGCCGACGATCTATGATTCCATCGTAGCGGAAGGGGCAACCCTGCTTCTGAACGACTTCCCCCAGATCAAGGATGCCTTCACCAGGTACGTCGACGGGCAGTGGCTCGACGACCTCATCGCCTACCAACCGGCAATGGAACGATACCGGACCGAAAAGGGGCGGTACGACAGGACCCATGCCTTCTACACCAAATTGTTCCGGATCTTCAACAAGATCCAACAGCAGGGGGAAGCTTTCGAACTGGTCATCGGGGTGGGACTACTCAATTTCAAGGATGTGCGGGGCACCAAAGTGTTCCGCCACCTGGTGACGCAAGGGGTCGACATCGACTTCGACTATTTGAACCGGGATACGGAGATTACGGTGACCCCCGGCACCACGCACGGACCCAAGGTCGAGACCGAAGCCATCCTCGACCTGGTGGAGACCTTCCACCCCCAGAATGTCAACCGGGCGGGAAAAGCGGCGGCGGATCATTTCCAATCGGAGGCTTTCGAGGACATCTTTTCGGGGGGTATGCACAAGATTCTGGAGAAGTTCGCCGAAAGCATCCATCCGCAGGGCGTTTATCTGGATTCAGCGGGAAAACCCGGACCAGCTCCTTCGCTTCCCATGGTCACCTTCTCCCCGGCCCTGTTGCTCCGGATGCGCAATACCCGGGGACTGACGACGATGTATGAGGACATACTGGCCGACCTGTCGGCGGCCGGGGACGACCTGGATATTCCGGCCATCAACGACCTCATCGGCTACGACGATGCGGACGGTGAAAAATCGGTCGGCGAGCCCGGCCCATCTAACGGCCAGGCGGAAGACCTTGCCTTTTTTTTTCCGAAGGAATACAACGAGGAGCAAAAGCGCATCATCGAGAAAGTCCGGCGCAACAATAAGGTCCTGGTGCAGGGCCCACCCGGAACCGGAAAGTCCCATACGATCGCAAACCTCATCTGCCATTTGCTCGCCGACGGAAACCGGCTGCTGATCACCGCACAGACCACACGGGCACTGGAAGTCCTCAAGGACAAACTGCCGACCCAGTTCCGGGACTTGACTGTCAACCTGTTGGGCGGTGACGCCGCCTACATGTCCGAGCTGAATGCCAGCGTAAGCACCATCATCGCCGAACTCGACAACCCGGATGTGCCGGCGTACCGGGAGCGGATAATAGCGGTGGAAGCCGATTTGGCGCGCATCCGGGAAGAACAGGCACTACTCCGGAGCCTGCTTGCCAGGAGCCGGTACGAAACGACCGAAACCCGGACTTTCAACGAGCAATATGCCGGCACCTTGTTGGAAATCGCGGAGGCACTGGAACGGGATACGGCAGCCCATCAATGGTACCGGGACAATTTCGGCGAGGCGGACGGGGAGGAGGTCATTTCCCGATTACGGACGTTGATACCGTTGCATGGGGCATTCCGGCAAACGCCACGGGCACTCCTGGAGGCGGAGCTGCCGAATATCGCCGGATTGCCGTCCCCGGATCTTTTACAAGCATACGTCAGCCTGGCCGAGGCATTGGCCAGCCCCCGGTTCCGGCATGTAGCGGAACGTATCATCGAATGTACCGACCACGACCAGGCCCTGAAGCATTTGTCCGACCTGGAAGCCACCTATCGGAAGCTGGAAAACATCCAACTCGACTTTTTGTCCGATGTGACGCGAGATGTCGCGGCCGGAACGGCATTCCGATGGAGACACAAGTTACAACAGTCGGCGGAATGTTTCCGCCGGCTGAATCCGGCGGAATTGCGAAAGGTCGACCGGGACCTGGAGATCGTCTACCCTGCCGGAAAGGGCCGCCGTATCTTGAAGCACGATGCGAAAATCCTGCTCCGGTACCTGCAACAGGGCAACGAGCTCCGGGGAATGCTGTTTCCCCTGAAAAAAGCTTTCCTGTCGCAGGAAATCCGGGAAAAGCTCTATTTCATCCGGGAGGTCAAGGTCAACGGCAGCGATTGTGACACGGAAGCGGAGTTCATGACCGTGCTGCAGCACCTGGAAATCATGGAAACCCTGTCGGAAATTGCGGATATCTGGCAGACGAGCGTACCGGCCCGACAGCAACTTGCCCGGCAATACGAGGAATTGCATGACCTGCAATCAAAGGTGGAATTGGCGCTTCGGTTGCTGGAGGAAGCAGCCGACCTGAAGCAGCACATCAGGCAGGACCGTGAATTGCGCTTCGAACCCTTGGAACCGGAGGTACTGGCGGATCTTCAAGCCAGGATCGAATACAGCCTGGTGCAGGATAAGATGACGGCTTGCCAGAAACAACTCGACCAGGCCATCAGCTACCTGGACCGGCCCTCTCTACATCCGATCAAGGCGGAACTCCAGGCCGCATACCGGCATCCGCACCCCAACCGTTACCGGGAACTGATGGAGGAACTGGCCAAGCTGCGGCAGGACCAGCAACGCTATCGGGATTACCGCGAGACCTGGGACTGGCTGTCCGACAAGATTCCGGCCACCCTGGCCGAGGTGGAAGCCGGTTCTTTTTTGGAAAAAGATATAGCGAGACTCCGGGAGGCCATGCTTTACAGGCATGCGAAGGATCGGCTGACCCGGTGGCAGGAAGAAAAAGAGGAGCAACCCATGGTCCGACGGCTCACCACCCTGGAGCAGGAGGAACGCTTACTCATCGGCACGCTCGCCGCCCGGAAGGCATGGGTTCACCTGGTCGAACGGCTGCAGCAGAACGGGAACCTCCGGCAGCACCTGCAAGCCTGGTTGATGGCGATGCAAAGAATCGGAAAGACCGGAAAGGGACTGCGGGCGCAACGGTTCCGAAAGCAAGCGCAGCAAGAGATGGAACACTGCAAGGAAAGCATACCTTGCTGGATCATGCCCTTGTACAAGGTCGTCGAAACCATCCGCCCCAAACAGGGGATGTACGACTACGTCATCATCGACGAAGCCAGCCAGCTGGGGCCCGATGCCATTTTCCTGCGCTATATCTCGAGGAACATCATCATCATCGGGGACGACAAGCAGACCGCGCCGGTGTATGTGGGCGTAGATTCCGCGCATATCACCCATCATATCCGGAACTACTTGCACAATATCCCCTTCAATCAATACTACGGACTGGAATTCAGCTTCTTCGACCATGCCCGCCTGTTTTGCGAGCAGGCTATCGTGTTGTCGGAACATTTCCGCTGCATGCCGGAGATCATCAATTTCTCCAGCCGTCATTTCTACGAGCCGAACGGGATCCGCCTGTATCCGCTGCGGCAGTACGGCCGCGACCGGTTGGATCCGCTGGTCACCGTTTTCTGCCCCGAGGGCTATACCGGCGGGACGACCGGGGCCCAAATCCGCAACATACCGGAGGCGGAGCGGATTGTCGCGACAATCGCCGGGATGATTAACGATCCCCGATATGAGAACAAGACCATCGGGGTGATTTCCCTGCAGGGTATTCAGCAGGCGCATGATATCGAAAACAGGCTAGAGGCTGCCATCGGCGAGCAGGAAATCAATGAGCGGAAAATCGTATGCGGTGATTCCGCATCCTTCCAGGGAGACGAGCGGGACATCATCTTACTCAGCCTGGTCACCGCCCCGGACCACCAAAGGGCGGCCCTGACCAAAACGGAGGACGAAAGACGTTTCAACGTGGCAGTCAGCCGGGCCAGGGACCAGGCCTGGCTCTTCCACTCCGTTCCACTGCAGGAACTTCGGCCCCATGACCTGCGCCATAAGCTCCTGGACCATTTCCTGAATTACCGGAAACCGGCATTTTCTGCGTCGACTGTCGTTCCCCGGGAATCCGGCCCGGTACCGAAACCCTTCGAAAGCTGGTTCGAAGTGGATGTGCACAACGACCTGGTCCGGAAAGGCCTGCAGGTCTCACCCCAATATGAGGTCGCGAACGGAAGATACCGGATCGACCTGGTGCTGTTCCTGCGCGACGGCTCCAGGATAGCCATTGAATGCGACGGGGACAAGTGGCACGGACCGGAACAATTCGAAGCCGCCCACATGCGGCAAAGGACCCTGGAACGCTGCGGTTGGCAGTTCTTCCGGATAGCGGGACACGAATATTACACAAACCGGGAACAGGCTTTGGAACCGCTTTGGCGTCTGATGCCGAGCCAAGATGATGATGATGAGGAGGAGGAGGAGGAGAATAAGGATCCGGATGCCCCAACGCCGGTCATCGCTTTGCCACAAGCACCTGTCGGGAGTGACCCTGCAGATGGCACCCCGCCATCGGAACCCAAAACGTCCGTTCCCACAACAGGACCCGACCCGGTGCCGCCGCCGGCAGCTCCCGAACCGACAATCCCTGGAGTGATGCCTCCGCACCGGCCGGCAAACCCGCCGGAACCGGTGCAGACCGATCCGAACCGCGTACTCCGGTATCTCAACCTCTTTTCTTCCGGAAATTATATCCTGACCAAGGACAATCCCCGGAAAGCGGACCATGTGGTTCCGATTCCCGCTTCCCACCGGAACGGATTCCTGCTGCAATGCTATTCTTCCGGACACGTCAACAAGGTTCATATATCGACCTTGCTGATTAAAAAAATCGACCGCGAATACAAGAACGGCTGCCATGCCCATGGTCGGTTGACCGCCATCCATGTCATCAAAGCCGAAAAAATCCTGGGTATCTTCTTCCGGGAGGATGGTGTCCGTAAATTCAAGGCCCACAACACGAAAACATTATCCACCCGGGAGCTGCTGCACCTGCAAGGGATGAAGGTCATTTACAATGATTTTACCGACATCGGGTACGAAATACTCCCCCTGGAAATGAACGGAGTACTCAAACGGTTAGTCTACAAGAGCCTGACGTCAGAGGGTAAGCCGCTGGATAATGACTACTATGACGAGGAGTGGACGGCGCTGCGAACAGCGGTACCCGATCGCTTCCGGGAACCGGTTCGGCATGCCGTCCCGATGGCCCCCCTCCGGAAAGCCGGTTTGAAAAGTTTGGTAAAAGTGAAGTTCCTGGATACCGGAAGAGAGCTGCTCGTCCGGTTGGTCGATTACATGCCGGGGCCTCAGGCAAACCGGGACGGGGCTACGGATGTTTATTTCATGGCTCCGTTGGGGCAGGCCATTTCCGGAAAAAATGCGGGGGACCGGACCCGCATCGGCACGATGGGGCAGGAACTGGAGGTATTGGAAGTAGGGGAAGGGTGATCTTTCAACTTATTCATCTTGTTCTCATTCATTTGAAATATGCAAGAATCGAAAGCCGTACTTCGGGAATTACTCAAATTCCGCGACGAAAGAGCTTGGGCACCTTTTCATAATCCGAAAGACCTCGCTTTGGCACTGAATGTCGAGGCCGGTGAACTGTTGGAATTATTCCTCTGGAAACAGCCGGAGGAAGCCGATCGGGAAAGGGTCAAGGAGGAGTTGGCGGATGTTTTCGCTTATGCCTTGTTATTGGCGGACAAGTACGGATTCGATTTGGAGGAAATCATGCTGGAAAAGATTGGGAAAAATGCCATCAAGTATCCGGTGGACAAATCGAAAGGCACCGCGAAGAAATATGACGAATTATGAAATCATCCGTAGTACCCCATTTTGAGATTTCGGAGCAATATGATTTCAACGAGGAAGCCCTTGACGACCTCAGGGACAACATCTATATCCGGCGACAGTGGCCCCTCGTCTATTTCATTCAGCACGAGGCACACCGCATCGCCTATGTCGGTGAATCCACCGATGCGCTCACACGCATCCGCACCCACTTGGAAAACAAGGAAAGAAGACGATTGCAGAAAATTTCCATCATTGGTTCCTTCACCTTCAACAAGTCGGCCACCCTGGATATCGAGTCCAAGCTCATCCAGTATATCGCTGCGGATGCACACTATCGATTACAAAACCGAAATAACGGTCTATCCAAACACAATTACTACCAACAGGAAGAATACAATACCCTTTTCAAAGCCATCTGGGAGAAGTTGTTGGAGAAAAATATCGTCCGGAAATCCCTGGTGGAAATCGAAAATTCCGAATTATTCAAATATTCTCCCTTCAAGGCACTGAACGAGGACCAGCATGTTTCCATTTTGGAAATACTCGAGCATCTTTCCAGGAAGGATTCCAGCCGTATTGTCGTTAGTGGAAGTGCCGGTACCGGCAAGACCATCCTGGCCACATACCTTATCAAATTGCTCCTGACGGATCTCGTGGATGAACCGGCTGACCCGAAGGAAGAAGGCAGCCAGGAATTACAATACGTCAAAGCATTTCGTGCTCGATACCCTTCTCCGAAGGTCGGCCTGGTCATTGCCATGACTTCCCTCCGGAAAACCTTGCAAGACGTCTTTCACCACGTTCCTGGCTTGGACGCTGCCATGGTCATCAGTCCTTCCGATGCCCTGACATCAAGCAATGCAAAACCCTATGACCTCCTCATCGTGGATGAAGCACATCGCTTACGGCGATTCAAGAACCTCGGATGGATGGGTACTTTCCGTATAAATAATCGCAAGCTGGGCTTGGATGACCATGGAACCGAACTGGACTGGATCTTGGCCATCAGCAAGAACCAGCTTTTTTTCTACGACCCGGCACAGTCTGTGAAACCTTCCGACGTAGCAGCGGACCGGTTTGACCGAATGATGGCGGATGGTCCGGTCAAAAGGCTCACCTTGAAATCACAGATGCGGGTTAAAGGTGGTAACGACTACTTGCGTTTCATTGATGACCTGCTGAACACCCGACCAATCGGGAAGCCTTTTCAGGACCCCGATTACGAGTTACGTTTTTTCGATGACTTCAATGACTTGTACGCCGTATTGAAAGAGCGGGAAAAGAACTTCGGTTTATGCAGAATGATAGCAGGCTATGCTTGGCCCTGGATTTCAAAGCCCAGGAAGGGTCAGTCCGTGGATCCGTCCACCATGGACATCGAACTGGACGGACTCTCATTCCGTTGGAACGCTACGGACAAGGATTGGATCAATAAGGGGGACCCCCTTCGGGAGATTGGCTGCATCCATACCACCCAGGGGTACGACTTGAACTACGCGGCCGTTATTTTCGGCAAGGAGATAGACTTTGATGAAAAAAAGCATTGCATAGTCATTGACCCTGAACACTATCATGACAGGAATGGGAAAAAGGGCATCGACAGCATCGAAACGTTGAAAGCTTATATCATAAATATTTACAAGACCATTCTGTATAGAGGTATCAGAGGCACTTACATCTATGCTTGCAACCCCAGCCTGCGCAACTATTTGAAGCGATATTTAATTGTCCATGAAAAGCAAAAGGCGGTGCCCCGTAAACCCTTCCAGGTGCTCCACCGGGGTGCAATGACCGAACCGATCGGAAACGTTGTTCCTTTGGTGAATTTCAAGGCTGCAGCAGGTTCGTTCAGCGAATTACAAGGACATCAAATTACGGAATGGGTAGAATTACCCAACGGGATACCAACACGGAAAGGGGATTTCATTTGCCAGGTGCTGGGCGAATCCATGAATAAGGTCATTCCGAATGGAGCCTATTGCCTTTTCCGCCAGGACGAAGGTGGAACCCGAAACGGTAAGATTACCCTGGTGCAGGCAATTGCCATTCAAGATTCGGAATTCGGTGCAGGTTATACTGTTAAGGAATATCAAAGTGATAAACGGTACGATGAGCAGGGTTGGACACATCGATCAATTACGCTCAGACCAAAATCCAATCTACCCCATTATCGGGAAATCGTGCTCACTCAAGAGGATTTGACCGATTTCAAGGTTGTCGGAATCTTTGTACAGGTATTGTGGCAGGATGAATTACATCATGAACATTAGAATAAGGCTTGCCGAAAATGCCCCGACCAAATTAATTGCTCGTAAGACATGCAATTAAATCATATCAATTTGACAATAGTTCGTATTTGTTGCATGAGACGGCCATCATCGACCAAGTTTGATGGAAACTCGCCTGTTCCAATTCAAGACAATTCACCGACCAGATCAAAGGACGGAAAAAAGGCATGAAGAATGCTATATTCATCAACCGACTCGCTTCCCGCTTCGAACGCATCTTTAGCACCTCATAAACCAAATCGAATATTTTGATGGCAAGGTTCGCATGATTGTATAATAACGTAAGCTACACATAACCAAGGGGTCTTTATTGAGCTTCCCGCCTTTTGGACAGGACGGCCGGCGGCGCGCCCAAGCGCGACGCCGGCC
>CAZNLJ010000042.1:0-42974 GCA_964573725.1 uncultured Saprospiraceae bacterium
GACTCGAACCCCCGACCAGCTGATTACAAATCAGCTGCTCTACCAACTGAGCTATACTGGCCGATGGTTGGGTTTGCCCCGGCTTCCGCGGCACCTGCGTGCTGCGTTCGAACACCCGATTGGGTCAGGTGTCTCAAAGCGCCCGCAAAAATAGCTTTTCCAAACAACAGTGAAAACTTTATTTTCACTTTCAGTCATTTTTTTCAAAGCGGCACAAAAGTAGGTGTTTCCGGCTTTTTTCCAAGTGCTGGGTTCATGATTTTTTAAAAAAATCCTGCCATCGGAATGCCGGATGCCGCTGTGCGGCAACAGCGGTTCTCAGGATACGGGAGCATCGTTCATTTGTTGCGGTCCTCCTCCTCCGGAAGGTTTTTTCCCGGCTCCCCGGGATCCGGCAGGGAGGCTTTGGGGTGGGCCTGGCGGTACACCTGCCGCAGGCGGTCCACCGTATTATGGGTATATACCTGGGTCGCCGCCAGGCTGGCATGTCCCAGCAGCTCCTTGACGGCATTCAAGGCCGCCCCGTGGTTGGCCAGGTGGGTGGCGAAGGAATGGCGCAGCACGTGCGGACTGCGCTGCGCCGCGCTGGACACCAGGGAGAGGTAATGCCGGACCTTGCGGTACAGGAAGGCGCCGTCAGCGGGTGTCCCCTTGTCCTTCAGCACCAAGGCATCGGCGCTGCGTTGCGGGAATCGGACGGCACATTCCCGCAGATAATCTTGCAGCAAGGCCACCAAATGGCCCGCGAGGGGAATCATGCGTTCCCGCCCGCCCTTACCCATGACCTTGAGGCGTGCCTCGGCCAGGGACAGGTCGCCGCACCGGAGTCCGGCCAATTCCCCCCTGCGCATACCCGTCCCGTACAAGAGCTCCAGGATGACCCGGTCCCGCAGCTGTGCCCAACCCTCGCCGGTGTCCAACAGGTCGAACAACCGCTCCGCCTGCGGTTCCCGCAGGAAAGCCGGCAACCGCTTGCCGGCCCGGGGCGTCCGGACCTTGGCCATCGGATCGGTCTCCCGGACGCCCGACTGGCAAAGGAAACGGAAATATCGCTTCAGGCAGGACAGCTTCCGCCCGATGGTCCGGGTGCTCCTGCCTTCCTCCATGAGGTGGACCATCCAGGAGCGGACATGCTGGTGTGTGACCTCCCGGTCGTCCGTCATGCCGTATTGCAGCTCGAGATAAGCGGCGAACTGTTCCAGGTCCCCCCGATAGGCCGTCAGGGTATGCGGGGAGTACCGCTTTTCATGTTGCAGGAACTGGAGGAAGCTTGCCTGGTTCATCCGGATACGGTGTATGGGCTTCCACCCGGGGACCTCGGCGGCTTGCACCGCCGGACGGCCTTCGGACGGACTGCCGGTCCTTTTTTTTACCTTTCTGAATCAAAACGCCGGTCGTTCGTTCGCTTTCCCGCGCACCGGCTCCGTCGGCGGAGCGCTACCGCCGCCACCGTGGACCCCGCCCGCGCATTCCCTGCCCTCAATGCCCGACCATATCGGCGGCCCGGACCCAGGCATCGAACTGCTCGGAGGTCAACAGGCCGAGTCCGAGCGCCGCCTGCCGGAGGGTCGTCCCCTCCGCATGGGCCTTCTTGGCGATCTTGGCCGCATTGTCGTACCCGATATGGGGATTGAGGGCCGTCACCAGCATGAGCGACTGTTCGAGGTTCTGCCGGATGCGCGGAAGGTTGGGTTGGATGCCGACCGCACAGTGGTCGTTGAAACTGACACAGGCGTCCCCGATCAGGCGGGCGGACTGGAGAAAGTTGAATATCATCAGCGGCTTGAACACGTTCAGTTCGAAATGTCCGTTCATCCCGCCGATATTGACGGCCACATCGTTTCCGAGCACCTGGGCCATGGCCATGGTCATGGCCTCGTTCTGCGTGGGGTTCACCTTGCCGGGCATGATGCTCGATCCGGGCTCGTTGTCCGGGATGATGAGCTCCCCGATCCCGCACCGGGGGCCGCTGGCCAGCATCCGGATGTCATGTGCAATCTTGAAAAGGGAGACCGCCACGGTCTTCAGGGCGCCGTGCGATTCGACGATGGCATCGTGGGCGGCGAGCGATTCGAACTTGTTGGGTGCCGTCACGAAAGGCAGTCCGGTCAGCGCGGCGATCTTTCCCGCCACACATTCCGCATATCCGGCCGGTGTGTTGAGCCCCGTGCCGACCGCCGTCCCGCCCAGGGCGAGTTGCGCCAGGTGCGGCAAGGTGTGCCGGATGGCCGCAAGCCCCTGGTCCAACTGGGCGGCATAGCCCCCCAGTTCCTGCCCCAGGGTCAGCGGTGTGGCATCCATGAGATGCGTCCGGCCGATCTTCACGATATCCCGGAAAGCCTCCGCCTTTGCCCGCAGGGTGTCCCGCAACCGGGTGATGCCCGGCAGGGTCGTTTCCTCCAAGATCCGGTAGGCGGCGATGTGCATGGCCGTCGGGAAGGTGTCGTTGGAGGACTGCGACTTGTTGACGTCGTCGTTGGGGTGCAGCACCTTGTGCGCATCCGTCAGCCGGCCGCCCGACCGGACGTGCGCCCGGTTGGCAATGACTTCGTTGACGTTCATATTCGACTGGGTGCCGCTGCCCGTCTGCCAAACCACCAAGGGGAACTGGTCGTCCAGCCCACCCGCCAGGATCTCCTCACAGACCGCCGAGATCATTTCCATCTTTTCCGCCGGCAACACCCCCAGTTCATGGTTCGCCTGCGCCGCCGCCTGCTTCAGCACCGCAAACGCCCGGATCACCTCCGTCGGCATGCGATGGCCGCCGATCTTGAAATTTTGTATGGAGCGCTGCGTCTGCGCCGCCCAATACGCCGCCACCGGAACCTGGACCTCCCCCAGGGAATCTTTTTCGATGCGATATTCCATAGCCTGTATTTTTTTTGGCAAATGTAAGCCTTGCCCCTGTATCCGGGGAGCCGGGGCCGCACTTTCCACCCCCACCCCGCCGACCGGCATCCTCATTCGCCGAAAATCCTGCCCGCCTAAACAAAAAAGGAACCGACCTGTTCTTTGGAAATGAATCTACTGCCTAACTTGGCGCTTCTTGAGAACCTGTGCGGCGGCCGGGCCGAAGCGTGTCCGCATCCTCCGTACGACAAAATCTTCCAACATGGCATTCACACTCCCAGCACTCCCCTATGCATTTGATGCGCTCGAGCCGCATATAGATGCCCGCACCATGGAAATCCACCACGGCAAACACCATGCGGCGTATGTATCCAACCTGAACGCCGCCATCGCCGGTACCTCCCTGGAAAACATGAAACTCGAGGATATCCTCGCCGCCGTCTCCCAATACCCTGCCGCGGTCCGCAACAACGGCGGCGGCCATTACAACCACTCCCTCTTCTGGGAAACCATGGCCCCCAACGGCGGCGGCGAACCGACGCCCCAAATGAACATCGCCAAAGCCATCGAACGCGACTTCGGCTCCTTCGAACAGTTCAAAAAGGAGTTCTCCGCCTTCGCCATGGGCCGCTTCGGCTCCGGCTGGGCCTGGCTGTGCACGGACGACCAGGACAAACTCTTCATCTGTTCCACGCCCAACCAGGACAACCCGCTCATGGACGTCGCCGAAACGAAAGGTTTCCCCCTGCTCGGCATCGATGTCTGGGAACACGCCTACTACCTCAACTACCAGAACCGTCGGGCGGATTACGTCGGCGCTTTCTTCCACCTCATCAACTGGTCCTTCGTGACCAAACGCTACAACGACGCCAATCCCGGCGCCATGAAGGACTGACCCTCCTTCCATCGGCCGACCGGTCCGCACAGGAACCGGGGGTACGCCCCCGCCCTTTGCGGACCGGCCCGTCCTCCCGCCTTCCCTTCACCGCCCCGGTCGCCGCATCCCTAACACCAGCGACGTACCCTCCTCCGGTAAGCGCGGTACTCCTCGCCGTAGGTCTCCTCCATATGCGTTTCCTCCAGGCGGACCTGTACCTGCAGGGCCAGCCAGGTCATGGCGGCCACCAACATGGTCAGGATACCCGGTTGTGCCAACATATATCCCGCCACGCCCAGCAACAGACCGAGGAAGACCGGATTCCTGGAAACGGCGAACAAGCCCCGGACGCGCAAGGCCGCCTTGTGCGCCCGGTCGATGCCGATCCGCCAGCTGTCGCCCATCTGGTACTGCGCCACCACCACCCATGCCAGGGCCGCATGCAAGCACACCATGCCGGCCACCTGCACCCGCGGCCCCATCGCCCAACGGATCGACCCGGTCCAGGCCGCCGCCCCCACCACCGGCAGGATGGCCGCCAACACCAACAATCCCATCAGGACCGCCATCACCTTGCCCATGAAGTCATGCAGCCCGTCGCCCTTTCCGAAGGTAAACGGAACAATGCCTGTCTTCCGCCAGGTCCGCCAGCTCGGCACCACAAATACCACCGTCAGGAAAACCAATACGAACACCAACAGGTAAGTGTGCAAATCCATAAAATCCGATCTTATTGAGGAATACACCCCGGCATGGGCTCCATGCACCTGCGCACCGACAGGAGACCTTGCGCTTGCCCGACCTCTCGGCCGCATGGTCATCCGGAACCGGTCCCCGGCGCACGCACCCCGTTCCGGGCCGCCGCGCCCAGCTCCCGCAAATCCGCCCGCAAGAGGTCGCCTGTCCGGTACCAGACCCAGACCACCACCAGCAGGGCCATGCCGCCCCCGAAGACCACCGACAGGCTGGCGCCCAGCAGGCTGGCCGCCACGCCCGACTCAAATGCCCCCAATTCATTGGAGGCGCTGATGAATATCCCGTTGACGGCCCCGACCCGCCCCCGCATCTCATCCGGTGTCAGCATCAGCAGGATGGTCTGGCGGACGACTACACTGACCGCATCGAACGCCCCCGTCAGGAACAAGGCGGCCACCGACAACCAGAAATTCCGGGACCACGCAAAGACCATCGTCGCCACCCCGAAACCGGCCACGTTCAGCAGGAGGGTCCGCCAGGCGTTGCGGGACAAGGACAGGAACGACAGGAGGAACAAGGTCAGCAAAGCCCCGACGGACGGGGCGGCCCGCAACAGGCCGAGCCCCTGCGGACCCACCCCCAGGATGTCTTCCGCAAAAACCGGCAGGATGGCGATCACACCCCCGAACAAAACGGAAAAGAGGTCCAGGGAAATGGCGTAGAAAAGCATTCGCGTCCGCAGTACGAACCGAATCCCTTCCCGGATCTTGTCCATCGCCCGCCCCTCCGGGGCGCGTGTCCTGCCCGGTTCCCGGATTTGCGACAGGCAGAGCAGGGCGGTCCCCATCAGGACCAGGACCACCAGCAAGGTGTCCGAAAAGCCCACCGACGCATAAATGAACCCGCTGATTCCCGGACCGACGACCGTTCCGACCTGCCAGGCCGTGCTGCTCCAGGTGGCGGCGTTCTCATACGCCGAACGGGGCACCAGGAAAGCCTTCAGGGCGGACGCCGTCGGCGAGTAGAACGCATAGCAGGTACCCGACAAGCATGCCATGCCGTATACCAGGTATTGGAAGGCGGTGTCGTGCGAACCGTCGTTGAGGTACCGGGACCCCCCGTACAACAGGATTGAGCTGCACAGGATGCCACCGAGGCTGACCTGCAGGAGCCGCCGCTTCGGCAGCAGGTCCGCCAGGTGGCCGCCGACCAGCGAAAAAGCGATGTAAGGGGCGGCATGCGCCAAGCCCAACAGCCCGATGGCCAGCGGCTTGCCGGTCATCCGGTACAACTCATAGCCGACCATCACCTCCTGGACCAGCCGGGCGACCGTAAAAAGGAGGCTCGTCGCCAGGTAGAATCTGAAATTGCCGTACCGAAATGCCAGGAAGGGTTGCTTTTGCATGAGGGATGCCATCCGGTTAGGATGCCAAAGATAAACACTCCGTTTCTACAAAGGGGAAGCCCGGACAAAATTGACGGACCGGCCCCTAGCCCCCGGCTGTAAAAACTGATGGCCCCGGAACAACCATCTCCCGTCTTTTTTGCGGAAGTTTGCGGCGAAAGGCGTCCGATCGACGGCCGATACGCGGAACACGGAGTCGGAATCCGAGCCACGACCACGAAAAAACAGCGTCCATGCTATCGAAAAAAAACCGACGAACTCAGCGAACTGCAGCCGGGCGCGGTATCCGCCGGCGGCTGCCGATGTTGCTGGCGATCCTGTGGGCCGGGTACGGATGCGACCGGGAAACGGAGCCGGTGCCGGGATACCTCCGCATCGAGCCCTTCGAGCTGCGGGGAACCGACCCGGCCTTGCACGGCAGCATGTCCGGCCTGGTCACCCATGCGAACGTGTTCCTGCTGGACCAGGAGACCCAGGCCTCCCATTCGCTCGGGGTCGTCCAGCTGCCGGGGGAAGTCCCCTGCCTGGCGACGGGCGGGCAGGAAATCGTCGTCGACCCCATGGTCAAGGCGAACGGCAGCGTCCTGTACCTGCAGATCTATCCCTTCTACCAGCGTTACCGGACGGCGGCGACCGTCCCTCCCGGTGAATTGACCGTCGTCCGGCCCGTCACCGGATATGTGCCGGAGGCGGAATTCGAATTCATCGAGGATTTCGAAGGTACCGGCCACCTGTTCCAGGTGGACCGGGACGGAAACGACAGCACCCGGATCGAGTTGACCCAGTCGGACGTTTTCGAGGGTCAGCAATCCGGTATGGCGATACTGGACCGGGACAACAGCATCCTGGTGGCGGCGACCAATTTCGTGTACACCCTGCCGTTCGACCAGGTCGGCAAAGTCTTCATGGAGGTGAACTACAAGACGGATGTCCCGCTGGAGTTCGGTGTCCTGAACCTGGACAGCCAGGGCAACGAGTTCCCCAATTTCGAGTTCGTGGTCCTGCCGCGGGCGGACTGGAACAAGATCTATTTCGACATGACGGACCTCATCGCCACCGCGAATTTCGACCGGTTCGTCTTTGCCTTGCGGGCGGGGATCCCGGCCGACCAGAACGGGAACCTGACCATGGACGAGGCCCGAATCCACCTGGACAACATCAAGCTCGTCCACTTCTAAACCTGACCGGAATTGTCCTTGCGAAGCACCGATACACGCCTGTACCGATGGACCGACTACCTCGCCGCGACGCTGGCCTGGTCGTTGTTCTTCGGGTTCCGCAAAGCCATGGAAAGCGGGGCATGGACCTGGTCGTCCTTTTCGGACCCCAACTATGCGAAGGGCATCCTGATGGTTCCGGCGGGCTGGTACCTGTTCTACGCCTTGTTCGACGACTATCGGGACATTTACCGGTTGTCGCGGGTGGCGACGCTGGTCCGGACCTTCTTCCTTACCTTCCTCGGGGTCGTCTTCCTTTTCTTCACCCTGATCCTGGACGACCTGGTCACCGGATATACGACCTATTACCGTTCGTTCGCCACCCTGTTCGGCTTGCACTTCGGGTTGACCGCCACGGGCCGGATGCTGCTGCTGACCCGCTCGCACCTGCGTCTGCAGCAGGGGAAGGTATCCTTCCCCACCCTGCTTGTGGGACAGGGTGAGCGGGCCCGGGCCATTTTCAACGATATCGACGGACGGGACAGGAAGCTGGGCTATGCGTTCGTGGGTCATGTCCCCGTCCCGGGTCCGGGAGGCACCCCATCCGGCGGGGCGGCCGGACTCCCTTTGTCCTGCCTGGGCACCCTGCCGGAACTGTCCGACATCATCCGGCGGCATTCGGTGGAGGAGGTGATCGTGGCCCTGGAACCGGAGCAGCACGGCGAGTTGTCCGCCATCCTGGACACCCTGTTCGATTTCGGGTCGCAGCTATCGGTGCGGATCATCCCGGAATTGTACGACCTGCTGCTGGGGCATGTCCGCATGTCGGATGTCTACGGGGCCGTGCTCATCCAAATCCGGCAGGAGCTGATGCCGAAATGGGAGCGGCTGTTGAAGCGGTTGATGGATATTGCGGTCGCTTCGTCGGTCCTGGTCCTGCTGGCCCCTTTGTACCTGTACATCGGACTCCGGGTGCGGTGGTCCTCTCCCGGTCCGGTGTTCTACCGGCAGGAGCGGATCGGCTGGGGCGGCCGGCCTTTCCAGCTGGTCAAGTTCCGGTCGATGCGGGTGGATGCCGAGCGGGACGGGCCGCAATTGTCCACGGAAGCGGACCCGCGCTGCACGCCCTGGGGTGCGGTGATGCGCAAGTGGCGCCTGGACGAGCTGCCCAACTTCTGGAACGTCCTGCGCGGGGACATGTCCCTGGTCGGTCCGAGGCCGGAGCGGCGGTATTTCATCGACCGGATCATGGAGAAAGCGCCCCGCTACCGGCATTTGCTCAAGGTCAGGCCCGGCATCACTTCCTGGGGCCAGGTCAAGTACGGGTACGCCTCCGATGTGGACGAGATGGTCAAGCGCCTGCAGTTCGACCTGCTGTACATCGAGAACATGTCGCTGGCCCTGGACCTGAAAATCATTTTTTACACGGTGTTGGTCCTGCTGCAAGGCAAAGGGAAATGACCTTGCCCCCGGCCGGCACGACATCCGTAAACCATCCTCTTCGATGCACCATCCCAACGATCCGGCTTCCGACCTGCCCCCCGCCGTACGCGGCGGGCGAGGCGCGGCCGTCCTGACCTCCGTGGCGAAGGCGGTTTCCGTCGGCTTCCACCCCCTGTTGGTGCTGACCTATATGCTGGTCCTGCAGCTGGTGGTCAACCCCTACCAATTCGGCGTGTTCAGCATGGCGGCGCAGTGGAAGCTCATCCTGCTCGTGTTCCTGTCCACCTTCGGCATGCCGGCCTTCGCCGTGGTCCTGATGCGGGCCTTGGGGATGGTCGCGTCGATGGAGCTGGCCACGCGTCATGAACGGATCGGCCCTTACCTCATCGCCGGGGTATTCTACCTGTGGATGTATATCAACTTCCGGCACAACGGGACCATTCCCCAATCGTTCACGACGGCGACCCTGGGTGCCACCATAGCCTTGTTCGTCCTTTTCTTCCTGAACAATTTCACCAAGGTGAGCGCCCATGCGGCGGGGATGGGCGGTTGGACGGCCATGGCCGTCCTCAATTCCCGCCATCATCCGTTCGAGACCTTCCCGGTGGACCTGGAAGGATGGGGATACTACGAGGTCAGCACCAGCTGGGTGGTCCTGGTCCTGGTGGTCCTGACCGGATTGGTCTGTACGGCGAGGCTGTACCTGTCGGCCCACACGGAAAGGCAGGTGTATATCGGATTGGCCGTCGGATTGCTCGGCCAAACCGTCGCGGCGGGATTTTCATGAGGAGGGGTGCCGGGGTTGCGTACCCGGGGATCAGCCCTCCGCCAGGCAAGCGAGGCTCCAGGCGGCGGCTGATTCGAACAGCGCCTTCGTCTGTTGCCACACCTCCCGGAACAGTTCGGAACGGCGGTAATCTTCCAAGGCCTGAGCACTTTCCCAGCGGCTGATGGTGAACAGCACCTGTGGGTCATCGAGGTCCTGGTGCAAGGAAAGGTAAAGACAGCCCGGCGAAGCCAGGATATGTGGCCGGTATCGGTCGAAGCGGCGGCGGAAGCTTGGGACTTCCCCTTCGCGGAAGGTCATTTTGACAATCCTCGTCAACATATGGAGCAACTTTGCGGACGGTCCCTCATTGGATGGAGACCGTTCCGGCCAGGCCGTTGAGCGGGATGAGCTGACCGGTGGCATCCGACACCTCCCGGACGGTGGGCACATCCCCGAAGGAGACGGTCGCCCGTTCGCCGGCGGCCCCGGTCAGCTGGAAGCAGACCTCATATACGGCGGCACCATCGGGTCGGCTGACCCCTTGGACATTTGCATCGTACCAGGAGTGGGTCAGTTTTCCGTCGGCAACGAGCTGGGTACCGAAATTATTGGCGTTGAGACCGGGGAGGGCGAACCCTTGCAGCCGTCGGAAGGAAAGCAGGGCCGGGTCCCACACCAAGGTATACTGCATGGAGACGATGCCGTTGAATCCGCGGGCCGCCACCGGCAGGCAAATTTCCTTCCCGGCGGCGGCGGTCCGTCCGCCGACCATCAGGTCGAGGGCGCCGCTGCCCGTCGCCGGCGCGGATGCGGGCGGCCCGGGAGCCGGTGCGGACGGTTCCCGGGCTTCCGAGACGGCCGCTTCGCGGACTTTGTCATCCTGGCAACCGGACAGGACCGACAGGGTGGCCAGCAGCAGCAGGCAGGAGGATAGCAGGTATTTCATTGTACAGCATTTTTCATTTCCATGCCGGGCGGACCGGCGGCGACAGCTTACCGGACCCGGACGCTGCCGCTCCGACAGACCAGGGGAAGGATACGACCGCCGGCGTCCGCAATTTCGATGACCGTCGGTTGTCCGTCGATGGTCAAGGCGGAAGAAGAGCCGGGCTGGCCGGATGCCCGGAAACAGAGGTCGAAGCAATGGACCCTGCCCGACCGGGAGAATCCCCTCAGCTGCGGATCGTACCAGGAAAAGGTCAAGGTTCCCTCCCGGACCGAGTGCGTGCCGAAATTGCTCCGGCCCAGGGAAGGGAGCGACAGCGCGCCGACCTGCAGGAATTGCAGCACGGCGGGATCCCAATGCAGGGAAAACTGCATGGACAGGATGTTGTCGAATGTATCCACCCGGACCGGGACACAGACCTGGCTGTCCGGCGATACCTCCAGGGCCGGCATTTCCAGCCGGAAGGTATCCGGGGCCGCCGTTGCCGGCGGTACCTGGCCGGACCGGTCACCGGAGCCGGCGAGCCACCAGCAGCAGACGGACAGGCAAACGGGAATCAGCACCTTCATTTCATTTTCATTTTGAAGCATCCCGGAACCGGGGGCGCCCCGAGGGGTTCAAGCCAGGCGGCGGACCCGGGTGGCGGGGCCGACCGAGCCGCCGGCATCCAGGTCGAGCAGGTTGATACCGGGCGACTTCCCCGGCGTGACCGAGCCGAGGTCCTCCTCGAAGCCGAGTGCCCTGGCCCCGTTCAACGTCGCCCACCGGAGCATTGTTTCAAAGTCGATATGGCTTTGGTACCGGGCGATGGTCCGCAATTCCTCCAGGACGGACAGCGACCAATTGGAGGTGAGGCTGTCCGTACCGATACAGAGCTGCGCCCCTTCGTCCAGGAAGCGGCGGTAGGCCGGGAGCCGGTTTTCGATGTAGAGGTTGGCATTGGGACAGACCGCCCAGAAGCAACCATGGTCCGCCCAAGCCATGGCGGCGCGGATATCCTCCGGCCGGCTGAAGGAATTGTGGACCAGCAGCAGCCGATGGCGGGGATCCAGGTGGTCGAGGGCATAATGGACGGAGGGCCGGCCGGTGGGTTCGAAATCGTCGATCGGGATATCGAAAGACCGGTAAAAAGAGCGGAAATCCCCGGAGCCATCCAGGAAGAACTGGTCCTCATGGGCCGTTTCCTGGTTATGGATGCTGACGGTGAGCGGTCCGGTTCCGTCGGCAGAATCCCGGTTGGCCGCATTGATGCGGGCGAACAAGTCCGCCGAGACCGTATAAGGAGCGTGGGGGACACAACTTTTGCGATGCCCTTCGGACCGGCCGGGCTGTTGCCGGAAGACCTCCCAGTATCCTTCGAAGGTCTTGTCCGTCCAATCCTTCCGGAGGAAATCGAACATTTCGACGAACGTATAGTAGCGGATGCGGCTGTTGCGTTTGACCGCGGCGGTATCCGCCTTATTGGAAATATCGCCGACGGCGACGATACCGGCCTCGTACATGGATAGGTCGGCCTGCCGGATGGCCTCCGAGATGGCATCCGGGGATACGTCCCGGTGCCGGACCACCGTCTGCAGGAAGGGGAGCAGGCCCGTGCCGGTCGGGGCGACCCCCAGCAGGTGGGAGAGTTCGAGGTGGCAATGGGCATTGACGAAACCGGGGACAAGCACGCCCTGATGCACTTCGAGGGAAGCGGGGTCGTGGTTGTCCCGGGTATCCAGGGCGAGAACCTTGCCCTGGTCGTCGAGGATGACGACCCCCTGGTCGATCAGGGGTGCATCCACGGGAAAGAGGCGGTCGGCGGTCAATTTGCGCATGATGGACGGCGGTAGGCTGCCGGGAGGGGAAATGCGGGGCGGAGCCCGGATTTCGCCATCCGCGGGCGCGTCCCGGCACAACCGGGACGATGATGTCGTGTTGCGACCGCAAAAGTAGGACAGATTCCGTCAAGCGTGGCGGGAAGATTGCAACCGGGGGGGCGGGATCGGCACGGAATCGCGGATCAGCCGGAAGGCAGGTTCCGTTCGATGGCGGCCATCACCGCCCAGGCGAGGTCGAGGGCGGCCCAGCCGTCGGACAGGGTGACCGGAGGCGGGGAATGCAGGCGGATCGCCTCCGAGAAAGCGCGCAATTCCTCCGTGATGGCATTGTGCGGGGTGGTGGCCGGCATATCGACGGAAATGACCTTGGTACCGGCGGGCGTATCCAGTTCGAAGGCCAAGGGAGGGAGCGGTTGGCCGTCGGCGGGCGCCATGCGCATGACCTGCGCGTTCTTTTCCAGGAAATCCAGGCCGACGTAGGCATCCTTCTGGAAGAGGCGGACCTTGCGCATCTGCTTCATGGACATCCGGCTGGCGGTGAGGTTGGCGACACAGCCGTTCTCGAACCGGATCCTTGCGTTGGCGATATCGGGGGTCTCGCTGACGACCGCCACCCCGGCGGCGCTGATATCCAGGACCGGGGAGCGGACCAGGTGCAGGATGATGTCCAGGTCGTGGATCATGAGGTCCAGCACGACGGGGACATCCGTTCCGCGGGGTTGGAAATGAGCGAGGCGGTGCGCCTCGATGAACATGGGCCGGAGCGGCAGGTGCCGGACGGCCTGCAGGGCGGGGTTGAAGCGTTCGACGTGGCCGACCATGGCGGTGCGGTCCACCCGGTGTGCCAGGCGGACCAGTTCCTCCGCCTCCGCCGGGGTGGCGGCCAGGGGTTTTTCGATGAACACATGCTTCCCCGCCAGCAGGGCCTCCTTCGCCAGGGCGAAATGCGAAGGGGTAGGCGTGACGATATCGACCACATCGACGGCGGCCAGCAATTCGGCCCGGCTGGCGAAAGCGGTGATTCCCGTGGCGGCCGACACGGCATGCGCCGTTTCCGGATCCAGGTCGTGGAATCCGCACAACCGGAAGCATTCCGGGATTTCCTGCAGGCACTTCAGGTGGATCTTACCCAGGTGGCCCGCACCGATGACGCCGATTCGAAGGTCCATGCGCATGGTTTTTTCAAGGACAGGCCGGAACCGACCCGTCCGATGCTGCAAAGAAAAGCACTTCCGCACAATCCGGGAAGCCGGTTCGGCTTCCCGGCGGGACTTTCGGCAAAGCGGACGGACGGACAGGACCGGCGACCGTAGGGTTCCCATATGACGGGGCGCTACGACAAGAAAGGCCGTCCCTTGGCGGCCCGGCACCTGCCCCGGCAGGACCACGACGCCGGCGTACCCGGAGGCGGACGGCGGGTTGCCGCCAAAAATGAGCCACCCGGAGGCCTGTTTTTTTAGCCCCATGTGCTTAATTTTGCCCAAACAGCCGGCTGTCGCCGCGTGACGGCGGCAGCACGAAGCAACCGCCGAACCGCACGATGATAAAAAAGCTCAGCATCCGCAACTACGCCATCATCTCGGCACTGGAGATCGACTTTCCCGAAGGGCTCACCATCATCACGGGAGAGACGGGCGCCGGAAAATCCATCCTGTTGGGAGCCTTGGGCTTGATCATGGGGGAACGGGCAGATTCCAAATCCCTGTTCCAGGAAGGGGAAAAGTGCGTCATCGAGGGGTGGTTCGACTTGTCCGGTTACGAGCTGCGGGAGTTTTTCGAAGCGCAGGACATCGACTACGACGACAGCTGTGTCATCCGCCGGGAGCTGACCCCGGCCGGGAAGTCGAGGGCATTCGTCAACGATACGCCCGTCAACCTGGAGGTCCTGCGGCAGCTGACCGGCGCCCTGGTCGACCTGCACCAGCAATTCGACACCCTCGACATCCATCAGGTGTCCTTCCAGCTGCGGATGGTCGACGCTTTGGCCGGCAACCAGGGCCTCCTGGGCCGCTACCAGACCGGGTTCCGGCAATACACCCAGGCCCGAAACCGGCTGCGGACCTTGCGGGCCGACCAGGAAAAAGCCGTCCAGGAACGTGATTTCCTGCAATTCCAATTGCGGGAATTCCAAACGGCGAACCTCGAGGCGGAGGAGCAGGAACGGCTGGAGGCCTTGCTCGACCAGCTCACCCATGCGGAAGCCCTCAAGCGGACCCTCACGGCCGCATCCCATTTCATCACGGAGGGGGAGCTGCCGCTCAGCGGCCAGTTGAACGACCTGCAACGGCAGTTGGCCGAGGTACGCCGTTACCACCCGGCCTTGCCGGAGTTGCATCGGCGCTTGGAAACCCTCGGGCTGGAACTGGACGACCTGGCTGGCGAGTTCGAGAAACTGGCGGAGGGAACCGAATACGACCCGGAACGCATCCTGGCCGTCCAGCAACGCCTGGACATCCTGTACCGCCTTCAGCACAAACACCGGGTCAGCACCGTCGCGGAGCTGCTGGAGCTCCAGCGTCAGCTGCAGGAAAGACTGGACGGGCTGGACCACCAGGGTACGGAGCTGGAAGGATTGGAAAAGGAGGTGGCCGAACGGTCCGGGCAGCTGCGGGTATTGGCCGGGGAACTCTCCAGCCGCCGGCGGGAAACCGCACCGGTCTTTTCGGACAAGGTCCGGGAGATGCTGACGCAACTGTCCATGCCCCACACCCGGTTCGAAATCGCGGTGGAGACCCACGACACCTTGACCGCCACCGGGCAGGATGGCATCCGTTTCCTGTTCGCCGCCAATCCCGGCAGTCGCCTGCAAGCCATCCGGGACGTGGCCAGCGGCGGGGAGCTGAGCCGGCTCACGCTGGTGACGAAGTCCCTCGTCGCCAGTGCCATCCCCTTGCCTACGCTGATTTTCGACGAAATCGACCAGGGCGTCTCCGGCGATGTCGCCCTGCAGATGGGCAACATCCTGAGCCGCTTGTCGAACCACCACCAGGTGGTGGTCATCACCCATTCCCCGCAGGTGGCCTCCAAGGCGGATGCCCATTATTTCATATACAAGCGGGTGCAGGATGGCCACACCACCACCAATGTCCGCCAGCTCGACCGGACCGAACAAATCAAGGCCCTCGCCGTCATGCTCAGCCAAAATCCGCCCAGCGAGGCGGCCCTCGCCAATGCGAAGGACCTGATGGAGCGACCGGTGTAAATAAAAAATCCCGGAAGCGTATCCAAGGGTAAATACGCTGCCGGGAAAGGCGAAATCAATTTATTTTCGGGCGGCGACCGGCTGTCAGAGCTCGGAGGCCATCGCTTTCTGGTTCTTGTAGATGGCTTTCAGCTTCTCGCTCCTGCGCACGACGGACGGCTTGTTGAATTCCTTGCGGCTACGGAGCTGCTTGATGACTTGTGTCTGTTGATACTTGCGCTTGTAACGCTTCAGGGCCTGGTCGATGGATTCCCCGCTTTTGACGTCGATGATAAGCATATGGATGAAATGATTTTTTTTTCACGGCCGACGGGGAACGGAAGGTAATGTTCCCGGACAGCGGGCGCAAAATTAGGGAAGTCGGGGCAAAAAAGAAATTACTTTGCGGTAAAAGTTCCTAAAAAATTCCGGGGGCAGTGGGAAGGAAAGCACGGCCCTCGCCCGGCCGGTGCGGTTGGCCGTGCTGCCCGGCGCCGGTTCGAACGGTGTCCGTGCCGCGGGGGGTACCCCGTACGCGCCTGCGTCGGTCCGTCCCATTTTTCAGGCAATGTGTCGATACAAGGCCACAGGGCAGCCGATTTTATGCTAATTTCGTCGGAATATTCCACCTAATTTTTTTTTATCAATTGATTATCAGCCTATTAATCCCAAATCGGAAAAACAGGCTGCATCAGAACTGCACAGCAACATGACAAACATCAAGGCATCCACAGGCAAGCTCGGCATCCTGCTTCCCGGCATGGGAGCGGTCGCCTCCACCTTCATGGCCGGGGTAATTGCGGTAAACAAGGGGCTGGCGCACCCGATCGGTTCCGTCTCCCAGATGGGCAAGATCCGCCTGGGCAAGCGCACGGAGAACCGGAACCCCCTGATCCGGGATTTCGTCCCCTTGGCGCCGTTGTCGGACATTGTGTTCGGCGGTTGGGATATATTTGAGGACAACATGTACGAATCGGCGCTGCACGCCAAGGTCTTGGATCCGGCGCTGGTCGCGCAGCTGCGGCCGGAGCTGGAGGCCATCCGGCCGATGAAGGCGGTGTTCGACCGTCGGTACGTGAAGAAACTGGACGGCCCGAACGTCAAGCCCGAAACCGACAAGATGGCGTTGGCGGAAGCGGTGATGGAGGACATCCGGCAGTTCCAGGCGACGCACGGCTGCGAACGGCTGGTCATGGTCTGGTGCGGATCCACGGAAATATTCATCGAGGCCGGGGAAGTCCATTCCACCCTAGAGAAATTGGAGGAGGGGCTTCGGCGCAACAACCCCGGCATTCCGCCGAGCATGATCTATGCCTATGCGGCGTTGAAGATGGGGATTCCCTACGCCAACGGGGCCCCGAACCTATCCTGCGACGTACCGGCGATGGTGGAGCTGTCGAAGCTGACGCAGGCGCCCATCGCCGGCAAGGATTTCAAGACGGGGCAAACCCTGATGAAGACCATCATCGCGCCCGGCCTGAAGGCCCGTTCGCTGGGGGTCCGCGGCTGGTTTTCGACCAACATCCTGGGGAACCGGGACGGGGAGGTACTGGACGACCCCGACAGCTTCCGCACCAAGGAGGTATCCAAGCTGGGCGTCCTGGAGGAGATCCTGCAGCCCGAGCTGAACCCCGACCTGTACGGGGACCTGTACCACAAGGTTCGCATCAACTACTACCCCCCGCACGGCGACAACAAGGAAGGGTGGGACAACATCGACATTTTCGGATGGTTGGGCTACGGGATGCAGATCAAGATCGACTTCCTGTGCCGGGATTCCATCCTGGCCGCCCCCATCGTGCTGGACCTGGCCTTGTTCCTGGACCTGGCCAAGCGGGCCGGCCTGTACGGCATCCAGGAATGGCTTTCCTTCTACCTGAAGTCGCCGCAGGCGGCGGAGGGCCTGCATCCGCAGCACGACATCTTTTTGCAGCATCAGAAACTGCTGAACACCCTGCGCCACCTGATGGGAGAAACGCTGATTACCCATCTGGGCATGGATTACTATTATTAAGCGCGAACCGGCGGCTGTAAGGCCGCCCGACGGACGGCCTATGGAGAAGCGAGTCACGACGATACTGGCCCGGATCATCGCCACCGGGGCGGGCAGCGGGTATTCCCCCCTGGCCCCGGGCACTGCGGGCTCCCTGTTGGGGGCCGTACTATGGTGGGTTTGGGCGGACCGGGTTTCCCGCAGCGGATGGGACCCCCTTCTCGGCACGGCGCTTTCCATCGGCTGGATCCTGCTCGCCATCGCCGCCGGTGTCTGGGCATCCGGGCGGGTGGTTCCGGACTGGGGCAAGGACCCGTCCCGGGTGGTGGTCGACGAGATCGCCGGCACCTGGATCGCCCTGCTCCTCCTGCCGCACCAACTTGCCGCCTATACCTTGGGGCTGGTCCTGTTCCGGCTGTTCGATATCTGGAAGCCCTTGGGTATCCGGCGGCTGGAAAGATATCCGGGCGGTTGGGGCATCATGCTGGACGATGTGGCGGCGGGATTGTATGCCGCGGTTGTCGGGGTCGCCCTATCCAATCTATTCGCCTGATGGACACACATCCCTTCATCCCCTTGCCGGCGCACCCGGTCGGGCCCGAACAATCCATGGCGCGGGCCGCCGACCATTATGCGCTGATGGACCAGCGCCGGTCGGTGCGTCATTTCTCCGACCGGCCGGTGGCGCGCGCCCTGGTCGAACGGCTGTTGCTGACGGCCTCGACGGCCCCGTCGGGGGCGCACAAGCAGCCCTGGACCTTCTGCGCCGTGTCCGACCCGGCGGTCAAGTCCGCCATCCGGCAGGGTGCGGAGAAGGAGGAATACGAGAGCTACCACGGCCGGATGGGGGAAACCTGGCTCAAGGACCTGGCGCCCTTGGGAACGGACTGGCAAAAGCCCTTCCTGGAGACCGCCCCCTGGTTGGTGGTGGTATTCAAGCGGCTTTGGGAATCGGAGGGAGGTATCCGGCGGAAGTGTTACTACGTCAACGAGTCGGTGGGTATCGCCACCGGCATCCTGATCGGTGCCATCCACCAGGCGGGACTGGTCACCCTGACGCACACGCCCAGTCCGATGCAGTTCCTGCAGGACATCCTGGGGCGGCCGGAGAACGAGCGTCCCTTCCTCTTGCTGCCGGTCGGCTATCCGGCGGAAGGGGCCCGGGTCCCCCTGTTGCGGCGCAAACCATTGGACCGGATCGCTGTTTTTTATGAAAGCCCTGCGGGGTCGGCGGATGAACCCAGGCACTGACGACCTGCCGGAAGCCGGCGCAAAATCCGGGGCCGCCCCCCCGGCCGGATGGCGGTCGTCCTGGTGGCGCTCCCAGGTGGCGGCACTGGCCGCCACCGGAACGGACTTCCTGCTGACGGTCGGATTGACGGAATGGGTGCACCTGTGGTACGTGCTGGCCAACGGGATCGGCGCGACGGCCGGGGGGACGACCAGTTTCCTGATTTGCCGCCACTGGGCATTCCGGAGGTCGGACGCGGGCTGGCGGCGCCAGGCCTTGCGATACGCCGGCGCCAGCGGGTTGAGCATGGTCTTGAACACCTTGGGTGTCTGGTCTTTGACGGAAGGCTTTTCGATACCATATGTACTGTCCAAGGTGCTGGCGGCCACCGGAATCGGGATTTCCGTCAACTACCTGGTAATCCGGCATTACGTATTCCGATGAGCGGACAGGCCGTCGTGCGTCGCGGAGGGGCAGCATCCGGGGGCGGGGGCGGGTGAAACAGCGGCAAGGAGGAACCCATGGAAAAAACACGATTCATTACCAACCCGCGCTCCGGGATGAACCGGAAGCGGAATATCCGTCGGCTGATCGAGGCGCACTTCCCCGGAAGCGGCGATACCTGGGAGTTGGTCTACACCGAATACGCGGGGCATGCGGTCCGATTGGCGCAGGAAGCGGTGGCGCAAGGATACAGGATGGTCGTTGCCTGTGGCGGGGACGGCTCCGTCAACGAGATAGCCGGCCAGTTGGTCGGGACATCCACCATCCTGGGCGTGTTGCCCTGCGGCTCCGGCAATGGGTTCGCCGCGTATCTGGGTTTGGGGCGCGACATCCGGCGGGCCATCCGCACCCTGGGGGAAGGGGAGGTGGTCCGGCTGGACACCGTCCGGATGAACGGCCGGCCTTTCGTCAACCTGGCCGGCGTCGGCTTCGATGCCCAGGTCGCCCGGCGCCTGCATCGCAGCCGGCTCCGGGGATTCTGGGGTTACCTGGTCAGCAGCCTGCGGGAAGTCCGCCGCATGAAACCGCTCTCCCTCCGCATCGAGCTCGACGGCGAGCTGGTCCGGCAACAATGCCTGTTTGCGGAGGTCGCCAATGCCCCCGTCTACGGATACGGATTCTCCATCGTTCCCCAGGCGGATGCCCGGGACGGCCGGCTGGACATCCTGGTCGCCCGTACCGCCCCGGTCTGGCGCTACCTGTGGGAAGCCCGCCGCTTCCTCAACGACAGCTTCCACAAGAGCCCGCTTGTCACCTGCTACCGGGCCGGGCAAGTGTGCATCACCCCGGACCGGCCCACCGCCGTCCACCTGGATGGGGAGGGCTACAAGCTGAACCGGAGCGCCCATTTCCAGATACTTCCCGGCAGCCTGTCGGTGATGGCGGCACCGGGACGATTTCCGGCGTCCGACCCCGGGCCCTGAGTCCGTCGGACCCGGGCACCACGCTTTTTTTTGCGGTCGCAGGCATCTTAAGGCCATATGATTTGTTTTTCTGTTTAGATTTGGCGGTTGACACCCAATCGCCCGAACGCCCGACGCCCGGTCGCATCCGGGCGGAGCGGAATGCCCCGGTCCTCAGGGCCGTAAGCGGCAAGCCCATCATCCAATCCGTTATGAAACGACAGCAACGAATTACCTACCGGCCCGGCCGCCCCTTTTTCCTGTCCACCATCGTTCTGACCTGCCTGCTGTCCGTCGCTTTCCCTGCCTGTCAGGAGGAAAAGGCGAAGGAAGCCCCCGCACCGGCCGCCACCCGGCAGGAGCCGCCGCCCTTGCAGGTGGACGGCCACGTGGCGCAAGCGAGGTATATCGCGGAGACCCTCGAGGTGCCCGGCACCTTGCTGGCATTCGAGGAAACGGAAATCAGGCCGGAAATCTCCGGCCGCCTCATCCGCCTGGATTTCAAGGAAGGCGGCCAGGTCCGGAAAGGGGACCTGTTGGCCAAGCTGTTCGATGCCGACCTGCAGGCCCGGCTGAAGAAGCTGGAGGTGCAGCTGGGCATTGCGGAAAAGACCCTGGAACGCCAACAGGAACTCCTCAAGGTGCAGGGCATCAGCCAGCAGGAAGTGGACCTCAGCGAACTGCAGGTCAACAACATAAAAGCGGACATGGAGCTGGTCCGGGTGGACATCTCCCGGACGGAGATCCGGGCGCCGTACGGCGGGCAGCTCGGCCTCCGGAACATCAGTCCCGGCGCCTACGTCTCCCCGACGACCCTGATCACGACCCTTCGGCAGACGAACCTCCTGAAACTGGACTTCACCGTGCCGGAAAAATACGGCGACCGGTTCCGCAGCGGGACCGTCGTCCGATTCTCCGTGGCCGGTACCGGCGAGCTGTTCAACGCCGTCGTGGCGGCAACGGAAGCAGCGGTCGATGCCAGCACCCGGACCTTGAAAGTCCGGGCCACCGTCAGCGGCAACCATCCGGCCCTTTTGCCGGGCACCTTTGCGAACCTGCAGCTGACCATCGGCGGCGGGGATGAGGTCGCCATCCCTACCCGTGCCGTCATCCCCCAGGCGCGGAACAAGCAGGTGGTCCTGTATCGAAACGGAACCCCCGAATACCGGATTGTGGAAACCGGCATCCGGGACGAACAATACATCCAGGTCCTGAGCGGCCTGGAGCCGGGCGATACGGTCCTGACGACCGGCCTGTTGGCCATCCGCCCCGGCACCCGGCTCACCATCGGACAATTGGAACCGTGAGTACCGGCGCATCCCTTTGGACCATCCGGCCGACGGAACCATCGGACGCGGCGCCGCTGGAAGCCCTTCAGGGAAAGGTCTTCCCCACCCTGGCGCAGGAATCGATCCTGACCGCCCCGCAATACCTGCGCCACCTGGAGATTTTTCCGGAAGGGCAGTTCGTGGCCGTCGCCGGCGGCCGCATCGTCGGGATGACCACCACCATGCGGTATCGGTTCGACCCGACGCCCCATACGTTCCGGGAAGTTTCCGGCCAGGGCTGGCTGACCGCGCATCAGGTCGGGGGCGATTGGCTTTACGGCCTGGACCTCGGAGTGGACCCGGCGTTCCGACGCCAGGGCATTGCCCGCGGCATGTACCGGATCCGGCAGGAGACCGCCCGGCGGCTGGGCCTGAAAGGACAGATTACGGTCGGCATGCTCAACGGTTACCACGCCTACCGGCGGGAGCTGTCGCCGGCGGAATATTTCGAAGCGGTGCGGGCCGGAACGATCCAGGACCCCACGGTCAGCGTCCAACGTCGGCTGGGGTTCGAGATCCACAGCCTGATCCAGGGGTACCTATCGGATCCCGCCTGTGGAGACAGCGGCGTCCTGATGACCCTGGACATCGGGCGGATGCCCTGAGCGCGTCCTTCCCCGCCCGACGGCAAGCGGGCGCGGCGAAGGAACACAGTCGGACCATACACAAAACACCAGCACAAACAAGTCCATCATGAAAAAATCCATCCTCCTCTGCGGCCTGACGCTCACCGTGCAGCTGGCCATGGCACAAACCCGAACCCCGGTCAGGACGGCTCCCTTGTCGGCGGCCCTGCCGGAAAGCGCCGGCATGTCGACGGAAAGACTGGCCCGCATCACCGACATGCTGGAGACCGCCGTGCGTGAGGGGGAGATACCGGGGGCCGTCGCCCTGGTCGCCCGGAACGGCAAGATCGTCTACTGGAACGCCTTCGGGATGGCGGACAACCCCGGTGCCCGGGCATTGCAGCGCGACGACATCTTCCGGATCGCCTCCCAGACCAAGGCGGTGACGGCGACGGCGGTGATGATGCTATGGGAGCAAGGGAAGTTCCAATTGGACGACCCGGTGTCGAAATACATCCCCGCCTTCCGGGAAACCGGCGTACTCCGGGACTTCCGCTATGCGGACACCAGCTGGACGGTCACCCCGGTGGAACGCGAGATCACCATCCGGCACCTGCTGAACCATACCTCCGGGATCGGTTACGGCGTCATCGACGGGGACGAGCGATTCCGGATGATGTACCACAAGGCCGGGGTGACCGACCTGTTCACCACGGAGAACATTTCGATCGAGGAGAGTGTCCGGAAACTCGCCACCCTGCCCCTGCATCACCAGCCGGGCGAGCGGTATACCTATTCCGAGGGACTGGACGTCCTGGGATACCTGGTCGAGGTGGTGTCCGGCGAACCCTTCGATGTCTACCTGAAGAACCACATCTTCGACCCCCTGGGCATGACGGACACCTATTTCTACCTCCCTGCCGACAAGGCCGGGCGGTTGGTGTCCGTCCAGCGGCCGGCGGCCGGGGGCGGCTGGGAGCGTTATCCCGTGACCTTTTACGATACGGATTATCCGGTCAAGGGAGCGCGCCGGTTCTTCTCCGGCGGGGCGGGGCTGTCCAGCACAGCCAAGGACTACGCCACCTTCCTGCAGCTGTACCTCAACGGGGGTACCCTGAACGGGGTGCGGCTCCTGAGCCGGACCACCGTGGACCTCATCCTGGCGAACCAGACCGGCGACCTCTTCTCCTGGGGCGGCGGGGAAAGGTATTTCAGCCTGGCCTTCGGGGTGGTGACGGAAACGGGACAGGCCCGCGGCGGGATAGGCAGTGCCGGCACCTTCGATTGGGGAGGCTATTTCAACACCCAGTATTTTGCGGACCCGAAGGAAGGGGTCATCGGCATCCTCCTGAAACAGACCCAGCAGCTGCCGGCCGACGAGACCGGGTGGAAGTTCAAGCAGCTGGTGTTCCAGGGCATAGACGACTGACCGGTGCGAACCCGGCCGGGGAAGCCCCGGAGGCCGGTTCCCGCATCCGAAGGGAGCCGCATCCGGCCGGACCGGCAGGCATGCGTTGACCGGAAAAAAGAAAAAAAATGACGATATCCGAACTCTCCCTGCGTCGCCCGGTACTGGCGATCGTCCTGAACATCCTGATCCTGCTGTTCGGCATCATCGGGTTCCAGTTCCTCGGTGTCCGGGACTATCCGGCCATCGACCCGCCCATCGTCACCGTCAACACCAATTACGCCGGCGCGAACGCCGACATCATCGAATCCCAGGTCACCGAGCCGTTGGAGAAAGCCGTCAACGGCATCGCCGGGGTTCGGAACATCACCTCCACCAGCAGCCAGGGGCGGAGCAGCATATCGGTGGAATTCGAGTTGACGGAAGACCTGGAGGCGGCGGCCAGCGATGTCCGGGACAAGGTGGCGCAGGCCGCCCGCAACCTGCCGCCCGACCTGGACGGCCCGCCGGTCGTCCAGAAGGCGGATGCCTCCGCCCGACCGATTGTGTCGATGACCGTACAGAGTTATTCCCGCAACCAGCTGGAGCTCACCGAACTGGCGACCAACCTGCTGGTGGAGCGCCTGGAGACCATCCCGGGCGTCAGCGGCATACAGATCTGGGGGGAAAAGCGGTACGCCATGCGGTTGTGGCTGGATCCCGCCAAGATGAGCGCCTACGGCCTGACCCCCATCGACGTGCGCAACGCCCTCAACCGGGAAAGTGTGGAACTGCCCACCGGCAAGATATCCGGCAGCACGACCGAGCTGACGGTACGGACCTTCGGGCGCCTGAATACGGAAGCGGAATTCGAAAACCTGACCATCCGCAGCGGCGGCGGGGCGGAGATCAAGTTCAAGGACATCGGGACGGTGATGCTGGGCCCGGAGAACGAGGAGACCGTCCTCAAGGAACGGATGATACCGATGATCGCCTGCGCCATCATCCCCCAGCCGGGGTCCAACTATGTGGCCATCTACGACGAGTTTTTCCGCCGCTACGACCAACTCAAGAAGGAAGTACCGGAGGATATCCAGCTGAACATCGCCTACGACGGCGTCAGTTTCATCAAGAACTCCATCGTCGAGGTGGAGGAGACCCTCGGGATCGCCATCATGCTGGTGATCATGATCATCTACCTGTTTTTCCGGGAGTGGATCATCGCGTTGCGGCCCTTGATAGACATACCGGTTTCGCTGACCGGCGCCTTCTTCATCATGTACCTGAGCGGCTTCACCATCAATGTGCTGACGATGCTGGGCATTGTCCTGGCCACCGGGTTGGTGGTCGACGACGGGATCGTGGTGACGGAGAACATCTACAAGAAACTGGAGGCCGGCGTCCCCAAGTGGCGGGCGGCCCTGGAGGGGTCGAAGGAAATCTATTTCGCCGTCATCGCCACCAGTCTCACGATTGCCGTCATCTTCCTGCCCATCGTGTTCCTGCCGGGCTTCGTGGGGCGTTTGTTCCAGGAGTTCGGCATCGTGGTGGCGGGTGCGGTGCTGATATCGTCCTTCGTCTCGCTGACCCTGACGCCCGTCCTGACCGTCAAGATGGCGGGGGCCACCCACAAGCACAGCTGGTTCTACCGGGTGACGGAGCCGTTTTTCCGCGGGATGGAGACCGGCTACTACCGGATGCTGAAAGGCTTCATGCGGATCCGTTGGCTGGCCTTCCCGATCATATTGGGGTGTTTCGCCGTCATTTTCCTGATGGGCAGCGAGCTGAAGTCGGAGTTGGCGCCCCTGGAGGACCGCAGCCAGTTCCGGATGCAGGTCACGGCGCCGGAGGGCACCAGTTTCGACGCCATGGATGCCTATGTCAACAAACTGTCGAAGCTGATGATGGACAGCATCCCCGAGGCGCAGGTCGTCCTGTCGGTCACCTCCCCCGGGTTCACCGGCAGCGGCTCGGTCAACACGGGGTTCGTGCGGGTCATGTTGCCGCCCCCGGCGGAGCGGGACCGGTCGCAGGGCGCGGTGGTTCGGATGGTTAACCGGAACGTGGTCAAGCTGAGCGAGGGGAAAGCCTTCGCCATCGAGGAGCCCACCATTTCGGCGAGCCGTTTCGGCGGGTTGCCGGTACAGTTCGTAATCCAGAACAACAACTTCGAAAAGATCCGGGAAGTGTTGCCCGCCTTTTTGGAAAAGGTGGCCCAGAACCCCGTATTCCAGGGATTCGACAGCGACTTGAAATTCAACAAGCCGGAATTGCGGATTGAGATCAACCGGACCAAGGCCAACGAGCTGGGGGTCGGGGTGGCGGACATATCCGAGACCTTGCAGCTGGCCCTGTCGAACCGGCGGCTGGGTTATTTCATCAAGGACGGCAAGCAGTACCAGGTCATCGGGCAGGTGAGCCGGCCGAACCGGGACGACCCCACCGACCTCAAGAACATCTACATCCGGAACAACCGCGGGGAGAGCATCTCGCTGGACAACCTGGTGCGCATCCGGGAGGAGACGGCGCCGCCGGTGATCTACCACTTCAACCGGTACAAGAGTGCGACGGTCAGTGCCGGATTGGCACCCGGGAACACGATTGCGGACGGGATCGCGGAGATGGAGAAGATAGCGGAGGACCTGTTGGACGAGACCTGGAGCACCCAGCTGGCCGGCAGCAGCCGGGATTACGCCGAGAGCAGCGGCAACACGAGTTTCGCCTTTGTGTTTGCGCTGGTCCTGATATTCCTGTTGTTGGCCGCCCAGTTCGAGAGTTTCATCGACCCGCTGATCATCATGGTGACCGTTCCCCTGGCCATCGCCGGGGCCGTCCTTTCCTTGTCGCTGTTCGGGCATACCCTCAACATCTTTTCCCAGATCGGCATGATCATGTTGATCGGATTGGTGACGAAGAACGGCATCCTGATCGTGGAGTTCGCCAACCAGAAAAGGCGGCAGGGGATACCGAAGATGGAGGCCATCGTCGATGCCGCCAGTGCCCGGATGCGGCCCATCCTGATGACCAGCCTGGCCATGGCGCTCGGTGCCCTGCCCATCGCCCTCAGCCTCGGTGCCGCCGCCACCAGCCGCATCCCCCTGGGGGTCGTCATTGTCGGGGGCATCCTGTTTTCCCTGGTCCTGACCTTGTTCGTAATTCCCGCGATGTACTATTTCATGTCCAGCCGGAAGGACGGGAAGACGTTTGAGGAACGCGTGGCGGAGACCGCCGCCGAAGCGGAGTGACCCGTCCGACGGCCGGGAAGGCCGACCGAAACCGAGCAGCAAGCGGTACGGGGTCCCGGAAGGGAGCCGGCCGCCCCAACGATCGCCACATGCAAAAAAGAATCATCACCTGCTACCTGTTGCTGTCCCTGTCGGCCGCCCTGCCGGCCCAGGAACGGCTGACCGCCGAGGCGGCCGTCTCCGCGGCCCTGGGCAACAACTACGGCATCCTGCTGGCCCGCAACGATTCCGGTGCCGCCGCCATCGACCTGCGCTACGTCAACGCCGCCTTCCTGCCGCGGCTGAACGCCACCGTCGGCACCGTTTGGAACAACAACGACCAACGGCAAACCTTCACGGACGGCAACGTGCGGGAGCGGGACGGGGTCCGCTCCAACATCCTCAGCGGGGCCTTGCAGCTCAACTGGACCCTCTTCGACGGGATGCGGATGTTCATCGTCAAGGAGCGGACGGAGGAGCTGGCCCGACTCGGCGAGTGGACCGTCAAGGAACAGGTCGTCCAAACGGTGGCGGACGTGCTGGTGACCTACTACGACATCGTCCGCCAGAAGCAGCAGCTCAAGGCCATCACCGAGCAGATGGCCGTGAACGAGGAACGGGTCAAGGTGGCCGACCGGAAGTTGGCGTCCGGCCTGGGCAGCAAGCCGGAACTCCTGCAAGCCCGCGTCGACCTGAACGCCCAGCAGGCCCTCCGGCTGCGGCAGCTCACCCTCATCGAGCAGCGGAAGCAGCAGCTGGACCAACTGGCCGGCATGCAGCTGCCGGAAACTTTCGATGTGGAGGACGACATTCCCTTCGACGACCGGCTGGACCTGGACCAGCTCCGCGCGGAGGTCACCGGCCACAATCCCTCCCTCCTCCTGGCCCAACGCCAGGTTGGCCTCGCCCAGCTCTCCCTGCGCGAGGAAAAATCGATGCGCTACCCCACCCTCTCCTTCCAATCCGCCTACAATTTCAACCGGACGGACAACCAGACGGTCGTCAACCCCTTCCAACCCTTGACCAGCCGCCTCAACGGCCTGAACCTGGGGCTGACCGCCAACATCCCCATCCTCAACAACCGGCAGGTGGAACGCAACATCGAACAAGCCGCCCGGAACATCGAGTTCCGGCAACTCACCTACGCCGACCAATCCAACCGCCTCCTCACCACCCTCCACAACGCCTTTGCGGATTACACCTACCAGATGGAAGCCCTGGCCTTGGAGGAACAAAACATCGAACTCGCCCGCGAGAACGTCGACATCGCCCTGGAACGCTTCCGGCAGGGGGTCTCCACCTATCTCGAACTCCGGGAGGCCCAAAAAAGCCTCGAGGATGCCTACAACCGGCTGATCGCCGCCCGCTACAACACCAAACTGGCGGAAACGGAGCTGCTCCGGATGACCGGCGCCTGGGTACGGTAAGCCGGCGGGCAGCCCCGCTTTTCAGAAAATCGCACCGGCGGAAAGCTTTCTTGGCACAATACCCGCCCTCAAAACCTTGGCATATTGCTATCTTTGCAGCCGTTTTGTCCCTGTCCCGGCAGCCTGTCCGCCAACGGTCGGCCCGACCGCCCGGACAACAGCCCCCGGCCGGGACCGCTTCCCGAGCCCGGCGGGCCGCACAGGCCGCCGGTGACCGGCGGCGGCGAAACAACAGAACCACAAGATTATGTTAGGCATACTCAAAGGCTTATTCAAGACGAAGCACGAAAGGGATTTCACCAAATACGCCCCCCTGGTGGACCATATCAACGAGGAATGGGAAAAACTGAAATCCCTGTCCCTCGACGAACTACGGGGCAAGACCAATACCTTCCGGCAACATATCGCCGAACAGTTGGCGGACATCGACGCGGAGATGGCTTCGGTCCGGGAGGAAGCCCTGCAAACGGAGGACATCCACGAGAAGGAGCAGTTGTTCCAATCGCTGGACGAACTCCGGCAGTCCCGCAACAAAGCCCTCGAGGAGGTGCTGCGGGAGCTGTTGCCGGAAGCGTTCGCCGTGGTCAAGGAGACGGCCCGCCGGTTCAAGGAGAACGGAACGCTGGTCGTGACCGCCACCGACCATGACCGCCAGCTGGCCGCCCATCCGGACAAGGCCTACGTGACCATCGAACAGGACAAGGCCGTCTGGAAGCACAAATGGACGGCCGCCGGGGCGGAAATCACCTGGAACATGGTCCATTACGATGTCCAGCTGATCGGCGGTTCCGTCCTCCACGAAGGAAAAATAGCCGAAATGGCGACCGGGGAAGGGAAGACGCTCGTGGCCACCCTGCCCGCCTACCTCAACGGCTTGTCCGGCCAGGGGGTCCACGTGGTGACGGTCAACGATTACCTGGCCCGCCGCGACAGCGAGTGGATCGGCCCCATCTTCGAATTCCTCTTCCTGACCATCGACTGCATCGACAAGCACCGGCCCCATTCCGAGGCCCGGCGCAAAGCCTACCGCTGCGACATCACCTACGGCACCAACAACGAGTTCGGTTTCGACTACCTGCGGGACAACATGGTGCGTTCGCTCGACGAGATGGTGCAGCACAAGCATCATTTCGCCATGGTGGACGAGGTGGATTCCGTCCTCATCGACGATGCACGGACCCCCCTGATCATCTCCGGCCCCGTCGGGGAAGACGACCAGGTGCAGGAATACAAGGAGCTTCGGCCCGAAGTGGAGAAGCTCCTGTCCGCCCAACAACGGCTGGCCACCCAGTTCCTGAACGAGGCGCGGAAGAAATTCGCCGACGGGGACGGCGGCTACGAGGAAGGGGATGCCGGCATGGCCCTGCTGCGCGCGCACCGGGCCCTGCCCAAGAGCAGGCCCCTCATCAAGTTCCTGAGCGAGGAAGGCGCCAAGGTCCTGCTCCAGAAAGCGGAGAACTTCTACATGCAGGAGAACTCCAAGAACATGCACCTGGTGGACGAGTCGCTCTATTTCACCATCGATGAGAAAAACCGGTCCGTGGAGCTCACCGACAACGGGGCGGAGTTCCTGGCGAAAGGCAAGGACGACCCCGGTTTCTTCATCATGCCAGACATCGCCGCCCGGATGGTCGAGATCGACAACGACGGCTCGATGGACAAGAAGGAGAAGGAGGAGGCCAAGCTGAAGCTGTCCCAGGAATTCACCGTGAAGTCGCGCCGACTGCATGCCATGAACCAGCTGCTCAAGGCCTACACCCTCTTCGAGAAGGACCAGGAGTACATCGTCATGAACGGGGAGGTGAAGATCGTGGACGAGCAGACGGGGCGTATGATGGAAGGACGCCGCTATTCGGACGGACTCCACCAGGCGCTGGAGGCCAAGGAAAACGTGCGGGTGGGCGAAGCGACCCAGACCTATGCCACGATCACCCTCCAGAATTACTTCCGGATGTACCACAAGCTGGCCGGCATGACCGGGACGGCGGAGACGGAAGCGAAGGAATTGTGGGACATCTACAAGCTGGATGTTTCCGTCATCCCCACCAACCTGCCCATCAGCCGGGTGGATGCGGAGGACGAGGTGTACAAGACCGCCCGGGAAAAATACAACGCGGTCGTCGACCGGGTCTCCATCCTGAGCCGGGCCGGCCGGCCGGTGCTCATCGGCACCACCTCGGTCGACATCTCCGAAAAACTGAGCCGCTTCCTGGATATGCGCGGCGTCAAGCACGAGGTGCTCAACGCGAAGCAGCACCAACGGGAGGCCTTCATCGTGGCCAAGGCCGGCCAACAGGATGAGAAAGGGAACGGGAACGTCACCATCGCCACCAACATGGCCGGCCGGGGTACCGACATCAAGCTCGGGCCCTCCACCTTGTTCGACGTGGTGGATGTACGCAAGGACAGCCAGGCGGCGGGCGGTTACCGCTACACCATCCGCCAACGGGGGACAGGCATCGAGACCACCCTCGACGAATCCCACGAGTTATGGCCCGCCTTCCAGTTGAAGCCGGACGCGAAGGTGGTCGGCGGACTGGCCATCATCGGCACCGAGCGGCACGACAGCCGCCGGGTGGACCGCCAGCTGCGCGGCCGCTCCGGCCGCCAGGGCGACGCCGGTTCCTCCCAGTTCTACGTATCCCTCGAGGACAACCTGATGCGGCTTTTCCAAAGTGAACGCATCGCCAGCCTCATGGACCGCATGGGCCTGCAGGAAGGGGAGGTCATCCAGCACTCGATGGTCTCCAAATCCATCGAAAGGGCCCAGAAAAAAGTGGAGGAGAACAACTTCGGCATCCGGAAACGGCTGCTGGAATACGACGACGTGATGAACATCCAGCGCGAGGCCATCTACCGCAAGCGCAACCATGCCCTCAGCGGGGAAAGGTTGCAGGTCGACCTCGACAACATGTTCCGCTCCATCACCGCCAACATCGTGGCCGCCCATAAGGCCAACAACGACTACGACGGCTTCCGGCGCGACGCCATGCGCGAACTGGGCATGGACGCCGGCATGCAGGAAGCGGAATTCCGGCAACTGGGTGCCCAGGCCCTGACCGAACAATTCCAGGATAACTTCACCGCTTTCTACCAGCGGAAGGAACAACACCTGATACAGGCCCTGCTGCCCACCATCCAGCGGGTGCACGAAAACGAAGGCCACCGCTACAAGCGCATCTCCATCCCGTTCTCGGACGGGCGCAACCGCATGCTGCCCATCGGGGCGGATATGGCGGAGGCCGTCCGCACGAAAGGCAAATCCATTCTCCGGGACATCGAGAAGGCCGTCACCCTGGCCATCATCGACGAAAAGTGGAAGGAACACCTCCGGATGATGGACGAGCTCAAGGAATCGGTGCAATCCGCCTCCTTCGAACAAAAAGACCCGCTCATCATCTACAAGATGGAGGCCTACAACCTGTTCGAGGACCTGGTGTACCGCATCAACGAGGAGGTGACCTCCTACCTCGCCCAGGGTACCCTCATGATCGCCCCCAACAATCCGGTCCAACAGGCCCGGGAACCCCAGCGGTCGGATTTGAGCAAGATGCGGATGAGCCGCCCCGGCGCGGCGGCCCCCACCGGCCAGGAAGCGGCGGCCCGGGCCGCAGCGGAAGCGGCCTCCCAACCTGTCAAGCAGGAAACCATCAAGCGGCAGGGCCCCAAGATCGGCCGGAACGACCCCTGCCCCTGCGGCAGCGGCCGCAAATACAAACATTGCCACGGCAACAACTGATACCCCGGCGGTCCCTGGCCGCCGGCATCCTTTCAACCACTCCTAACAAAGCGACCGCCATGCGCCTCGTCCTCCTATCCCTTTGCCTCGTCGCCATCCTTTCCCTTCCGGCGGCGGGCCAGTCCATCCAATGGTCCGAAGACGGCAACGCCTATTTCACCCGGGAGGACGGATACCTCCTCCGGACCTCCCTGCCGGACCTGCGGCAGGATACGCTCGTCAGCCCCGCCGACCTCACCCCGCTCGGCAGCGGCACACCCCTCCGGCCCGAGGATTTCCGGTTCAGTCCGGACCGCCGGAAAATCATGATTTACACGAACAGCCAACGGGTGTGGCGGCAGAATACCCGGGGGGATTACTGGGTCCTCGACCTCGGCAGCAAACGGCTGCAGCAGCTGGGAAAAGGCAGGCCCGCCGCCTCCCTGATGTTCGCCAAGTTCTCCCCCGACGGCAACCGGGTCGCCTATGTCTCCGAACGCAACATCTACGTGGAGGAACTTGCCGCAGGCATCCCGACCAAACTCACCGACGACCTGGGCACCCCCAAGCTCATCAACGGCACCTTCGACTGGGTCTATGAGGAGGAATTCTTCTGCCGCGACGGCTTCCGCTGGGCACCCGACGGCCGGTCCATCGCCTACTGGCAGATCGATGCCAACCAGATCCGTGATTTCTACATGATCAACAACACGGATTCCCTGTACAGCCAAATCATCCCCGTGGAATACCCCAAGGTCGGCTTCCCGCCCTCCCCCGCCAGGGTCGGCGTCGTCGACATCCGCACGGCGCGTACCACCTGGATGGACGTACCCGGCGACCCGCAGGCCCATTACATCATCCGGATGGAATACACCCCGGAAGGGGAGCAACTCATCCTCCAGCAGCTCAACCGCCGGCAGAACCACAGCAAGCTGATGTTGGCCGACCCCGGTACCGGCACCGTCCGGACCATCTACGAGGAAACCGACGAAGCCTGGGTCAGCACCATCAACGAATGGGGTCGCGACGCCACCGGCTGGGATTGGGTCGACGGGGGGAAAGACTTCATCTGGATGAGCGAAAAGGACGGCTGGCGCCATCTCTGGAAAGTCGGTGGAAACGGGAAAAAGGAAACCCTGCTGACCGACGGCCGCTACGATGTGATCTCCTTCGACGGCCTGGATGAAAAGACGGGCTCCGTCTATTTCTCCGCCTCCCCGGCGAATGCCACCCAACAGTACCTGTGGCGGGTTCCGCTGAACGGCAAAGGGAAATTCGAACGGTTGACCCCCGAAAATATGCCGGGGACGCACCAGTATGACGTATCCCCGAACGGGAAATGGGCCCGTTGGCGCTTCTCCAACCACTTTACCCGCCCGAAGACGGCCTGGATCTCCCTGCCCGACCACCGGCCGCTGCCGGGACAACCGGACCTGGCCGCCACCTACGATCCCGCCGCCCAGGCCCGGACCCGGACCTCCTTCTTCCAGGTCACCACCGAGGAAGGCGTCGTCATGGACGGCTGGATGATCCGGCCCACGGATTTCGACAGCACCCGGAAGTATCCGGCGGTATTTTATGTCTACGGGGAGCCGGCCGGCGCGACCGTCAAGGACCGCTGGGGCAGTGCCAACAATTTCCTGTACGACGGGGATATGGCGGAGGACGGCTATTTCCACATCAGCCTGGACAACCGCGGCACGCCCGCCCCGAAGGGCCGGCAATGGCGGAAATCCATCTACCGCAACATCGGCCAGCTGAATATCCGCGACCAGGCGCTCGGCGCGAAGGAACTGATCGAACGCGAGGCCATCGATCCCGACCGGGTCGCCGTCTGGGGCTGGAGCGGCGGCGGGTCCTCGACCCTCAACCTGATGTTCCAATATCCGGAAATCTACAAGACCGGGGTGTCCATCGCCCCCGTCACCAGCTCCCTCCTCTACGACAACATCTATACGGAGCGGTACATGGGGCTGCCACAGGACAATATGGCGGACTATACGGCGGGGGCCGCCATCACCCATGCGTCGAAACTGCAGGGCGACCTGTTGTTGGTGCACGGGACGGCCGACGACAACGTCCATTTCCAGAACGCCGAGATGTTGGTCAACGAATTGGTCACCCACAACAAGCAATTCCAATACATGGCCTATCCGGGCCGTTCGCACGGCCTGGGCGAGGGGAAGGGCACCCGGACCCACCTGTCGACGATGTGCACGAAGTTCCTGCGCACCCACTGCCCACCCGGTCCCCGCTGAGGGCGCGTCAAAATCCAAGGGCCACCCATGGAAAAACTACTGACAGGCAAGAGCATCGTCATCGTCGGCGGGACAACGGGCATCGGATACCGGGCGGCACGCGACTTTTCCGAATGGGGTGCGCGGCTGGTCGTCATGGGCCACGACCCGGAGACATCCGCCCGGGCGGCGGCGCATTTGCCGCCGGAGGTCCACATCCTGACGGCGGATGCCCGGGAGGAGGGTGCCTGTGAGGAGGCCGTCCGCATTTGTCAGGAGCAGTTCGGCGGATTCGACGGACTGCTGCATGTGGCGGGCGGCAGCGGGCGCCGGTTCGGCGACGGTCCTTTGCACGAAATGACCCGGGAAGCCTGGGAGAAGACCCTCGAGCTGAACCTGGGCACCGTGATGTGGTCCAACCGGGCCGCCATCCGGCAATTCCTTGCCGACGGAGGTGGCGGCGCCATCGTCAACCTCAGTTCGGCGCTGGCCTACGCGCCGGCCCCGCAGCACTTCCGGACCCATGCCTACGCGGCGGCGAAAGCAGCCGTCATCGGCTTGTCGACGGCATTGGCGGCCGCCTATGCGGCGGACAACATCCGGGTGAACACCCTGGCGCCCGGGTTGGTGGACACCCCCATGGCCCGCCGGGCCTTGTCGGACGAGGACATCATGGCCTATGTCCGGCGACGCCAGCCCCTGGACGGGGGCCGGGCGGTCCTGCCGCAGGACCTGAGCGGCATTGCCGGCCTGCTGTTGTCCGATGCCGGTGCCTTCCTGACCGGGCAGACCATCGGGGTGGACGGCGGCTGGGGTGTGGGCGGCTGAGGAGGCGGATGTGGTGGAAAGTCATTCCTGGGCATCCGCCAGGATGCGGGGCGGGACCGTCACCACTTCCGGATCATCGAAGAAAGACGCCAGGTAGGCCAGCATATCCTGTCGGCTGGCGAAGGACAGCCATTTGAACTTCCGGACCATGCGTTCCAGCACATGCCGTTTGCCGGCGATGGCGAAAGCCGTGTCGTGCAGGTGTTCGACGTCTTCCGGATAGCCCAGGAAAGCCCGGTCGTTGCGGGAGGAGAAGCCGAAGTCGGAATCCGGTGCGAAGTAAGGCGGATTCACCAGGCCGGTGAAGTCGAAATCGTAGGGGATGGCCAGCAACTTGCCGTCCTTGACCATCAGTTTCAGGTTCTTGCAAGTCGACAGGCTCCAGTCGGTATTACCAATCATATATTGGAATACCGCCACCGTTTTCAGGTAATCGCGGTCCATCCGGTCGGCGGGCGGGTTGAAGAGGGTTTCCTCGGCAATCTTTTCCGCCCCGATGCGGTGGCGCAGCTGGGCGGCGTCCTCGACGACGAAAGCCCATTGGGTAAACATTTCCCCGTTGTCGGAATCGATGTAATTGACCTGCAGCAGCTGCACGCGGAAGCTGTAGGGGGTCACCGCATTGAAGAGGCGGTAGGTGAGGAATTCGCGGAGGAGGGCATCGGCGGCGGCATCCAGGTCGGCGGCGCAGAGCGGCACGAGTTTCAGGTCGTCGAAAGCGGCCAGTCCCGCCCCGGACAGTTCCGATTTCCGGAAATTGAGTTTCATCGGCGGCAGGTTGTCGCAATGGATGCGGCGGAAGGCACCGCGCAGGTTCACCTTGACATGCCAGACCCGCTTGGTGCCGGCTGCGTCGCGGAAGACCACCCGCCCTTCCTGGGGAAGGTCGGAACGGCGGTTGTTCCGCAAATGGTCCAGCCGGGTCTCCAGGGTCAGTTCCAGGACATCCTGGTGGGACATCAGGTCGAAGATACTGGTGGGAACCGGTGCGTTTCCGGTGTCGGCGGAAACCCATCCGAAGGATAAGAATAAAAGCAGGCTTGTCAACAATACGGGAACACTCTGTCGATTCATGAAAGATTTGTTTAGGTTCCACGCATTACCATCGTTCGGAAAGAAAACAAAAATAGGGTGCCAAGGTTGACAAATACAAGACCGCCGCATGGCCCAAGCGGTGACCGGCCGCGGCCATTTTCGCACCGCTTCCGCCGCTTTTAAAATATTGTGTCTTATTTTTTATAAATTAAATATTTTATTTTGTTTAAACCCATTAAACAAATATTTATTTCAACACACCATTCATCCAGACTTCGTGTATTTTTTACAAAATCACAAGAATTAACGGAAGGGTAACCTTGGGGAGCGGGGCAGGAGGCGGGGGTTGTCAGGAGGCATCCGGCGGGTCGAAGCCATGGTTAAGGCGATAAGTGACCCCTTCGCCGTTGCGGAACACCCGGAAGGATTGGCCGGCGAGGCGGGCGGCATCGACGAGGGCCTGCGGGTCGGCGGTATTGAAGGCGAACATATCGTAATGGCAGGGGACGACGGACCTGGCGCCGATATCCCGGGCGAGGCGGACCGCCTCATCCGGGAACAGGTTGCCGGCGACCCTCCGCGCCGGATCGCGGCCGTTGATGGGCAGGAAGGCGACATCCAGGTCGAAGGGGCGGAGGATATCCTCCATGCCGTCGAACCGGACCGTATCCCCGCTGTGGTAAATGGAGAACGGGCCGAAGCGGAGGACGAAGCCCAGGTACAGGTGACGGCCGCGGGCATCGCGGTCGAGCAGTTCGTGGGCGGCGGGGACGGCGGAGACGGACAGGGAGAGGGCGGGAAAGTCGAGGGTTTGGCCGGCATCCATACCGGTCGGGAAATCCGGCGGACAGGCCAGCCGGAGCACGGCCTCCTCCCGGATGGCTTCGGGAATCAGCAGGGTCATCCCGGGGTTCCCGGCCAACAGCGGCCGGAGGGTATCCCCGTCGAGGTGGTCGGTATGGAGGTGGGTGGCGGTAGCCAGGTCGACGAAATCCAGCAGGTCCGGGTCGACCACCCGTTCCGAGCAGCGGACATGCGGTTTGTCGGTCCGGGCATATTTGCGGGTCAGCGAATCGGAGAGATAGGGGTCCAGGAGGAAGCGGTGTCCGCGCCAGGCCAGGAGGAAACCGCTTTGACCGAGCCACCAGCAGCGGAAGGCCGACGGTTCGGCTGGAAAAGCCAGGACATCGTCGACGAGGACCTGGTCCCGGAGGATGGCGGGGGTGAGCCTGTTCATAAGCCTTTTGTCAATCGTTCGCGCACCCGGCGGGTTCCTTCCACCATATTCCGCAACTTGAGGCGGGCGGCCCAACGGGCGGTCTGGCTGAGTCCGCAATCCGGCGCCAGGGATAGTTTTTCCGCCGGTACGAACCGCAGGCACTGCCCGATACGCGCCTCGATATCCGCCACGGTTTCGATGTAATAGCTTTTCACATCCACGATACCGACGGCCACCTCGAAGCGTTCGGCGAACGGCGCGAGCAATTCGATTTCCGCAAATTCGCGGTTGGCCATTTCGAGGTGCACCTCATCGACGGCGAGGTCGAGGAAATCCGGCAGGAGGGGTGCGATGCTCCGTTTACCGACGGGATGTCCCTTGTAATTGCCGAAGCAGAGGTGGGTGGAGAGCCGGCACAAGCCCCGGACCGGGGCGACCGTCCGGTTGAAGATATCCACGAAGCGGCGGGTATCCTCCCGATGGGCATAGCAGCTCATGGAAGGCTCGTCGAGGGTGATTTCGCGGCAGCCGGCGGCCACCAGGGCCACCAGTTCCTGCCGGACGATCGGCAGAAGGGCCTCCGTCAGGGCATAGCGGTCGGGGTAATCGGCATTGGGTGAAAGACGGCCGCTGAGGGTATACGGTCCCGGCAGGCTGGCCTTGAGGACCGGTCCCGGCGGGGCCAAGCGCCGCAATCGTTCGAATTCCGCCACCGAACCCAGGCCGCGGGGGGCGGCCAGCGGACCGGTGACGGCATGCTTGCCCCGTTGGTCATGGGCCGGCGGTCCCCAACGGCGGGGCACCTCGGCCGTCGGGTCGATCCCTTCCAGGAAACCGTAGAAGGAAAGGTTGAAATCCAGTCGGGTCTGTTCCCCGTCGGTGATGACATCCAGGCCGGCCGAGACCTGGTCGTGGACGGCGGCGAGCACCGCATCCGAGATGATTTCCTCCCGGTCGTCCCGGCCGAAGGCCAACAGGTTTTCGGCCGCATACAGCAGCCAGGAAGGGAAGGGATAGGAGCCTATGACGGTCGTTCGTAACATCGGATCGCTTATTTTTCGTCCGCCGGCGGAAAATCATACAGGGCCGACATCCGGCGGGCATGTTCATCGTAAGCGGCCTCGAACAGGGCGGCGGCCCGTTCAGGACCGACGAGGGCGCCGGCGGTCAGCACCAAGGGCGGCTGTCCGGCTTCGGTGAGGAGGCGGGCGAGTTCGGCCTTGAGGGTATTGACGAGCAGGATGCCGCCGAGGCTGGAGCCGGGCGAAACGGGCGTATCCAGGCCGGGCACCCGGACCATGGCATCCCCGACGGGGGCACCGGTGTCGAGGACGACATCGGCGAAATCCGTCAACTTGCTGCCGTCGGCCAGTTTGCTGTCGCTGGCCGCCAGGTGGTCCCGGCTGACGATGGCGACGACGCGGACCTCCCGGCGGCGGAAGGCGGCCGCCATTTCGACGGGCACCACATTGCAGCCGCTGGAGGAAACGACCAGGGCGGTATCGCGCCGGTCGATCCGGAAGTTCCGCAGGATACGGTCGGCGAGGCCGGATACATTTTCCAGGAACATGGCCTGCCGTTGGCCGTTGGCGCCGACGACCAGGTTGTGGAAGGTCAGCGACAGCTCCACGATCGGGTTGAACCCGGGGAAGCTGCCGTACCGGGGCCACAGCTCCTCCACCAGGATCCGGCTGTGTCCGCTCCCGAAGACATGGACCACCCGACCGGCGAGGATGCTGTCCGCGAACAGCCGGGCCGCCTCCGCGACTTGGGGCAGTTGGCCGCTTACCGCCGACAAGATCCGGCCGCTCTCCGCCAGGTATTGTTGCATCACCGATTCCGACATCATCCTTTTTGTTGTTGTTGCAAAGCGAATGCCGCCACCCCGATGGCACCGGCATATTCCCCGAAGGCTGCGCGGACGACCGGCGTGCGCTTGGTGCCGGGCCGCCACTCGTAGACATCCAGGAAGTCCGCCAGGGGCCGGAACAAGTCCTCCCCCGCCTTGGCGATCCCGCCGCCGAGGACGAGGACCTCCGGCGACAGCAGGTTGGAGACGGAGGCCAGGCAGACGGCGAGTTTCTGGACGGAAGACAACCACAGCCAGGTGGCGAAGGGCTCACCGCGCCGATAGGCCGCGACCAGCGAGCTGGTCGCGGTGAAGCGGCCATGGGACCGCCACCGCAACGATTCGTCGCCGATGGCATCCTCGATGCTGCCCGGCATACCGGCGATATCCGGCCGGACATCCTGCGCATCGACGGTGGTATGGCCGATGTGGCCGGCCACCTGGTGGAAGCCCTGGTACAACTCGCCACCGATGAGGATACCGCCGCCGACCCCGGTGCCCAAGGTCAGCAGGACGGCGTGGCGGGCATTCCGGGCCGCCCCGAACCGGGCTTCCGCCATCATGGCGGCATGGGCGTCGTTGACGACCCAGGTGCGGACCCCCAGGAAGGCGCTCCAGTCGAAGCCCTCCAGGCCGAACAAGCGGCCCGGCATACAGGCGATGGCGTCGTTGGCGGCCGTCGCGATACCGGGCGCGGACAAACCGACGACCGGCCGCCGGTCCACATATTGGGCGGACAACTCGCGGTAGGTATCCCGGACAGCGTTCTTCCAAGCCCATTCGTCCGCCCCCTCCTGGTGCTGCCCGGTGGGTCGGGAGGATTCGTGCAGGCGGTTGCCGTCGGCATCCAATACGACCGCCTTGATATTGGTCCCGCCGAGGTCCAGTCCGATCGCCACTTGTTTTTCCATATCGTCATTTTCGGGCCGGCCCCGCCTCCCCCCGGAACCGGTTGCAGTCCTCTTGTTCGGTCGCAAAATACATCACGGGGCCGTAATATCCTTGCCTCCGGTATAAAAACACAGCAACGCGTTCCCGCAACCGGAACCGAAGGCCGCCCCGCTATTTTTCGGCACACTTTTCAATCGGTTTTTTTGGAGACCGGCATGGGCTGTCCCGTTTGCCGGCTCACCGCCCCCGGACGCGTCCCCGGATTCCCCGGCATCGGGGCCGGATAAAACCGGCGGATTTTCGAAAAAAAACCTTATCCTTGTGAGGAGCGGTACCTTCCGCCCCTCCCCCGCACCCGACCCCATCCCCCCCAACGCCCTCCCATGGACAGGCATTATTGAAAAAAGCATTGATAATCAATATTTATCAACCATTTTATGACCAACGAAATCATCGAACAGACTATCCGGGAGCTGGAAACCCTGGACAAGCAGGGGGACAGCTATTCCGACACCAGCGGCCGGTTCGGCTGGCGCAATCCGATCCGGGAAGACACCGGCGACTTGCTGCGCAGCCTGGTCATCGCCGCCGGCGCCAGGCGTATCCTGGAGGTGGGTGCAGGCCACGGCCTGTCGACCCTCTACCTTGTCTCCGGCCTTCCGGAAGGGGTCGGTGCCCAAGTCGAGTCCATCGAGTTCGACCCGGCGGTCGCCCGCACCACCCAGGCGCGGATGGATGCCGTCGGCGCACCGGTACGGGTACACCAGGGCGACGCCCTGGCGGTCATCGGGCGACTCGAAGGGACTTACGACCTGATTTTCCTGGATGCGCAGAAGAATCAGTACCTCGACTACCTGCAAGCCCTGCTGGAAGCCGGAAGGATCGGCCCCGGCACGGTTGTGCTGGCCGACAACGTCATCGACCGGCGGGAGGAATGCCAGGCCTTCCTGGACTGGTTCGCGCGGCAGGCTGTCCGACACCACACCATACCGACGACCTGCGGGCTGCTGGTGGCCCGGCTGTAAGACCATTATGGAGACCCGATCCGAACACGGCAAACTACACGTCTTCGAGCCGATGTCAACGCTCAACGACCATGGCTTCCTGCACATGCGGTGGCGGGACAAGCCCTATCCGCCGTTCATCAGCCGGAAAGGCATCGCGGAATTGCTCGGGCACTGGGACACGGACGAACACGACATCTTCATCTGTACCCACCAGAAAGTCGGCACCCACCTGACCAAACAGTTTGTGGTGGAGCTGCTGCGTTCCGTCCTGGCCTATCCGCCGGAGAATCCCCTGTCGACGGGTGACATCGGCCACCATACCGTCGCCTGGCCGGAGGTGCTGGTCTCCCAATACGGTTACGCCCATTTCCGGGAGCACCTCGCCCGGACGGCCAGGATGCCGCGGGTATGGTATATCCACAGTTTTTCGGGTGACCTGCCGGTGCGATCCATCCATCCCGGGACCAAATTCATCCTGGTCTTCCGGGATCCGCGGGGCGCGGCCGTCTCCCAATATTTCTTCTACCGTTCGCATCCCTTGCTGCGGGTATCGGCCGACCTGCAGCTGGCGGATTTCATCCCGATGTTCGTCGACGGCGGGCTCTATTTCGGGGATTACCACCGGCATGTGCTGGATTGGCTGACCGCCGAGGGGCGTACCCTGCCGGCGGGCAGCCTGTTGACCCTCCGCTATGAGGACCTGGTGGAGCGCAAGCCCGAGGTGGTCTCCCGGTTGGCGGCCCATCTGCTGCCGGCGCATCCCTTGCCGGAAGGAACCGTCGAGAGGATTGCCGCCAGCACCGTGTTCGATACGATGAAACGCCGCATCAGCGAAAAGCCGGGCAGTTTCCACTTCAACCCCTCGACCTTTTTCCGGTCCGGGCGGACGGACGACTGGCGGGACCGGCTCTCCGCCGACCAAATCGGAGCCATCGATGAAAAATCGGTCCGGCTGTGGGGGCATGGGCGGCTGGCCCATCCGGACCTGTCGCAGGCCAACACCCTGACCGGATACGGCCGGACCTGAACGGCAACGGCCGGGCCGGTCGGATACCCGAAGGAAACCGGGAATGCCGGTCCGATGCAGCATGCAAACCAAACCCATCGATATGCAAGCGACCCTGATACAGGATGTCCGCCACATGCTGGACCGCGACCTGGCGGCCATGGCGGAAGAATTGGCTGCCATTCCGGACGACCACCTGTGGCGGCCGCTGCCCGGCATCATCAATCCGGTCGGCACCCTTTCCCTCCACATCTGCGGCAACCTCCGCCATTTCATCGGCGCCCTGCTGGGCGGCGACGGCTATGTCCGCGACCGCGAGGAGGAGTTCCATGCCCGGGACCTGCCAAAGGCGGAGCTGATCCGCCGGATCGAAGCTACCCGGTCGGCGGTTTCCGCCGCCCTGGACCGGCTCCCGCCGGAGCGGCTCCCCGACCCGATGCCCGCCCCGCCGCCGCAACACCAGGGTCGGACCGTCGCCTTCTTCCTGGTGCAGTTGTGCTGCCATACCTCGCGCCACCAAGGACAGTTGAACTACCTGCGGCGGATATTGTCCTGAGCGATTTACCCGACATCGCAGCCGGATGGTGCGGTCGGCCGGACCGGCCGACCTTTGTCGGCTTCTTGTCGGATGTCCCTGGACCGGGATTTCCATATGATTTGACGGATGGACTGTGTATTCGGCTTGGGATGCTCGGGGATGGGCGGTGGTCATTTACGGAGCGTTTTTGAACCGGGATTTCCATATGATTTAAAGGATGGACTGTGTATTCGGCTTGGGATGCTTGGGGATGGGCGGTGGTCATTTCCGCAGCGTTTTTGAACTGGGATTTCCATATGATTTAAAGGATGGACTGTGTACTCGGCTTGGGATGCTTGGGGATGGGCGGTGGTCATTTCCGCAGCGTTTTTGAACTGGGATTTCCATATGATTTAAAGGATGGACTGTGTACTCGGCTTGGGATGCTTGGGGATGGGCGGTGGTCATTTCCGCAGCGTTTTTGAACTGGGATTTCCATATGATTTAAAGGATGGACTGTGATCGGGTTCGGTAAATTGCAGGGAAAATTGGACTGGAGTGGGTTTGGACTGGGTGTTTGAACTGGGATTTCCATATGATTTGACGGACGGACTGTGTGCCATTTTCAAAAAGGAATTTATTGATTCCGCCATGGCGCATGGCGGAGGCTGATTGCGGAAGAGTCTCCGCCGAGGGGCGTTTATCGGGTGTCAACCAGCCTGCATAACGCCGCCGTTTCCGTCAGGGCGAAACCGAGCCTCACCCATGCACACATCTACCATCCTGTAACCCCCTGATTCATCAGGGGGATAAGCACCTTACCCAATCACATCTATCATCCTGACAGACATCACATCCAGTGCGTCGGTCCGCCGATCGGGATCGGCAGGCGGATTCCGTTTGGGTATCCGCCTGGGGGCGGATATCCGGGGCATCGGCCGGCCAGTATCCTGCACGCCGC
>CAZNLJ010000043.1:0-37488 GCA_964573725.1 uncultured Saprospiraceae bacterium
ACCCAAAACCCACTGTTATTTTCTGGCCTTACTCCCCTTTGGCACCCCCGGCCGGCCGCCCCCCCCCCCCGCCCCCCCGGCCGTGCTGAAATAATTTTTTGGGCGCGGGGCGCCGCCCCGCGCCCTTTTCCGGGCAGTGCGTGGCACACCAGTTGACTTAATGACTAAATAACAGATAATCAATATTTTGTAATTAATTATTTTGTAGGGTAGAAGTGCGGAAGATGAGTTCCAAGTATTGCGATGGAGCGAAGGACGCGGAACAGGCGAATGACCGGTATTTTGCTTGCTGTTGAATAATTGGAGGATGTCCCGGGTTGCAATTCAAGGCTTGTCCGGCGAAGGAAACCAGGTTGTAGCGGCAACGGATGCGGGGCAGGTCCTGGACCGGCCGGATGCGGGAAGCGCCGGGTCACCCGCCACAAGCATCGGGCTTGGTGATTTTTGGCAAGGAAATTGGTTTATGTAAGTAGCGTTAAGATTCAAGCAGACGGCCTTGGTGCCGTGATTTCCAGTCTTATTTTCCCATGCAACATACATACGTAACGAAAAGCAAGTCAGGTGTGGTCCTGGCCCGGTTGGGTTGCACGGGGTACAGCATTCTCCGCAAGTAAAGCACTCCGTACCACCTTCACCATCACAAATGACATGGCAAACCGCCAGGGCTTGTGAGCCCGGTCGTCTGTTCGGGACATTCCCTGTTCCGGGCGGTCCGACGCGGCAGCGGGCCACACCGGCGTCCGATAAGGGCGGGCATGTACAGGCAAGGTTCATTCATCTCAAAAACGATTTAATATGTTGATTTTCCAATTTGCGTTTGTAGCATTCCTGATTGGGGGGGGTATCATCACATTATCCAACTGGATGGCAGGGAAGATAGAAAAGAACGCGCTATCTCAGCGACCGGTGAAGTGAATCGGTCGGAAGGCTTAAGGTAAGCTACCGGCGGTCGGCGAAGGCCGGCCCGCCGGCGGGTAAAACGGTCGGGGCTGCCGGCATGAAAAAAGCAGCAAAAAATCAGGCGACAGGAAAAAGCGGTTCATCAGGGAGCCGGCTCCATCAGTTCCATGATTGCCAACCAGCTCATGAGTCCCATTCCGGTGACCATGCAAGATTCATCCACATCGAACATATCCGAATGCAAGGGAGCGTTGTTTCCGTTGGTTGCGGCGGAGCCAAGGCGGAAGAAGCAGGCGGGAAGCAGGCTGGCGTACCAGGCGAAATCCTCCGAAGTCATCCGCATGGGTAAGTCCGTGACCTTATCGGCACCCAGGAAATCGACGGCGAATTGCCGTGCGCGCAGGGTGAGCGGGGTATCGTTCTCGAGACAAGGGTAACCTTCGGCGATATCCAGGGTAACGTGTCCGCCCATGCTGTTTGCGACCCCTTCGGCAATTTGCCGGATGAGGCGGTGGGCTTGTTGGCGCCACGATTCATCCATGGTCCGGAAGGTGCCCTCCAGCCGGAGGGATTCCGGAATAATATTGGTTGCGCCGCCGTCGCTCCGGATTTTTCCGAAAGTCAGTACGGAAGGGATCAGCGGGGGGCTATTCCGGCTGACGACCTGTTGGAGGGCCACGATGATGTGGGCAGCCAGCAGGACCGTATCCACACATTGGTGGGGCATGGCCCCATGACCTCCTTTCCCATGTACGGTAAGAAAGAGTTCATCGGCGCTGGCCATGTACATGCCGGGGCGGAAACCCACCATGCCGGCGGGCAGGTCCGGGAACACATGTTGTCCGAAGATGGATTGGGGCGCCGGATTTTGCAGGACCCCTTCCCGGATCAGCAGGGATGCGCCACCGGGCAGTTTTTCCTCCGCCGGTTGGAAGATCAGTTTCACCGTACCGGCGAAAGCATGGCGCAGGGAATGCAGGATGGCGGCGGCACCGAGGAGGCAGGCCGTGTGCACATCGTGTCCGCAGGCGTGCATGACGCCCGGGTTTCGGGATGCGTAGCCGATATCTTGGTTAGCCTCCCGGATGGGTAGTGCGTCCATATCGGCGCGGAGGGCCACCACCTTACCGGAGGCGGAACGGTTTCCATGGATGAGGGCCACGACACCGGTCTTTCCCCAGCCCTGTTCGAATGCCACGCCCATGGCCCGGAGTTGGTCCGCGATGAAGGAGCCGGTGGCGAATTCTTCGAAGGAAAGCTCCGGATGTTGGTGGAGGTGCCTGCGGAAGGAGCGGACCTGTGGGAACAAGTCTGCGGACCGTTGTCGGATTTGCGCTTTGAGATCGTTCATGGCAGGTCGAGCATTCTTTCCAGTCCGATGCTACGGGAACCTTTGACCAGAAAGCAGGTTTCCCGGAAATGTTGTTGCCGGAACCAGTGGGTGAGGTCGGCGGTCTGTTCGAAGAAGGGGGCCTCCAGCTCGCGGGCGGCCTGCCGGAAGCCGTCGCCGACGAAGAGGAGTTGTTGGAATCCGAGGGAAGCGGCGAACCGGGCGATATCTAGGTGTTCGGCGGGGGCATAGGAGCCGAGTTCCAGCATGGCGCCGAGGATGGCGACCTTCCGGGGGGCCTGTATCCGGGCGAAAGCCAGGAGGGCCTGTCGCATGCTGGTGGGGTTGGCGTTATAGGCATCCATCAGGAAGGTATTCTCTTGAAAGGAAACCCATTGGGAGCGGTTGTTCCGGGGGACATAAGCGGCCAGGGCGGCGGCGATCAGGTGGTCGGGCACTTTGAAATACTTACCGACGGCGACGGCGGTCATGACATTCTGGAAATTATGCAGGCCGACGAGATGGGTATCGGCGCTAAGGGCCGGGCCTTGCGCGGTGGGGAAAGCGACCCGGAGGAAGGGTTCTTCCGACACGAGTTCGAATGCATAGGGTTGGTCGGCGGAGAGGAGTTTGGTCTGCCGGTAGACCAGTTTCCGTGGGTATGGGCCGGCCATGGCATCGAGGAAGGGTTCGTCGCCGTTGACGAAGATGCACCCTTGGTGATTTTCCACGAACCGGTACAGTTCCGCTTTGGTCCGTTTGACCCCTTCGAAGCCGCCGAAGCCTTCCAGGTGTGCTTTCCCGACATTGGTGATGACGCCGTGGGTGGGTTCTGCGATGCGGCAGAGTTCGTCGATTTCCCCCGGATGGTTGGCGCCCATTTCGATGACGGCGATTTCCGTATCGGGAGGCATAGCCAAGAGGGTGAGTGGGACCCCGATATGGTTGTTGAGGTTACCGGCGGTGGCGTGGGTCGGATAGTGGCTGGAGAGGACGGCGTGGACCAGTTCCTTGGTTGTGGTTTTACCGTTGCTGCCGGTGATGGCGAGAACGGGAAAATCGAATTGGCGGCGGTGGTGTCGGGCGAGGTCCTGCAGGGTCCGGAGCGTATCCGGTACGAGGAGGAAAGCGGGGGAGGTGGGGAGGGAGGGATCGTCGATGACGGCGAAGGCCGCCCCGTTGGCGACAGCTTGTCGGGCGAAGCGGTTTCCGTCGAACCGATCCCCTTTGAGGGCGAAGAAGAGGCAGCCCGGCACAACCTGTCGGCTGTCGGTGACGACCTTCGGATGTTGTCGGAAGCGGAGGTAGAGTTGTTCCAGAGAAACGAAAGAAGGTGTAGGCACGGTTGTCGGATTGGTTGGTCAGGCAGGTGCCGGGGCGTGTCGGAAAAAAGAAGATGCGGTTTGGGAGCCAAACCGCATCTGTTTTTTCAGGTTGACGGTGGGCGATGGCCTGATCGTGAACCTTAGCGATAAAACATGCCGCCGCGTCCCTGCGGGGAAGCCGGGGGAACGCGGCGGGTTGCCGCAGGAATTACTTATAGCGGCGTCTATCCTTTTGTTGTTTGGTCTTGAAGGTAAGGCCGCCGGCATCCTCATTACCGGTGGGTCCGCCGGTCCGGGTCATGGCGCAACGGAAGCCGAGGTCGCGGTAGGATTTGTCCTCATCGCGGAAACGGCGGGCGCCGGGGGAGAGCCAGAAGGCGCGGTCTTGCCAGCTACCACCTTTGATGACGCGGGCCTTGTCGCTGATCAGGGTATGCGTACCGTAATCGTAGAAGGCTTCGGATTGTTTGTCCCCGTCGAGGAAGTTATAGGGTTGGCCGACCTTATAATTTTCGCGGGTAGCGACCTCATCGTCCTCCACGTAGCGGTAGCGGAGGCGGCCGAGGCTATCCTTTTCGATGGGCATACCGTTTTCGTCGAGGACCTTGGTGCGGAACTTGTTTCCGCGGAAGGAGTTGAGGTCTTGCTGTTCGACATCCTCGATGGTCATGGAGGTCATGGGCCGGTAGAGGTCCATGGTCCATTCGTTGACGTTGCCGGCCATGTGATAGAGGCCGAAGTCATTGGGCATGGATGTGCGGACGGGGGCGGTGATATGGGCGCGGTCGTTGAGTTTACCGGCCATACCCATGTAGTCACCGCTACCGCGTTTGAAGTTGGCGAGGATTTCCCCTTGGTATTTGTTGCGTTTCTGGTATCGGACGGTGTTGCCGTTCCAGGGGTAGAGTTTACGGTCGGAGATACGTTCGTCCTTTTCGGAGACGAGGTTGCCGATGAGGCCGAGTGCGGCGTATTCCCATTCCGCTTCCGTGGGGAGGCGGTAGGAGGGCAGGAGAATCCCATCCTCGAACCGGACGGAGCGTTCGCCGCCGGTCCGGACATCCTTGAGATTCTTGCGGACATCCCCCTGGTATTGGCCGACGAGATAGGCTTCCGTATTGAAGTTATCCTCGTCCTTCTGTTCGGAATTCGGGTTGAGGATACCCCTTTCGATGAGGATCATCTCGTTTACGCGGTCCGTCCGCCACTGGGCGTAATCATTGGCTTGGAGCCAGGTGACACCGACCACCGGGTAATCGTCGTAGGAGGGGTGGCGGAAATACGTTTCGACGAAGGGTTCGTTGTAGGAGAGTTCCTCGCGCCAGACCAGCGTATCGGGAAGGCTGTTGAGATATACTTCGGGATAGGATTCCCCGAAGACCCTTTGCAGCCAATAGAGGTATTCGCGGTAATCGGCGTTGGAGACCTCGGTTTCGTCCATGTAAAAGGAGGAGACCGTCACCCGGCGGGGGAGGGAGTTCCAATCGTAGGTCACATCCTGGTCGGTGATTCCCATGGTAAAGGTACCGCCTTCGACGAGTACGAGGTTAGGGCCGGTGATTTGTCCTTGGTAATCGAGTTTTTCATATCCGCCCCATTTGGGGTCGTTGTACATCCAGCCGGTGGTGGCGGAACGTTCTTTCTTGCTGCACGAGCTGAGGGCGACGGCGGCGAAGAGTAGGAAAGAACCGAACTTCAGCAAATTTTTCATCACGTTTCGACGATTTAACTTTTCCAGCGGTGGCCCTGGTTTTCCGTGGCGGCGGAGCGTCCGAATTTCATATTGCCGAGCCGCTTTGCCATGGGGCCCGGCGCAAATCGGCGGGGTGGCGGCGTACGGAAGGCGGAATAAAATTTCGTGACGTTGGCTTTCCGGTAAAATCCTGGGCATGGGCTGTCAAAAGACTTGCAAATATAGAAAAGGAAAAGATCAAAAAACAGCAAATTTAAGGTTCATGGGGTGGTTGGGGCTGGAAACGGTCAGCGGAAGATGCCGAAGCAATCGTTGTACCGTTGGGCGTACCGTTTCCTTTTCAGTTCCTGGCTGTTGTCGAGGTTAAAGACGACCGAGACCTCGTGGCTGCCGCCGGAGGCGGAGAGACCGGAGACGGTGTAGTCGTAACTGTAGCCGATTTTCAGGAATTCGTATTGGAATCCCATGAGTACGATGACGGCGTCGGGGTTTCCGAAGGCATGCCGGTACCAGGAGCCGACGAAGACCAGGCCGTGGTTGTAGTAGGCGCCGATGTTGAGTTGGCCTTGGTTGGCCTGCCGCACGAAGATGGCGCTTGGAGAAAAGAACGAAGGGGGCCGTCGCTTATTGCCCGGGCGTACGACAAATTCCGCACCGCCGTGCAGGGAAGTGCGGAGGGGGAGTCCTTCGGTGAGGTCCACGCTGGTATTGTCGAGGAAGCCTTCCTCCGGGGTGGTGAGATGTTGGAGGGAGATGCCGCCATAGAACCGCTTGCTGTAAAGGAGGAGGCCGGTGCCGACATCGAAGAGGGTTTTCTGGAGGTGTTCGGGGCGGATTTCCTGGGAGAGGTTGGGATTGCCGGCGGGGTCGACGGGGCCGCTGACGGGATCCAGCTGGTCGTAGAAGACCAGGGCGTCCCAATTCAGCTTCGTTTGGCGGAAGCCGGCATTGATACCGATGCGGACGTGCAGGTTGTCGGTCACGTCGATCTTGTAGGCGTAATTGGCGGCGAAGACATTGGTGCGGAGCAGGCCGCCGCCGGCGTCGTCACCGATGAAGAGGGCGCCGAAGCCGCTGTTGAGGCCGGGTACGAACTGGTCCCAGGAAGCGGCGAAGGTCTTGTAGGCGGCGGTACCGGCCCCGGTGACGGTCGGCCATTCGTTCCGGTAGGCCACGCCGAAGCGCGGGGCGTAGGTGGTGCCGGCGAATGCGGGGTTGAAGGTCAGGGGCATTGTATGGAACTGGCTGAATACGGGATCCTGCGCATGGAGGACGCCGGTCGTACCGACCCACCATACCAGCCACAGTCCCAGCCATCCCGAGATACCGTTCCGGTCGTGATTCATATCTTGTTAAAAGCGTAAGTTTGCAAAATAATTCCCGGCTGTAAAACGTAAAAATGCACAATTTAGCGCCAGTTCTAACACATCGGCAGCGAAATTGTCAAATTTTGGCATTACTTCCCGGGAGGCCTTCCGCACAGGGGCGCCGTGCCGTCCCCGCCAGGCATCCCGCCGCAGCATCAGCCCGACTTCCGGCACGAATCCGGGGCGGCCGGACCGGAAACCCGGCCGGACCTGCCGGCCGAAAGCCGCCCTTCCGGCACAAACCAAAATAAACCTGTATGCGCATCCGTCACACGATATTGTTCCTGGCCGCCCTGGCGGTCCGTTCCGCAACTTTTGCCCAGGTTCCGCCATCCCTGGCGCGGACGCTGACCTGGCAGCCGCCGGTCACCGTCATCCCGTACGAGGGGGCGCCGCCCCTGGTACAGCTGCGGTTCGAGGGTGCGGTACACCCGGAAGGGACTCCCGGGCTTCCGGTATTTGAGGAGCGGATCCCCCTGCCGGGACCGGGTCGTTTGCAGGCGACCCTCCAGTCGGTTTCCTACGAGCCGCTGGTCCTGCCGGAAGGCTTCGAGGGCGCGGACGCCATTCCGACGGAGCCGACCCTGTCCGTACAAACCGTACAAGCGCGTCGTACGCATGCGGGCTGGATAAGTTTCCTTCCCATCCGGCGGACGGGAGCCGGCGGATACGAGCGGGTGCGCACCTTTACCCTGCGCTTGTCGTTCGAGCCGCAGGCAGCTCCGGTGGCCGTTCGTGGCGGCAACACGTACACGTCCGCCCTGAGTACCGGCAACTGGTACAAGATTGCGGTGGAGCGGACCGGTGTCCATCGGCTCGACTATGCCTTCCTCAAGGAGGAGCTCGGCATTCCGGTGGACAACATCGACCCCCGGCAGATCAGGTTGTTCGGATACGGAGGCGGTATCCTGCCGGAAGTGGTGGGGGCGGAGCGTCCGGACGACCTGCCGGAGCACGCCATCCACATTGCGGGGGAAGCGGACGGCCGTTTTCAGCCGGGTGATTACCTCCTTTTTTACGGCGAAGGGCCGGACAAGCGCACCTACGACCCCAATGCCCAGACTTTCGGTGTGGACATCAACCATTACGATACCCGGAACTATTATTTCCTGCAGACGGGGGTGGCGACCGGTGCGCGTATCCAGGACCTGCCGCCGGGCGTGCCCGGCACCTACCAGACCAGCACTTTCGACGAGTTGGTCCATTACGAGGAGGACCGATACAACCTGCAGCACGACTGGGTATATGGCCAGGGTGCCGGCCAATCGTTCTACGGCGACTATTTCAAGGTGAAGACCGACGATGATTACAGCCAGGAGTTGCAGGTGCCGGGCATCGTACCGGGGGAGCCCATCCACCTGTCGGCGGTGTTCGCCGCCCGTGTCAGCAATACCGGCGGGAGCAGTCGTTTCAGTGTGACCGCCAACGGGAAGACCTTCCCAAGCGCCACCTTCCCCACCACCAAGGGGGGGAGTACCGATACGTATGCCCATCAGCAGTCCGTCAGCGGCACTTTCACGCCGACTACAGGAACCTTGGATATCCGCCTGGAATTCATCCGGCCCGACAACAATTTCAACGAAGGGTGGCTTGATTTCATCACCCTCAACCTGCGGCGCCAACTTCGGATGGAAGGCGGTCAGCTCGCATTCCGCGACATCCGGTCGGCGGCCCATCCGACGGCCCGGTACGAATTGGAAGGGAGTCCGGCCCAGGCCGATGTCTGGGACGTCACCGACCCCCTTTCGCCGGGTCGGCCGTCCTATCTCCGCAACGGCGACCGTTTGGTCTTCGATTCACCGGCGGCCGGGAAAATCCGGGAGTTCGTGGCCTTCGACCCCAACGGTCCTTTCCCGCCGGTATATGCGGTCGGAGCCGTACCCAACCAGAACCTGCACGGGCTGGACGGCGTGGACATGGCGATCGTCCACCACGCCGATTTTGCCGGGCAGGCGGCCCGACTGGCCCGCCATCGGGAAACGCACAGCGGCTTGTCGGTCGCCCTGGTCGAGGTGGGGCAGTTGTACAACGAATTCTCTTCCGGCCGCAAGGATGCCACCGCCATCCGGGATTTTGCACGGATGCTATACGACAGGAACCCGGAACGCTTCCGTTCGCTCCTGCTGTTCGGGGACGGTTCCTTCGATGCACGCGACATCTACGGCCTCGGGGGCGATTTCGTACCCGTATATGAAACGCCCCACTCCCTCAGCCCGATCTATTCCTTCCCGTCGGACGATTATTTCGCCTTGTTGGACCCGGAGGAAGGCGGAGACCTGAACATCGGAGCCCTGGACATCGGGGTCGGTCGTTTCCCGGTAAAGACGGAGGAGGAAGCCCGGTTGGTGGTCGATAAGGTCATCCATTACGACATCCACTCCGGTGGTTTGCGGGATTGGCGGAACCGGGTCGTTTTTGTCGGGGACGACGAGGACGGCAACCTGCATACGGGGGATGCGGACGATATCGCCGTCCATATCGGTGACAAGAACCCGAACCTGAACATCGACAAGGTTTACCTGGACGCTTTCCCACAGGAAGCCACCTTCGGCGGGGTGCGGGTGCCGCTGGCGACGGATGCCATCAACGCATCCATTTTCAAGGGAATCCTGGCCATGGTTTTCCTGGGACACGGCGGCTCCAAGGGATGGACCCAGGAGCGGGTCCTCAAGATCGAGGACATCCTGTCCTGGGACAACAAGGACCGGCTGCCGATCATCATTACGGCCACCTGTTCCTTCTCCGGGTATGACGACCCCTCCTTCACGTCTGCGGGGGAGCAGGCCTTTCTTAACGGCAGCGGGGGCGCCATCGCCCTGTACACCACCGTCCGCCCGGTCTTTGCGAGTGCGAACAAGAAATTGACGGAAGCGGCGGTGGACACCTTGTTCTACAAGTTCGACCATGAGAAGCCCGGGTTCGGGGAGGTGCTCCGGATCAGCAAGAACAAATCCGGCAATGCATCCAATTCCAGGAAATTCACCCTTTTGGGCGATCCGGCGCAACAGTTGGCATTGCCGGTCTACAACATCGTCACGACAGGAATCAACGGATTACCGGTCGACACCGGCCGGATCGACACCTTGCGGGCATTGCAGAAGGTGACGGTCGCAGGGGAAGTCCGGGATGATTTCGGCAACTTGCTGACCGATTTCAACGGGATCGTCTATCCGACGGTTTTTGACAAGAAGGTGGTATACCAGACCCTGGCGCAGGACCCCGGCAGTCCCCTGTTCTCTTTCGACCTGCAGAAGAACGTGGTGTTCAAAGGTAGGGCGAGTGTCCGGGAGGGCCGGTTCCAGTTTACGTTCGTCGTTCCCAAGGATATCGATTACAACTACGGGATCGGAAAAATCAGCTACTACGCAGCCGACGAGAGCCGGCTGTCGGATGCCGCCGGCCACTACCGGGAGATCGGCGTCGGCGGATCGGATGCGGCGGCCGTCTCCGACGGCAAGGGCCCGGAAGTGGAGGTGTACCTGAACGACGAAAACTTCGTATTCGGAGGCATCACCAATGAAAACCCGGTCTTGTTGGTCCAGCTTTCCGACGACAACGGCATCAACGTCATCGGCAACAGCGTCGGGCACGACCTCGTCGGCGTATTGGACCAGGACACCCGGAATACCTACCTGCTGAATGATTTCTACGAGGCCGCCGTCGACGACTACACCCGCGGTACCGTCCGATACCCCTTGTACAAACTTCCGGCCGGACGGCATGAGATCAAGGTACGTGCCTGGGATGTGGCGAACAATCCGGCGGAAGGACTGACGGAGTTCGTGGTGGCCACCTCGGAAAAGGCGGCCTTGCGACAGGTGCTCAACTATCCGAACCCCTTCACGACCCAGACCTGCTTCCAGTTCGAGCACAACCAGGCCGGGTTCGACCTGGATGTCAGCGTCCATATTTACACGATATCCGGTCGGCTGATAAAAACTTTGCAGGAAAGAATATTTTCGGCAAGCCATCGTTTAGGCTTAGGCGATTGCATCCGATGGGATGGTCGGGACGATTACGGGGATACCCTGGCGAGGGGCGTCTACCTTTACAAGGTCCGCATCCGGGCTTTGCACGGTGGGGATAATGAGGTGACGGCCGAAAGTGATTTCGAGAAACTGGTCATTCTCCGATAGCGTGCGGGACCGGGACCGGGATGCCGCGCCCGGGCTTGCCGCCGGCACACCGGCCGGGGCAGAACATTCGCCGGGCCTTTCCGTAGTATCTTTGTAATTCCGGTCGGCCATGGTCCGGAACAATATATTTGACAATAGCTGGTTATATTTGCAAAATTCTGGGAAATGCTTTCGGGGCTCCGACGGCGTCCCGGGGAAGCACCGGGCGGTATGCGTCATCCAATGGCGGACCGACCGGTCGTCGATCCCCTTTCGGCCGGGTTTTCCGGCGGGCCCAATCCTTCGGGAATCCCGGCAACCCATAAAATCTTACAATATCTCATGAGAGGTTTACACACACTGATGATGGCGCTGGCCTTCGCATCGACCCTGCTGGGCGTACACCCCGCCCTGGGCCAAAGCGGTTGTTTCAAGCAGGACGGCGTCTGGAAGAGCATCACGGGCGGAGATTGCGTCAATACCATCCTGACCGCCGTCCCCTTCCTGCGGATTGTGGCGGATGCCCGTTCCGGTGCGATGGGGGATGTCGGCATCGCCTTGTCCCCGGATGCCAACGCCATGCATTTCAACCAATCCAAACTCGTATTGGCGGACCAGCCCCTGGGGCTTTCCGCCACTTATACGCCATGGCTCAAGTCCCTGGGCTTGAACGATGTCTACCTGGCATACCTGAGCGGCTACTACAAGCTGGACGACCTGCAGGCGGTCGGCATGGGGCTCCGTTACTTTTCCTTGGGGGACATCAACTTCACGGACGAGAACGGCAATCCCATCGGCAAGGGCCGCCCCAACGAGTTCGAAGTCACCCTCGCTTACTCCCGTAAGCTGACGGAGAAATTCACGGCGGCGGTCGGCGCGAAATATATCTATTCCAACCTGGCCGCCGGCCAGCAGGTGGACGGCCAGATTATCGAGGCCGGCCAGGCGGGTGCCGCCGACATCTCCTTCACATACCATACCGACCTGGAAGTCAACGGTCGCAAGAGCCAGCTGATGATCGGCAGCGCCGTCACCAACATCGGTTCCAAGATCACCTACACCAATGCCGCCAACCGGCAACGGGATTTCCTGCCCACCAACCTGGGCCTCGGCGCCGCCTGGACCTACCAGATCGACAACTACAACAGCCTGACCCTCGCCGCGGATGCCAACAAACTGTTGGTGCCTACCCGTTGCTTCGATGATCCGGATACGCCGGAAAACGAATGCGACCTGGACGGGAACAATGTCAGCGACTGGCGGGAAGCGTCTCCTATCTCCGGTATCTTCAGCTCCTTTTCGGACGCACCCAACGGTTTCGAAGAGGAACTCAAGGAAATCATGTACTCCGTCGGTATCGAATACTGGTACGACAAACAGTTCGCCATCCGTGCCGGATACTTCACCGAAAGCCGCAGCAAGGGCGACCGGCATTACCTGACCGTAGGCCTCGGCCTGAAATACAATATATTCGGCTTGAATTTCTCTTATTTGGTCCCGACCACCAACCAGCGGAATCCCCTGGATAACACCTTGCGGTTCTCCTTGCTCTTCGATTTCGGCGTCCTTGATGCGGATGCCCTCGAGTAAGTGACGCTCCGGTTCCGGGCGCCCGTTTTCAAGTGGGAAAACGGGCGCCGGTCCATCCGGATCCCGCCCCGCCCCCCTTCCCATTTCCCCTTCGCGCCTGTCAATTTCGGCGGGACGCCCCACAGGCGGGCTTCCTTCCGCCTGCGGACCGTAGGTCGGAGCACCCCGATCCTTTCCGGAAAGCAATTGCCGGCCGGTACTTCCATTCCGGGGCGACCGAGCTCATTTTTGACGGGATCAAGCTTTTTGGCATCATTTTTCCTCCTGTATCATCACACTTCCTTCCTTCTCATTTTACAAAAAAAGTCTTCCGGCTGCCATTGGCGGTGTGCATTTCCTTTGTATCGGTCCAGGTGGCTTATCGAGGTTCCGGTCGCGACGCACACACACATCCGCCCCCGCCCCTTCGGAGCGGGCTTCCATCGGCAAGGGGTACCGGAAGACTTACCCAGGCAATCTCTCCCACACACGCTCCCACACCACTCCCTTTCACTCAGTATGTCCGTACAGGCCGGTTTGAGTCCGGTTTGCGGACCGGTCTCCTGCCCGCAATCATCAGGGCGGGGCAACTCGGCCATCCGGCTGTCGAGGGCTTTTGTCGCCGACCACCGGTACGGACAGGATTAACGGCTGAAAAGCAAGCCACTGGCGAAACGATACGTCGCCGGCGGGATATCCGTCGGCGGTGCGCCTGACCGGCATCGGTTGTCGAGGACCAGGTGACGCGGCGTGCCATGTCCGACCCCTTGGGAAGACCATCCGCCGGATTGGGGCCGCGTATCGGAAGTTCCGGGATAAGACGCACTGTAACAAGAACCCCGTCGGGTTGGCTGCATAAAAAACAAGAACATGACCTTACGATCCCTGGTAACGGGATGGCTACTGCTATGGGTAGCCGGGGCACCGCTTTGGTCCCAATCATGCGACTGCCTGTCCACCGGAAACTGTCCGGTTCCCATCACGGACAACGGGTCTTTCCAGGGGGCGCTCGACATCACCGTCAATGGGCCCAACGACCTGGGCGAGAATCCGTTGACGGCCGTTTGTTTCACCATCAGCCACACCTGGATCGGAGACCTGAGCGTATCGCTGACCGCCCCGGACGGTACGAGTTACCTGCTGATGGCGGACCAGAACAACAACTACGGCGGTTGCGGGATGATGCAGGACAACATCGACGTCTGTATCGTGACCGGGACAGGGAATCCGTTGACCAACAACACGGAATACCAGTGCAACCCGGCGCCGTGCGCCCTGGGGTTCTGTTGTCTCAACGGTAACTGGACGGTTGCCTGCGGCGGGGTGACGGACCCCTTGACCGGTTCGGTGCAGGCTCCCGGATGCGACCTGAACGACTTCAACGTGCCGGGATCCCCGGCGAACGGGACCTGGACGCTCACGGTGAACGATGTCTGCAACATGGACACGGGGGTGTTGCACAACTTTTCCCTACATTTTGCGAACGGCACCCAATCCTGCCTGTCCTGCGAAGCGGAAGGCGGGCAATTCGACACCCTGGCCGCGGCAATCGTTTGTCCGGCACATACCGTCTTTCCGGAGAACCTGGTCTCGAATTTCCCCGCCGGTGTGGCACCGGACACCACCCTGTACGGCTACACGTATGTCATCACCCGGAACGACACCCTCTTGGCGGTCACGGACCAACCGGACCTGGGGCAGTATCCTGCCGGGACGTACCGGTTGTACGGCTTGTCATACTACTTGGCGGACAGCGTGCGCCTTTCCGAGTTGCCGGGGCTGGACCTCGCCGGGGCGCAGCAACTGCTGGGGTCACCGACGGAGACCCTATGTGCCGACCTCACCGATAACTGCCTGACGTTCGAATTGCTGCCGGAATTGCTTCCGACGACCATCGACACGGTGCTGTGCCAGGGGCAGTGCCTGCAGGTCGGGGAGGAGCTGGTCTGTGGCTCGGACACCTTGCGGCTGGAGACGGCGGCCGGTTGCGATAGCCTGGTGGTTGTCCGCCTGACTTTCGTTGCGCCGGACACCAGTCATCGGGAAGAGACGGTTTGTCCGGGCGAGGGGGTGGCCATAGGCGACTCCACCTATACTGCGCCGGGCATCCATACCATCATCTGGGCAGACGAGGGGGGGTGTGACCAGGTCCTCGTGCTGCGGATCGAAACCGTTCCGGTCATGGCCCTGTTGTCCGGTCCGGATACCGTGCTGTTGACTTGTGAAAATCCGGCGGTAACGCTGGACGCCGGCTTGTCCGTGGGCCAGGTGTTGGCATGGAACGGGCCGCAGGGGCAAGTCGACACCGGCGCCTTGTTCAGTACAGGAACGGCGGGAGCATATACCTTGGTGGCGACGGCATCGGCGGGCGGGAAGACGTGTCGGGACACGCTCCCGGTGCTGGTCATCGACAGTTTGGTCCCGCCGCAGTTGGAGTTGGCGGACGACCTGGTGAGCTTTTGTACCGGGGAGGGAGTGGATTTGGCATCCTTGTTAATCGGCAACAGTGGCGGGTCTTACACAACCCTTACCTATCACGACGCCTTTCCGGTATCGGCCGGCAACCAGTTGTCCGGATCTTACGTCCAGCCGGATGAAAACCGGACCTATTACCTGTGGGCAAGCGCGGGGATATGCGAGCAGGTGGTTCCGGTCGTGGTCCAGCTGACATCCATCCCGGAAGGGCTTGGTTTTTCGATGGAATCCCCTGTTTGTGCGGGGGATACGGCATTTGTGACCTATACGGGGGCGGGCGGTCCGGATTTGGTGTGGGAATGGGAGACCGGGGGCGGTGTATCCTGTGCGTCGGACGGGCTGCTGCAGGGATTGGTCTGGGATCAGTCCGGCACCTATGCGGTGACCTCGTCGGTGACCTTCGGAGGATGTACGGGGGTATGGCTGGACACGCAATGGGTGGAGGTATCATCCCCGCCGGTGGCACCCCTCATCGGATGCCATGCGACGACGGAGAGCGTGACCTGGTATTGGGAAGCGGCGTCCGAGGGGGTATCCTATGAGGTGGCTTTGGCCGGCGGCGGCGTGTACCAACCGGCGGAGCCGTTTTTCACGGTCGGGGGATTAGCCCCGGGAGACAGTGTCACGATGACGTTGACGGCGGTCGGGAGCGGCGCATGCGGGAGTGTGGCGGAGACATCGACCTGTGCGGCCTTACCTTGTCCGGATATCGGGCTTGAGCTGTCGGTGCCACCGGCCTATTGCCGGGCCGATACATCCCAGCCGATCCAGTTGTCGGCCGTCTTGACAGGTGCCGATGCGGATGCCGGCACATGGCACTGGTCGGGCGGCGGGATGCCGCCGGGTAGCGCGGGGTGGTTCGATCCCCAGCTGGCGGCATCGGGTACGAATCTGGTGACGGTCACTTACACGGCGGGGAATTGCGCCTATGCCGCGCAACAGGAAATCACGGTAAACGACCTTCCGGAAGTCGACTTGTCGATTGTCACGCCGCTATGCCAGGCCGGGGAAGGGCTTGTCCATGTGACCGGTGCATGGGGCGAAGGCACCCAATGGGAGTGGGACTATGACGGGGCGACCGTATCGGTGGGGGCGGACGGGATTCCGCAGGCATTGAGTTGGCCCGTGGCCGGTTTGTACGAAGTGGAGGGGACCGTGACGGCGGGCAATTGTCCGCCGGTGATCCTGACGGCAGCAGTGGAGGTGGAAGCACCGGTAGCTGCGCCCGGATTTTCCTGTGAGGCGACCACCGGGTCGGTAGTATTCTTTTGGGATACCGTTCCGGGAGCCACGGGATACGAGGCCATGGTGACGGAGGGCCCCTCGGGAATTTTCACGGATTTGACGAGTTACACGATAACGGGGCTGCCACCCGGCACCACCGTGGCCCTTTCCGTGTCCGCGTCGGGTGACTATGCCTGCGGGGCACCGGTTTGGGAGCAGACCTGCGCATCGTTACCATGTCCGCCGCGCACCCTGGACATCCTGGCGCCGGCGCTGGTCTGTGTGGACGGGTCGACCGGGCCCTTGGTCTTGGGTGCCGAGGTCGGCGGCGGGTCCGGGGCGGACACCCTGAGCTGGCATGGGGTAGGCATGGTGGATACGCTGGCAGGCCTTTGGGACCCGGTGCTGGCGGGAAGCGGGGTGCATACGGTAAGCTTGGTGGCCGTTTCCGGCAATTGCATCGACAGCGTACACCACCCCATCCTGGTGGCCGGGCGGCCGGATGCCGATGCAGGTCCGGACCAGGCATTCGATTGTAGGACGGGGCCCTCGGCACAACTCGGAAGCGGGACGTTTCCGGAGGATGCCGCCTACCGGTACAGCTGGACGGCGATGGGGAAAGCCTTTCCGGGAGATCCGACAATCGGCCGGCCGACGGTCAATCTGGCGGGCACCTTCCGATTGACCGTCACGGACACCCTGTCCGGTTGCCAGGCAACGGATGAGGTGACGGTGACGGACCTGCGCAGCGACCCGGTCCCGATAATCTCCCTGACACCGGTCAGTTGCCGTGGTGCGGCAGACGGGGAGCTCCGTGTCGATACGGTAATGCCGGGCATACCTCCTTTCCTGTACACCTTGGACGGGGAAACACAAACCGGCCATCCGATTTTCTCGGGCCTCGTCCCCGGTACTTACGAATTGACCGTGGAGGATATGGCCGGATGCGAAGGCGGATACGCGGTCGAATTGGCGGAGGCCGACAGTTTGTGGGTGACCGTGTCGGCAATAGATCCCGATCGGCCGTTCATCCGGTCGGGGGAGCGCATCCGGTTGGCGGCCGACGTGAGCGTGCCGGCCGCCATGCTGGACGATATCCGGTGGACACCTTCGGAATTATTGGATTGCGCAGCCTGTCTGACGCCGACCGCGACCTTGTACCGAACCACAACCCTGGACTTGTCGGTAAGGGCAGGCGGCTGCCTAGCCACGGCGGCGATAACCGTCCTGGTGGACCGGCGGGACCCCTTGTACGTACCGACGGCCTTCACGCCCAACGGTGACGGGACCAACGATGTCTTCCGCCTGTATGCCGGTCCGGATATCAGCCGGGTGACCGCTTTCCGGATATTCGACCGGTGGGGAGAGGCTGTCTTCGCGTGTGAGGATTTCTTGCCCTCGGACGAAACCGGCCAGTGGGACGGGACATTCCGGGGAGGTAGGCCCTTGGATGCCGGTGTCTTTGTCTGGACCGTCCAGGTGGAGCGAATGGACGGAACCCGGGAGTCGCTCAGCGGGGAAGTCAACCTCATCCGATGAACGGACAGGTGACCACCATACGGGTGGCAAATCCCCCCGGTCGACCTTGCTGCGGGCAGTACCCTACGCTTCCGGCTTGAGCACCGGACCATATCATTCGGTCAAAGCCGACGTCCATACCTGGTACCCTGTCGGCAACAAGGGTACCGGAACCACCTTTTTCTTCCGCTTCTCTGCTTTCCTTCCCTTTCGGCGGGGACCGAACCTGGTCCCCAAGCCCGGCCGAGCGCTTGCAAAGCGGCCGGTGCGGGGCATTCTTCCGCCTTCGAATTGCATACCATTTCGAGTACCGTTATATTGGCCTTCCAAAAGATGTCAGGCATCCAGTCGGAACGACAAAAGCCAGGGTTCCGTTCGAATGCACGCGTACAGGCGTTGCCGCATCCGGCTACCGGCAGACGGGAAACGGTGGCTTGCCAGTCTTTCTGTTCCATGGACAGGCGGCTGATTGATGTTGCCGCTCCGCGGTGAATCCGTCCTGTCAACGAATCACATGATTGAATCGGATAATTGGAGACAAGCGCTTCCATGGAGGATCCGATAAGGGGAAAGCCGTCAGGTCGAACCAGGGGGTTTCTCAATCCCGCATGCGGCGAAGGGGCGGTAAGTGCAGCAAGAGCGGGGTCGACGTGGATTGATATTTGAATAAGACCCTTTGGCCGGCGCCGATTCGGAGGCATCGATTCGGCGGCGGGGCAGGACGCCGGTACGGGGGTACGATGTCGGTCGCTGCCGGCGAAGCGATGCCGGGGAAGGAAGGAGATAACGAAATTACGGTAGGGACATCCGGCAATACCATTACATTTGCAAGACACCCCGGGGCGGGCCATCCGCGCACCGGGTCACCGGGCCGGACGAAGATCGGCGGTCCGATCGGACGGAACGATGGGTGGCGATTGGGTCGAAGAAGGTTGCCATCGGGGCCATCCGGGAAGCAGAAATAAGAAAAAATGACGAAGCGAATCATCTTATCCGCCCTGGCCGTCGTGGTGTGGGGTATATTTTCACTGCTGTCTGCGCAGCCCTGTGATTGTTTGACCACCGGCAATTGTCCGGTGCAGATAGAGGACAACAACAGCTTTTCCGGGACCTTGGACGTGACGGTCAACGGGGCGAACGATTTGGGGCAGTGTCCGCTGACCCAATTGTGTTTCACGATCAACCACACCTGGATCGGGGACCTGAGCGTATCGTTGATATCCCCCGGGGGGCTCAACTACCTGGTGATGGCGGATGCGAACAACGGTTTCGGCGGTTGCGGCAACCAGGAGGACAATGTGGAGATCTGCATCAACACGGGGACCGGTAACCCGGTGACCAACAATACGGAATACATTTGCAACACGGGGCCTTGCTCGGTGGGGACCTGCTGCCTGACCGGCAGCTACACGATGCCTTGCGGCGGGGTGACGGATCCCATCAACGGCGCCTTGCAGGCGCCGAATTGCGACCTCAACGACTTCAACCTTCCGGGGCAGCCTGCAAACGGGACCTGGACCCTGGTCATCAACGACGTCTGTCCGAACGATGTCGGTACGCTCCAGAACTTTTCATTGACATTCGATTGCGGAACAAGTTCCTGTGTGGTATGCGAGGCGGACGGCGGGATGCTTCCACCCGGGAACATCGCCTCCTGTTTCGGAGACCCCTCCCTGATGCTTTCCTTGCCACCGCAGTACAACGGGCCTCCGCCGCCGGCCTCCGCTTACGGCTATGTGTACGTCATTTCCCAGAATGGGATCATCACCGGGTTGAGTCCCAACGCCGACCTGACCTTCCAGGCACCGGGCACCTACGAGGTATGCGGTTTGTCCTACGAGCAGTCCGTGCTGGGCAACGTACAATCCCTGGTCGGGTCCAGCCTGGCCCTGATGCAGGCGCAGTTGGGGAGTTCCACGTCGCCCTTCTGTGCCGATTTTTCCACCAACTGCATCACCGTCACCATCGGGCCGGCGATTCCGCCTTCCTTTCTGGACACCTTGGTGTGTCTGGGCGATTGCATAGAGATCGGCGGGCAGGTCCTCTGCGGTTCCGGCTCGGTCACCCTGTCCTCCTGGTTGGGTTGCGACAGTGTGGTGAACGTCATCATGATACCGGTACTGCCCTCCTTTGAGGAGGATACGATGACGGTATGCGAGAACGAGTGCGTCCTGCTGGGCGGTCAGCTGTACTGTCCGCCGGGGCCGCACGTCGTCACCCTGGAAAACAGCAACGGCTGTGACAGCACCATCACCCTTTACTTCGAGGAGGTGCCGACCGGTGCCGTGGTGACACCGGCCAATCCGCCTCCCCTCAGTTGTGCGAATCCGTCGATCACATTGAGTGCCGTGGGATCCTTGCCCGCACCAGGTCCGAACGTCAGCTATGTATGGCAAGGGCCGGGCTTATACAGTACGAGCCAGGTCATTACGGTGACGACGGCGGGAACCTACACCTTGGAGATTACCAACAACCAGGTGGATCCGCCTTGTCTGGCCACGGCGACGGTCAACGTCACCGGTGCGGTGGTTCCGCCCGAGTTGCAGTTGAACAGTCCGGCGCCCACCATCTGCCAAGGTGCGTTTGCGGACCTGTCGCTCCTCAGCGTCGTCGACCTGAACAACACGGACCCATTGCTGACCTACCATACGGGAAGTCCGGCGACCCCTGCCAATCAGGTCGGCAGCATCGTGGTACCGGATACGACGACCACCTATTACATCCTGGGTACGACGGGCGTCTGCAGCGACGAGTTGGCGGTCACGGTGACGGTCCAGCCGATTCCGCAGGCATCCTTTACCTTGGACGGTCCGATCTGCATCGACTCCTTTGCGACGGTCACCTATACGGGGCCGTCGGCGGCCGGAGCCACCTTCACCTGGAATTTCGGCGGAGGGATCGCCGTTCCGGGGATGGGGGCGGGGCCTCATGTAGTGAGTTGGGCGACCGGCGGGAACAAGACCATCACCCTTTTCGTCACGGAGAACGGCTGCAGTTCCCCGCCGGTCAGTCAGCCGGTCCAGGTCAGCAGCCCGATACCCGCACCGGTCATCAACTGCCAATCCCAGCCCAGCAGCGTCACTTTCACCTGGAATCCGGTACCGGGTGCCGCCGGTTATCAGGTCGTCGAATTGTCGGGACCGGGCGGGACATCACCCAACGACACCACCTGGCTGGTAACGGGGCTGGATCCCGGCCAGCAGGTCACGATATCGGTGGTGGCCATTTCGGCCAATGCCTGTCCCGGCAGCAGTGCCCAGTTGACCTGTACGGCGCAGGATTGTCCGCCGATCACCATCGGCATCGGCCCGGTCGATCCGATATGCCGCTATGACACCCTCCAGCCGATCCAATTGGTCGCCCTACAGACCGGCGGCATCGGGGACGGCATCTTCACCTGGCAAGGGCCCGGTGTGAACCCCTTCACGGGATTGTTCAACCCGTTGAATGCGAACAACGGACCGAATACGATCCTGCTCACTTACGAGGAAGGAAACTGTGTGTACAACGGGTCTCGGGTCATCCAGGTCTTCTCCCCGCCGACGGCGACCTTTTCGGTCGAGTCGCCGGTTTGCGAGACCGACTTTTCCGTCATCAACTACACGGGGGACGCCTCATCGGACGGTATTTTCCATTGGGAATTCGGCGGCGGCAGTGCGGCGCCGGGTACCGGGGCGGGACCCCATTCGGTGGAATGGCCGGGGCCGGGCGACTATCTTGTCCACCTGGTGGTCGAGGAAAACGGCTGTGTATCCGATACCGGGACGGCCGTCGTGACGGTGTCTGCCGGCGTTCCGGCCGCGATGGTACAATGTGAGGCGACGACGGAGACCATCATCTTCCATTGGCCGCCGGTACCGGGAGCAACCGGCTACGAGGTCATGGTGCCGGGCGGGCAGGTGGCGGCCGCATCCACGGATACCTCCTTGACGTTCACCGGACTGACCCCGGGAGATGCCATCACGATCCAGGTGACGGTCCTACAGGCCGGGGTATGTCCGAACAGCACCACCCAGGTGACCTGCATTGCGCAGGATTGTCCTCCGGTGACCTTGGAGCCCGTACCCATGGATCCGATTTGTCTGACGGCAACGACGATGCCGGTCCCCTTGGCGGTGACCTTGCAGGATACGACGGGCGGGGGGATGCTGACATGGTCGGGATCCGGCATCATCGATACCTTGACCGGCCTGTTCGATCCCGTATCGGCGGGTCCGGGCAACCATCCGGTATCGGTCACTTATGTGGAAGGCAACTGTACCTTCACGGCGGGGCTGACCGTTTCCGTCAACAACACGCCGACGGCTTCCTTTGCGGTGGCGGATTCCGTATGTGCGGGGACCGGTACGGTGCTCAGCTACACCGGAACGCTGCAGGGAGGGCTGGTGTTCGACTGGTCTTTCGGCACCGGGCAGGCGACGCCCGGCACCGGTCAGGGGCCGCACACGGTGGTTTGGGCAACGGGAGGGTCGCAGGCGGTGTCACTTGCCGTGACCAATCCGCAGGGATGTACGTCCCCGATTTTTGCGGACACCATATGGGTGGCGGATACGATAGTCGTGCCGGTCATCAGCTGCCAGGCCGGAACGGGGTCGATACAGTTCAGCTGGAATCCGGTAGCGGGGGCGAGCGATTACGCCGTAACGGTAGCGACGGGACAGGCGGGCCAGTTTACCGGACCGACCGGTTACCAGGTGACCGGATTGGTGGCGGGGGAATCGGTCGATATCGTCCTGACCGTTTCCGGTCCGGGGCCTTGTCCGCCGGTGACGGCCACCGCCACCTGCGTGGCCCTGGATTGTCCGCCGGTACAATTGGACCTGTTGCCGGTACCGCCGTACTGCCTGGCGATCAACGTGCCGCTGAGCCTGACGGCGAATGTCAGCGGCGGCAGCGGAGGTGGTACGGGGAACTGGAGCGGAACAGGCATCATAGACGGGGTGAACGGCGTGTTCGACCCGACGGTAGCGGGCATCGGGCAGCATCTGCTCACCTTCACCTACACGGAGGGGAACTGCAGCTATTCGGACACCCTGAGCGTATTCGGATATCCGGTGCCGACGGCGGACTTTGTCCTGCCGGCGGTAGCCTGTGCCGGGGAGACGGTGTCGGTGACCTATACGGGAACGGGTGGTGTCGGCACCTTATTCGACTGGAACTTCGGCGGCGGGCAGGCCGACCCGGGTATCGGCATCGGCCCGCACCAGGTCAGTTGGCCGGCACCCGGCAGTTACCAAGTGATATTGGAGGTGATGGAAAACGGTTGCATTTCCGATCCGCAGGTCGGCACCATCCAGCTGGACACGCCCTTGGTCGCGCCGGTCATCAGTTGCATCACCACCCAAGAGAGCATCGCCTTCGGATGGGATTTGGTACCCGGGGCATCCGATTACCAGGCGACCGTGCTGACGGGGCAGCCGGGGCAGCCGCAGGGCGACACCGGTTACTTGTTGACCGGTTTGCAACCGGGCGAAACGGTGACCCTGTCGCTGCAGGTTTCCGCCGCCGGTCCGTGCGGGCCGGTGACGGTGGCGCAGACCTGTTCGGCGGTCGGTTGTCCGCCGGTCACCATCGCGATACCAGCGGCGGGGCCGTTCTGCCGGACGGCGGAGATGCCTGTGGCGATACCGGTCGTATTGAGCGGACAGGGAGCGGGGGGATCGGCCACCTGGAGCGGACCTGGCATCACCGATGCGGGGGCCGGATTGTTCGATGCCGGAATTGCGGGGGAAGGCAGCCACGTCCTGACCTTCACCTATGAGGAGAACAACTGTACCTTCACCGAAACGACGACGGTGACGGTATTGCCTCCGCCGACCGCCGATGCGGGCTCGGACGTGACGCTGACCTGCAAGGAGGGGGAGACGGAAGCCCAATTGGGAGGAGGCGGGACGACCGTCGGGCCGGCGGTCACCTATGCCTGGACGGCCGGGAACGGCAATTTTCCCGGAGCCGGCGACCTGGCGGGACCGGTGGTGGCGGTGGCGGGCACCTATGTGCTGACGGTCAGCGATACGGTCTTGGGTTGTCGAAGTACGGATACCGTAACGGTCGTTTCCAGCCAGGAAATCCCGGTACCGGAGGTGGCGATCCGGCCGGTGAGTTGTTTCGGGGAAAGCGACGGGGCGCTGACGGTCACTGCGGTCAACGGAGGCGTAGAGCCCTATTTGTACGCCCTGAACGGGGGTGTTTTTTCGACCGAATCCGAATTCGGGCCCCTGGCGCCCGGTGAATACACGGTGACCGTCATGGATGCGGCCGGCTGTGAGCAGACCCTGACGTTCGACCTGTACCAGCCGCAGGAGCTGGATGTGAACCTGGTGGTATATGTGGAAGGGGATGGTGTCATCCGATTGGGGGACAGTGTCCAGTTGGCTGCGCAGGCGAATGTGCCCTTGGACAGCCTGGACCTCATCGATTGGGAGCCCGACAGCCTGTTGAGTTGCGACGGTTGTCCGACGCCGTTCGCCCATCCATTGCAGACGACGACCTTTTCGGTGACGATAACGTCCAACGGATGTACGGACAGTGACCAGCAAACCCTGATCGTACGTCGGGTGATCCCGATTTATCTGCCGAACGCATTCTCGCCCAACGGCGATGGCGTCAATGATGTGTTCATGGTCCAGGCGGGCAGCCAGGTCGAACGGATCAGGTCCTTTTTGGTGTTCGACCGTTGGGGGGAAATCGTATTCCAATTTTTCGACTTTCCGCCCAACGACCCCGAATATGCCTGGGATGGCCAACACCGGGGCCGGATAGCCAACCAGGACGTATACACCTGGTTCGTGGAAGTGCAGTTTCCCGACGGAACGTCGGAGGTATTGGAAGGGGATGTGACCGTGGTGCGTTGAGCCGGGTGCGGGTCGAAGGTCGCCCCGGGGGCTTTCCCTGCGGAAACCTGCGCAAAAGAAAAACGGCGGGTTGGCCCCGGCTTGCCGGTCCGGCGTATCGTTGCGGGGGCCTTTTTCCGATGTGCGGGGAATCCGGCAGGTGAAAGGTTCCCATCGCTGCACGAAGGCGCGGGGGGAAATGAAGGGGGATGTTTTTCGATATAACGCAGCGGCATTAGTTTTGTGCCGGCGGTGTGGCAGGTGGGGGATCACACCCGGAGGTTGCGGCCCGGTCGAAACCTAGCCGCAACCATCGTAAGGCGGCATAGCGCCGCGTCGAGGGTCGGGACCATACCGGCAGGCCCAAAAGAAAAAACATGGCCCAGCAGAATTTCGTCGATTACGTCAAGATATGTTGCCGATCCGGACACGGGGGGGCGGGAAGCGCGCATTTTCACCGGGACCGGTTCACCCCGCGGGGAGGGCCCGACGGGGGGGATGGAGGCCGGGGCGGCCATATCATCCTTCGGGGGAACCGCAACACCTGGACCCTGCTCCACCTGAAATACCGGAAACATGTCATCGCCTCGGACGGGAAGCCGGGCAGTGCGGGAAATTCCTTCGGGGCCTTCGGCAAGGATGTTTTCCTGGATGTCCCGTTGGGTACGGTGGCCAAGGATGCAGAGACGGGGGAGGTGGAATTTGAGATCACGGAAGACGGGGAGGAGGTCATCCTGGTGCCGGGCGGACGGGGCGGATTGGGCAACAGCCATTTCAAGACCGCGACCAACCAGGCGCCGGAGTACGCCCAACCCGGGGAGCCGGGGTTAGAATCCTGGAAGATACTCGAATTGAAAGTGTTGGCGGATGTCGGGTTGGTCGGATTCCCGAATGCGGGCAAGTCGACCTTGGTATCATCCTTATCGGCCGCGCGTCCGGAGATCGCGGATTATCCGTTCACGACCTTGGTGCCGCAGTTGGGGATGGTCCGGTACCGGGGTCACCAATCCTTTGTCATTGCCGACATACCGGGTATCATTGAGGGGGCGCATTTGGGGCGTGGATTGGGTCACCGGTTCCTGCGGCACATCGAGCGGAACGCGACCCTGCTTTTCATGATACCCTGCACGACGGACGACATCCGGGGGGAGTACGGGATCTTGCTGCACGAGCTGGCGCAATACAATCCGGAGTTGCTGGACAAGCCGCGGGTGTTGGCCATCACGAAATGCGACCTGATAGACGAGGAGATCATCGGGATGATACGGCGGGAGGCTGTGCCCGGGGATTTGCCGGTCGTCTTCATTTCCGCGGTGACGAACCAGGGCTTGGAGGAGCTGAAGGATACCCTGTGGCGGACGATGAATCGGGGGGAGGAGGAATAGGTACGCGGCCTTCGGAATCAGGGCAGGTTGCGTTTGGCTTCCTCCCAGAGGCGGTCCATCTCGGCGAGGGACATGTCCGCCAGGTTCCGGTCGGCGTGGGATTCGATGTATTCGAAGCGTCTTTTGAATTTCCGGTTGACCCGTTCCAGGGCAGTTTCCGGTTCCACTTGGATAAATCGGGCGTAATTGATCAGGGAGAAAAGGACATCCCCGAATTCCTCCTCGATATGGTCGGGGGAGGAACCGGTCCGGACGGCATCGCGGAGTTCGCCGATTTCCTCCTGCACTTTTTCCCAGGCCTGGTCGCCGTTTTCCCAGTCGAATCCGACCTGGGCGGTTTTTTGTTGCATGCGCCAGGCTTTGACGACGGCGGGCAGGGAGGTCGGTACCCCCTGGAGGATGGAGGACTTGCCGGACTGGAGCTTGAGTTGTTCCCAGTTGCGTTTGACGGCCTCCGCATCGGCCAGCCGGAGGTCGCCATAGACGTGGGGATGGCGGGCGACCAGTTTGTCGCAGATACCGTGGAGGGCGGCGGCGATATCCCATTTTTCGGATTCTTCCGCGATTTTGGCATAGAAGACCAGGTGGAGCAGGAGGTCGCCGACCTCTTCGCGGATATCATCCTGGTTCCCGTCGAGGATAGCGTCCGCGAGTTCGTAGGTTTCCTCGATGGTGAGGTTGCGGAGGGAGGCGAAGGTTTGTTTCCGGTCCCAGGGGCATTTTTCCCGCAGGTCATCCATGATCTGGAGCAGGCGGGCGAAGGCATCGAGTTTAGCCGGAAGATTAGGGACTTGATAGTCCGTCGGATTGGTGGGAGCCGTCATTTTCATTAATTTTGTCGGAAAGCGGAGCAGGGTGGACCGGTGGGCAAAGGTACGTCCTCTCCGGCAGCGAGAAAAAAAATACGCATGGAGTTCCTGACCATTTTCCTGGTGATAGCCGGATTCATCGGCTTGTCGTTCCTTCTGATGAACATCGGGTTCATCCTTCGCAAGCGGGAGTTCCGGGGGACTTGTTCCTCGAACAATCCGATGTTGACGGACAAGCTGGGAGCCTGTTCGGTATGCGGGAAGCAGGCGGACGAGGCTTGTAAGATGCCGGCGGACGAGCGGCGGGGCTTGCGGACGGAAGGCGCATGAGGTCCGGGCTATTGGATTTGTTGTATGTGTTCATCGGCGGGGGCTTAGGCAGCCTGAGCCGGTACGGGATCGGCCGCTTGTTGGCGCGTTCGGCGGTCGGGTTTCCGTGGGCGACCTTTGCGGCGAACGTAACCGCTTGCCTGATATTGGGTTTCCTGGTCGGTCTGGGGTTGCGGCATCGGCTTTCGCCGCAGCTGTCCGTGTTGTGGATGGCCGGGTACTGCGGGGGGTTCTCCACTTTTTCCACGTTTACCAATGAGACGTTCCAGTTGTTGTCGGGGGGACAATGGGGCAAAGCCTGCCTGTATGCGGCGGCGAGTCTGCTGACCTGCCTGGTTTCCTTATACGCCGGGATCCGTTTGGGTTCCTGAGGGGGGCATGGTCGACCGGGTCACCAACCGCCTGTTTTCCGGGGTGCCGGATCCGGGGCCGGGATACCGGCCTGCTGTGGGGCGGTTTCCGTCGGCGGGTGCTTCCGGAGGGGGGGCAGGGGCAGGAGGCGGTCGGCGAGCGCGCGGTAGAGGCGGATGAGGTCGGTCGGCGGGAGGTAGTCGCCGGCGCCCCAAGTGACCCGATGGATGGCGAGGGGATTGTTAAGTTGGAGAAAGAAATAGAGGTTTCCCGGCCGGTTGATATCCTGCCGATGCAATTGGAGGCGTTCGGCCTGTTCGAAGAAGGCGGCCGCGGACCGGGCGGATAGGGGTTGGCGTTCCGTGAGGACCGAATCTTGTGGATCGGAAGCGAACACCTGGCCGTTTTTCAGGAGGATGAGGGAGGGGTCGGCGATACCGGCGGCATTTCCGCTACCGATGACGAGTTGTTCGTCGGGGAGTGCGGCGGCGGTGTACCGGGTGACATGGCAGGCGGACAGCAACCACAGCAGGGGGAGGATGGAGGCGACGGCTTTACGCATAAGCAGGTATGGGCTTGGGTAGCGGGTTTCGGCGGGGTGGCCGGCGGCGCGCACAGCGCCGGTACGCAGCCGCAAGATACACGATTGGCAGGTAAAAGAAAAGTCGGTCTCCGGAGGCGGGGTATGTTGCCGGAGCTGCGTTAAAAAATACCTAACAGGAGGGAGGGGGCTTGTAATTGTTGCCAGGAAGGGCTAATTTTAAGGCGACAAATTCATCGGCGTTGAGCGGATTCCCCAGGAAAATTTGAGACATACCGAATCATCGCACCTGGGAGGTGCATACAATCCCTGAGCGCATTTCACCTAACAATTTCATACGATATGAAAAAGATCCTTTTTCTTTTCGCTTTTGCCGGGCTGGTAGCGTTTACGGCGGAAGCGCAGAGCAAGGCCTGCTGTGCCGGTAAGTCGGCCGCCAAGACCTCCTGTGCCGAGACGACGGCGGCTGCCGACAAGGCGGCCGCATCGGACGAGAGCATTGTCCGGCAGGTATCCACGAACGGCGATGTATCCTATGCCCGCAAGGCGGTTTGTCCGACCTCCGGGAAGGTCAGCCTGACGGCGGTCGAGTACAATGCGGAAGCCGGCAAGTTCGTGAACATGTCCCCGGCGGAAGCCGTATCCTGCGGGAGCTCCTCCGCGAAGGCGGTGAAGGTGGCCGGTAAGGAGAAGAAATCCTGTTGTGCCGGTGGGGAGAAGGCTTCCTGCGGAGGTGCCAAGGCTGCGAAGTCTGCATCGACGAGCGGCGAGTCCAAGGCCAAGCTGGTGAGCAACGAATCCAACTGATGAGCCGACGGCCGGTCGGCCGACAGGTTGGTCGGAGCGTCAGGAAAGGGCTGTGCAGCGCAAGTTGCACAGCCCTTTGTGTATCGGGGAATCGGGGGTGTGCAGGTCAGCTTCGGAATTCCGAGTACATCAGGCCGTCCCGGTATTGTTGGAGGACATGGTGGACGGTGGGGGAGAGGTTGGGTGGCAGTTCGTCGAGTGGAAACCAGTCGACGCTTTTGAATTTGTTGGGCTCGCCGGTCCGGAGTCTTCCGACCCAGGCGCTGCCTTTGAAATAGAGGGTGATGCGGTGGCCGTTGTTGCGAGTCCGTTTGTGCAGGACATGGACGAGTTGGAGGTCGTCCTCCAGGAGGCTGATGCCGGCTTCCTCATAAGCTTCGCGGATCAGGGCCTGCAAGGCGTATTCGGTATGTTCGATGGTACCGCCGACGAGCGTATAGTTCCCACCTTGGTTTTTCTTTTGCCGCAGGAGCAGGATTTTGCCTTTGTTGTAGAGGATGAGCCTGACCTTGAGATTGATATCAGCCATTTTTTCGGAGCGTTGGGCGGTCCCGGCTTGGGGGGGCGGACATCAAGCGGAGCGGCGGCACCGGGGCCGGTCGGAGCGGGCGGGTGGCTTGCTGTGCGCATCCCAGGCAGGAAGGCGGGGACAAATATATATAAATGGCGAGGATGTTTCGGTGGCAAAAAAAGGGGGGTGGTGGGGAATCGGATCAGCTGCGGGGTCGGAAGGACATGCGGATGCCGTATTTGGGTTTGAGGGTGATGAGCGGTTCGGGGACGACCGGATGCAGGGGGTCGAGTTCGAGGTCGAACCGGCGGACGATGAGGGCGAGGAGCAGTTGCATTTCCATCATGGCGAAGTGATTGCCGACGCACATCCTGGGGCCGGCGCCGAAGGGGAGGTAAGCCATGCGGTTGCGTTCCTTTTCGATGGCCGGATCGAAGTGGTCCGGGAAGAAATCGTCAGGTTTTTCCCAGAAAGCCGGATCACGGTGGAGGGCTGCGATGGAGAGGAAGACGATGGAGCCGGCGGGGACGGGATGGCCGAGGATGAGGTCGTCGGCAACCGGTTGCCGGCCGAGGGCGAAGGCGGGCGGGTACAGCCGCATGCTTTCCTGCAGGACCTGCTGGGTATAGGGGAGGAGGCGGAGGGCGGCGAAGGCGGGTGGTTCGTTTCCGAAGGCGGCATCCGCTTCTGCACGGACACGCAGGAAGGCTTCCGGATGTTTGGCCAGCAGGTAGAGCGTCCAGGATAGGGCGGTGGAGGAAGTTTCATGTCCGGCCGCATAGAGGGTGATGGCCTCGTCGCGCAGTTGTTTGTCCGTCATCCGTTCGCCCGTATCCGCGTCCACCTGTTGGGTCAGCAAGGTGAGGAGGTCGGCCGGGGGGGCTTCCATTTTTTTCCGGTCCTCGATCATGCCGTAGATATATTGGTCGAACCAACGGATATCGCGCAGGAAGCGTCGATGGCGGCCATTGAGGAAGACCAGGGGGGTCAGGTGGGGCCGGGCGGTGCGGAAGATGATATAATCCTGGGTGTCCGCCATGATGCGGTACATTTCGGAGATATCGGCGGAATTTTCGGAGCTGAACAAGGTTTGGAGGGTGATGTCGGCGGTGACGGCCATCATCTCGCGGGTCAGCTCCAGGGGCTGGCCGGCGTACGCCTTTTGTTCGAGCTCCGTGATGAACCGGTCCGCCACCGTCACCATGCGGAGGAAAAGGTTTTCCAGGGCCGCCTTGTAAAAGACCGGTTGGACGAGCCGGCGTTGTTTCCGCCAGTAATCCCCTTCGGAGGTGACCAGTCCGTTGCCGAGCGCCATGCGGAGGTGTCGGTAGGCGACGCTTTTGACATAATTTTTCTGGTTTTTCTGGAGTACATGGCTGAACACGTCCGGATCGGAGGTGACGAACAGTTTGCGGAAGATAAAGGGAACGCGATAGAACCGGCCCATCCGCGGGGCTTGTCGGATGGTGAAGGAAAAGGGGTCGGCGACGAAGGCGGCACCGGGAATCAGTTGTTTTTTTTGCCGGAAGACGGGTAATGGACGGGACATATCGGGATGAGCTGGTTTACGACAGCGGAACAATCCGTTGCGGGAGTGGTTCGCCGGAATCGGCATTCCTTTTGGCCGGCGGGCGAAAAAAAAAGCGGTCGGGGGAGCCGGTGACCGGCAGGGTACGGAGGGAAAAGTGGTACCTTGGCGGAAGACCGGGCAGCGGCCCCGGCGGCGATTCATTCACCTTCAAAATCATGTGCGATGACAACATTCCTCCTGTGGGTATGCCTGCTTGCCGGAATCCGGGCGGGGTCGGACCTTTCCATACGGGTCCTCACCTACAACATCCGCCTGGACACGCCGGCGGACGGCGAGAACCAATGGCCATATCGGAAGCAGCGTGTGGCGGACCTTCTGGCGCGGCAGGCGCCGGACATTTTTGGAGTCCAGGAGGCTTTGTCCAACCAGATGGACGACCTGGCGGCCTTGCTGCCGGCCTATCGGTGGTACGGGGTAGGGCGGGACGATGCCCGGCGTGAGGGGGAGTTTTCCGCCCTGTTCTACCGTCCGGAGCGGGTGGAATTGCTCCGGAGCGGGACGTTCTGGTTGTCCGAGACCCCCACGGAGCCGGGCAGCCGGAGCTGGGATGCCGCCATCACCCGGATTTGTTCCTGGGGCTTGTTTCGGGAGCGGGCGGGCGGGCGGTCCTTTTATGTGTTCAACACCCATTTCGACCACCGGGGGGAGCTTGCCCGGCTCCGGAGCATGGCGTTGATCCGCAGCGAGGCGGTCCGGCTGTCCGACGGCCTTCCCTACCTCGTAATGGGTGATTTCAACTTCGAGCCGACGGCAGCGCCGTACGGATTGGTCGGGGAAGCGAACGGTTGGGACATCCGGGATGCCTATGTGGCCCGGCAGTTGCCGGCGGAGCCGGTACCGGATTGTACGTTCACCGGTTTTCAGGTGGAGGGTGCGTCGTGTCGCCGGATCGACCACGTGTTTGTGAGCGGGGCGTGGGAGGTGACGGACTATGAGATCGACCGGACGAACGACGGCACCCATTTCCCGAGCGACCATTTGCCGGTGCGGGTCGATTTGAGGCTGGTACGCTGAACGCCGCCGGACCGGGTGGCCGGGCATACCCGGGGTAAGTTGTCCGACGGAAAGCGGGAAGGGGGCGACGGCCCGGAAAGGACGAGGCGGCGCATGACCCGACCTTATGCAGGCGTTCGGTGGACGTGCCGGACCTTGTAGGGTTTTTTCTGTTGGGATTCGAAGTAGGTGCGCATTTGGATTTCGACCACGATACCGACGGTGATGAGTTGGATGCCGCCGATGACGAGCATGAGGCCGAGGATGATGAGCGGTTTGCCCCAGATATCCTGTCCCAGGAATTTCAGGATGCCGAGGTAGAGGTTGATGAGCAGGCCGAGGGAGAGCAGGACGACGCCGGCATTGCCGAAGAGGTGCATGGGACGTTGGAGGTATCTTTTGAAGAAAAGCATCAGGAGCAGGTCGCTGACGACCTTGACCGTGCGGCCCAGGCCGTATTTGGAAGTGCCGAAACGGCGGGCATGATGGCGGACGTCGACCTGGGTGATGCGGGCGCCCTCGAGGTGGGCGAGTACCGGGATGAAGCGGTGCAGTTCCCCATAGAGGCCCAGGTCGCGGGCGATTTCCCCGCGGAAGACCTTGAGGGCGCAGCCGTAGTCCTTCATATGGACATCGGTGGCATGGCGGATGATCCAGTTGGCGGCCAGGCTGGGTATTTTCCGGAGCCAAAGACCGTCCTGCCGGTTGGCGCGGAGACCTGCGACGAGATCCCAGCGGCCGGATTCCGCCAGGGCGAGCATCCCGGGGATATCGGCCGGGTCATTCTGGAGGTCGCCGTCCATGGTGGCGATGAAAGCGCCGGCGGCCAGGTCGATACCTGCCATGAGGGCGAGACTTTGCCCGTAGTTTTTCCGTAGTTCCACCACTTTCAGGTCCGGTCCGGCGACGGCGGCCAATTCCGCGAGGGTTCCGTCCGTGGAGCCGTCGTCCACATAAATAAGTTCGTATTCCAAGTCCGACAAGGCGGTGCGGAGTTGTGCCACGAGGGGGCGGATATTGTCCTTTTCATTGAAGACGGTGACGACGACAGAGAGTTTCATAAGCAAGCGTTAGCGGCCGGGCGAGACATCGATGCTCAGCGGTCATTGCCGGATGGAGGTGTATCGGGTTGTTCCGGATTCGTTTCCGGGCAGGGGACGACCAGCAGGGACTGGCAATGCCACTGGATGGTCAGTGTATCCACGGCCGGGAACATGCCGGGGCCATAGCTGAGCGGGTCCCGCAGGCAATAGCTGTCCGGGTCGAACCCATCCGCTTTCCGACGCAGGATGGCGCCGGTCCCGCGCGTGAGGTAGTAGCCCGTCACCGGTTGGAATCCCAGGCTGGACTGGTAAATATACAGGGTTTTTCCTTTCAGTCGGTCGGCGACCCGCAGGCTGGTGGTCCGGACGGCGGTGCTGCACTCGACGGCGAGCCGGGAGGGCAGGACGAACCAATCGAAGCCTATCCTGGCGACCAGCATCATCATGGCGAAGACGACCGGTCGCCAGGCGGGGAGCCTGAAGAAGTATGCGGCGGCGGCGAGGAGGGCGGCGGCGAGGAGGGCACTTTTCCAGGCAGCCAGGGGGATATCGCCGAAAGTTTCGGTGCCGGGGAGCAAAGCCAGGGCGACGGCGGCGGCGATGCCGCCGAGGAGGAAGATACCCTCCACGAGGCGTACCGACGGCGGGTGTTCGGAAGTCGCGACCCGGTAGCCGTAGCCGAGGATGGTGAGCAGCAGCGGCAGTTGGGCGAAGACATACCGGGGATATACTTCCACGGACAGCCAGAAGGGAAGGATGGAGATGCCGAGCAGGAGCAGGTTCCAGGATAGGAAAGGGTCTTTTTTCCATATCCGGACCACTTTCGGGTGGCATGCCGGCAGGAGCAGGAGCGACCAGGGCAGGAAGTGGTATGCCGTCTCGAAAGGGAAGGAGAGGAGGTGAAGGGCGGTATCCGGGAGGCTATGCGAGAGGAAGGTCCGTTTGGCGGATTCGCGGTAGAGGGTTCTCCAGGCCTTCTCGATTCCGTTGTATTGCGCGTAGGCGGCATAATAGCCGCCGACGATGGCGAGGAAGACGGAAATGCCGGCCAGGTGGGCCCGGGAAATCAGCCTGCCGGGTTGTCTGCGCCAGATGAAATAGGTGGGCAGGGAGGCGCCGAGGGCGTACAGGGCCGGGAGTCCCTTGAGCAGGAAGGCGATGGCCCCCAGGAAATAGGCGAGGGGGAAGAGGATCCGGTCGCGTCGGCGTTCCCCTTCGGTGAAGACCACCAGGAAGAGGGAATACAGGACCCAGGCATAGCAAATATCCAGGAGTCCGAGCATGCTGTCCCAAAAGAGGATCCGGCCGGTGGTCAGCAGCATCAGGGGGATGGCGACCGGGAGGACCGGATCCTTGCGGAAAACGGGTTGGCGGCGGAGGAAGTGCCACAAGGTGGCGGCGAAAGCGAGGAGGAAGAGGACGGTCGGCAGGCGGACCGCGAACTCATCGGTCCGTCCGGTCAGCCGGAAGCAGAGCGCCAGTATCCAATTGTAGAGGGGCGGTTTGTTGTAATAGAATTCGCCGAACAGGGTCGGGGTGACCCAGTTCCCGGAGTATGCCATTTCGAGGGCGACCTGAGCACGGATACCCTCGTCGCCGTACAGGGCGATAAGGCCCAGGTTGGTGAGCAGGGCGGCGGGTACAAGTACCGCTGCCGCCAGGACCACCCGGGAGCGGGGGGTGAGGATCGGATGGGCAGGTCTGTTCAACGGTGTCGGGAAGATTGTCCGGTAAAGGTATCCTAAATCGGCCGGTTTGCCGTGTATCCGGGCCACCTTTTGCGGACCGGGAGGGAGATTGCCGGCATCCGGACAACCGGCTGTGGGCCGGAGCAAGGCGACGGGGAAGCTAGATTTTTTGCATCCTCAATAAAAATTTGAAATATGATATCCAGCCTTTGGTCTTTGTGTAATTTTGTGCATATACCAGTATCGAAATGAAACCAGAAAGGGAAGCGGACAAGACCGGGCGTGCCTGGGGATGGCGACGGAACACAGTCGCTTGGTACCGGCGATGGGTCGGCCGCTACCGGGATTTGGCGGCGGAACGGCCTTTCGTGGCCAGGTGGTTGTTGTGGATGGGCCTGCCGGGTGTCTTGTTTGGTCTGCTGTTTCTTTTTTTCCTATTGTTGATCGAGGTGGGTGTCTTCGGGTTCGTACCCCGGAAGCAGGACTTGCGGAACCTCAACCAGCACGTCGCGTCCGAAATCTACACGGTGGACAGCGTCTTGTTGGGTAAGTTTTTCATAGAGAACCGGTTGTTGACGGAAATGGACAGCGTGTCGCCCTTCCTGACCGATGCCCTGATCAGCACGGAGGATGCCCGTTTTTTCGAACACGGAGGCATTGATTTCAAGGCGGCCCTGCGGGTCTTGTTCCGGAGCATATTGGCGGGAGACGATTCCGGCGGAGGGGGCAGTACCATCAGCCAGCAGTTGGCCAAGAACCTGTATCCGCGCAAATCGTTGGGCATCCTGACGATTCCGGTGGCCAAATTCAAGGAGATGATCATTGCCCGCCGCCTGGAGCGGGTGTATGATAAGGAGGAAATATTGGGCCTGTACCTCAATACGGTTCCGTTCGGGGAGAATGTCTTCGGCATCCGGATGGCGGCGCTCCGGTATTTCAGCACCACTCCTTATGCCATCCGGGCGGAGGAGTCGGCGGTATTGATCGGCATGTTGAAGGCGAACACCGCCTACAATCCGGTCCGGAATCCGGACCGGGCCCGGGAGCGGCGCAACGTCGTCTTGCAGCAGATGGTCAAGTACGGTTACCTGGGTGCGGCGGCGGCGGATTCCTTGTCCCGGTTGCCGGTAACGGTCCGGTATGCGACGGAGAGCCACAACGAGGGTATGGCGACCTATTTCCGGGAAAGCCTCCGGTTGGAACTGGAGCAGGAACTGCGGCAGTACCGCCATCCGGACGGGCGGCCGTACAATATCTATACCGACGGATTGAAGATATACACGACCCTTCATTCCAGGATGCAGGCCTATGCGGAGGAATCGGTCCGGACCCACATGCGGAGCCTGCAGGCGTCATTCGACCGGCATTTCACGGATTATCCGCAGGCGGTACCTTGGGGGAGTGCGGAATTGTTGGCTGCGCAGAAGGTAGCTTCGTCGCGTTACCAGCAGATGTTGTCCGCGGGGATAGCGGCGGCGGAAATCGATTCCGCCTTCCTACGGCCCCAGCGCATGACCATTTTCCGATGGGATGCGGACGGGCAGGAGGTGGACACCCTCCTTTCGCCCCTGGATTCGATCCGGTATTACCTGACCTTGCTGAATACCGGCTTATTGGCTGCCGACCCGCACACAGGGGCGGTCCGTGCCTGGGTCGGCGGCATTGATTTCCGGTATTTCAAGTTCGACCACATCAAGGCCGTCCGGCAGGTCGGGTCGACCTTCAAGCCGGTGGTATATGCGCAGGCCTTGGAGAACGGGGTCGATCCCTGCGAGCGCTTTCCGAACGAGTACCGGGTCTACGAGGCATTCGACAATTGGGCGCCCCGGAACGTGGACGGCCGCTACGGCGGCTATTATTCCATGCGCGGCGCCCTGCGGATGTCGGTCAATACCGTCGCGGTGGACCTGATCCTCCGCTTGGGGATCGACCCTGTCCGTGACCTGGCCCGGCGGATGGGGATTTCCTCCGACATCCCCCTGGAGCCGGGCATCGCCCTGGGGGCGGTGGACGCGACCTTATTCGAAATGGTCCGGTTGTTCTCGACATTCGCCAACCGGGGTGTATTGCCGGTCCTGCATACCCTGGATCGGATCGAAACGGCGGATGGCCGCCTCGTGGCGGATTTCTCCGCCGGTGCGGCGGTGGCCGGCCGGCCGGTGATCCGGCCGGAAACAGCGGAGAAAGTCCGCTATCTCCTGCAATCGGTGGTGGACGGGGGCACCGGCGGCCGGCTCCGTTACCAATGCGGGTTCTATTATCCGGCGGCCGGTAAGACGGGTACCACCGACCACAATTCGGACGGCTGGTTCATCGGTTTCACGCCCGACCTCATCGCCGGCGCCTGGGTCGGAGCGGAACAGCCCCTGGTCCGTTGGCAATCCACCCGCCTCGGACAGGGCGGCGCCTCGGCATTGCCCCTGGCCGGGCATTTCCTGGCAGGTGTATATGCCGACTCGCTCTTCCTGGATTGGCGGAAACATACCTTCCCGCCTTTGCCCGGCGATGTCTCCACCTTCGACTGCTACGATTATATCCCTTCGGAGGAATCCCTCCTCGATTCCATCGCTTTTTACGAAAGTCTGCCCTCGGATTCCATCCGGATGGATGTCCGGGATTCCGTCATCCAATTCTTTCGGGAAAGTATCCTGCGGTACGGCTACGGCGTGGATTCCCTGGCCGTGGACAGCCTGTTCCGGGAGGAGCCTGACCCGGGAACCTTCGAAATTCCTGTAGGAAGGGGTTCCGGCGATTGAGGCGGCGGAGCGGACGGCCAAGATTCCGCTTACCCCGGCTGCTCGGAAGGGAAACCCGCACAGCCATGATCCGCTTCTCTTTGATTCCGCATGCCTTTCTCCGGCTCGTCCTCGGTTTCGACAAATTTCATCCCCTTGGCTATCGGAATAGCCCGCCTGGCACACGTATCCTCATGAATGGGGCGTCGGATGACGTTGTTCCTCCTCTTCCGCACCTCATTCCGGCAAAATCAGGAACAAAAGGAACCTTCGGTTTTCCACAGTCCTGCTTGTGTTAAACCCTAACTCCGCTGCGAGTTACGTAACAGGTATTCCGATATCATCAAAGAGCTTA
>CAZNLJ010000044.1:0-36258 GCA_964573725.1 uncultured Saprospiraceae bacterium
ACCTGCACGACGGTTTACCCTTCGAATCCGATATCCATCGCACCGGTTCCGGTGGCGCCGACAATCAACAGTATCCAGCTGGAACAGCCCACCTGTGCCGTTCCGACAGGGAGTATCCAGATCCAGGCGACCGGAGCGGGGTCGTTGGAATACACCAACAACTATGGCGCAACCTGGCAATCATTCCCAATTTTTACCCAAGTCAACAGTGGGAGTTACCTGGTCGGAGTCCGGCTGAAACCACAACCGAGTTGTGTCAGTTACCACCCCTACACCACCGCCATACTCGGTACACTCGGATTTCCTACCATCGACTCCGTGACTATCGTGCAACCCCAATGCCAGCTCGCGGACGGCAGTGTTACCATACATTCCGGTTCCGCCGGCCAGCTATCCTATCAGGTAGCGGCCGGCACCGGCTGGCAGTCCGACAAGACCTTCCAATATCTATCACCGGGAAGCTACCAATTGGCGGTCCGGCGCGTGTATGACACCACTTGTGTGACATACCACAATCAGAATCCGATCGAATTGACGACGGCAGGGAGCTGCTGTGCCCTGCCGGTCTTTGAGATGCCGTGTACCGGTGGAAATTACCTGGATGGGGTCATTGTCGGGCCATTTGTCCAGCCAGGTTCCGGTTGTGAAAATCCGGGCATCAACAACTATACGGACCATGCCGGTATCGGGCCGGTCCTACAACCGGGAGGGACCTACCCGGTACGTATCATATTGGGCGGAACAGCCGGACAATTTGTCGCCATGTACCTGGATTTCAACCAAAACGGAAGCTGGTCCGACCCCGGGGAATTCATGGACCTCGGCTACGGCAATCCCGGAGACACCCTGGAGGCAACCCTGGCCGTACCGGCGACCGTACCCCTGGGGCAGGGGCGGATGCGGATCATCAGTGCGCAGGCGCAGGCACTGCAAGCAACGGATGCATGCGGATCCCAGCTCAGCCAGGGAGAAACGGAAGACTATCCGGTTACCTTCAGCTGTCCGAACAGCCTGTTGCTGACGGATAGCCCCCTGGTTTCCGGAACCTATCAGGCCGGTGGCACGCTGATGACGGATGCGACGGTGGAAGCCGGTGCCGAGCTGATCTTGAAAGCGGGTATCCTGGTCACCCTGGAAGCCGGTTTTACCCTGCCGCCCGGTGCCCTGCTGACGATCCTTCCGGAGGGATGTGAGTGAAACAAGCTACCGTCGAATGCAGGGAACCCCGTCGGCGGGCAATTCCGGCTTCCGAACTGGCGAAGCATCCAACGGGAGGAAAGCAGGGCGCATCAGCCCATCCCGGGCAATTTTGCCAGCCGACGGGTAGGAATCGGTCGGAACGAAATGGAAATATCCTATTTTCGGTCCGGAATAAAACCAATCGAGCAAAAACGAGTTTATTCGCCGGTTAACACTTGCCGTGGGGGGAGGAACTTTCCCATGACCGTACAAGTTGGTACGGACGTAGCCGCGATGAAAATCAGATCAAACAAACTGACCGTGGAAAAAAACGCCTTATTCAGACAGACCGCCGACCGATTGCAGCAATCCGGCTTCCAGGTGGTGGCGAAGGACGACCAACGCCCGTGGGGCGGATTTTTTGTCATCGACGAATCCCAAGCTCCCTTGTTCGTCGAAACGTACTTTCCCGGAATGGCCATCGAGGATTTCCGTCAATTTGAAAAACTCAGTCCCAAGATATTGCTTGTCGCGCCGAAGACGCGCCTATCCTGGCAGTACCATCACCGGCGCTCCGAAATTTGGCGACTGATCGACGGGACTGCCGGTGTCATCACCAGTCCGACCGATGAGGAAGGCGATCTCCGGACCTTGCAGCCGGGGGACCTGGTCCGTTTGGAACAAGGGGAGCGCCATCGCTTGGTCGGCTTGGACGGATGGGGCGTCCTGGCGGAAATTTGGCAACACACGGATCCCGCACACCCCTCCGACGAGTCCGATATCGTCCGGGTCCAGGACGATTTCGGCAGGTAGGGCCTTCCCGGGACAAAGCCCTGCCGGGGAGCCTGCGCAGCGAGCGGGCATCGCCCGGGAGGCGGCGACCGGGGACCATTTCCTGCCTTGGCATCAACCTAAGCCATCGTATTCCGGTATGCAAGGCGGAGGGATGGCAGGAGCGGTTGAAATATTCCATCGGATTTGCATACATTTATCACTGCGAAGTGAGAAATTCAAGGAGCGCTATGGAAACCCAGACCGTTATTTCCGAAAAAGCAGAAGTCGTCATCAAGTTTGCCGGTGATTCCGGCGATGGGATGCAGTTGACGGGAGGATTGTTCACCGATGATACCGCCATTTCCGGAAGTGACCTGGCCACTTTCCCCGATTTTCCGGCGGAAATCCGGGCGCCAGTCGGGACGGTTGCCGGGGTATCCGGCTTCCAGTTGCACTTCGGGAGCCGCAAGATCTTTACCCCGGGCGACCGGTGCGACGTGCTGGTCGCCATGAATGCCGCAGCCTTGAAAGTGAACCTCAACCAGTTGCAGCCGGGTGCGACCATCATTGCCAACGAGGACGGGTTCGATGCCAAGAACCTTCGGCTGGCCAAATATGCCGATGGGGACAACCCCTTGGACAATCATTCCCTGGACGCCTACCGTGTCATCCGCCTGCCGGTCACCAAGCTGACGCGGGAAGCCCTGTCGGATATCCCCCTCGGCACCAAGGAGAAGGACCGGTGTAAGAACATGTTTGTCCTGGGCTTGCTCTTGTGGCGTTACAATCGCAGCCTGGATACGACGCAGCGGTTCCTGGCGGCCAAGTTCCGGAACAAGCCCGAGCTGCTGGCTGCCAACCAGCGGGTCTTGCAGGCCGGTTACCACCTGGGGGATACCATGGAGGAATTCACCACCCGCTATACGGTCAGACCGGCCGCGCTGGAGAAAGGCACCTATCGGAACATCATGGGCAACGATGCCATCGTGCTCGGATTGTTGACCGCCGCCCGCAAGGCGGGCTTGCCTCTTTTTTATGGTTCGTATCCGATCACCCCGGCTTCGAGCATCCTGCACAGTTTGTCCAAATACAAACATTTCGGCGTCAAGACATTCCAGGCGGAAGACGAGATTGCGGCCATCTGTGCGGCCATCGGGGCCTCCTACGGCGGCAATATCGGGGTCACCGGCACCTCCGGGCCCGGCATCGCCCTGAAAGGGGAAGCCATGGGCCTGGCCGTCATGTTGGAGTTGCCGCTGGTCATCTGCAACATACAGCGCGGCGGCCCGTCCACGGGCCTACCCACGAAAACCGAGCAGTCGGACCTGATGCAGGCCCTCTACGGCCGGAACGGGGAATGCCCGATGCCCGTCCTGGCCGCCGCTTCCCCGTCCGATTGCTTCGAAACGGCCTTTGAAGCGGTCCGCATCGCAATCCGGCACATGACGCCCGTCATGTTGCTCAGCGACGGCTACATCGCCAACGGCGCCGAACCCTGGAAGTTTCCCCAAGCGGCGGATATCCCCGCCATCGAGGTCGCTTTCGCCCAAGCTGCCGCCGACGGATCCCCTTTCCGGCCCTACGCCAGGGACGAACGTCGGGTAAGGCCCTGGGCCATCCCCGGCACGCCGGGATTGATGCACCGGGTCGGCGGACTGGAGAAGGAGGATGTCACCGGAAATATTTCCTACGATCCCGCCAACCATGAACACATGGTCCGGACCCGGGCCGCCAAGGTCGACGGAATCGCCGAGCATGTACCGGAACAATCCATCCAGGCCGGCTACGAACAGGGAGACCTCCTCATCCTCGGATGGGGCTCCACCTTCGGCGTCTGCCAGTCGGTCACCCTGGCACTGGCCTCGGAAGGCCATCGGGTCGGTCATGCCCACCTGCGTTACCTCCACCCTTTCCCCCGCAACCTGGCGCAATTGCTGCGGCAGTTCCGGGCGGTCCTGGTTCCGGAAATCAACAACGGCCAACTGGTCACCGTCATCCGGGACAAGTTCCTGCTGCCGGCCCATCGATTCAACAAGATTCAGGGTACCCCCATCACCGTGGAGGAATTGCGGGATGTCGCCCTGGGTATACTCGGCACGCTCTGAACGCGGCTGCCGCCGGAAAGGAAGCCGACCCGCCGGCACCCGGCGCCATAAGTACCCGTGCATGCCATGTGAACGATTCCTCCGCCGGCACGCCGGATGCCATGAAACGCCCGACCCGGTACGGACAGAAGGGGCAGTTTTCGCGACTCATGGCGGAAAGGAAACCCGGCCGTACCGCTGGCCGGGCACGGGCCTCCACCGGGACAGGTAACCCGCCCGACCACCGTGGGAGAGCCGTCGGCAGCTTTCGCTGCCCGTTGAAAGTCAAAGACAAAACCGCAAATAATCGCATCATGTCCATCGAAAACAACGGCAACAACCCGCACGTCGTTGCGTATGTGCGCAAGGCCAAGGATTTCGCCACCGACCAGGATGTCCGCTGGTGCCCGGGCTGTGGGGATTACTCCATCCTGAAACAAGTGCAGACGGTGTTGGCCGACCTCGGGAAGCAACCCCACGAGACGGTCTTCATTTCCGGCATCGGCTGCTCTTCCCGGTTTCCCTATTACATGGAAACCTACGGCCTGCACAGCATCCATGGACGTGCACCCGGTTTCGCCGCCGGGCTTCGGATTGCCCAACCGGACCTGCAGGTCTGGCTCATCACCGGGGACGGGGACGGACTTTCCATCGGTGGCAACCATCTCCTGCACCTGTTCCGCCGCAATTTCAACCTGAACGTCATCCTCTTCAACAACCAGATCTACGGGCTGACCAAAGGGCAATACTCCCCGACATCCGAGGAAAACAAGAAAACGGTCTCCACCCCGTACGGGTCCATCGACCATCCGGTCAATCCCATCGCCCTGGCGCTCGGCGCCGATGCCACGTTCGTGGCCCGTTCCATGGATCGGGACCCGACGCATCTCAAGGACATGCTCGTCCGGGCGGATGGCCACAAGGGTACCTCCTTCCTGGAAGTGTACCAGAACTGCAATATTTTCAACGACGGCGCTTTCGAGGCCTTCACGGAGAAGGATTCCAAACCGGAGAACTGCCTGTTCCTGGTCCATGGCCAGCCTTTGGTCTTCGGGGCCAGGCGCGACAAGGGCATCCGGCTGGACGGTTTCCGACCCGTGGTGGTCAGCCTCGCGGACGGCCAGGCCAGTGTGGACGACCTCTGGGTTCACGATGAAAGCGACCTGATCAAGGCGCAGATCCTGTCCCGGTTCTTCGAGGACCCGCCCGCCCGCGGGGGGTCCGGTCTCCCGCGGCCATTCGGTGTCTTTTACCGGACCGACCGGTCCTGCTATGAGGACATGCTGTTCGGACAGCTCCGCGAAGCCGCCGACCAATGGGGGGAAGGCGATTTGGATGCCCTGTTGGCGGGCACCAACACCTGGGAGATTCATTGAGGGAGCTACCGGCGGCCGACGACCTGCGATAGCTGCTTACCCGGACTGTTACATCGAAAACAGGGATGGTGCCGCCACCGGCGGCGCATCCCGACCTGCTTTCCGCCGGTGGATCCCTGCATCCGGCCCGGACGGTATCGGCAGTTCCATGCAACAGCTTATGAATCCACATGTAGTAGCCATTTTCGGCGGCGCCGTATCCGGGGCGGAGGCCGCCGGCCAGCTGGCCGCCCAGGGGGTCCGTTCCGTCGTATTCGACCAACACACCCTGCCGTATGGGAAAATAGAGGACGGCCTGCCCAAGTGGCATGCCAAGTTGCGCGACAAGGAGGAAGCCAACATCAACGACAAGCTGGACCATCCCCTCATCTCCTTTGTGCCCCGTACGCAGCTGGGCCGTGACCTGGATTTCCGGGATGTGGTGGAAAACTGGGGGTTCTCGGCCGTCCTGCTCGCGACGGGTGCCTGGCGCGACCGGTCGTTGCCGGTGCCCGGAATCGACGATTTCATCGGTAGCGGCCTGTATTACCAAAATCCCTTCATCCATTGGTACAACCACTGCCACGAGCCCGGATACCAGGGGGCGCGCCTGACCGTATCGGATGGCGCCCTGGTCATCGGAGGCGGGCTTGCCTCCATCGACGTGGCCAAGGCCCTGATGATGGAGACCGTCCAGGAGAAGCTGGCGGAACGGGAGATCCGGGTGAACATGTTCGACCTCGAGCGTGGCATTTCAACCGTGCTGGAAACCTTGGGGCTGACCTTGGCGGACCTCGGCCTGCAGGGTTGCACCCTGGTATATCGCCGGCGCATCGGGGATATGCCCCTTTTCCCGGGAAATACCGACACCCCGGCGCAGCAGGCCAAGGCGGAGGCTGTCCGGGAGAAAGTGCTTCGGACGGCGCAGGCGCGGTTCCTGTTCAAGGTGCTGCCTTGTATGGTCCCGGTGGATAAGCTGGTGTCGGCGGGCCGGTTGGCGGGACTGGTCCTGCGGCGGACCGTCGTGGACGGGCGCGGAAAGGTCACGGAGGTGCCGGGTACCGATGAGCCGTTCCGGACCCCGTTGGTCATATCCTCCATCGGTAGCGTACCGGATCCCTTGCCGGGAGTGCCGATGGTGGGGCAGACCTTCGCGGTGGAAGCGGAAGCCTGCTGTCGGATCCAAGGATTCCGCCATGTCTTCGCCCTGGGGAATGCCGTGACGGGTCGGGGAAACATCAAGGAAAGCCTGGCGCACGGCCGGGAGGTGTCGACCGCCATCGCCCGCGACTACCTGGCGGCACCGGAAGAGAACGTCCGTGGGCAGTTTCGAGAACGGGAGCAGCTGGCTGCCGATGCGAGCCGCCGCCTGGTGGAAAGCTTGTCGGGACTTCCGCCCACCACGCCGGAACAAGCGGCCGCCATCTACGGGAAGGTGCGGGAAAGGCAACGGCTGGTCGGCTATGACGGCGACTACCGGCAATGGGTGGCGACCCACCTGCCCGTCCGCCTGGAACAGCTCCTCGGCTTGTCGCATTGAGTCCCTGCCGGTTTCGGGGGGACGGGCAGGGCGGCATCCCGGTTCATGCTTTTTCCGACGGGTCTGCGGCTTGCGGGGGCTTTCCGACCTGGATGCAGAAATTGAACACCGGGTGTTGCAGCTTGGCCCAGATCCGCAACCAGATCGGCAGCAGTTGTTCGAGCGCCCTCGCCGCGGTGATGTCCCCCAGGTCTATCTGCCGACCTTCCGGCCAGCCCAGCTCGAGCAGGAGCCCGGACACCAGCCGCTTGGCCGCTTCGTCGTCTCCGCATAGGAAGACCTGGTGGTCGCCGGGTACGAGCGATGGGTCGACCATGACCGCCGCCGTCAGGGAGTTGAGGGTCTTGACGACCGCTAACCGGGGGTAGGTCCGTTGGATTTCCTCGCCCATCGAGTTGGTGTTGCAAATATGGAGGCTCGGGGGCATGCCGTTGGAAAAATCAAGCGGATTGGTAAGGTCCACCAGGATGCCGTCCGGGAGTTCGCCGGCCCGGCCTGCATCGAGGGCGGCCAGGACAGCCGTTCCGTGTACGGCCAGGAAGGTCGGACGGCCATGGCGCAGGGCGTCCGCGTAGGTGCCCAATCCGACGGAGGGCCTTTCCTGGAGCCATTGGCCGAAAGGCGGCAGGTTGGAGAAGGTGCCCGTCCCGGAGGCCAGCGTGTGGGCGATATCGCGGGTGCCGAGCAGGACCGAATGGCCGAGGGCGGTGAATTTGTCCGCCAATGTGCGGGCCACACTGCCGGTGCCCAATATTCCGATTTTCATAACAACAAGGTTGATTTTTATGCAAGTTACACAATCGGAACGGAACTTTGCCGGGGAAACGCCGCCGACCGCAGAATGGCCCGTTGGACCGGGCCTGGTGGCGCCATGGCATGCCGCCGCCTGCATCGACGTACACCAGCCGATATGAAGAACAAGTATTCCGGAAGCGCCTGGCTGATGGCCATGCTGATGATCGCCGGTACGGTGCTGCTCGCCCCCCGGTACGACCGCACCCATACGGAGGCCACTCTGACCTGGGATGTCAGCGGCTATTATCTCTACCTGCCGGCGATTTTCATTTACCAGGACCTCGAACATTTGTCCTTCCTGCCGGATATCCTGGCGCGATACCAACCGAGCTATGCGGCCGACCAGGCCTTCGACCATCCCGGCGGCGGAAGGATCCTGAAATATCCGGCCGGGATGGCCCTGCTATACCTGCCTGCTTTCGGGGTGGGCCACCTGTTGGCGCGGGTGGGTGGATATGCGGCGGACGGGTTTTCCTATCCTTACCAGCTGGCGGTACATTGGGGCAGCGTATGGGTGGCTTTGATGGGATTGTGGGTGCTCCGGCGCGTACTGTTGCGGTACATGGACGACCGCACCACGGCCGGGACCCTGGTCCTGGTGGCGCTCGGTACTAACTTTTTCAATTATGCCACGTTTGACGCCGCCATGCCCCATGCTTACGGTTTCCTGCTGACGGCCCTGGTGGTGGACGGAACCATCCGGTGGCAGGACCGGCCGGACGGGTGGGCCGCCGCCCGCTTGGGCGGCCTGATCGGGCTGGCGGCCTTGGTCCGTCCGACGGAAGTGCTCACCTGCCTCATCCCCTTGTGTTGGGGGGTGACCGGCTGGCGCAGCGGGCTGCAACGGGTGCAATGGTTGTGGCGGCACCGGTTCCGGTGGTGGCCGGCGGTGGTGGCGGCGGCGGCGGTGGGATCCCTCCAGTTGGTGTATTGGAAATATGCCGGTGGGGAATGGTTGGTCTATTCCTATCAGCAGCAAGGTTTCCATTTCCTGCATCCGCATTGGGAGGAAGTCCTGTTTTCCTACCGGAAAGGCTGGTTGGTCTATACGCCCCTGGTCTTGTTCATGCTCGCGGGAGGCTGGCCGTTCCGGGAAGCCGGGCGGCGGCCCGCATCCGAATGCGGGGAGCGGCGCCCCCTGCGGGAGCTTTGGTTGCCCTGTGCCGCCTATGTGGGGGCCGGTTTCTGGGGGGTCAGTGCCTGGGAAATCTGGTGGTATGGAGGGGCTTTCGGGCAAAGGGCCCTGATTCCCACCTTCGTCCTGCTGGCCTTTCCCTTGTCCGCCTTGTTGGCCGCGGCATCCCGTTGGCCATCGCTCCCGCGGCGGGCGTTGTGGGCCGCCCTGGGTGCCTGCCTCCTGCTGAACCTGTTCCAGACCTATCAGGCACATGAGGGACCCTGGGAGGCGGATATGATGAACAAGGCTTATTTCTGGCGGATATTCGGCCGGGTGACGGACAATCCGTACGACAAGATCCTGCTCGATGTCGGGGAAGGCTATCATCAGGAGCGCCGGAACAAACGGTTGTTCGGACGGGCGGATTTCGAGACCGGTGGGGTAGGGGAGGAATTTTCGGCGGGTATGCCGCCCTCCGGTCGACGGGTCTGCCGGGTGGATGCCCGGCGCAAGGAATCGCCGGCGATGGAATGGGACCGTCCGGCGGACCTGGCCGCCGGAGACGGATTGCAGGTCCGCGCCTGGTTCCATAGCCCGGAGGTCTTGCTGGAACCTTGGTGGATGCCCCAATGCGTGGTGCAACTGGTCGGGGCGGACGGTGCGGTGTTGCGGGAACGGCTCATGCGGCCGGGCCGGCTGTTGAATTCACCGGAATGGCGCTTGGTCTGGATGGACATCCGGGTACCCGAAAAGCCTTTCCATAAGATCAAGGTCTTCCTGCGGGTGCCGGGCGAACAGGGCAGCCTGGTGATGGATGACCTGGAGGTGGTCCGCTACGACCGGTAGGGGAGGGCACACCCGACATCCTTCGTACCAATCGGGTGCGATGCATGCCGACACTGTAATCCTGGATGTCATGCTGTAAATAATATCCTCCGTGCTGATCGGGGAAAAACGTAACCTCCGGTGCCAATGGGTCGGCGGGGGCCATGCAGGCGACCCGGGAAGGGCACTCTCGTCCAGGAACAGGAGGGGCAGGGAATTAACGGGGCCCCATGGAACAGGCATCCGACAAAGACAATGGAATGGCGATGCCGGTATAGCCAACGCGGAAACAAGGGTCGGGACGCTGCCGGTCCGGCATGCCATCGGACAAACAAAAAAAGCCGTCCCTACGGATGCAACCGGAACCGCTTCAGGAATCGATGTGGGGATCCATTCGAGGAGCGGTCAGGTAGGAGCATACCGAGGAGACAGCTTTTTATACGGAGTATAGGCACCCGCCGGTGCGGGTGGCTAATTTTCTGCGGGCCGGACGAACCATATCATCCATCCGGCGGCAACAGGCTTATTCTTCGGTCGAGGCGGCAGCGGCAGCCTCGACAGCTGCTTCGGCGGCCTGATTGGCCAGCGCCTGGGCAAGTTCCGGATCATCCGGCCGGACGATGAACTGGATTTTCGCATCCACTTCCGGGTGAAGGTCCAGTTCCGCCACATAGCTGCCGACCATTTTGATATGGTCGTCCGGCAGCAGGATATCTCGGCGGTCGACCTCGATACCCAATTGTAGTTTCAGGGCGGCAGCCAGTTGGACATTGGTTACGCTGCCGAAGATCTTGCCGGAGGTCCCCACTTTTGTTTCGATGGTGAGGGACTTATCCTTGAGTTGTTCGGCGATGGCCTTGAAATGGTCCAGCATCTTGTTCAGCTTGGCCGTTTCCTGGCGTTTGAAGCTCTCGAGGTTGCCCCGGTTGGCCTTGTTTGCGACGATGGCCAGTCCCTGGGGAATCAGGTAGTTGCGGCCGTAGCCGGGCTTGACGGTGACGATGTCGAACTTCCGTCCTACCTTCTCGATATTCTTAAGCAATATGATTTCCATGTCAGATAGAGTTTGAAGGTTCGGAATCCGGATGCACAGATGCGCCTGAGGTCGGAAAAATGCCGGCCCGGCGCAGGCACCGGTTCATTATTTCAGCAAGTCCGTCACGTAGGGCAGGAGTGCCAGGTGCCGGGCCCGTTTGACCGCCGTGGCGACACGGCGTTGGTACTTGAGGGAGTTGCCGGTGATGCGGCGCGGGAGCAACTTGCCTTGTTCGTTGACGAACTGGAGCAGGAAGTCGGAGTCCTTGTAATCGATGTATTTGATGCCGAACTTACGGAAGCGGCAATATTTCTTACGCTTTTGTCCCAGGCTGGGATTGCTCAGGAACTTGATATCATCTCTTGATGCAGGCATGATTTGGTTGATTTTGATGTGGAAGATAGAAAATCAAAGCAGGAAAGTGGCGGGTCATTCGTCATCTTCGGACGTGCCGTCCGCGATGCGGCCCCCTTTGAGGTCTTCCTGCCATTTCTTCAGCTTGTCCCATTCCCCTTTGGCCGCGAGTTCCGCCTGGGCGGGCCAGGTGCCGGGATCCTGGAAACTGAACCGGTCACCGGCGGACACCAGGATGTCCTTGATGCCGTCCGCCGTCATGGTGGACAGCTTGGTGAAGGAATCCACACCGGCCGCGCGCAGGACTTCGGCGATTTTCGGACCGATGCCTTCGATACGCTTGAGGTTGTCCGGCTGGTGAGGTTGCTTGCCGGGTTTCGGCTGCCGGGCGGAAACGGGTGCCGTTTCCGGCTCGGCCTTCTTCTTGCGTTTCGATTTGCCGATCAGCCCTTGCCGGCGGTCTTCGTTGTACTTGACACCGTACTTGTCCAGGGTGACCGTGAGGAAACGCAGGATGCGTTCGTCGCGGCGCAGGTTCAGTTCCAGCGGATCCAGGAACTGTCCCGTCTCGGAGGTGAATTCCACGCAGTAATAGTAGGCGGAGTGCCGGCGGTTGATTTGGTAAGCCAGCTGGCGAAGACCCATTTCATCCACATGCACGATCGTACAGCCGCTGGATTGCAATTGGTCGACGTATTTCTGGGCTGTCGCTTTGATTTCATCGCCCGACAGCACCGGATCGACGATGAAAGTTACTTCGTAATTTCGCATAAAAGATCGGAAGTAGTGATGGAATATCCGGGAAATATCGATTCGAATGCTGGTAGTCAGGTAGTTGCAACCTGCCTTCCGCCCCCGCCCCGATGAAAACCCGAAAAGGCTGGCAAAATTAGCAAATAATGGGCAAGGAATGCAAAAGAAAATACCTTTCTTTGGAAGCATGACGCAACACGGCACGCTTTACCTGATACCGACGCCCTTGGGGGCGGGCACCTGGGAGGTGCTACCGTCCCGGGTGTACGGGTTGTTGGAGGAATTGACGCACCTGGTGGTGGAAAGGGCCCGGACGACCCGTCAGTTCATCCGGCAGGCGGGCATAGCGCGGGACATTTCCTCCTACCACATGGCGGAGCTCAACGAACACACCCCGCCCGCGGACCTTCCCGGGCTGATGGCGCCCTTGCTGGAGGGGCATGACCTGGGACTGTTGTCGGAAGCCGGTTGTCCGGGTATCGCGGATCCCGGCGCCGCACTGGTTCGGTTGGCACATGTGCATGGGATCCGGGTGGTACCGCTGCCCGGTCCTTCGTCCATCCTGCTCGCCCTGATGGCTTCCGGGATGAACGGCCAGCAGTTCTGCTTCCACGGCTACCTAGCCCCCCAGCCTGCGAACCTGCTCCGTGACCTGCGGCGATTGGAAGCCCAGGCTGTCCGCACGGGGCAGACCCAACTTTTCATCGAGACACCTTACCGCAATCGGCAGGTCCTGCAATTCGTGCTTCAGCACCTCCAGCCCGACATCCGCTTTTGTGCGGCGGTCGACCTGAGCCTTCCTACGGAATGGATCTGCTCCCTACCGGTGGCAGAATGGCGGAAACTTTCGGTTCCGGACCTCCACAAGCGACCGGCCGTTTTCTTGCTGGGCAGATAGTTCCTCCCAGGAGCCGGACATCCTTACCGGCTACCCCCGGTTCCGGTTGCTTCCGCCGCATCCGATGGACTGCTGTTCGCGCTTCACTCAAGGAATTGCGAGGCTATCCTCCCACCACCAGGAATTCCCGGAAAAAACAAGACCCGCGCGGCAATCGGTCAACTGGTCCGGCGACCCGCCCAAGGTTCAGGGGCGGAGGCCATGCCATTAACCGATTACCGGCGGGTTCCATGAAAAATCCGTCACGACGGGGCTGCGCCCGCCGACCAGGTACCGCCGGGTGACAACTGCCCATCGGATGCCCAAGGCAATCCGGAATCGGGCAGTTCCAGTACCCGGGCTTTTTCAACGCAACAGCTCGAAGTCCGCCGTCAGCGGGGCATCGGAGCTGCCGCCGACAAAGACCTGGAACCGGCCCGGTTCCGCGTCGAACTGCATGTCGCGGGTGTAGAAGCGAAGGTCGTCCCGGGTCAGTTCGAAGGTGAGCCGGCGGCGCTCACCGGGCTGGAGGGAAACCTTTTGGTATCCCTTCAATTCCCGGAGCGGCCGGGTGACGCTGCCGACCAGGTCGCGGACATACAATTGGGCGACTTCCTCCCCGGGTCGGCTGCCGGAATTGGTGAGTTGGACCGATACCTGCAGGGTCTCGCCCGGCGACAGGGTGCTGCGGTCCAGTTTGAGTTCGTCGTATTGGAAAGTGGTATAGCTCAAGCCGTAGCCGAAGGGATACAGCGGCGTATTTTCCACGTCCAGGTATTTGGAGGTATACTTGTTGTTGGCATCGAAGGGCCGGCCGGTATTCTTCATGCCGTAATGGATCGGAATCTGGCCTTCGTTGCGGGGAAAGCTCATGACGAGCTTACCCGAGGGGTTGTAGTCGCCCAGCAACACATCCGCGATGGCGGGGCCGGCCATGGTGCCGAGGTGCCAGGCGTTGACGAGGGCCGGGATGTTTTGCGCCGCCCAGCTGAGCACCAGGGGCCTGCCGGCCATGATGACGGCGATGACGGGTTTGCCCGTGGCATGGACCGCTTCCAGGAGGGCTTGTTGCCCGCCGGACAATCCCAACCGGCTGCGGCTGGCGGCCTCCCCGCTTTGCAGGGCCCGTTCGCCGAGGGCCAGGATGACGACCTCCGATTGCCGGGCCGCCGCCAGGGCGGCCTCGAAGCCATCCCGGCCTTCCTCCAAAACGGAACAGCCCTCGGCATGGTGGATGCGCGTCTCCGGCAGCGCGGACCGGAGGGCCGACAGCAGTGAAACGGCCTTGGTCGGATCGCCCGCCGCCCGCCAGGTGCCCAGCATCTCCTCGCCCGCATCGGCCAGGGGGCCGATCAGGGCGATGTCCCGGACCGTCCGGGACAGGGGCAGCAGGGGCTGCCCATCCACCGCATCGTTCTTCAGCAGGACGATGGACTTGCGGCCGGCATCCCGCGCATGGGCCATCAGCTCCGCCGAAAAGGTGACCGCCGCCTCCCGGCCGGCATCGCTGTACCGGTAGGGGTCCTCGAACAGGCCCAGGGCGGCCTTTTGCGCCAGGATGCGGCGCACGGCCGCATCGACGGCCGCCTCCGGGATGATCCCTTCCTGCACGGAGCGGAGGAGGTGCCGCTGGTAGATGCCGCCCTGCATGTCCATGTCGACACCTGCCGCAATCGCCTGCTCCCCGGCTTGCTTCTCATCCCGCGAGAAGCCGTGGGCGATCATCTCGTTCATGGAGGTATAATCCGTGACGATGAATCCGTCGAACCCCCATTCCTCCCGCAGGATCTTCCGCAGCAGGAAGTCGTTGGCAGTGGCGGGGACGCCGTCGTACTCGTTGAAGGAGGTCATGACCGTGGCCGCCCCCGCTTCCACCGCCGCCCGGTAGGGCGGCAGGTAGGTTTCCCGCAAGACCCGCTCGCTCATGTCCACGAAATGGTAGTCCCGCCCCGCCTGGGACGCCCCGTACGCGGCGAAGTGCTTGACACAGGCCAGGATGGTGGACGGGTCCGAGAGGTCTTCCCCTTGGTAGCCCCGCACCTTGGCGGCGGCGATCAGGCCGCCGAGCCAGGGATCCTCGCCGGCCCCCTCGGCCACCCGGCCCCAGCGGGGATCCCGCGTGACGTCCGCCATGGGGTTGAACGTCCAGTGCAACCCGCCGGCCGATGCCTCCATGGCCGCCATCCGGGCCGACCGCTCTGCCAGGTCCAAATCCCAGCTGCAGGCCTCCGCCAAGGGGATGGGAAAAATGGTCTTGTGCCCGTGGATGACATCGTACCCGAACAGCAGGGGGATGCCGAGCCGCGTCTCCTCGACGGCGATCCGCTGCACCTCCCGCGTGAAGGCGGCCGTATGTGCATTGAAGAGGTTGCCGCACCGGCCGGAGCGGATATCCTCCAGGTAGTTCTTGTTGAGCGAAGGGCCGGTGACGTCCCAATCGCTTGTGTACAAGGTCAATTGGCCGATCTTTTCCGCCAAGGTCATCCGGGCCAGCAAGGCCTCGATCCGCGCGTCCGTTTCCTGGGCGCCCAGGATACCGACCTGCAGCAGGGTGGTCATCAACAGGATTGTCTTTCGCATGTCTTATTTTTTGTGCGTGAAGGTGCCGGTGCAACCGGGCGGAATCCCTTGCCGGTCGGTACGGGGTTCATTCGAACCCGAGCCCGGTCAGGCCCTGCCGGATTTCCGGGCAGGACATGAACAGGTCCCACAGCAGGCCGGACCGATGGTTTTCCATCATGACCACGATCGGGCCCTGGTCGATGGCCAGGTACCGGCGCGGAAACCAGTCGACATGTTGGGAAAAGGCGTCGTAAAAACCGTAGGGTCCCATCAGGCTGTCCCCTAATTTTTCGTAAAAATAACGCATGGCGGCCGTACTTTCCGCCGGGGTGTAGGGAAAAGACGACAAAGCGGCGGTGGGGGAGATCACCCCCAGGTCCTCCCCGGGCCGGTGGGCGGCATAAAACCGGGTGGAGTAGCTGGCCGTCAAGCCCCAACAGGCCGGCCCGTAACCGGCGAAGCGGCCGGGGTTCTCGACGCAATGGCGGTAATTGGATAGGGTATGGTTGCGGTTGTGTGCCCAGTAATCCGCATAGCGGTCCTTCAGCTCGCGCGGATCCAGCCCCAGGAAAGAGTAGTGGGCCCAGAAGAGCGGCCCGCCGTCGGCCTCGGCCCCGTTGTGCCGCAGGGCCAGGGGCAGGCCGTAGGGTGCGGCGTTGCCCCGGATGTCCCCGCCGCGGGCCCAGCCCTGGTGATAGGCATCCGCCGGAATGGGGTGGGTCGGGGAGGAGGCCGCCAGGACGTAGGCGATCAGGCACTCGTTCCATCCGCTGATGCGGAAGTTCATCTTCCAGCCGTGGTTCGGCGACCAATGCCAGAAAAGGACGTTCTCCCGGTCGGGCCCGCGGTGGAAATCCCATTCCGCCGCCCGCCACAAGCGGTCCATCCGCTCGGCCAGGGCCTGCTCGGCCGGGTTTCCGTCGCGGAAATATTGGCGGGCACACAACAAGCCCTGGAAGAGGAAGGCGGATTCCACCAGGTCGCCGCCGTCGTCGTACCGGCTGAACGGCTTGACCTTTCCGCTCGGCCCGTCCAGCCAGTGCGGATACATGCCGTGGAAGCGGTCCGCCCGCTCCAGCCAGGCCACCAGCTGCGCCAGTCGTTCGAACCCCTCCTGCCGCGTGATGAAGCCCCGGTGGATACCGACCAGGATGGCCATGATGCCGAATCCGGAGCCGCCGGAGGTGACGACATCCCGGTCGTCGTCGGGGTACACGCCGTCCAGATGGATCCTTTCCCGGGCCATGCCGGATACGGGTTCGGCACCGTCCCAGAAGTAGCGGAAGGTCCGCTCCTGGACAAGGGTGAACAGGGAATCGTCGGACAAGCCGGCGGCCACGGCCTGTTCGGAACCGCCGGCCGGCGGTTCCGAACAGGCGGCCAACAGCCAGGAAAGGGGCAGGAGGAGGTAGCGGTGGATCCTATTCATGATGTGGATGTGAACGGTTATGTCGGCGGTCGGCCGGGACGTGGGCCCAACGGCTTTCCGCCGGCCGCCGGTCCCGGTCCGGGCGCGCGCGTCCGTTTGTTCGTCCAAACATTGGAAAAGTCCGGCAATTCGTCAACCGAACCGCTGTTTTTTTTGCCGTGGTGTAGTAATAGTGAGGTACATTAATTGGCGGGGATGGGCGGACTGTCTAATTTCACCTTCCGGAAAAATCCGGCGAACCGGTCCGCCGACAAGGTCTTTTCCGCCGAGCCGGACGGAAAGGGCCGGACCCTGATCCCGTGTTCTCCGAATAAGCAAACACAATCCGCATGTCCGAATCCAGCTTCCTGAACCGCCACCTGTTCCTCCTGTCGATCTCCATCCTGTCGGCCGGGCTGCTGCGTGCCCAGGATTTTCCGCTCCTGGCGGAGGGCTTCGACAGCCATGTGGAGCTCCGATGGGAGCAGCCGGCGGGTCCCGCCCCCGCCCAGTATGTGTTGTGGCGGGCTTCCGCCGGGAGCCCGTTCGTGCCGGTAAAAACGGTCGGCGCCAAGACGGCGCTGGATTTCACGGGTTATCCCGGGGACACGCCCGTCGGCTACCAATATTATGTGGCGGCCATGAACCTGATCCAACAGGTGGTGGCGGTATCCGATACGGTCACGGTCGCCGTCAGCCCCGCCGACGACGCGGCGCTCCTGGACATGGTCCAGCGGTATACGTTCCGCTATTTCTGGGATTTCGCCCACCCGGTCAGCGGGATGGCCCGCGAACGAAACACCAGCGGCGACATCGTCACCACCGGGGGTACCGGGTTTGGGATCATGGCGGTACTTGTGGGCATCGAACGCGGCTTCATCTCCCGGGAGCAGGGCCTCTTCCGGTTGTTGCAGCTGGTCAGCTTCCTCCAGGTCGCCGACCGCTTCCACGGGGTTTTCCCCCACTGGATGGATGGCAACACCGGCAATACCGTGCCTTTCAGCCAATACGACGACGGCGCCGACCTGGTGGAAACGGCCTTCCTGATGCAGGGCCTGCTCTGCGCCCGCGCCTATTTCGATGCGGAAGACCCCTACGAGGACGCGCTGCGGCAGGCCGTCACCGGCCTTTGGGAAGCGGTGGAATGGGATTTCTTCCGGAAAAACGGGACGGGGGTCCTGTATTGGCACTGGTCCCCCAATTACGGCTGGCAGATGAACCTGCCCGTACGCGGCTACAACGAGGCCCTGGCCGTCTACCTGCTGGCCATCGCCTCCCCGACCCATCCGGTACCGGCCAGCCTCTGGAATTCCGGCTGGGCGGGACCGAACTATACCGTCAACGCCACTTGGTACGGCTACCCCCTGGAGGTCGGACCTTCCCTGGGTGGCCCGCTCTTCTTTTCCCATTACTCCTTCCTCGGATTCGACCCGCGCGACAAGCGGGATGCGTTCACCAACTATTTCGTCCGCAACCGCCACCATACCCTCATCAACCGCGCCTATTGCATCGCCAACCCCCTGAACAATCCCGGCTATTCGGCGGATTGCTGGGGCCTTACCGCTTCCGACAACCCCTGGGGATACCTGGCCCATGAACCGGGCGCCGGCAAGGACAACGGCACCATCGCCCCGACCGCCGCCCTTTCCTCCATGCCCTACACCCCGACCGAAAGCATGGCCGCCCTCAAGCACTTCTACCGCAACCTCGGCGCCTCCCTCTGGGGGCCGATGGGTTTTTACGATGCCTTCAACCTCAAGGTCGATTGGTTTGCCGACAGCTACCTCGCCATCGACCAGGGACCGATCCTCTGCATGTTGGAAAACCATCGCACCCGACTGCTTTGGAACCTTTTCATGGCAAATCCGGAAATCCAGCCGGCCCTCGATGCCATCGGCTTCGCGGAAGACCTGACGGACCTGGACGGCCGGGCGGATCCCCCCGCCGCCACGGTGCGGGTGTTCCCCAACCCGGGCATGGACCGGCTGACGGTCGTCCTGGCCACCGCGGAGGCGGCCCCCTGGTCCCTGTCGGTCATGGATGCGCAGGGAAGGCCGCTGGTCTCGGCACAAGTCCTCCCCGCCGACGGGGAAGTCCGGACCATAACGCTGGAAACGGCCGGTTGGCCCGCCGGCCTCTATTTCGTGCGACTGGTCGGGCCGGCCGGTGTCCGCAGCCTGCCTTGGGTCAAGGTCGGCGGCTGAGCCGTCTCCGGGGCCGGGGCCGTTCGGATGGGTAATCTCCGGGAAGGATTCCCGGTGTACATAAACTTTATTCCTCAACCGCTAAAATGCATTAGTATGACGAACACATTACGCGCGACCATGCTCTTCTGCCTGTTCCTGCAGACGCTGCAGGCGCAGGTGACCTACGAGAATTTCGAGGGAGGTGCCGCCGGCCTCCCCTGGGTCGGCATCAACGGCTCCTACGACGGGGTCGTGGCCAATCCCGACCCGACCGGCATCAACACCAGCGGCTTCGTCGGTTCCTATACCACCAACGACGCCTCGGATTTCAATTTCGCCATCGCGGACCTGTCCGCCCCGGCCGATATGGGTACCTACGGGCTGGTGAAGGTGAAGATCTGGTCGCCGGTCGCCCCGTCCAAGTGCCTCCTGAAATTCGAAGGCAGCGGCGCTCCGGTGGAGATGTTCCGCGATATCACCGTCGCCAACCAGTGGGTCGAGTATTCCTTCGACCTGACGGCCGGTGCCGCCAACCCGACCGGCCTGACCAAGGTGCTCATCAGTTTCCACAGCTTCCTGCCCGGCATCGCCGGTACGTTCTACTTCGATGACATCGTCGGCTACGAACCGAAGGCCTGCTACGAAACCTTCGAAGGGGGCAGCGACCTGACCTGGACGGCTTTCGACGGCGCCTTCGACGGTCCCGTCGCCAACCCGGCCCCGAACAGCGTCAACAGCTCCGACAACTGCGCCCAATACACCAAGTCGGGCATGCATGCCTACAGCCTGCTGCTCGCCGAAAGCACCCAGCCTTTCGACCTCAGCGTATTGAACCAATTCTCCCTGGACATCTATGCGACGGCCCCTACCCAGGTGCTCCTCAAATTGGAAGGGACCGGCGGCGCCGTCGAGAAAATCCGCAACATCGGCCTGGCGAACGCCTGGCAGACCTATACCTTCGATTTCTCCGAACAAGCCGCCAACACCGGCTTCACCAAGGTCATCCTCTTTTTCGACCCGGGTGTGGAGACCAGTGCCGACGATTATTATTTCGACAACCTTTGCGCCACCCCCAAAGGGGTTTGTGCCAATGTCACGCCCGACCCGGATATGGTCGATGATTTCGACTGCAACCGGAACGCCACTTATGTCAACGGCTGGGACAGCCTCCAGGCGGTACCCAACCCGGCCCCCAATCCGATCAACAACTCCCCCCGGGTCGGCCGCTACAACGATCCCGTCGGGGAACCCTGGGCCGCCCTGCTCATCGATTACCAAAACCCGCTCGACCTGAGCGTCAAGAACCAGCTGCATACCAAGATCTGGTCCCCGAAGGCCACCCAGGTGCTCTTCAAGCTCGAAGGCGGCGCCTCCGCACCCAAGGAGGTGTGGGTGGACATCACCACCCCCAACCAGTGGCTGGATTATTCGGTCGACTTCGGGTCGGAAGCGCTCAACAGCCACCGGAAAATCGTCTTCTTCTTCAATGCCGGCCAGGATGCCGAACCCGGGGACACCTATTTCATCGACGATATCCGCTGGGCGGAACCGACGGAAACCGTCCTGGAGGATTTCGAGAGCGGCGGCTTCCTGCCCTGGGAACCGCTCGACCAGCAGACGGTCCTCCACGGCACCTTCGCCATCGTGGCCAATCCCGCCCCCGCCGGGGTGAACACCTCCGCCAATGTCGGCAAGTACACCAAAGGTACGGCCGCCTTCTCCACCTTGTCCGCCGTGGCGCCCGGTATCATCGACATTTCCCAGAAGCCGCAGTACAACCTCGATGTCTGGGCTCCGGTCGGGGCCACCTCCGTCATCCTGCAGCTGGAAAGCGCCACCCAGGGCAACAAGGAGGTCACCCGCGACCTCCAGGACCCCGGCAACTGGGAAACGGTCAATTTCGATTTCTCCGACTACCAGGGCATCACCGACTGGGTGAGCATGAACATCCTCTTCAACCCCGGTGTCGCGGAACCGGGCGCCATGTTCTTCTTCGACAACCTGGTCCAGGGCCTCTCCACGGTGGATCCCTGCGAAGGGGTCGTCGCCCTCACCAATATCATCGACGACTTCGAATGCCAGCGCAACTATGAACCCGCCAACGGCGCCGACCTGCTGTCCGTCGTGACCAACCCGGTGGCTTCCGTCACCAATAGCTCCATCCAGGTGGGCCAATACGACGACCAGCCCAACGAACCCTGGGCCGCCCTCTGCTACAATTTCCCGGGCACCATCGACTTGGAGGTGTTCAACCAACTGAGCATCATGGTGCTGGCTGAACAGGCCGCCCCCGTCCTCCTCAAGCTGGAAGGCGGCAGCAGCCCGGCCGCGGAGGTCTGGACGGATTATACCACCCCCGGCGAATGGCAGAAACTCTCCGCCGATTTCTCCGGCCAGGCCGGCCTGGACCACCAACGGGTCTGCTTCTTCTTCAACGGCGGCAATGACCACGCCGGCGCCGTGGAAACCTATTACATCGACAACCTCGCCCTCGAACACGCACCCTTCGACGGCTGTATCATGAACTTCGACCAGGCCGCTTTCTCCTCCCTCGAATGGAATTACTTCCCGAACGACGGGGACGGGGAATTCGAACTGATCGACAACCCGGACCCCTCCGGCATCAATACCAGCGCCAAGGTCGGCAAGGCCGTCGAAAAGGCTTCCAGCGGACAGCCCTGGCAAGGGATGTACACCGACCTGCCGGCCTACATCGACCTGAGCAACACCAAACTGGTCAAGATGAAGATCTGGTCCCCGCAAGTGGCCAGCGTGACCATGAAACTCGAGAATCCGGCCAACCCGGGTGCGCCCGGTTCCTCCGGCGACAATACCGTGGCCAATACCAAGGCGAACGAATGGGAGGAACTGACCTTCGATTTCTCGGCTTCCCCCAATCCGCTGCCGGACGACGGCCAGTACCGCCGGGTCACCCTGATCTGGGACATCGTCAATATCCCCGGTGCGGACGTCACCTATTTCTTCGACGATATCCAGCTGGAGGGCGGCTCCTGCAGTTTCACGAACACCTTCGAGACACCTGCGGCGCCCGCCGCCCTGCAGGTCTTCCCCAACCCGGCCTCCGACCTGCTGACGGTCCGGCAGCTGGGTACGGCCAACCGCCTGGAAATCCGCAACCTGATGGGCCAACCGGTCGCCACCATCATGGTCGGTAACCAAACGGAGGCTTCCCTGCACCTCGGTGCCTTCCCGGCCGGCCTGTACGTGGTCGCCGGGTACGACCGCCTGGGCCGCCTGGTGGCCAACGCCCGGTTCGTCAAGCATTGATGCGCCCGGTACGGCTCCCGGCCGGTGGGAAGGCCGGCTCCGGAGCGCCCGTCCGCGCAAGCGGGAAACGCCCCGCCGGAAGGGTTCCCGCCCTTTCGGAAACAGGCATCCCGCCTGGCCTCCGCCGCTGACCCGGCAGGCATGGCGGCATCCCGACACAGCTTGGTGTCGGGATGCCCCATGCCTGCCTTCTTTTTCCCGCAAATACCTGCGGCCTTCCCCGGAGCACGAAACCGCGGCTTCGGGGGACCTTCCGTTTCAAAACCATGAAAGGAAAAAAATCATATGCGTAAGATCATCTCCTCCCTCCTTTGGGTAACCCTGCTTTGCCAGGTAGGTACGGCCCAGTTCTCCGTTCGGGGAACCATCACGGACCAATCGGACGGAAGCCCGCTCATCGGAGTCAATATTCTGGAAAAGGGAACCATCAACGGGACGGTTACCGACCTGGACGGCCGATATTCCCTGGTGGTGGCAGCCGAGGATGCGGTCCTGGTCCTCAGCTATACGGGCTACGCCCCCCTGGAGGTCGGCATCGCCGGCCAGGCGGTCCTCGATATCCGGCTCGGCGAGGAAAGCCGCCTGCTGCAGGAGGTGGTGGTCGTCGGGTACGGCACCCAAAAGAAAAGCGACCTGACCGGTGCCGTGTCTTCCGTCAAACAGGAGGATATCGAACGGGTGGCGGTCGCCAATGTCGAGCAAGCCCTCCAAGGGAAGGTCGCCGGCGTCTATGTCGCCCCGGCCTCCGGCACACCCGGCGCCGGCGCCGTCGTCCGCATCCGCGGGACAGGGACCCTCAACAACGCCAACCCCCTCTATGTGGTCGACGGCATGATCACTTACGACGCCTCTTTCGTCCATCCCCAGGATGTCGCCAGCGTGGAAGTCCTCAAGGATGCCTCCGCCACCGCCATCTACGGGAGCCGCGGTGCCAACGGGGTCATCCTCATCACCACCAAACGGGGTAAGCCGCGTGAAAATGCCGTGGTTTCCCTCGCCGCCCACCAGGGGACCCAGTCCCTGACCCGCCCCATCGACCTGCTCAATGCCGCCGAATTCGCCACGGTCTACAACGAACTGCGCGGCCAGGCCTATTATCCGGACCCCTCCCTCCTCGGGGAAGGTACCGATTGGCAGGATGAAATCTTCCGCGCCGCCCCCCTGACCAACGCCACCCTGTCGGCCAACGGCGGCAACGACCGCATGACCTACAACTTCAGCGGCAACTATTTCCGGCAGGACGGCATCCTGCGCGAATCCGGCTTCCGGCGCCTCACCCTCCGCCTCAACAACGAATACCAACTCAACGACTGGCTCCGCCTCGGCAGCAATATCGCCTATGCGGCCAGCCAAAGCGACAACGCCCCCGGGGTGGTGGCCTCCGCCTACCGGATGCCCCCCGTATTTCCCGTTCGTGACTCCACCGGGGATTTCTCCGACCCGACTTTCTTCGGCCTGGCCGTCGCCAACCCCGCCGCCGACCTTTTCTACAAGCGCAACAACCGCTCGGCCAACGACCGCCTCTTCGGCAACCTGTACGGCGATATCCGCTTCCTGAAACATTTCACCTTCCGCTCCAATTTCGGCTTCGACCGCGCCGACGGCCACAGCCGATACTTCGAACCGGCCTTCGAGGTCAGCCCCTCCCAGCGCAACCGCTTCGACCGCCTCAGCGCCGGCACCTCCCGGAACCGCGACTGGATCTGGGAACAGACCCTTCGATTCGAACGGGAATGGCCCCGCCATCGCCTCCAGGCCCTCGCCGGCTATACCGCGGAGGAACGCTACCGCGAATGGCTGGGCGGCAGCCGCGAGGATTTCCCCGGTACGGCCGACGAACTCCTCTACCTCTCCGCCGGCAACGACACCACCCAACAGAACTACGGCGGCGCCGCCGACGAGGCGCTCACCTCCCTGTTGTTCCGCCTGAATTATACCTTCTCCGACCGGTACCTGCTGACCCTCTCCCTCCGGTCGGACCGATCCAGCCGCTTCACCCGCGACAACCGGCAGGGTACCTTCCCCTCCGTCAGCATGGGCTGGAACGCCGGCCGGGAAGCCTTTGTCCAAAACCTCGGCCTCTTCGACCGGCTGAAGTTCCGCGCCAGCTACGGCATCATCGGCAACCAGGCCTCCGCCGCCGGCTATCCCAGCACCGGGGCGGTGACCGGTGGCCTCTATGCGGTCTTCGGCCCCGACGAGGCCCTCAACCAGGGCGCCACCCTGGTCTCCCTCGCCAATCCCGACCTGCGCTGGGAAACCGCCCGCCAGACGGATGTCGGCATCGAAATGGGCCTCTTCGACAACCGGCTGGAACTGGAGGCCGATTGGTACAACCGCTATACCTACGATATCATCGCCGCCGTCCCCATCCCCGATTACGTGGGCTCCCAGGGCGACCCCGTCGTCAATACCGCCGCCGTCCGCAACAAAGGCTGGGATTTTACCCTGAATTGGCGGAACTCCGGCACTTTCTCCTACCGGCTCGGCGCCATCTTCTCTCCCGTCACCAATTCGGTGGTCCGGTTGGCGGAGGGGAAAAACGAAATCTTCGCCGCCTTCCTCCAGGGGGAACCCGCCACCCATACCGTCGTCGGACTCCCCATCGGCGCCTTCTACGGGTTCCGGACGGCCGGGGTGTTCCAATCCGAGGAGGAACTCAACACCTTGCCCCGCCTGGGCGGGGAATCCGTCGGTGACCTCCGCTTCGCCGACCTGGATGGCAACGGCGTCCTCGACGGCGCCGACCGGACCTACCTGGGCAGCCCCATCCCGGATTTCACCTACGGCTTTTCCGCCGCCTTCGACTGGAAAGGCTTCGACCTCGCCGCCGATTTCTTCGGCCAACACGGCAACCAGGTTTTCAACGCCAAGGAAACCTTCCGCTTCGGCGTCTACAACTGGGAACAACATGTCATCGACCGCTGGACCCCCGACCGGCCCTCCGATACCGAACCCCGTATCACCAACGGCGGCCATAATTACCGCGTCAGCGACCGCTTTGTACAGGACGGTTCCTTCTTCCGCCTGCGGACCCTGATGCTGGGTTATTCCCTGCCCGCCGACTGGCTGGAACGGGTGAAGATCGCCAAGTTCCGCCTCTATGTCAGCGGTACCAACGTGTGGACCCGACAAGCTTATACCGGCTATTCGCCGGAATTCGCGAACGCCGGCAATCCTTTCGAGGTCGGACTGGACACCGGCGGCTATCCCATCGCCAAATCCTGGCAGGGTGGGGTGGAAATCAATTTCTAAACCGTTTTTTCCAACAGTCCCGCCCCGCGGGACATCAACCGGACCGATATGAATCAACTCATCCGTCCCCGCAATTTCCTGGCGGCGCTGCCGCTCGCCCTCCTGCTCCTCGCCGGTTGCCGGGAGGAGTTCCTGGACCGCAACCCCCGTGGCCAGCTGACCTTCGACACTTTCTTCGAAAACGAGGAACAGGCGGTCCAGGCCGTCAACGCCATCTATGCCAAGTTCCGGACCTGGGAGCTGTCCGCCTTTCCCTGGCTGGGGCTCACCGACATCATCAGCGACGATGCGGACAAGGGCAGCACGCCGAACGACGCGCTTTATATGCTCGAGCTTGACGAGTTCACCTTCGACCCGACCAATCCGGCCTTCGCCGCCGCCTGGGCCGGCCACTATCAGACCATTTTCCGCGCCAACCTGGCCATTGAGAACCTGCCTGCGGTGGATATGGACGGCGCCCTCCGCGACCGCTTGGATGGGGAGGCCCGCTTCCTCCGCGCCTTGTGCTATTTCCGCCTGGTCCAGTGGTTCGGGGATGTCCCCTTGCTGACGGAAACCCTGGCTTCCGACCAGTACTTCACCCAGGAGCGCAGCCCCGCCGAGGCGGTATATGCCCAAATCGAGGCGGACCTGCGTGCGGCCGTCGCCGCCCTGCCGGAAAAATCCGCTTATGCCGACCGCGACCTGGGACGGGCCACCCAAGGGGCGGCTCGCGGGATCCTCGCCAAGGTCCTCCTGGCGCAACAGGATTTCGCCGCCGCGGCGGAACAGTGCCTGGCCGTCATCCAGTCCGGGGAATATACCCTGCTGCCCCGCTATGCCGACAACTTCCTGCCCGTCGGTGAAAACGGCAGCGAAAGTGTCTTCGAAATCGGCGCCGTCGCCATCCAGGCCGCCGTGGCCGGCCCCGGCGCCACCCCCTACAACATGGTGCAGGGGGTCCGCGGCGTTCCCAACCTGGGCTGGGGCTTTAACCGGCCCAGCGACGACCTGGTCGCCGCCTATGAAGCGGGCGACCCCCGCCGGCAGGCCACCATCATCTATGTCGGCGAAGTGCTGCCGGACGGCTCCACCATCGTCGAGGACAATCCCGATATCCTCAACGAGCGCTACAACCAAAAGGCCTGGGTGCCCGACCATCCCGGCCTCCAGGACAACGGCCCCGGCAACCTCCGGCTGCTCCGCTATGCCGATATCCTGCTGCTGGCGGCGGAAGCGCTGAATGAGACCGGCGCCTCGGCCGAGGCCCTGCCTTTTCTCAACCAGGTCCGCGCCCGCGCCCGCGGCAGCAACAACTTCATCCTCCCGGATGTCACCACCACCGACCCCGCCGAACTGCGCGAAATAATCCGCCGGGAACGCCGCATCGAACTGGCCATGGAACAGCACCGCTGGTTCGACCTCGTCCGCTGGGGGCTTGCCGCCGACCGGATGCAGGCGCTCGGCAAACCCTTCGTTCCCGGAAAACACGAATTGCTGCCCCTGCCGCAGTCGGAAATCGACCTCAGCGGTGGCAGGTTACGTCAAAATCCCTTATATTGACCACTTAGCGGCGTAACCCGCCGTTTTTCACCCCCCACCCCGAAAACCATGAAGCGATTCCGACTCGTCGATTATTTCTATTACACCCGCCGGGAAAGGAACGCCAGCCTCGTGCTGGTGGTCCTCTGCCTCCTGCTGCTGGTCCTGCCCGCCCTGCTCGATCCGTTCCTGGAGCGGGAAACCACCGTCGATATCCGGGCCGTACAGGCACTGGCCCGTTCCTGGGACAGCCTCGCGGCGGTCTCCACCCCGCGGGAAGCCGGCCAAGCCGCCCCGCCGGGTACCCGCCCGCCGGAGCGCTTTCCTTTCGACCCGAATACGGCGGACCAGGCCGCCCTCGAACGGCTGGGCTTCCGTCCTTCCACCGCCCGCACCCTCCTCCGCTACCGGGAGAAAGGCGGTGTGTTCCGCCGCGCCGACGATCTGCGCCGCGTCTACGGCATGGACGAACGGCTGTTCGCCGAACTCCTGCCCTTCATCCGCCTGGATACGGCCCTTCGGACGGTAAAGCCCGCGCATGCCTTTCCGGCGGATTCGGCGGCGCGGCGGCCAAGCTCCGAATTCCGGCAGGCCGGCACTTTCCCGCGGAAGGATTCCGCCGCCGTCATCGACATCAACCGCGCCACCGCCGAGGACTGGCAACTGCTCCCCGGTATCGGGCCGGGCTATGCCGGTCGGATTGTCCGCTTCCGCGACCGGCTCGGCGGTTTCACCCACCCCGGACAGGTCGGGGAGACCTACGGATTGCCGGACAGCGTCTTCCGCCGGATCCTGCCCCGACTGCTTCCCTCCCCGGTCTTCCGGCCGCTGCCGGTGAATACCGCGGACCTGGCGGAACTCAAGGCCCATCCCTATTTGTCGAACCTGCAAGCCACCGTCCTTTTCCGATATCGCGAGCAACACGGCCCTTTCCAAGGTCCGGCTGACTTGCAGGCTGTCGGGCCGGTATTTTCGGCCGCGGATTGGGACCGGCTGGCCCCCTACCTTACCTTTACGGGGCCGGTGCCCGTCCTGGAGCCGGATTCGCTCGCCACACACCCGCAATCGCCATGAGTAGGACACCGGATTTTCCCCTGACGGAGCCGTTTAGAACCCACCTGGAACGCCAGATCGGCGGGCCCGTCCGGCGGCTGCTACCCGTCGCCGGCGGCGACAGCAGCCGGGCTTACCGGGTGGAAGGACGCGGAGGCGGTCTTTTTTTTCTCAAGACAAATACCCTGGCCGACGCCGGGTCCATGTTCGTCGCGGAAGCCGACGGCCTCGACCGGTTGCGTTCGGCCGGCGCCCTGCCGGTTCCGGAAGTGCTGTCGTACGGCACCTCGGCGGGTACCGGCTACATCCTGTTGCCCTTTCTCCGGGCACAGCCGGCGGGGGAACAGGCCTGGGAGGCGCTCGGGCAAGGCCTGGCGGCCTTGCACCGGCACACGCAGGCCCGGTTCGGCTGGGAGACCGACAACTTCATCGGCCCGCTGCCGCAATCGAACCGACACCACGACCGGTGGGCGGATTTTTACCGGGCGGAACGGCTGTGGCCACAGGCATCGGCAGCCCATGCCGCCGGCCTGCTTCCGGCGGCGAACCTCGGCGACCTCGAACAACTTTGTACCCGCCTACCGGAGATCTGTCCCGCCGAACCGCCCGCCCTGATCCATGGCGACCTCTGGTCCGGAAACTGCCTGTTCGGGCCGCCCGACGGGCAACCCTGGCTCATCGACCCGGCCGCCTGTTTCGCCCACCGGGAAATGGACCTGGCCATGACCCACCTCTTCGGGGGCTTCCCACCCCGGTTTTTTGCCGCCTATGCGGCGGCGTATCCCTTGGCGCCCGGCTTCCTTTCCCGCATGCCGGTCTACCAGCTGTACTACCTGTTGGTCCACCTCAACCTGTTCGGAAAATCCTACCTGCCGGCCGTCCGCTCGATTTTAGGGCAATTCCGCGGCTAAGGGTTGTGAAATGATCGGAATGCGTTATTTTTGCGCTCCCCGGCCGCCGGAAGCGGCGTCCGGTCCAATGGCCCCGTAGTTCAAGGGATAGAACGAAAGTTTCCTAAACTTTAGATTCAGGTTCGAGTCCTGGCGGGGCTACTTCTTTTTATTTCACCGCACGGTGTTTGTTGAGGTCACACATTTGGCGCTGTGTTCAACTCCACGCACCCCAAGAACACAAGGCTCGCCACCCCGGTTGCTTTCCCGCAGCCCACCCGCTACACCAAATCCATTGCTTCCGGATGCCCCCGGCCTCTACTCCCATCCATGCCTGCAAAATGAATCAATCAATCCCAGCCGAATAGGCAGGCGGTGCAAATACCCGCTCAAAAGTGGGCGAGGGAGTGCTGAACCCCGGGTGTCTGTTGAATCCCGGGTGTCTGTCGAACCCCGAGGGGCTGCACCTCTCGCACATGAATGTCGCCCTTTCAGGGCTTTTGTTTCCGTCGGGTTGGGTGGAAGGGGGGAATTTTTCCATCCCGGTCCATCCTTGAAATCATATGGAAATCCAAGTCCAAAGACCAACACAGTCCAATCCCCCCAACCCCATCCCAGTCCATCCTTGAAATCATATGGAATCCAAGTCCGATTTCTCCATCCGTACGATGAGCCCTTCCGAAGTGGACACCATCGCCGTCGAATGGGCCGCCCGGGAAGGCTGGAACCCCGGGCTGCACGATGCCGCCTGCTTCCATGCGACCGACCCCGACGGCTTCCTGGTCGGCTGCCTGGACGGGGAGCCCGTCGCCTGCATCTCCGCGGTGGCCTATGACCACACCTTCGGGTTCATCGGCTGCTATATCGTCCGCCCGGAATACCGGGGCAATGGCTACGGCTGGCAGCTCTGGTGCGCCGCCATGGCGTACCTCGGTACCCGGAACATCGGACTGGACGGCGTAGCGGACCAGCAGGAGAACTATCGCAAATCGGGTTTCCGGTGGGCCTACAGCAACCTCCGCTACGAAGGCCGGGCCCCTGCCGTCGCCGGGCTCCCGCCGGGTATCGTTCCGGTGTCCGAGCTGCCTTTCGGAGCTTTGCTCGCATACGACACCGCACTTTTTCCGGTGCCCCGGGCAAGATTTCTCTCCGGCTGGCTGGCCTTACCCGAAAGCTATGCCTGCGCCGCCGTCGATGCCGGCGGGCTGGTCCTGGGCTATGGCGTCATCCGCCGCTGCCGCTCGGGATATAAGATCGGGCCCTTGTTCGCCGATGATGCCGACACGGCCGGAAAATTATTCCAGTCTGTCTGCCGCTTTGTCGAACCGGACACCCGCATATACCTGGATACGCCCGAGCCCAACCGGGCGGCCGTCGGGTTGGCGGAACGCCATGGCATGGCCAAGGTGTTCGGGACCGCCCGCATGTACACCGGGCCGCAGCCCGCCATCGACCTGGATAAGGTCTTCGGCGTGACGAGCTTCGAATTGGGCTAAGGTTGGCGGCAACGCCGGCGTACCCGCCTTCCTCTGAATAATATCCGCACAATGCCAGATCGAATCCTGACCGGTCCGCTTTGGACGCTCGCCCTCCTCCTCCTTTCCCAGGCCGCCCATGCCCAGGAGGACTTTACCTACAAGACCCTGACGCAAGGCTGGCCCGCCCAGTGGGTCTCCGGCCCGGATATCCGTCCACATGACTATGGGGTGTATTATTTCCGGAAAAGTTTCACACTGGAAACCGTCCCGGCCGGTTTTCCCGTCCGGGTCTCCGCCGACAACCGGTACAAGCTGTTTGTCAACGAACAACTGGTCTCCCTGGGGCCGGCCCGTTCGGACCTGCTCCATTGGAACTACGAGACGGTCGACCTGGCCCCCTACCTGCGGCCCGGCACCAACCTGGTCGCCGCCCAGGTCTGGAACGAAGGACCTTACACCCCGGTGGCCAATGTTTCGGACCAGACCGCCTTCCTGCTCATGGGGATGTGTCCGGAAGCGGAGGTCCTCCACACGGGCGACAACTGGAAGTGCCGCCGGGACAGCGCCTATGCGCCGATTCCGGTCGTCATTAACGCTTATTACGTGGCCGGTCCCGGCGAATACGTCGATATGCACCGGACCGTACCCGGCTGGAATACCCTCGGTTACGACGACAGCGGCTGGGCCGCCACGCGGCCCCTCCTGCCGGCTTATGAAAAGTACCGGGTCGGATTCGGGCAGCCGAACGCCTGGATGTTGGTGCCGTCCCCCCTCCCGCAGATGGAATTGTCCGACCACCGCTTCGCAGCGGTCCGCCGGGCGGAAGGGGTGTCGGTTCCGGCCGGCTTTCCGGCGACGCAAGTCCCCGTCCGCTTTCCGCCGAATTCGGTCGGCCGCCTGCTCCTGGACCAGTCCCACCTTACCAATGCCTACCTCCACCTGCGGTTCGGCGGCGGTAAGGACGCCACCCTGACCCTGGAGTATGCGGAAGCCCTGTTCGAGGACTATCCCGGAAAGGGAAACCGGGATGAGATCGAAGGCAAGGCATTCCTCGGCCGGAAGGACAGCCTCCTGTCCGACGGCCGGGACCGCCAAGCCTTCACCACCTTGGCGTTCCGCACCTACCGGTATGTGCAGCTGACGGTGCGGACCGGAGACCAGCCCCTGCTCCTGCACGATATCTACGGGACCTTTACCGGCTATCCGTTCGAGCGCCGGGCAAGGCTGGAGACGGCCGACACGGTCTTGGAAAAGATATTGGACATCGGCTGGCGCACCGCCCGGCTGTGCGCCTTCGAAACCTACATGGACTGCCCCTACTACGAACAGCTGCAATACATCGGCGACGGCCGGATCCAGGCCCTGGTGAGCCTGTACAACAGCGGGGACGACCGCCTGGTCAGGAACTTCCTCGACCAGGTGGACCGCTCCCGGGAAACCGAGGGACTCACCATGAGCCGGGCACCCACGGCCATTCCCCAGTATATACCGCCGTTCTCCCTGTGGTATGTCGGTGCGGTGCACGATTACATGATGTACGGACGGGATACCGCTTTCGTGCGGGAAAAGATCGTGGGTGTCCGGGCGATCCTGTCCTATTTCGCCCGGTTCCGGCAGGCGGACGGCCGGATCCGCCACTTGCCCTGGTGGAACTTCACCGATTGGGTGGAAGGGGATCCGGACTGGCTCATCGGCATCCGGAAGCCCGGCGCGGACGGTTGTTCCGCCCTCGTCGACCTGCCCTTGCTGCTCGCCTACCGGGCTGCGGCGGACATGGAGGCGCATTTCGGCAGTGCGGAATATGCCGCGGCCTACACCCGGGAGGCGGAACGCTTGGCAACGGCGGTCCGAAATGCCTATTGGAACCCGGGGCGCGGGCTGTTCGCCGACCATGCCGGGCAGGTCCGCTTCTCCCAGCACACCAATGCCCTGGCCTTGCTGGCGGAGGTGCCCGCCGAGGCGGAGCGGCCCGCCATCGCCGAAAAACTGCGGGCGGATACGTCCCTGGCACCCGCTTCCATCTATTTCAAGTACTACCTCCACCAGGCCCTGGCCCGCAACGGCCTCGGCGACGGTTACCTGGAATGGCTCGACAAATGGCGGGAGAACATCGACATGGGGATGACGACCTGGGCGGAGGATTCCAACATCCACACCACCCGGTCGGATTGCCATGCCTGGGGCTCCAGCCCCAACATCGAAATTTTCCGGATCGTCCTGGGCATCGACAGCGCGGCGCCGGGCTTCGCCCGTGTCAGAATCGCACCGCAACTCGGTCCGATCACCGCCGTCGGCGGCGAAATGCCGCATCCGAACGGAACCATCCGCGTCCGCTACGAAGCGGAGGCCGGCCGCTTGAAGGCCGATATCCACCTCCCGCCGGATACGGCGGGGACTTTCCATTGGAAAGGCCGGCAGTGGGACCTGCACGCCGGACCCAACGAACTCCGGCTGTAAGACCCGGATATCCGCTTCGGTATGCCGGGAGCTTGCCGCAGGCAAACTCCCGGCACCGGACGATGCCCGGTCGTCGATACCGTTTACGTCGACTTTGGAACGTTAATTGTCGGATTCCGGTTATATTCCTATCGCGCCGCCCCTCCCGGCGCACCATATCCGGAACCCATGTCACCGACCTTCCCGACCTTGTTGTGCTGCCTGTTCGGGTTATGCTCCGCCACCGCGCAGACCCTGCCCTACGACCGGATGACCGATTGGACCTCCGCAGGATGTGTGGAGCCGCGGCCCGCCTATGACACCGTCTTCCTGTCCGACCTGGACTGGCCGCCCGTCGGCCCGGACGCCGGTGCCGCCTTGCAGGCGGTGCTGGACAGTTTCGCCGGGACACCTACCGTCTTCTTCCTGCCGGCGGATACCGTGCAGATTCATCAACCCATCTCCCTCCATGCCGGACAGGTGTTGAAAGGGGCCGGATCCGACCGCACCCTGATGCAGTTCGACCTCGGCGGGGAAGGCCACCTGGTCTCCCTGGCCGCTCCCGTCGACGCCGGACCACCGGTCGCCATCCTGCAGGCTGTCGAGAAGGACGACCTGACGCTGACGGTGGCCGATTCCGTCGCTTTCCAGCCGGGCGACTACATCCTGGTCCAATCCGACGACGGCCACCTTGTCACCTCCGCCTGGGCGCAGCAAAGTACCGGCCAGCTTAACCGCATCACCGCCGTCGACGGCCAGTTGTTGCATTTGCGCCATCCCATGCGGCGGGACATGCCGACGGACGAATTTCCCCGCATCCGGCGCACCGTCCCGGTCCGGTTCAGCGGGCTGGAGTGTTTCGCCCTGGAGCGCCTCGATTCCACCGATGCACAGACCAGCAACCTGCTGCTGCGGGGAGCGGCGGAGTGTTGGGTCCGCGACATCGATTCCCGCCGGGCGAACTTCGCCCACCTGTCCCTCGACAATTGCAGCCAGGTGGAAGTCAGCGGCTGCCATTTCCAGGATGCATTCCGCTATGGCGGCGGCGGCCAGGGTTACGGCGTGGTGCTCGCCTTCCGCACCGGCGACTGCCTGGTGCGGCACAACATCTTCCGGCATCTCCGGCATGCCATGTTGCTCCAGGCCGGCGCCAACGGCAATGTCCTGGCCTACAATTATTCCCTCGACCCCTATTGGACGGAGACCGGCCTGCCCCCGGATGCGGCGGGCGACCTCGTCCTGCACGGCAATTACCCTTACCTGAACCTGTTCGAAGGCAACATCATCCAGAATATCGTCATCGACAACTCCCACGGCATCAATGGCCCGGGGAATACCTTCTTCCGCAACCGGGCCGAGCATTTCGGCATTTTCATGAATCCGGCGCCGGCTTCCGACGGACAATTGTTCATTGCCAACGAAACCACGGCCGCCGGCCTGTGGTGGGGGCTGTACCTGCTCCAGGGCAGCGACCATTTCGAATGGGGCAACAACGTGAAAGGCACCCTCCTGCCGGCCAATACGGGCAGCGTGGCGGTCTCCTCCCTCTTCCTTCCCGGCCCGGACGCCCAGCTGATGGAATATGGGCTGGCCCCCGGCGCCATCGGTCCGCCGAACAGCTTGGGCACCGGCACCATCCCGGCCCGCAGGCGCTTCGACGCCGCCCGACGTACCGGCTGTGAAGCGGATGCGGTGACCCGCGCCGGGGATGTGCGACGACCTGCAGGGGGCGGATGGGGCTTCTTCCCGAACCCGGCATCCCGCCACATCCAGCTGTCCGGCCCGGCGGATGCAGCGGGTGTCCACGTCCGCATCCAGGATGCCACCGGCCGGATCCGGCGGTCGGCGCAGGCCGAACCGGGCGACACCCTGGATTTGGCCGGCCTGGCGGCCGGGTATTATGTCGTGACTTTTTCCGATGCCGCCGGCCGGATTCTCTCCCCGCCCCTTCCCTTGCTGGTCCTGCCGGAGTGAGCGGCTCCGGTTTCCTTTTTTCCGCCGCTTGGTAGGTCGGCCCAATTGCCGGCCGCACGCCGAGCGGCCGGATTGCCAGGGGACCGGGAAAGCGGCCCCGGACCCCTCGCTGCGCCGCGGACAACCCGGTCCCCGGCCTGGTCCCCTGGCTTCCGCTTCAACGGACCGAAGGAAATCGCGGATGCCAGAAAATCCCTGTACATCGTCGAATGTCCGGAAACCAAGGACCTGGCCCCGCTGCGAAGCGGTGGACAGGCCGCGAACCGGCCCGCAGGAACCGGCCGGTCTGCATCACCGGCAGCGGGAGGACATCTGTGCGTGCCGGTTGGAATAGCGTAAGATTTCGTATATTCGTCGGGACGCGGGTCCGGATCCGTCGCGGCCGGTACCCTTCCTTTACGACACCAATCGAAGCGCAATGAAGAAACTGGACAAGGCCGAGATCCGGCAGGAAGTGTTTGACCTTTACGATGATTTTGTGCACCAACGGCTCGACCGGCGGCAGTTCATCGAGCGATTGAAAAGGTATGCCGTCGGCGGGGTGACCGTTCCCGCCCTGCTCGGCTCCCTCTTGCCGGATTATGCGGCGGCCCAACAAGTGGCGCCGACGGATCCGCGGCTCGAAACCCGGTACATCGAGTACGATTCCCCGCAGGGAGGCGGCCGCATCAAAGGCTTGTGGGCGAAACCCCGGGCTGCGACGGGAGCGCTTCCGGGCATTGTCGTGGTCCATGAGAACCGGGGACTGAACCCTTACATCGAGGATGTCGCCCGCCGGGCCGCCCTGGCTGGATTCCTGGTCCTGGCCCCGGATGCCCTCAGTCCGCTGGGCGGCTACCCCGGCGACGACGACGCCGGGCGGGAATTGCAGGCGAAAAGGAACCGGGAGGAGATGCTCGAGGACTTCATCGCGGCTTTCGACTACCTCCGCACCCTTCCCGAAAGTACGGGCAGGGTAGGGGTGGTCGGATTCTGTTTCGGCGGCTGGGTGGCCAACATGATGGCTGTTCGGGTGCCGGCCTTGGCGGCGGCGGTACCTTTTTACGGCACACAACCTCCCCTGGCGGAGGTGCCGCAGATAGCGGCGCCCTTGTTGCTCCATTTCGCCGCCTTCGACAAACGGGTCAACGAAGGATGGCCCGCCTACGCCGCCGCACTGCAAGACCACAACAAGGAATATTCCGCCCACCTGTATCCCGATGTCAACCACGGATTCCACAACGACAGCACCCCGCGTTACGATGCCGCCGCCGCCGCCCTGGCCTGGGAGCGTACCCTCGCATTCTTCCGCATGAAATTGGGCTGAAGCCTACATCAGGTATCGGGCGACCCACCCGCTGCCGCCGGGCACCTACGCCCGTCCGCGAGGGTGGGCCGGCCTGTTTCGTCATTCTCCCGCCTTTCCGGAATGTTTTTGGACTTGGATTTCCATATGATTTAAAGGATGGACTGGGATGGGGTTGGGTAAATTGCAGGGAAAATTGGACTGGGGTGGGCTTGGACTGGGTGTTTGAACTG
>CAZNLJ010000045.1:0-3093 GCA_964573725.1 uncultured Saprospiraceae bacterium
AGCCGATGGAGGTCAGCGTAATGAGAATGGTCGGGTGTTTCTTGTTCCAGTCCCAGCGGTCTTCGATCCACAATCCCCGGAAGAGTTCGCGGCTTCCGCTGAAGAGTTCTTGCAGGGTGGAAACGGTGATGGACTTTCCGAAGCGGCGGGGACGGGAGAGGAAGTACGCGCCCGGACTGGATGCGATGCGGAAGAGCGGTTCGGTCTTGTCCACATACAGGAATCCGTTTTCGATGATTTTGCGGAAATCCTGCAGGCCGAGCGGAAGTTTTTTAGGCATGGGCGGGGGGAGTGCTTTGGACAAAGGTACGAAACTAACGGGTCGTGCGTCATCCGAATCGGATGATTTACCGAAGACACCAGTTTCCCGAAGCCTTTCTCATGCGGCGCTCCGAACAATACCCCCTGTATCGATGTAATTCCATGGAACAGCCTTAGCATTCAAGGGCTTACGAGGTTCACACTGACATTTACATAAAGTGCATTCGTCAGTGTGTTCAGCATGGTATAGGATTGGTCGCCGAAGAAGCCGCGGAAGAACTCCCGGCCGTCGTCGGGGAGGTAGTCGGCGTGGAAGGACCAGTCATGGCGATATCCTGCCTGTATGGCCAGCCAGATGAAACCGCCTAGTCGGCGTTGGTATTCCAGGCGGGCGCGCATTTCGCCGCGGCGGATTTCGAGGCTACGAACATTGTCGGAGAGGCTGCCCAAACGGTAGCTTTGTCCTTCCAGTTCATAACCTATGAGCAGCAGGCTGCGCGGGTTGAAGGTACGGCGCACATGGGCTCGGGCGGGGAACAGGATTTCGGTGCCCCATTTTCGGTTGGGGGCCGTCCAATTGTACAGTGCCACCGGGATATAGTTCAATTCCCCTACCCGGTAAGTGCGGGCCAGGCCCAGGCCCCACTGCAGGCGGTCATGCGGGCGTTTGCCCCAGATGACCGCGCCGGAATATCGGAGGTAGCGAAGCGATTGGAATTCCTCGAAGTTGTAGTCGCCGTTCAGGTCGGCGGAGCCCTGCAACAACAGGAAGCGTGTTTCCCCCAGCGGTTTGAAAATCGTCGTGTTGACACCGGCGGTACGGAGGCCCCGTGCCAAGAGGCGGTCGGTCAAGTATGCCGCCTGGGCATTTTGCTGTTGGATTTCTCCGGAATAATCCAGGTTCCAGAAGTTGGCCCCCATCTGCCATACGATGCTGTTGCGCGAGACCAGGGGGATGTTGGCGCCGATCCGGAGGCCTTGGGTCGTCCGAAAATCCGCTTTTTCAGCCGGTGCCGGTGATTCGTCGACTGCGAAATCACCGATGTCGGAGAATTCCGCGGAGTAGGGAAGCTGCCAGTCCCAGCCTATGGATACAAAGCGATTGGGGCTCAGGTCCAGTATCTTAGGGCTGCAATAACGCCGGGCGGCCTCGTCGGCGAAACCCAGGTCATCATACTGGCTGAAATCCTCCTCCTCCTCAAAGGAATCGAGGGCGATGGTATCTTTTTGTTGGGCTGTTGCGGCAAGGGGCAGCAGGAAGGGCAGCAGGAGCCACAGGGGGGATGTTTTCATCATGCCGGATTTCGTGTCGATTTATTTTCTCGCTTCCAGGCGTTTCCACACATCGGTGCGGCCCAGGGCCTTCACCCCGACATAGCCGCGGATGTCGAGCGTATTGCCGTCCTTGAGTTTGATGACGCAGCTGTAGGTGCTTCCGTTTTCCGGGTCGTAGATGGTGCCGTCGGCCCATTCGCCGTTGCCTTTGAATACGAAATCCTTGAGCATCCGGTAGCCTTTCAAGGGCACGGTCCGCATGGATTCGTCCGGATTGTTCTTGTCCACTTTCGGCGACTGGGTCACCGGGTCGATGGGCTCCCGGAGCCACACGATCTTTCCGTAATACTTGTCGGCGATTTTTTCGATTTTCACACGGGCTTTGCCGTTGCTGGGTTCCCAGATGCCGATGAGCTTGTCGGAATCGGTCTGGGCCTGGAGCAGCGTGGTAAAGAGGAGTGTCAGCAGGGAGAGGATGTGTCTGGATTGCATGGCATGATTTGGTTTGTGTTGTTTGGTATATTTCAGTACTTTTCTGAAAAGGCAAGGCGGAATAGGGTTGTTTTGGGTTGAATGTCAGGGTTCCGGTCGGTGGCCGAGCCGGGTGGAATCAATTTTTCACATCCAGCTCAAAAACCAACGCGCATATCACCTTCACATCGGCTTCGATATCTTTCTTCAGGTTTATATCGGCTACGAAGGTGAGGGCAGGTTGCCGGATAAGGCTGGCAATTTGTTCTTGTTCGGCGGCCACCCGGAGGTCGACGCTATTTTGTCCGGTAGGGACAGGGTTGAGTACGGCGACATTTTGCATATCCACCTGCGGAGCGGCCAATTGCAGGGTTATTCCGTCGATGTCGTCCAAGGTGAGGGTATCGTTTGATGTCGAGATGCGGACAGCGACCAGTCTCGCCGACCCGAGGGCTGCGCCTGCATGACCCTCCCGGCGGAGGAAGTCCTCCAGTTCGGCGCCATCCAGGACGCCTTGTGCCGTATTGGAGCCTTCGAAAAGGGGGCCTTCGGCGGTGAGTATGACAGGAGCGGGCTTGAATTCCACGGTGTCGACCTTGCCGCAGGAAATGCCGGCGGTAAGGAGAAGCAAGGAGATGGCGAGCGGGTAGTGCTGTTTCATGTGGGCGGATTATCCTTGGTTCATTTTGACATGCTTATGGACGGTACATCTCCGCTTTCGGACTATTCGGCACCAAACGGAACCGGATGCGCAATACTTGTCTTGCGGATGCCGTTTTGCCATCACTGTCGGACTTGCACATTTTCTTTTGACCGGAATGCGGTCAACGGAAGCGGTGAAAGGTCGGGACCGAGTCCGTAGGCTTATGTAATGTTCGCGCGGTCAAAAGGAAGATATCAACCAACAGGACACGTTTTTGTTTGCCGGGAATCATTTTTTCAAAAGAAAATTTCTTCTTTCCCCATCGCACGACTTAATTTAGTCAGAGCCACCCGGCAGATACGATGTTCGGTCGTATCAAAACCAAAAAAAAGCCATGATAGAAATCGCGAACCCCATTTACGACGTCGTGTTCAAATACCTGA
>CAZNLJ010000045.1:3193-30358 GCA_964573725.1 uncultured Saprospiraceae bacterium
AGGATGAAGTGGTGGCGGAACTGCAGGAACTGGAGCGGCAGGTTGCGGAAAAGGACCAAACCATCCGACAGCAGCAGGAGCAGCTGGCCCTGGCTGTGCGGAACGCCCATGCGGCAGGTCTGGACATCCCTGCATTGGCCGCGATCTTCCGCCTGTCGGAAAGCGAGGTCAGGGAGCTGGTGTTGTCATTCGGGGAGGATGGAGATTGATTTGGATGAATCTTGCAAAGACGATGGGGTACAGGACACACACCGCGTAGCTATGCCGCCGGCATGCGCTGCAAGGCTCCCTCAAACCCGGTCAGATGCGAACCGCTTCTTGTGGTGGGCAGGGTTCAACCTTGCGTCCTTTCGGACAAAGCCTTTTTTCGCCATTCGGCAGGGCGCATCCCCCGAGCCTGTTTGAAAAGTCGGCTGAAATAGGAGGCGTCCCCGAAGCCGCATTCCAGGGCAATGGACGCGACGGACCGTTGGGGGTCGGACAGGAGCCGTTCCGCGGTCTGCAAGCGTACATGCCGGATGAGTTGCCCGGCGGGAATACCCAGGAGCGCATTCAATTTCCGGTTTAGTTGGGCCGGGCTGACGAACACCTCCCGGCTCAATTGTTCAACGGAATAGCCTTCGTTGGACAGTTGGGCATGGATACTTTCCAGGACCTTTTCGATAAAAGGGTCGGTCGGCGGGACGATGGGCGTGGCATCCATTTTGGCTTCGCGGGCGGTCTCCAGTCCCGCCTGTGCCCGATAATGCCGCTGTAACAGCCGACGCAGCGCCAGCAGGCGGTCTATCTGCAGGGTCAGTTCCTCCGGGTCGAAGGGTTTTTCAAGGTAGAGGTCCGCACCCTGTCGGGCGCCCTGGAGCCGGCTGTCGCGGTCCGCCAGGGCCGTCAGCATCAGGATGGGGATGTGGGCGGTCTTTTCGTCCGACTTCAGGCGGTGGCATACCTCGAATCCGTCCAGTCCGGGCAGCATGACATCCAGGATGATCAGGTCCGGAATCTGTTGACCGGCGAGGTTCAGGGCTTGCAACCCGTCCGTCGCCGTCAACAACTGGTACCCCCTGTTGTCGAGGCATGCTGCGGTGTACCGGGCCATATCCGGGTGGTCTTCGACCAGGAGCAGCAGGGGGACGGATGGATTCGAACCAGGCTGTCGGGTATGGGTGGCGGCGTTGACCGGAGGAGCCTCCTGGTCCCCAACCGGTGCCAAATCCTGCGGCGGCAGGGTGGTGACCGCCATCGGCGCGGGGGGCGCGAGGGGGGCTTCCCGGGTGACCGGCAAGCGTAATTCGAATACCGTACCCTTGCCGGATTCGCTGCGCACCTGCAGTTCGCCGCCCATGGCCTTGGCGAGTTCCCGAGCGATGGAAAGGCCGATGCCGGATCCCTCCGGCAGCCCTGCCGCCGTTTTCCCCCTGAAAAAGCGGTCGAAGACAAAGGGCAGTTGTTCCGCCTCGATCCCAATCCCGGTATCGGCTATGCAAATGGACAGGTAATTCCCCTGTCTTTTCGCCGAAGGCCGTACCGAAGATGAGGCAAGCCTGCCTTTTTTAGTGGACAGTTCCGCCGTCAGGGAGACCGTTCCGCCGGAGGGGGTGAACTTGAGGCTGTTCGACAATAGATTGGAAATCACAGGTTGCAGGAATTCGGCATCGAAGTCCATGACGAGCGAGTCGGCGGGGGGTAGGAAGCGCATGTCCAGCCCTTTGACTTGTCCGGCGGGGACGAAGCTGTCGAAAAGGAATTTCAGTGTCGGGACAATGTCCTGCTGTACGGGCTTATGCCGGAGGATACCATTTTCCAGGCGTGACAATTCGAGCAGTTGGTTGACCAGCTGGAGCAGCCGACGGCTATGGTTTCGGATCATGTCCAGGCCTTCCGAATGCCAGCGGTCTGGATTCGAGCGGATATTTTCGGCCATACCGGAAATCAAGGTCAGCGGTGTCCGGAACTCATGGGTGATATTGGTATAGAACCGGGATTTGAAGCGTTCCAACTCCTGGATGCGTCGGGTTTCCGCCTGTTCCGTCCTGCGTTTCCATTGAAAACGGTACACCGCGAGGACGGACAGGACAACCAGCCCGGCGTACAGGATCCTGGCCGGCCAACCGAGATACCAGGGTGGGGGCAGGTACAGCAAAACGGAGCGGATGGCGGAGGCGGTCATGCCGGAGGGGTCGACCGCCTGGATATCCAGCCGGTACCGGCCGGGTGCCAATCCCGCCAGGGTCAGGCTTTGCACGGAACCGTTGTCCACCCAGTCCGGTGAATACCCATGGAGTCGGTACCTGAAGCCAATCTGGTCCTGGAAATTCCAGGTCAGGCAGGCATATTTGATGGTGAGCAGGTTGTAACCCCGGGGCAGCACCAATTCGCTGCGGTCGTCCGGCAAGCGGAGTGGCTGGTCCTGGATACGGAGGTCGGTGATTACCAGGTCAAGGGACCGGGGAGGGGCCAGCAAGGCGGCGGTATCTGCGGAGTATAGACCCGGGATGCTGCTGCCGAAGAGCAGGCGGCCGTCGCGGAGGAGCCGGAAATTATGCTGGGCCACTTCCTCGAAGCCCAGTCCGGCGCTCCGGTGGCCCAGGGGGTAAGCGACCTGTTTCGAAGGGTGCCAGACTGCCATACCTTTCATGAGTGCCAGCAGGTAGGAATCCGGGGCGATGCGGACGGCACCGTAGATAATCTGGTTCGGGAGTTTGTCCGAGGCCGGCACCCGGGTCACCGTGCCGGTCCGTTTGTTGAACAGATGGATACCTTCCCCGAACAGCAGGAGGCTGTCGGCGGACAGTTCCAGCCCTACGTGGTACCCGATTCCTGTCGGTGCGGGATAAGTGACGGTGTTCCAGGATTCCTGGCCTTCCGTTCCGGCAACCTTCCGGATATCGAGCAGCCGGTCGGAGCCGATGACCCACAGCCGGTCCGCGTCCGGATCGGGGAGTATCTGAAGTGTCTTGACAGCCAGCGGATTTATTTTGGTCATGTCGTGGACGATGCGCATACGCCCGTCGGCCGGGTCCATCCGGGCCAGCAGACCGTTGTGGGTTCCGATCCAAAGGTATCCTTCCCGGTCGCGTTCCATGGTCCGGATGGTATGGTTGCGCAAGGAATCCGGCCGCCATTGCCGGAGGAGGGTGCCGTCGGGCCGGAAGCATCGGACCGTGCCGTGCTGCCCTCCTGCCCAAAGGTTGCCTGCCTGATCCTCGCAAAAAGCCCAGACGGCATTGTAGTTGCGCTCCGTGCGGATCGGGTCGCCGTTGTGGTCGTCCGGATGGATGATTTTCCGGAGGAGCCGGAGGGCGTTGTCATACACATGGATGCCGTTGAAAAAGGTGCCGACCCAGATTTCATTCCGGTCAGTTTCGAAAATCGAGAGCGGGAAGAACATGAAATCCGAGTTCCGCCGGGCGGTAGTCAGGCCGATCGGATTTCGGTGTCCGCTGAATACGAAGACGCCCCCGGCCGTGCCGATCCACAAATTGCCTTCCCGATCCTCGTGCATACAGCGTATGCGGATATCCCGGTTGTCGAGGTGGACGCTGTCCGCCGAAAAGGGGTATTGGTCCAGTCGGAGGGAAGCTGGGTCGAGGGCAAGGAGGGAATACCGGTCGATCGAATAGAACCAGATACGTCCGTCGCGGGTCCGGAGAAAGGGTTCGCCGAAGTCCTGGTAGCTGGGAACGGGGGTGATTTCCCGGTCGGACAGCGAGCACTTGTACAGGTTGGTCAGCAGTTTTTTACTTTGGTTCCCATTGCGGATGGTCTGCACCCAGAGGTTACCCGACTGGTCTGTTTGTAAGTTGGTGATTCCTGGAAAATTAAGGTGGAGCAGGAGCGGGTCTGGGTCCGTACCCGGGTGGCGGACCCTACCGCTGCGGCGTTCCCACGAGGCAAGGCCCTGGTAGGTGCTGAACCAGATGTCTCCCGTACGGACATCTTCGACGACATTTCTTCCGATGACCAGGAGGGGCGGCATTTCCAGCTGTTCCCATTCGGTGGCTCCCGGTAGCAGGCGGTACAAGCCGCCGACGGTGGTGGTGACCATCCAGCGGATACCGTAGGAATCGGTGAAGAAACTGGCGGGATAAACGCCGACGATTGGGCGGCCTTTGATGCGGGCGGGTGTGAAACGGTGGCTCCGGGAGTCATATCGGCAGAGTTCGTCGGCCGTTGCCACCCAGAGGCCGTTGTCGGCCGTCGGAGACAGGGCCAGTACCTGGTTGTCGGGCAGGCTGGTTGAGTCGTACGTCGCGTGTCGGAAGGTGAGGAAGGACCGGCCGTCGAACCGCTGCAGGCCGTCATTGGTGGCGATCCACCAGAATCCCAGGGAATCGGTGGTGATGGCGTTCACGATGTCGTCCGCCAGGCCGTCCCGGGTATCCAGCTGTCGGATATGGGCGGGGAGGGGCGGATGGATGGTATTTTGGGCGGCCAAGCGGAAAATATTTCCCGGCAGGGAGCACGCCAACATCAGCAGGGTGGGGCCGCAGATGCGCCGGAACGAGTTGCTTCGCATGGGTATTGGCTTGTGTATGCTGCCGCTTCGACACGACGGGCGCACTCCCGGCGGCAGCGCCGAGGGGCGTGGATGCCGTAGCAGGGCGATACCATCAGGGTAACTCCGTCAAGATAAGGCGAATTCTCGATTCCGTAGGCATGTCCGGCCGGTAATTTATTCGTTTTCCGTACCTTGGCGACTAATGTCCGGCCGAGGGGAGCCAGTCCTCCCCCGGTCGGGAGACAGTCACCAATTGCGACAGGACATGAAGGAAATTCCGGTGGGTGACGCCCACGCCATCGAGTTGGCCCTGTATCAGCTGCACGGTCCTTCCGGCATCCTGATGATCGAGATGCCGGCGGTCTATGTGCTGTTGGCGCCATCCACGGCCCGGGGCATCGCCGCCCTGAACCGGGCAAAAATGCGTTTGCCGGGAAAGAACTACGGGACGGCCATCGGCGAGTTGGACCGGTTCCATCGGCTGGCGGATCCCGACGGCTTACCCGCCGCCTTGTCGGACGTGGCGGCATTCGGGCGGTTTACAGGCGCTTTCATCCGGGTGGCGGTTGGACCGGCGGATTTCCAGTCGCCGGTCGTCCGGCACGGACGACACCAGGGGCTGTTGGCACCGGAGGGGCCCTGGCGGCGGTTGTTTCGGGAAATCGAGGCGAGTTTCGGCCCCTTGGCGGAGCCGGCCCTGTTCGGCGGGCATGCCTATTCGGCGCCGTTGTGCACCAGCACCAATATCAGCGGCCATCCGTTGGGTTCGATCACGGAACTGTCGCGGGCCCGGGAGTTCGGGCGGGACCGGGGCATCCCCTTGTTGCTGCGGGGGGCGGGTACGGCATCGGCCGAAACAGGTTCCTTCCCGATATTCTCCTTGTTCCCGGACCGCATCACCGTCGAGCGTTCCGGACCAGGTGAGGACCGGATCCGGGCCGGGTTGCCGACGGAGTTGTTCCGTTGATCGGCAACATGGGGAAGCGGGCGGGAAATGGGCCGGCGAAGGCATTCAGAACCGCCACCGTTTTTCGAAATCCCTCAGGATCTGCTGTCGTCTCTTCTCCGCTTCGGCCAAGGCCAGGTATTGTTCCTTCCGTTGGATCTCCTGCTCCTGCCGCCTTGCCGTTTCCTTTCGTTCCCGATTCTGTTCCGGGGTGATTTTTTCCATGCCCATGATATCGTACACATTGGCCCAGCGGCTGTCCGATACGGCGATTTCGAGGTCCGGGTGGAGGACATAATGGCCGCGGGCGGTGCGGAGGAACAATTTCCTGTTGTAGGGGTCCTCCCGATCCTTTTCATTCTTGGCGAGGATGGAATTGAGGTAAGTGCGGTACTTACGGAAAGCCGGCAGGATGGTATCGGGATAATCCTTACATCCGCGGGAGATGTCGTCCATATTGACACCTAAGTCCTGCGTTGGTTTTTTTTCCAACAGGACGGTCGGTTGGGAGACGATAAAATGATGGAGCAGGAGGAATTCGGCGCTACGCGGTCTGATCTTGACCAGTTGGTCGTCGATTTTCACCCGGATCGAATCGGGGCAAAGCAGGGGGTAGAGCACGGGAAGCCGGGATTTCATGTAGGCATCCTTGGTCTGGGCCTGTTGAAGGGCGATGAGCAAAGGGCTGAACCCCTGGCTGTCGGCCACGTCCCGTTCGGCACCTTGTCGAAGCAGGAAATCGATGATTTTCGGAGCATCGGTGCGGAGGGCGGCCAGCAGGGGGGTCAAGTTGTAGGCATCGCGGTAATCCGTCCCGTATTTTCGGATCTCGGCGGACACCTTCCCGACATCATCGGCGAAGTAGGGCGCGAAAATCCGGCGGAGGGTCATGTGGCGTTCCGCTTCGGGGCGGTCGGCGCGGCGGTACTTGAGGCGGGAGAGTTCCGTCATGGCGGGGAGGTCGTTATAGACCAGGGCGAATTCGAAGAGCCGGTCCTTCGCTTTCTTGTTGAATAGGTTTGGGTCGAGGGCATCGGTCCGGAGGCGCAGGTATTCCTCGTGGGAAATCGGGGTCCAGGGCACTTTTTGGGTACCGAGTATCTGTTGGCGGATGAGGTCCGCCTGTTCGTTCTTGCCTTGCAGGTCGAGGCGGCGGGCTTCCTCTTGCCAATCCTCGAGGGAGGATTGTCGGACGGTCAGGTCCAGTTGCTGGCGGGTTTCGACGAGGCCCAACAAATCGAGAAGCGGGTGTTTGCGGGTGTTTTCCAGGACATAGAGGTTCTGGACGGAGCGGGTGACGGCCACATACAGGGAGTTGATGTAATATTTGAAGGCATCGAGTGATTTGTCCGTCTTATCGCGGGAACGGGCGTAGCGCAGTTCGTCCGTTTCGAGGTCGGCCGTTGTCACACCCTGGGCGATTTCGATGAATTCCCGCGACTTGCCCGATACGAAGTTGTAAAGGATGATATTTTCATATTCCAGGCCTTTCGCTTCCTGTACGGAGAAAAGGAGCGGTGTCTGGAAGACTTTCCGGGCTTCGGCCTTGTCCTCCTGGCTCAGGACGATGACGGCGAAATGTGCGGATTTGCCGGTTTTTTGGTTGAGTTCCCGGGTGAATTTTTGGTTGTCGGGCAGGCAGACGACCTCCCCGGTCTTGGCGGACACGGCCTCAATGAGGAAGGTGCTTTCCCGGTCGATGGAGCCGAAGCGGGCATGCTTGATCTTGAGCAGTCGGTTGGCGAGGTCCGTCACCTGGGGGGAATTGCGGTAATTGGTCCGCAGGATGCGCATTTCATGGTCCAGGTTCTCTTGGGTATAGAACATGGTTTTCACGTTGGACCAAGAGAAGAAATTGGGGTGGACGATCTGGTTGGCATCGCCGCACAGGACGAATTGGCCACTTTTCTTCAATGATTTCAGGATCAGGAATAGTTGGACGTTGGTGAGGTCCTGGACTTCGTCGACGACGATGAAATCGTATTTCGGTTGACAGCGCGGTTGCCACCGGAACGCTACCATGTTGAGGTCGAATCGTTGGTTTTCCTCCAGGAATTGAAGGTATTTTTCGAAAAGCGTGTACACCTGTTCGCGTTCCGGACCGATGAAGACGGATTGTCGGACACCCAGGGCGAGGTATTCCTCGCGGGACAGGTATTCCCGGTCGACGCGCAGTCCGGTGAGTACGCCTTTGAATTCCTCGAAGACTTTGTAACTGTCGCGGATCTTGACGGTGTTGCGGTGTCGGGAGAACCAGGCGTCGAAATCGCGGAAGGTCAGTTCCCGGCCCGCGGGAATGCGGATGGTCTCGAGGTATTCCCGGAAGGAGAGGAAGTCGATGTCCTGGAGGTCATTGCGGTACTGATGGGAAAAATAGAGCGTCGCCGAGTTTTCGACCAGATAGGGGGAAAGGGTGATATACAGGATATGGCCGCGCAGGGTTTTGGTTTTCTCGAGGGTCAGGGCGGTCTTTCCGCTGCCGGCGGAGCCGATGACCACGAGGGGCGGTGGGATCCGGAACAGTTCCTGTTGGTCGTCATCGAAGGAGATCACCTTGTCGAGGAGGTGGAATTGCGGGGTATGCGGATTGACATAAGGAAGTTTGGTTACATCCTTTTCGTCCACCAGGTCCGGCGTATCGAGGGGGAGGACGTTGGATTCGTCGACGGGGGCACCCCGCAGGAAACGGGAATCCTCGTATCGGTGATGGTGGATGACCTCCAGCAGCAGCAGGTAGGTGCGCCCTTCATGGCGTGCGAACTTGAAGAGCAGGCGGTTCTCGTCGTCCAGTTTGGCGCGGTAGTAGCCGGTGCCCGTCATCTTCCGGACATCGGCACTGCGGAAGTCCCCCTTTTTCAGTTGTTCGGTGACCTTGGCGAATTGTTTCCTGACCTTGCTGTAGTCCAGGTCGTTGTAATAGCGCAGTTCCATCGTGCTGAGGATTTGGATGCCTGGCGGGGCGGTGCTCCCGAATCTATTCTCCGGTCACGACCGCATTTCCTGCCAGGCGCTGGCAAACAAAGATAGGAAGACGGACGGATATGATCCGCAACCGTGCCAGCTTGTATGGTGCCAGCCTCCGAGGCCGCGTCGTGCATCTCCCGCTTGCCGGCCGGATACGGACCGGTCCTGTATGGGCAGGCCGATGATGCCCGTTGCCATTTTTCTTGGCCCGGTCCGCCTGCCCCGTTAATTTTCCGGCCTTACGGAACAATAAGCCCGCCCCGGCCGGGGTTTATTCGATATACGGACCTCCGGATTGTTCCCGCCCGTTGCGAACACGCATCCTAGTTTCGCGTTGATACGTACATAGACCTTTTCCACCATGTCAAAATACCGCCCGATGAATCCAGGACATCCTCCGCCCACCCGCCTGTTCCCCATCCTGTGCCTGTTGGCCCTGCCTTTTTGGCTGGATGCCCAGTGCATCTCCGGCAACTGTGCCAACGGGACCGGCATCTACCGCTACCCCAGCGGGGCGCGTTACATCGGGGAGTTCAAGGACGGCGAAATAAACGGGATCGGCACCTGTTATTATTCGGACGGCAGCCAGTACCGGGGGCAATGGACCAACCGGTATCCGGACGGGGAAGGGATCAAGTCATTGGCCGACGGCCGCCAGTGGAAAGGTAGCTGGCGCATGGGTGTCCCCATCGATTCACTGGGGCAACCGATCGTGGAGTTGTTCCCCGAAGTGCCGGCGGCAGTGGAGGAGGTCCAGTCGGGATGCCTGGCGGGCGACTGCCAGGAAGGGGAGGGGCTGTATGCCTATCCCGACGGCAGCAAGTACGAGGGTTCCTTTACGGCGGAAAAGCCGGACGGGAACGGGATTTACACCTATGTCAACGGCAACCGGTACGTCGGCGCATTCCGCCAGGGCCACCCACACGGGCAAGGTGTGCTGCATTATCCGGACAGCACCTTCATTTCCGGCGAATGGCGGGACGGCGAGTATCTCGGCAACCCGGTCATTGCGGAGGATGTGGTCGGCTGCCTGGAGGGTGATTGCGACAACGGCACCGGGACCTACGTCTTCAAGGATGCCGTCGCCAAATACAGCGGCCGATTCCGCAACGGGGTACCAGACGGGGAAGGCATCATCTACTATTCCAACGGCGGCCGCTACCGCGGGGAGTGGTCCGACGGCAACTTCAGCGGCAAAGGAACCTTTTACCTGTCGGACGGAACCGAAATCGCCGGATATTGGAAAGACGGCAACTTCATGGGCCAGGAGAAGCCGGTACCCACCCTGCCGGCCGTAACCCCGGAGGTGGACCCGGAGGCCTACCTGGCCGTCCAGCGGGCCCTGAATTTCAAGACCTGGGCCGTCATCGTCGGTATCGCGGACTACAACCACATGCCGGCACTCCGTTACACCGACGACGATGCCTACCGCTACCATTCCTTCCTGAAGAGCCCCGAAGGCGGGGCCGTCAAGGATGAGCATATCCGGTTGCTGATCAATGAGGACGCCACCGCCAACAATATCCGGGAAGCCATGCAGGACGTCTTCCGGCAGGCCGGGCCGGACGACCTCGTCATCCTTTACTTCTCGGGACACGGCCTCAAAGGGGCTTTCCTCCCCATCGATTACAACGGCTACAACAACAAGCTGGAACATGAGGAGATCCGGCAGCTGTTCGGGGAATCCCAGGCCAAGTACAAATTGTGCATCGCGGATGCCTGCCATTCCGGCAGCCTGATGTCCATCGCGGAAAAAAGCGGGACGGTGCGCAATGTCCTCGAGGATTACTACCGCACCCTGTCGGAGGCGAAAGCCGGCATGGCGCTCATCATGTCCTCCAAGTCCGAGGAAACCTCCCTGGAGAGCAGCGGCCTGCGTCGGGGCGTGTTCAGCCATTTCCTCCTGCGGGGGCTGAAAGGGGAGGCCGACACGGACCAGAACAAGCTCATCACCGTCCAGGAGTTGTACGACTACATCAGCGGGCAGGTCCGGGCCTATACACAAAACCGGCAGACGCCGGTCATCACCGGGGATTACGACCCGGATATGACGGTCGGCGGCATCCGTTGACAGGCTGCAGTCCGCCGCTTCCAATAGAATCATATGCCGACCATCCAGTCCGTCCTGTCCTACCTGGAGACGATCGCCCCTCCCGGATATCAGGAAAGCTACGACAATGCGGGTTTGATCACGGGGGATGCCGGGACGGAAGTCCGTGGCGTCCTGTGTTGCCTCGATGCCACGGAGGCCGTGGTGGCGGAAGCGGCCGCGCGGGGATGCAACCTGGTGGTGGCGCACCATCCCATCGTCTTCCGGGGACTGAAGAAACTCAGCGGCGGGACTTATGTCGAACGGGCGCTGGTTCGCGCGATCCGGGAGGATATCGCCATATATGCCATCCACACCAACCTGGACAAGGTGTACGACTTCGGTGTCAATACGCGCATCGCGGCGCGATTGGGGCTGGAGGAGGTGACGGTGCTGTCGCCTTCCGAACCGCTGCAGCTCATCCGGGCGACGGTGCCGGCGACGCAGGCGGCCGCCCTGGCGGCCGCCTGGGAGTCCGTCCTGCCCGAAGGGACGGTGTTTTCCACGCCGGTAGCGGCGGGCGGAAACGGGGAGCTGTGCCGCCTGGAGGCCACGGCGGGTGCCGGTTCGGTTCCGCGGCTGCTGTCCTTGCTGCGCGACGGCGGGGCGGCCGTCGGACCGGCCGAACAGCTGCCGCTTTCGCAGCAAGATCCCCGGGTAGGGCTCGGCGTGGTCGGAATCCTGCCCGAACCATTACCGGAATCGGCTTTCCTGGCGCAATTGAAGGTCCGGATGCAAACTCCGGTGGTCCGGCACACCGCCCTGCGGGGCCGACCCATCCGCAAGGTCGCCCTGTGCGGAGGAGCCGGCAGCTTCCTCCTGCCCACCGCCGTCCGGAGCGGTGCGGATATCTTTGTCACGGCCGATTACAAGTATCATGAGTTCTTCGACGCCGATGGTAAGATTGTCATCGCCGATATCGGACACTATGAAAGCGAACAATTCACCATCCACCTGCTGGAGGAAATAATCTCTGGAAAATTTCCTACTTTTGCCACCCTCCGAACAACCATCAACACGAACCCAGTCCTTTACTCATAACAGCAGCCGGCCGACTGCGGCTTCCGGTACCGAAACATGCCGGCAGGGGCACGCTGCGACAACCCACCCATCATGGCAGAACTCACCGTCGAGGAAAAGCTCAGAAGTCTCTACGAACTGCAACAGATCGACTCCCAGATCGACGAATTGGAGGTGCTCAAGGGCGAACTCCCCATGGAAGTCCGCGACCTGGAGGACGAAATCGCCGGTCTGGAGACCCGCTTCCGCCGCTTGCAGGAGAACGTCGAGGACCTGGAGGATGAAATCGGCCGCTACGAAGCCAATATCGCCGAATCCCAGGCCCTGATCGCCCGCTACGAGAAGCAATCGGAGAATGTCAAGAACAACCGCGAATACGAGGCCCTCACCAAGGAACTGGAAATGCAGCGGCTCGATATCCAGTTGTCGGAAAAGAAAATCCGGGAAGCCCGGGTGAATATGGAGGCCAAGCAAGGCACGCTCGACAGCACCAAGGAACGGCTCGATGGCAAGAAGGCCGACCTGGAGCGCAAGAAGGTGGAATTGCAGGCCATCCAGGAAAAAACGGAAAAGGAGGAGGAAAAGCTCCGGAAGAAGAGCGAAAAGGCCCGCAAGAAAATCGAAGAGCGGCTGCTGAAAGCCTATAGCAAGATCCGGAGTTCCTACCGAAACGGACTGGCGGTGGTGACGGTCGCCCGCGAATCCTGCGGCGGTTGCTTCAACCATGTCCCGCCGCAGTTGCAGCTGGAAATCGGTATGCGCAAGAAAATCATCGCCTGCGAACACTGCGGCCGCATCCTCGTCGACCAGCATATCCTCGAGGAGGCACCGGCCGTGCCGGCCGAAACGGAATAAGCGAGTTCCGGCCACCCGGAGGTTCCGGCAGCTTGCCGGGCCCACCACCTCCCCCTCGCATTGACGCAAACGGTCCGAAGCGGCGTAAGCCCTTCGGACCGTTTGCATTGGGACGATTTTTCGGGATGGTGACAGGAAAAACCCGGAATCGCCTCCCGGCAAATGGGCAGACCAAGCGGTAATGCTTGTGTTCGTACCTATTTCGCTTGCCACCGGGAAGGAGGACGGTCTGTCGGTCGGAATTTCGCCTTGCCGCACGGACCCCCTGTGCCGGGTTGGTGGACAGGATACCCGATCCTGTGGAAATAGCCGCCGGGAATCGTCTCCCGGCGGGGCATGCAATCCACACCGACCATGGCGTCCCTGTCTTCCTTTTTTTCGAATCGTCGCCGTTGGGGATGGGCGTCGGGATTGCGTTTCCAAGATGTTGTTCTTCCTGTACCGCCCGGCTTCACCGGCAGCCGGCCTCCGCCGGTCCACACGGCCATGATCCTGCCAAACAGCATCTCCATACACAACCGGAACCGATAGCCCACGAATCCATTGCCGGATCAACATCCTTTTTTAGCTCCAGAAATACTGTTTTTCCAGGTAGCGGAGCGTCTGTCCGCTCGAGGGGGTGGGGGGATGATAGGAGGCGGTTCGTGGTGGGTATGTGGTTCGGGCATGCGCGGATATGTGTGCGGGGCGCACGCGGGTGATGAGGACGGGGGAGGCGACGCGTGCGAGGGTCTGTACCCTTCCCTGATGCAGGTCGCCCCTTCCGGGCTTGGATTCCGGGGTTCGGACAGATGTGGCGGGAAAATGGTCCTTGTTGGGGATGGAGGGGGGACCGTTAGAATTTTATTTAAGAAGGATACTGTTTCAGAAAGTGCGTCAAGGCTGGATTTACAGAACGGAAACCGAGGAGCGAAAAATTAAGGGACATCGCCAATACATATGTTCGAAATTCAAATCCCGTGATGCTGTCCGATTTATTGAAGGATTTTAAATCCGGCCGCGTGTTTGTCGTCGATCCGGGATGCCGCCCGAGTCGGATTCCGGCCCTATCGATCCTCATTCCCGTTTGAGGAGGAAGGGGCAGCTGCGGAGACCGTGTCGGTCCTGGACCGACAGGAAGAACAAGCCGTCGGAGACTGTCGAAACCTGGAATTCCAGCATGGAATTGCTGCGACGGACCGTGATTGGGACAGGTTGCCCCAAAGCGTTGTGCACCCGGATGTGGGCATCCGCATCCAGGCGACCGGTGGCGGTTGAGACCCGGAAGCGGCCGGATCCGGGATTGGGGTGTACGGATAGTCGACTGCCCGGATGGACATCCGGCGGGTCGGCGGAAGAGGGGAGGCAGTCCGGCGGCCCGGTGGCCGGCGCGGAGAGGAAGAACCCGTCCTCTGCCCACCAATGCAGCCACTGGCCGCCGACGGTGGTGTTCCAGTCGGTAAGGTCGAAGGAAAACGCGCCGTTTTCCGTGCCTTTGACCTGACAGACATCCAGGGCTTCCGCTGCCAGGAACCAGGTCAGCGGGCTGCCGGGGTTGCAGGTTTCCGGCAGCGGGTCCGGAACACCGCAATGGGGCCGTATAAAATAGGCCTGGTCATCATAGGCCGGATAATCGCCGAAGACCGAGGCCTTGCCATCCGGGGCGATACAAACCGCCGTGTATTCGTCGCAGGCGATCCCGCTCACCGGCTGACCGGTCATTTGGTAGAGCCGGGCGAGAAAAGCGAGCAGGCGGCCCCGGCGGTCCGGGTTGTCGAAATGGGTATCCGTCAATACATTTTCCAGCTGTCCGACCGCCAGGAAAGCGGCCGTATCGACGGACATGGAAGGATGGAAAGGATGAGACAAGGCCTCGGCGGAAGTGATGGTTCCGTTTTGGGCGCTGAAATAATAGCGGCCGAGTATCGCCATGCCGGCACTGGTGCCGCCGATGGCGATGTGGCGTTGTGCGACGGCCTCGTCGATCAGGCTGTCGACCGGGGTTCCCCGCCAATACGACACATAATCCCACTGGTCGCCGCCGGCGAACCAGACGGCTTCCGCCCGGCGGATCCGCTCCCATACATAGGGCTCGTGGGCGGCGGCCGGGCTGTGGCAGACGATGGTCTCCACGGAGTTCACCGGGACATCCAGTTCGGTATACAGGTAGTCGTTGTAGCCGTCGCTTCCGGATGTCCGCAGCACGAGGATATCCCCGCCGTCCGCCCGTCCCAGCCACCAGCGCATGGCCTGGTCGTGCTCCGTTGCGCCGCCCATGAGGCAGATGCCGCCGGTGGGAGTGCCGACCACATCGGTCGTGTTTCCGCTGAAAAAGGAAGTGTAGGTCTGTCCGCGTCCGGAAAAGGGCGAAACAAGGAGCGGAAGGAGCGACAAGCGCAGCAACAGGATGTATCCGGTGGGCATGCGGCGGTGGTTGGTGGAGGGCTGCCGATCGGATGCCGGACCGGTATGGGCGGTCGGGATGCCGGCTGTGCACAGCCGGAGGGCATACCAATGGCACTTGGTCAAATATACGCTAAATCCTCCACGTCGAGGGGCTTTGCGAACCGGCGATTTCCATTACCTTGGCCCTGGCATGGAATGGGAGCCGGTGCCGGGCTCGCTGAGGAGGGCAGCCCCGAGCCGGCGGTATGGTCTTCTCGCGGCGGGAAAAGGCCGGCTTCGAAACCTTCGCCGGGTTCGACGTGACCGATATTCCTCAAAAGCAAATGCACAAATAAAACGATGCAACAGGCCAATTACGCCGAAGAGGTCCGGGCCACCCGCCGAAACAGGGCCGTTATCGCGCAAAAACCCATGCTACGGAGGTGGTATGAAAGGATGTATGGTACATTCCGGGCGCAATTCTCATCAATCGGGTCGGGTCGGGGCGTTTGCCTGGAACTCGGTTCCGGCGGAGGTTTTCTGCGGGAAGTATTGCCGGAGGCAATCACCTCCGACATCCTGCCCTTGCCGGACGTGGACCAGGTCTTTTCAGCGGAAAGCCTGCCTTTTGCGGATGGATCGTTGGCGTGCATCCTGCTCCTGAATGTTTTCCACCACATACCGAACCCCGCCCTGTTCCTGGAGGAGGCCAGCCGGACCCTGGCCGACGGCGGCAGGGTCGTCATGGTGGAACCGGCAAACTCTCCCTTGGGCCGTTTCATCTACAAGCGGTTCCACCATGAACCTTTCGACGAGCGGGGCGGCTGGGAAATCGAGGCCGGTCGGCCCCTGACCCATTCCAACCAGGCCCTGCCGTATATCTATTTTGAGCGGGATGTCGCCAGGTTCCGGAAAAGGTTTCCCGATCTCGCCATCCTTTCGATACAGTACCACAGTCCATTCACCTACCTCCTGACCGGGGGATTGTCCCGCTGGTCCTTGATACCGTCCTTTTTGACGAAACCTGTGGAAATCTTCGAACGGTGGTCGAAGCCGCTGCACCCGTACATCGGGTTGTTCTGTACGATTGTGCTGGAACGGCGTTCCCGGCGGTAGGGAGGGATCGGAGAAGTGGTTTCCAGCCCAAAACGGGTAAAAGTTGCCCCGACTGACCGGCCGGTTGTGGAAATGGGCGGTCCGTGCAGCGGATCCGATATCTTGCCGGCCTGCACGGTTTGCGGGGAGCAGGATTCGGGCCAGGTAGCCGGTCATTTTTTAAGACCAGGGACAAACTCTCAGGGGCACAGGTCGAAACAATAGGCCGAATTAAAAAAAATGCCTATTTTGGGAAGCAAGAAAAAGACACCCAAAATATGCCAACAAAAAAACCAAACCTCCTGCCCTTCCTCTTGTGGTTCCCACCTGCGTTCCTGTTTGCACAAAGCGAACCCACCGTATCGACATGTACCGGCCAACAGAATTTCTGCCTGGCATCCCCGATGTTCGACTTGTGCGTCGAAATCACGGTGGACGAGTCGTTCACATCCTCCATCGATTCCTTCGTCATCGACTGGGACGACGGCACGACCACCACCATACCGGTCGGCGGGCCGGTACCGCCGAGTCCGATACCCGCGAGCATCCAGCACATCTACGATTTCACCGACTTCTTCGGAACCTGTGCGGCCAAGGAAGACCGGGCCGTATTTGTTTACACCCATGTGAGCGGCAATCCCATACCCCTCAACAACGGATTCATCCTGAATGTGTTAAATCCGCCTCAGGCGGCTTTTACGACAAGTTCCCCGGTTTGTGTGGGGGAAGCGGTCACCTTGAACAGCGGCGCTTGTCCGACGGCCGGATTGACGACCTACCCCTGGGTGTACGGGGATGGCAACAGCGGGACATCCGGTAGCCACACCTATGGCCAATCCGGGACATACACGGTCTCCCTGACGGTCTCCAACCAATGCGATACCGTCACGGCGAGCCAGCAGGTCGAGGTATTGGAGTTGCCGGTATCCCAGCCGGTCGCCACGGAAGGGGTACAGGAAATCGTCAACGACACCTTGGTCGTCTGTCTGGGCGACACCATCAGCCTGAACGGCGAGGATTTTTCCCAGAACGAGACCGCCTGGCGATGGGAAATATTGACCAGCATCGCTAACGCCTGTTTCGATTACATCCCGGCAACTGTCAGCGGTCCGGCGGACGTCACCGTTTTTCCGAATCCCCGGCTCGTCATCTTCTGCGAAGGGGTATATCGCCTGGAGCTGCGGGTGAACAACGCATGTGACGCACCCGACACCGAAGTCCTCGTCATCCGGGTGGTGTCGCCGCCGGATATCGAATTCTCCCTGTTCGTATCGGATTGTACGCCGACCCTCTCCATCGCCCCTGCCGATTACCTGCAATGGACCGGCGAGGTGACGGGCTGTCTCTGGGATTTCGGAACGGCGGGGGCCTCCTCGGCGTGCGACCCGGGCATCATCACCTTCGACACCACGACGACCGTCACCTTTACCGGATACAATCATTGTGATACGCTGACGGCAACCGGGCAGGTGACGCTCACCCCCGGCGGGCAGGCCCTCATCCTGTCGCCCTGTGCGGACACACTTTGTTCGAATGACGCGCCCTGCACCCTTTCCGCGAATTTGCCGGGCGGAAACTGGGCGACGGACGGTATCCCGTCGGGGCCGTCGATCGATCCGGCCGTCGTAGGTCCCGGCCTCCACATGATAACCTATGGGGCGGAACCCTGCATCCAGCCCGATACGGTCTACCTGTACGTCATCGACGCCGCGGTAGCCCTGGACGGACCCGGGCAGGTCTGTGTCGACGGCGGACCGGCGACTTTCACCGGGGTGCCGGCGGGCGGGATGTTCGCCGCCGCCGGGAATTCCATCGATCCCGTCACGGGCATCTTCGATCCCGTCCCGGCCGGGAACGGTCCGGTACAAATTACATACACCTTGCCTGCCGCCGCCTTTTGTCCCGGCACGGCCACCTTGTCGGTCCAGGTGACCGCCCTGACCGTCGGCTATGCGGTGACCGGTTGCGACGGGTGGGAGACCTGCTTCGCACCGGCGGAGGGGACGTCCGGGTTTGATGCGATCCAGTGGGATTTCGGGGACGGCGGCGCCAGTAGCGAGCCCACCCCTTGCCATACCTATGACCTGCCGGCCGAATACACCGTGACCGTGACCATCACCGAGGGGATTTGTTCCGCGGATTCCGTGGCCATCCTCAACGTGGAGGAACCGCCGACCGCTGATTTCAGCCTGGACTATGCCACGCCGGCTTGCGGGCCGCTGGCGGTGACGATTTCCGACCTGAGTACCGGTGACAATCTCCAGTATGTTTGGGAATTAGACAGCACGACCCTGCAGGCGACAGCTCCGGGCACCGTCATCCTCGCGCAATCCGGCGCGGTCAGCCTGACCGTCAGCAACGGCTGCGGCAGTTCCAGCCTGTCGGAATGGGTGGAGGTGGAACCGCTGCCGGAAGCCGGGTTCGGCGCCAACGCCTATGTATGTTCCGGGGATACCCTGGAAGTCTTCAATGTGGCCACCCTGTTCGACGCGCTTTGGTGGGACCTCGGCAACGGGCAGTCGTCGGCGGATACGGGCACCCAATATGTGGTGTATTTCACCGGCGCGGACAACGACACCCTGACCATCCTGCAAGTGGTCGAAAATCAATGCGGGAGCGATACGGCCTCACAGCCGGTCATCGTGGTGCCCACGGATGCGGAAGCGAACGTCACCACCACGGCGGCCCCCTTGTTCCAGGTCTGCCAAAACGAATCGGTCTGTTTCGAAAGTTATTCCCAGCCCGACGGGATTCCCCTGCAATGGGATTTCGGGGACGGCAACACGGCCATCGCCCACCAGGTCTGCCATCAATGGTCTCAAGCGGGCACCTACGAGGTGGTGGCACGCTTGGTGTCCTGCGGATTCGACAGTACGGTGATTCCGGTGACGGTGCTACCTGCTCCGGTGGCGGATTTTGCGTTTTCCCAGCCGGTCTGTCCGGCCGAACCGCTCCCCTTCGTGGACCAGTCGGCCGGCGCGGTCGGATACGACTGGGATTTCGGGAACGGCGGGACCAGCCTCCTGGCGGCGCCTGCCACGGTGTACGATTCGGCGGGCACCTACCTGGTCTGCCAGTCGGTCGTTTCCGCCGGGGGCTGCCGCGACACGGCTTGTCTGCCGGTGATTGTCTCCGCCTTACCACTTCCCGCTTTCGGTGCACCTCCTTTCGGCTGTGTCGGGGAGGCGGTGCTGTTCAGCGGCCAATCGTCACCGGACGTGGTGGCCTGTACCTGGCAATTCGGTGACGGGAACGGGTCGGCCGATTGTGTACCTACCCATGCCTACGGCGGTCCGGGCACCTTCGTCGTCGAGTTACAGGTCAGCAACGGCGCCGGTTGTACGGCGGCCGTGGCCCAACCGATCACCATCGGGGCGGTGCCCTTGCCGGCATTCTCCTACGATGGGGACGGCGGCTGTCATCCGGCGACGGTTTCCTTCGCCAATGCGTCGATGCTGGCGGTCGGCTACCTGTGGGATTTCGGGGATGGGGCCACCTCCACGCTGACCGAGCCGGAACACACCTTCGGCTTGCCCGGCGACTACGTCGTCACCTTGTCGGCCATCGCCGCCGGCGGTTGTGAAGCGGTGGTCAGCCAGCCGGTCACGGTCCTGGAAACGCCGGATGCCCGGTTGTCCGTGCCGCAGCCCGCCATATGTGCCGGCGAACCCATGGCCTTCCAAAGCGTTTCCGCGGGTTCGGTCGCGACTTACCTGTGGGATTTCGGGGACGGTACTTTTTCCTTCTCCCCGGATGCCGGGCATATTTACCAAACGCCCGGATCTTATTCCGTCATCCTGACGGTGACCGGCACCACCGGATGTGCGGATGCCGACACCCTGGCCCTCGTGGTCCACCCCTCGCTGCACGGGCAGGCGGCGGTGACGGATGTATCCTGTTTCGGGGCGTCGACGGGTTCCGTGGCGGTCGTGTTGTCCGGCGGCAGCCCCCCTTTCGCGGTCAACTGGTCCGATGGGTCCACCGGAGCGGTGCTGTCGCAGGTGCCGGCCGGCATGTACAGCCTGACCGCCACCGATGTCAACGGCTGTACCTGGGATTCCAGCATGTCGGTCCTGCAAGCGCCCGCGCTTCAGGCGTCCCTGGCTTCGGACCGGCTCGTCACCTGTGCGGGCGGTACGGACGGGAGCCTCTGCATTTCGGTGGCGGGAGGGACGCCGGGCTACAGTTATGCCTGGGAGACGGGCGGACAGAGCGGCGATTGCGCGGATGGGCTGTCGGCGGGACCTTATTCCGTTTCGGTCACGGATGCGAACGCTTGTGTCACCGAGGCGGAATTTGAGGTGCGGGAGAATCCGCCCATCCAATTCCTGGATAGCGCCCAAAGCCGGTCCTGTTTCGGGGAGGATGATGCATTCATCGACATCCGCGCGGTGGCGGGCGGTGTCGGCGGCCATACCGTCCGGCTGGAAGGCCCGGATGGCTATGCGGCGACCGGCAACCGGTTCGGGTATCTCAGGCCGGGTGACTACCTGCTCCGTATCAGCGATGCCCTGGGCTGTCGCGTGGAAAAGGCATACCAAATCACGGAGCCGGATAGCATTTGGCTGGACATCTTGTACGATACGGTCCGCCTGGAACTCGGCGCGGACACCCTCCTGCCGATCGACCACAACCTGGCGGACCCGATGTATGCATGGACGCCGCCGACCGAGTTGGATTGTACGGATTGTCCCGAACCGATGGTACGGCCGATGGACAGCCGTTGGTACCGGCTTGTCATGACCGATGGAAACGGCTGTACGGTGCAGGATGCCGTGCATGTGGTTGTGGACAAGGTCCGCACCATCTACATTCCAAATATATTCACGCCCAACGGGGATGGTCGGAACGACCGATTCCGGGTCCGGACGGGGGGGCGGTCCGTGGACCGGGTCCGCCACTTCCAGGTCACCGACCGCTGGGGGGAAGTGCTGTTTGCCGCGGAAGACTTCGACCCGCGGGCATTATATCCGCCGGATGGATGGGACGGCACCTACCGGGGGGAGCGGCTGCCGCCGGATGTATATTATTACGTGGCCGTGGTCCGCTTCGTGGACGGGGAGGAGAAAACCTACGAAGGAAGTGTCACCTTGGTTCGATAAATCCCTTAAAATGAGAGTAATACTCATTGTAATGATTTCGATGTTCCCGGTAGTGAAGGGAGTCTTGGCGCAGGATTCCCATTTTTCCTTATTCCAGTCGATGCCGACCGCCGTCAATCCCGCCTCGACGGGGCTGGTGCCGGGAGGAGCGACCCACCGGCTGATGACGAATTACAGGAGCCAGTGGCTGCGGCAGGTTGCGGACCCGGCATATCGGACGCTGGGTGCGGCCTTCGACCTGCGTTACTGTCCGTTGCCCTGTGACCCGGGGCAAGTGAAGATGTTCGGTTTCGGGATCCGGTTGTCGGAGGATCATGCGGGAAGTGCATCCCTGCGGCGCAGCCAGGTCCAGCTGCAGGCCAGTTACGGACAGACCCTGGCTCCGGACCTGCTGCTCTCGGTGGGGGCGGCTTTCGGGGGCATTTTCCACCGGTTGGGGCGGGAAGGACTGTATTACGACGAGCAATTCGTCGACGGCGCCTATGACGCAGGCGTCCCCGGGGAAGCGTACGACCGGCAGTATACGGCCATGGAGGACCTCGGTGCCGGCATAGCACTCTACACCGCCGGTTGCGGCCATTCGCGGGGCGGATTCCATGTCGGCATGTCCTTCCAGCATCTGACCGAGCCGAATTACCAATTTTTTGACACGGACCAGGAGGTCCGGGCCTCCCTTTCCCGGCAAATACAGCTGCATGGCAGGGCCCACCTGCTGATTCGGCGGGGAGTGTCCGCCACCGATGTGCGATTCCTGTTCTCCGCACAGGGGCCTTACCGGCAATGGCTGGCAGGATGGGACGGGGTTTGGTACCTGCGGCGGAAGCACAGCGATTTGTTCGACCTGGTCGGCGGTTTGGCCTGGCGACGGACACAGTACCTGGAAAGCGGTTGGCACAGCGATGCCCTGGTCACTTCGCTGACGCTGGACACCGGCATATGCCGTATCGCGATGGCCTACGATGTCAGTATGTCCCGGCTGGACGCCTTGCAGCACAGGGGGGCATTCGAGCTGGCTTTCCAATATTGCTGGGGCCGTACGGGCACCTGCCGGTTGGAGGCGCCCACCGGCTTGTAAGGCCTTTCCGTACCTGGTCGGGAAGCGGGTGTGGGCATCGGCCGGGACCGTGGGGCAATCAACGGGCGTTCCGGGGCAGCCGGGCGAAAGTATTCCTCCGGGAATTGGCCGGTCGGGCGGCGCCACCGCACTGAGGCGGTGCGGAGCGGGGCGGTACGCTTGCCGTCCCGTTGTCAATCCACGGAGAACGACCGTTTCTCCGGGCCAACCCCGGTGATGGTCAGGGAAGTCCAGTGCGGGGGGAGGGCGGAAGGGCCTTGGGAGATACCCTGCGGGGTGATTTCCAGTCCGCCGAAGCCCATCAGGACGGCCTGCAGCACGCCGCCGGCGCCGGTGGCGAAATAGGGGTTGGTGCCGCCCTTGGTTTCTGCGATGACGCGGAAGGGTGGGTTGAGGTTGGGTTCATAGGCTTCGCGGAACCAGCGGTAGGCCTCCCCGCCATCCTGCAACCGGGCATAGAGGAGGGAGAAGACGGCTGGCCCAGAAATCGGCCGTTGCCTGCAGGATCGGCCAGCCCCGGTCGCGAAGCCATTGCCGGTCCTGGGTGACGCAGTAATAATTCCAGGCAGCCATACCGACACAGGCCGTGATATGATGTTCGAAGGGACCGCTCAGGGCCCAGACGGGAGTTTCCTCCACCCCGGTTTCGGCGCTCTCCCAAGGGAACATGGCGCCGCGGTATCCTTTGCAGAATGCGTTGCGCCGGGCGGCCTCGAGGCGTTGGAAGCGGTATTCGACCATGCTTTTGGCCATGTCCGGTTGGAGGACCAGCAAGGCGGGGAACATCCACAGCTCCGTGTCCCAAAAAACATGGCCGTTGTAGCCCAGCCCGCTGAGACGCATCGGGGAAGGGGAGTAGGCGTATCCTTCCCGGCTGAAGGAATACAGGTGGTATAGCATGCTGCGGACATCGCGCTGCGCCGTGGGGTCGCCTTCGATCCGGATATCGCTCTCCCACAAGCGGTCCCAAGCCTGGGTATGGAAGCGGAGCAGGCGGTCGCGGCCTTCCAGTTTGGCGAATACGGTAAGCCGTTCGGCCTCGTTGAGGGGGTCGTCGTGGTGGGCGGAAGTGACGGACGAGCCGGCGATGGAGAAACGGTAGGTCCGACCGGCCCGGAGGGATTTGCCGAACTTGAGCAGGTGCATGTTGTTGTCCCACATCTCATGGATGGTGCGGGGTTCCTCCCCGTGCGGTTCCTCGAAAAGGAAGGCATTGGAAGCGCACATGGCGAGCTTCCCCGTCGGGCTTTTCGAAGGGGGCGGAAACGAAAAGCCCGGTCCGACCGCCGGGAGGGCAAGGTCGGACCGGGCGCGGGCGCACCAGAAGCGGTTGCGGGAACTTACTGGGCCTTGACCAAGCGGGAATTCAGCACCTGGACGGGCCGGTAATTCTCATGCAGGCGATGTTCCATGGCTTCCAATTGTTCGTGGGAGGCCTGGATGTTGGAGGACCAGACGAACCAGTTGACGATTTCCGAGCAGGGCGGGGTGGTCAGCGAGCCGTCGTAGTACCAGAAATGCGCCTTGTAGTAGTTGTTGTAATCCGCCGGCATCAGTTCGGCCGGATGGAAGACGATGCTGTCGTCGACATGGCTGCCGACGGAATCGGGCCAGGTGGCCGCCAGGTCCTCGAAGAAAGGATTTTCATCCCCTTCCTCGACGAAGACACCGACGACGGCGAGTTTCCCGTTGTCCGGATTTTGGTGGACGAAGTGGATTTCCGCCGGGTAGTGCTCGCCGCGGACCGTATGTTCCGATTGGGCGTGGAAGTGGAACTGCAGGAGGTTGTACCGTTGGCCGTTGAGCGAGATGTAGCTCTTGCTGTTCGGGTCGCTCGGTTGGTCGATGTTGTACTGGATGGTATGGCCGTTGTTCACGATGTTCGTGCCGGTGTTTTTCCAGTAGAACCGAAGCGAGCGGGATAGACTGCGGGTCGGGGGCGGGATGATGTTGACGGGGGATTGCCGCCGGCCGTCGCAGGCCCAGCCGGTGCAGAGGCCGCCCCAATGGTCGGGGCCTTCCGGCCCCTCGTATTCCCAGTGGGTGTCGACCCCGTCGCAATCCGTCCGGAGGCTCACCTCCCCGGTCTCGTCATCGATGACGTAGGGCGATTCGGCCGCCGGCTCCTCCACGGCGAGGGCAGCGGACAAGTCGTTGTTGTCCGTGGCGCAGGCATGGAAAAGCAAGGCCACGGCTGCAGCGGGCATCAGCCGGCGCAGGCTCGCCCTGTGAAGTTGGTCCATGGTAAAATATTGATAAGGTGAAAAAATAACCGGGCGAAATGATTCGCCCGAAACAGGAACCAAAAGTACGTCGATTTTTAGAAAGGAAGCCGGTTCGGACTTCGGTCGGGGGGGTATTTTTCTTGTATTTGAAATACTTGGGTTGTTGTCAATGCGTAATTCACCTGTTTTCAACGGGGAATATGGGGGTAGATAGGGTGATGCAGGAGTTACGGGCAAGGGTTTCGAATTGGGGGGGGGACAGAAAATACCGATTAAATACTGGAATAAGATACCGGTTTCTTTTTAAATATTTCAACAATTTGATAGTCAAAAAAATAAATTTTTCTTTCTTTGTAAGAACGGAAGGAGCGCCAAATCAGGCAGGTCGAATCCTGCCGATCATGGGAAAGCTGGTCGCCGTGGCTCGGGTCTTTTGCCTTTCGGCAGTCGGATTTAAAGCCGGAGCAGCGGCTGTATGCTGATTCCTGTCCAACCGAATAAGCTGAATTTGGGGGTAATCATGCGGAGGCCATTTTGTTACAGGGAATCAAATGTCATTTGATGCTACCAGCAGGTAATGGGAAGCGGAAAAAATAAAAAAAACAGTCAAATTACAGTAGCGGGCCCCACGCGGTGGGAATTATGCAGGCCGGTACTCCGGGGTATGGGATACATGCGGAAAAAGAATTCGATGCCGGTACGGATGGTCATCACCGATTATCTCGCCTTTGAAAAGGCTGTCCGCAACACCGGCGATTTTGGCTGTGTACCGGGAATCCTGGTCGACGGGCCCTGGTCGACGTCGGTCACACCGGGAAAATAAAGCGAGCGTTTTATCACAATAAATACCATAACACCGAAGGAGATGAGAAATACAAACAAAGCAAGCCATTCACCTGCCTGTGTACAAGCGCGGGCTATCCAGGCTATCCTTCATACCGTAGTTCTCCTCACCCTGTTGCTGCCTGTGCAGCTGAGGAGCCAGACTGAGCCTTCCGCCCTGCTGGATTTGCAGAGTACCGACAAGGGCTTCTTGCTGCCGCGGATGACGGAGGCGCAGCGGGACGAGATAACGGGCCCGGCGACGGGATTGATGATTTTCAACACCACATCCGTTTGTCTGGAAATCAATTTCGGCAATTCCTCCGCACCGCAATGGCAGGCTGTCAATTGCTTCGCCGGTACCATCGGTTTACTGGACTGTGCCAATGCGGCGCTTAGCGGCACGCTCACGGCGGGTTCCGTTGCAAGCGGGGTGAGCGTCAGCGTCCCCTACACAAGCGGCAACGGCGGTCCGTACGGCGGACAGACAGTCCCTTCGACCGGGGTGACGGGGCTGACGGCGACCTTGGCGGCGGGGAATTTCGCATCGGGCGCCGACAGCCTGACCTATACCATCAGCGGGACACCGGACAGGACGGGCACGGCTGCTTTCGCCCTGAACATCGGCGGACAGGCCTGTTCGCTGGAGTTTACGGTGGGGAGCGGATGTTGGGCGAATGTGAACGCTACGGACAAGCTGTATTTCCAATGTCATAATTTAGCATCCGCGAACCCTTCGGCCGATCCTTTCACCCCGAGCTGGGAAATCAACGGCGGCTACTGGCAGTGGGGCCGAATCCAGATGGAGGGACCGGGCCCTTCGGGCCCTGGTGCCGGGGAGGCCAACGAGGGCGCTATCACCGGCTGGAACACCACCATTGCCCCCAGCGGTTCCTGGTCTAATGGCACGAAGACGGCAACCGATCCCTGCCCTCCAGGTTTCCGTATACCGACCCAGGCGCAGTGGGCAGGAGTGCTTGCCAATAACACGCAAAGCATCGTCGGGAGCTGGTATGAAAGTGCCACCAATTACAGCAGCGGGCGTTTCTTCGGGCCTAACCTGATGCTTCCGGCGGCCGGGTACCGTAACAACTACGACGGGACCGTGTTCAACCGCGGCTACGGCGGCATCTTTTGGAGCAGTACGGAGTTCGGCAGCATCTACGCCTGGACTCTGGACTTCTACAGCGGCAATGCCAACACGTACGGCAACTACCGCACGTACGGCTTCTCCGTCCGCTGCGCCGCAGAATGATTCGACAATTCGACAATTTGACTATTTAGTTTTCTTGATTCTGAGGGCTGGATGGTGGGTCGTGATACCGGGCTGTCACCCGGGAAGCCCAGCGACCGCGAAGCGGTCGAAAATTTTACTGAAATGGGCATCCGGGAGATTTTGGTACTTGAAGTCGATCGCATGATCCGATACACAAAGGAGGCTTGTTTTGGGCGGTGCGGGTAAACCTGGGAAAGGGGATGAGGGGATGATGCGCATCAGGCGATATTCGACTGTGCGAACGGGCAGCCAATGGGACGGCATGTGTGGAGGTTTATTGGCTTGTGGTGCAAGGGGTATTGGCGTGTCAGGGGAATATTGCGTGCGCGGGGATAGTTGCGTGCGCGGGTATTTTTTTGTGTGGACTTACTCACCCCACCAGACAGTGAGAAATTTTAAACAGCCAATTTTAGTAATTTTTCCCAATAAGCTTCCCACGGTGATAGTCCATTCAATGCGGAAGGGATTCGCCTTGTGTTTTACCATCCTTCTATATATTTAAAAACCAACGAGTTGAGGGATTTCGCCTCAATGTTGCCAAGCTATCCAACTCCTCGGTTTTTATCGTTTTGAAGAAGGATTCTGCCACGGCGTTATTCCAGCAATTTCCTTTTCTCGACATGCGCTGGATGATAACGTAATGAGCCAGACGTGCTCTGAAAGCTTCACCGGCGTATTGTAAACCCAGTCCAATCCCTACCCCAGCCCAATACCCCCCGAATTCCCCCAACCCCATCCCAGTCCATCCTTCAAATCATATGGAAATCCCAGTTCAAAAACCACCCCCAACCCCATCCCAGTCCATCCTTCAAATCATATGGAAATCCCAGTTCAAAA
>CAZNLJ010000045.1:30458-32143 GCA_964573725.1 uncultured Saprospiraceae bacterium
ACCCCCAATCCCCCCAGCCCCATCCCAGTCCATCCTTCAAATCATATGGAAATCCGGGTCCGGAGAGAAACACCCCCCCTTCCAGACGCTTGTTTTCGACGCGGTGGCCGGACGGGAACAGATAGGGTGAGCAAGGGTTTCGAATGGGGGATTGACCGGTTACCGGCCCGAAAATACCGATTAAAGGCTGGAAACGACGGGATACCGGTTTGTCTGAATTTTGAAAATATTGGGTAATCAAGCGGATAATATTTGTATTTTTAACCGGCCATGTTGTGGTCGTTTTGAACGGCCCGATCCAGCCGATTGCGGGAAAATCTTCGCAGGATGTCCGGTCTTGTTCCTGGCGCTGACGAGATTCGAAGCCGAAACGTCAGCCATCCTGATTCCTTCCCTTCGGATTGAGTTTCCAAAGCGGCCTGCCGGTCAAGCTCGGAGCTGGTGTTTCCGAATTGGGAACCCATCGGTCATTTCCAGAAACCGTTCCATGGAGAAGGTAACCGACCATCGGCGGTTGACCGGGGCGGGTACGGATGGGAGCCGGCGTTTTGCGGAATAAACCGGTACAGGACCGGATCCCGGTAATCCGGGAGCTGTCGTGCAGGCAGGTCTCCACCAGGAGGTGGCACATTTTGACCAGCTGGTTGATATCGGCCTGCCGCGCAGCTGAATCTTGTTGCATGCTAACCCTTAAAAAAAAGAGCCATGTCTCAAAAAGACCATTATCCACGTATCGGGTACCGCGATAGGGAATACCGAACAGGTGGATATTTTTTTGCCGTCGGAATGAAATTGCCGGTAGGTATCCTGAACATGAAATCAGGATGGCTTCCAAACATAGGCAGGTTCAAATCGACCTGTCGTTCCTTGGTGCAAGGGGACAAATATGTATGCGGAAAGAAATACAGCTGGTGCAGGACTTTGATGACATGGGGAATGCTATGGTCCCTGTCCATTTGGCAACCCATATCGGCACAAACGGTAATCGGGGGTGTTGTACCGGATTCCTCCGCAATCCTGGATATCCAGAGCGATGCCAAAGGGGTCTTGCTGCCCAGGCTGACCACCGCCCAGCGGGACGCGATAGAGAATCCGGCGACCGGACTGATGATCTTCAACGTCGGTTCGCTTTGCCTGGAAATCAATTTTGGGACTCCTTCGGAACCCATTTGGTGGGCATACAGTTGCCGGGGCGCTGTCGGTACTTTGAATTGTTCCGGAGTTTCGCCCAGTGAAGCCTTGGTTACAGGAATTGCCGCATCGAGTATCCTGAAGGTCCCCTACACGGGTGGAAACGGCGGCCCGCACGGCGGACAGACAATCTCCTCGACCGGGGTGACGGGGCTGACGGCGACCTTGGCGGCAGGGAATTTCGCATCGGGTGCCGACAGCCTGACCTATACCCTCAGCGGAACCCCATCCGGGGCGGGCACGGCGAGTTTTGCGCTGAATATCGGGGGACAGGCTTGTACGCTGTCCCTTCCCGTGGAAGCCGGGGTCATCACATCCCTGGACTGTGCCAATGCCGTCCTGTCGGATTCCCTGTTCGCCGGCCAGGTTGCGAATGGCCTGCATGTAAAGGTCCCCTACACGGGCGGCAACGGCGGTCCGCATCCGGGACAAACGGTCGCCTCGACCGGGGTGACGGGGCTGACGGCGACCTTGGCGGCAGGGAATTTCGCATC
>CAZNLJ010000045.1:32243-35722 GCA_964573725.1 uncultured Saprospiraceae bacterium
CCGTCCTGTCGGATTCCCTGTTCGCCGGCCAGGTTGCGAATGGCCTGCATGTAAAAGTCCCCTACACCGGCGGCGATGGCGGTCCGCATCCGGGACAGACGGTGAGCTCCACCGGGGTGACGGGGCTGACGGCGACCTTGGCGGCAGGGAATTTCGCATCCGGGGCCGATAGCTTGACCTACACCCTCAGCGGGATACCATTCGGGGCGGGCACGGCGAGTTTCGCGCTGAATATCGGCGGACAGGCTTGTACGCTGGCATTGCCGGTGCAGAGCGGCACATCCGGCGGCTCGGCGACGGGCTGTTGGGCGAAGGTGAGTGCTTCGGATACGCTGTTTTTCCAATGCCACAACCTGGCATCCGCGAACACCAGCGCCGATCCGTTCACTCCGAGCTGGGAGATAAACGGCGGCTATTGGCAGTGGGGCCGGAAAGGGCCGGATTCCACGCAATGGTTGAATACAAATACATCAAACTTTGCCCATGGACCCACGGGCTCCGGTGCGGCGGAGGCCAACAGCGATGCGATCGGCGGCTGGAGTTCGGGCGATGCCCCCAACGGTTCCTGGTCGGATGCCACGAAGACGGCGGACGACCCCTGTCCGACAGGCTTCCGCGTTCCGGCTAGGGCGCAATGGGACGCAGTGCTCGCCCACAATACCCAAAGCATCGTCGGGACCTGGAGCTCCGGTGCCACCAACTACAGCAGCGGGCGTTTCTTCGGGCCGAACCTGATGCTTCCGGCGGCCGGGTACCGCAACATCGGAGACGGGACCTTGTTCAGCCGGGGCAGCTCCAATTTCTATTGGAGCAGTACGTCATCCGGCTCCCAAAACGCCTGGTACCTGGGCTCCCTCGGCGGCAATGCCAATACGACCACCAACCGCCGCAGTCACGGTTTCTCCCTCCGCTGCGCAGCCATACCTGCCGTAGGTTCCATCGCTTCCCTGAACTGCGCCAACGCCGTCCAGAACGGAATCCTGACGGCGGATTCCGTTGCGACGGGGGTCAGTGTGTCGGTTCCCTATACGGGTGGAAATGGCGGACCACATCCGGGACAGACGGCACCCTCGACCGGGGTGACGGGGCTGACGGCCTCACTGACGGCAGGTGATTTTGCATCCGGGTCTGGCAGCCTGACCTATACCATCAGCGGGACGCCGGATGTGGGGGGCACGGCGAATTTCGCCTTGAACATTGGCGGACAGGCTTGTACGCTGGCATTGACGGTGGAGAACAGTTCGGTTTCAGCTTGTTGGGCGAAGGTGAGCGCTTCGGAAACGCTGTTTTTCCAATGCCACAACCTGGCATCCGCAAACACCAGCGCCGATCCGTTCACCCCGAGCTGGGAAATCAACGGCGGCTATTGGCAGTGGGGCCGGAAAGGGCCGGATTCCACGCAATGGTTGAATACGAACACGCCGAATTTCGCACACGGACCGACGAATCTCACTTCCCTGGAGGCCAACAGCGGCGCAATCAGCGGCTGGAGTTCGAGCGTTGCCCCCACCGGTTCCTGGTCGGATGGCTTAAAGACGGCGAACGATCCCTGCCCTCCAGGTTTCCGTATACCGACCCAGGCGCAGTGGGCAGGAGTGCTTGCCAATAACACGCAAAGCATCGTCGGGAGCTGGTATGAAAGTGCCACCAATTACAGCAGCGGGCGTTTCTTCGGGCCTAACCTGATGCTTCCGGCGGCCGGGCTCCGTAACGACGGCGACGGGACCTTGTTCTACCGCGGCTACTACGGCTACTATTGGAGCAGTACGGAGAACGGCGGCGTCAACGCCTGGGACCTGATCTTCGACAGCGGCGATGCCGGCACGGGCAGCTACTACCGCACGTACGGCTTCTCCGTCCGCTGCGCCGCAGAATAATTCGACAATTTGACAATTTGACTATTTAGTTTTTTTGATTCTGAGGGCTGGAAGGTGGGTCGTGATACCGGGCTGTCGCCCGGGAAGCCCAGCGACCGCGAAGCGGTCGAAAATTTTTTAAAAAAATGGGTATGCCGGAACTATCGGCACAAAAAAATGGCAAGCGGATTCGGATCTTCAACAGCGGCTCGGGTTGGATGGTATGTGGAAGCGTGATTTACGGCTGCGCCGAGGCAAGCCTCTCCGCAAAGGCGGCCCCGGTGAAAGATGCGGGCAGGATGGTGGTCGGGATCGGGCTTCCGTCAATCGCCGCTTCGGTATCCGGCGTCACTTCCGGAACTGCCACATCCGGAGCCGGATATCGTACCGGGGCGATTGTCGCTCCGCTACCCTGTGTTTACCCGGGCCGGTATATCTACACCCGATGATTGCCAGCATCCGGCGCGAATGCCTGGCATCCCGACCGACGTGGGCGGTGTAGGACCGGAACCGGTGCCGCCCGGCCGGGCCGGCGGATAAGTTCCGCCCGATTCGACCTTGGCGACTTTGATGCTACCGGTTGCGCCTGACAATTCTCCTTATTTTGCCATTGGATAGGTACAAAGGCCATGTCACCCTGTCCGTTGGCCCTTTGCAGGAAAAAGACCAAGTCATGAAGTCCAGGAACCCAAAATATGCCGTCCTGGTGATCGACGAAGAGGCGGCCTCGCGGGAACGGCTCTGTACACTGCTGGAAATCCATGCGCCCGATTTCCGGGTGGCTGCTTCCTTCACCAGTATGGCGGAAGCGAAGCCCGCTTTGGCGAGAGTCCGACCTGCGCTGGTTTTTTATTCCGTCGAGCAGCATTGCCGGCCCGACCCGGAACTGCGGTAGACCCTGCGATCGATGGATTTCCAGGTAATCCTCACCAGCAGCAGCGGGGCGAACGTTTTTGAAGCGTTCAAAATCGGTGCCTTGGATCTGCTGCTCAAGCCCATCGACCAGGACGACCTGGCGAATGCCTTGGCCCGCTTCCGACGGTACCGGCCACCCACCCACCCGGATGACCTGCGCGTATCCGTCAACCGGCTCCCGTCGCGCCCAACCATGCTCCAACCTACCCGAAAATTGATGTTGCCCATCCAGGATTCCACGCTGTTCCTGAACGTCGCGGACATCCTGTTCATCCGGGGGAAGAAAAACCAAACCACCCTCCATTTCAAGGACGACGAGACATTGACGACATCCAGGAACTTACGGTATTTTGAACAGCTACTGCCCGACCATTTGTTTTTTCGCGTCCACTCCACCTGTCTGGTCAACTTGACGGAGATATCGGAATACTCCAGAAAGGAGGGCGGCAAATTGATCTTATCGAACGGGGAAAGAATCCGAATCTCCCGGCTTAGAAGATCGAAGTTGTATAAATTGTTCTGAAGTGCGAAATGACCGGCGGAGCCGTTTCTTGATGCGCCATGGCCCTGGGGAAGGGTAGCTTGGGTGTCGTGTTTTCTTTATTTTTCCCTATTCGGCCACGGCGTTGAAAACATGAGTCTGGAAGGGGGGGATATGTTGCTTTCAGGACCGGGATTTCCATATGATTTGAAGGATGGACTGGGATG
>CAZNLJ010000046.1:0-35185 GCA_964573725.1 uncultured Saprospiraceae bacterium
ACTCGTAACCACAGAGTCTTTTGGGCACTTCCCGCCTTGTGGACAGGACGGCCGGCGGCGAGCCCATGCGCGCCGCCGGCCATCCCAAAGATTATTTAGGCGCGGGGCGCCGCCCCGCGCCCTCTTTGGGGCGGGGTGTGGCACATTAGCGGGTTTGATGAATAAAAACAACAGAAAATCAATGTTTTGTAATTGATTATCATGTGAGGTTGAGGTGCAAAAGATGAAATCACAAGGCAGGGACACCGAAATCGGACCTGCCGGAAAGGTTCTTCCCGAAAGGGCGATTCCCCCTCCCTGCTGCCTTCGCTTTCCAGCCCGTTCCGGCGGGAAATGCGCTTTTGTAACAATGTAATTACATAACCGGCCGCCTCGGGCCTCCGCCGGGGTTCCCCCTGTTACCGGAACCCCGGCCACCCCGGCCGAGGCATTGCTGTCGCCGCCCCCGCCCAATGGCGGGACGGCCGCCGGCATGCGGTCAAAATATCCGCCTATGGGACAAAGATTGTTGTCACTGCCCTATGAATTGATAAATGATCTGAATGAGAAACCGGAGGAACTGATGGCAAGGGTCCGGGAAACCACTCCCTTCGAAGTGCAGATCAAGCACGTCGACCGGATGCGCCTGACCCGCATCAACCGGGGCAGCGGCCGGGTCGCCTACCGCCGGAAACAGGAGGTCTTCACCCACTATTCGGTGCGCCGTAGGAATAGGCGGGATCTCGCCCAAACCATCCTGGAGACAAGGAACAGGAACGAATTTGTCACCTACCTGTACGGTATCAGCACCTACCTGAACGATTACCTGGAATGGTGCCCGCCGGACGAACCCTCGTCCCCGGTCCCGACCGATCCGTTTCACGGTCCGCCGTCGGCATCCTGCCCGCCGTCCAACCCATTGGATGTGTCGGAAAAAAAGACAGTGGAAAGACCCGTCCTGTCGTCGGATTACTGGCAGGAATTCCGGCCCTTTTCCTACCCCCTCTACCAATATGTGATGACAGCCGAAAAGGAACTCGACCTGCTCGTCCGGGTCCATGATGCCAGGCCGGAGGTCGATGGGTTCGATTATTCCCTGGACTACGATTACCAGGTCTACCGCTGGACCGGGACGGAATACGAACATTGGTACACCACATCCAAGGACCGCTACCTCGAGATCTTCCTGGCCGCCGTGCTCCACTTCCACCGGTTCACCCAGGAAGGACTCGACGATTGAATCCGCTGCCCCGGCCTGCCGCTTCCACCGCCACGCATTTGTACAACCGGATTTTTTTTGTGACTTTTGTCACAAAAGATTCCTGTACATATGGTTCGCATCTCCCATACCGTCCCCGAGCTCAACGAACGCTTCCGGCCCCTTTCCCCGGAAGCGCGCCTCTCCACCCTTTATCAATATTTCCCGCCGGATTCGGTGATGCTGACCAGCTCCTTCGCCACGACCTCGGCGTACCTGCTGCACCTGGTGGCTTCCGTTCGCCCGGACCAGGAGGTGCTCTTCATCGATACGGGCTATCACTTCGAGGAGACCTTGGTCTACAAGGAATACCTGACCCGGATCTACCGGCTCCGGGTCCGGGATATCCGGGCGGAAGATTGGAAACACGACTTCACCACCACCGACGAAACCTGGAAAAAAGATCCGGATTACTGTTGTTTCATCAACAAGGTGGAACCGCTGGAGGCTGTCCGGGCGGCCTACCGGGTCTGGGTCAGCGGACTGATGCGCTGGCAGAGCGACCACCGGAAAACCCTCGATATCTTCGAGGAACGCAACGGCATCCTGAAATGCTATCCCTTGCTGGATGTTTCCCCGGCAGAACGGGAAGCCTACATCAAGGACCATCTCCTGCCCTTCCATCCCCTGCAGTCCAAGGGCTATTTCAGTGTGGGCTGCCGGCATTGCACCGTCCCGGGCCAGGAACGCGAAGGCCGCTGGAACAATTGCCCGAAAACGGAGTGCGGCCTGCATCTTTGACGGGCCTTTATCCGCCGCATCCCTTCCCCGGATAAAATATTTTCGGCCCCATCGACAAATGCCTTCCCATGCTTCCACCCTCCACCCGGTCGCTGTGCTCGTGGAAAAGTATTTCGCCGCCGAGGCGACGAAATACCTTCCGGTCTCTTCGCAGATCTCATTCCTGCCGGATACTTCCCTGGTCGGCCAGGGAGCCGAAAGCGGGATGGGGACGGGTAAGGCTGCTCGCCCAAGGCGGTCCCGCAAAGGCCCGGCAGCGGCCCGGCAGGTCCGATGTTCAGGCGGAGACTCCGCCCAATACCGCGTCGAGTTGCATTTGCTTCAGGATGTTGTCCTGGATGGGTTGCGTGAGTTCGTTGATTTTATCGGTATCCCAAGAGATGCCGACCACGGTTCTCGTAGGCCGTTCCCCAAACGGCAACTCCGCCAGTTTCAAATAGGCGTCCACTACCCATTGTGGGTCCGGGGCATCCTCACTTTGCAGCATCCGCGCGAAATTTTCACCCATGGCGGCCGGGACGCCGGCCAATTCACCATAAGCTTCCAACACCGCTTGGTGGGCAGGCATCTGCCCGGATGCCAGTAGTCCCGTCATGAATGGACCCGGCTCCACCAGTACGATATCGACACCGAATGGTGCCACCTCATATCGCAAGGCTTGCGCGTACCCTTCCAAGGCATGCTTGGTGGCGGTGTAAGTGCCGAAAAACGGTGGCGATATGCGACCTACCAACGACGATGTGTTGATAATCAGGCCGGAACCCGCCTGGCGCATGGACGGCAAGACCGCCTGCATGACCCTGATCGCACCGTAATAATTGGTCTCCATCTGGAAATGGGCCTGTTCCACGCTGAATGCTTCGGTAATGCCCAGGTACATGATGCCGGCATTGTTGATCAGGATATCTATTTTCTCCGCTTGCGAAAGGATGCTTGCCATCGCTTCCTGCACGGATGTTCCCTTGGTCACGTCCATGTCGACTACCTGGATCTGCGGGGAATGTGCTTCCAATTCCGCTTTTGCCGATGCATTTTTCCCACTAGTATGGCGCATCGTGGCAAAAACCCGATGGCCTTTTTCTGCAAAATCCTTGGCGGCCTTGAGCCCGAACCCGTTGCTGCTTCCTGTGATGATTATGTTTTTCATGATGGAATGTTTAAAAATTAAGAATTGTATTGCGGTTTATCCGGCTTCCGTCGGCATGGACGGACTCCTGTCCGGAAGCGCGGCGGATTTCCTGATTCAAGGCGGCGGAATCCGCCGGATCCGTTGCCGCTCTTTTCGCCGGCGCCGACGTTGTGCAGGAAGTTCTCGCTTCCATGCCCGTAGGTTTGGTTTGTTCGGACCGCTGGTTTGGAATACGGGGATTCCTATCCGTATCCGCCCTGCCGGCGCATCGGTCTTTGCAATCGGGGTTATACAGGTGGTTGCGGCACGGCACGCACAGGGGCACCGATCTTGCTCGGGTTGGTACCCCATGGCAGCACTTCCGTCATATTCCTCGCAAGTGCCTTGTTGTCTGTGCGCTTAGCGGAGTCCCCCGCCGCTGTCGTACCGGCCGGTTGCGCGTTTTCGCGCGATGTTCCTGCTTGATGCCGACGTCGTGGTATCTCGGCCGTCGCTTATGCCGCCGGCTCCGTCCATTCGGAAAATACCGGATGAAACCATTTCTTCCGGGCTTGCGCTGGCCTGTTCCCAACTGTCGGCCTTGAATATTTTCTCTCCATCCTGGTAAATTCCCCTATTTTCGGGGGCTCTTCCGACTGGTCGCAGAATGGAGGTCATCGAAAGAAGGCCGCTGGTCTGGTGTCGTCAAAGGAATCGCACCGGATGTGTCCCGAATCCGCCGGGTCCCATGGACGGCTGATGTCATATTCCGGTGCACCCGGAAAATACCTGTAAGCTGTTTGCCGGACATATGGATGGGAGCGGCCCATGGATGCGATTCGAGCGTGGTCCTCGTTCGGTTCAGGCGGCAGGAGGCGGAAATGCCTGCATCCTCCTCAACAGGATTACTTGTTGCATTTGCTTTGTTATCCGGCAAAAAAGCGTTACTTTTGTTTCGCAAGCAAAATTAGCAAATAACTTTTTTATTGCAAGTTATTTTTTAAAAATAACTTTCGTGGTGCCAGTTATTTTAAACGTGCCTCGTCTTATGAAACATGATTTCAGATGCAATTGCCCGATTACCTCCGCACTTGATATCCTGGGTGATAAGTGGGTGTTGGTCATCGTAAAGCAAATGCTCCTGGAAGGCAAGGAGTCTTTCAAGGATTTTACGGAAAGTGATGAGGCCATTGCCACCAATATCCTTTCCGCCAAACTCAAGCTCTTGGAGGAAGTGGGAATCATCATCAAGACAAAACGGCCCGATAACAAGAAGACAAGCCGCTATCTCTTGACGGAGAAGGGATTGGCGCTGACGCCTTTACTTGTGGAACTGGGAATCTGGAGCGATGCCCACCTCAGGGACATCCACCCCGCCATCGTAAACGGTGAATCCATGGCGTGGCTGAGAAATGACAAGCTGGCCTTTACGAGGGCGCTGGAGGAGAACTACAGGAAAAAACTGGCTGCCGTGCCGGAGCCGGTATGATGCGCGGAGGGGGCCGGCCAGAAAGGCTATCCAATGCCTGGACAAGGCGATGAGTCGATGGGTATGTCCCCCGAATCAAATTCATGTACCTGCCCGGACCCCGATATCCTGCTGTAAATCCTGCTGGTCAATCGTCGGCCGGCACGCCGACCCTCCGCGTCGTGCTGAAATCAATCCCCGTCACAGGTGGATGCCCATCCACACCGGCTGTCTCGACCGATCGAATTTTTTGCACGGTGCGTGCTGCCCGATCCTGCTTGTGTAGGATACTTCGCTTTCCGCCCCTTTCTCCCCGGCAGGACGCAAAAAACGCCGAAGGGTCAACCGGACCCTGTCTTGGCCGGAATCCGGGACATGGCCCGTTCCGCCAGCGCCGTAATCGTCAGGCTCGGGTTGACACCGATGTTGGCGGATATCATGCTGCCGTCGCAAATGTACAGGTGGTGGTAATTGAATACCCGGTTGTCCCGGTCGATGACTCCGGTCTCCGGACCGGCTCCCATGCAGGCGCCTCCGAGTATGTGCGCGGTGGTCGGAATGCCGAACAGGGTCTCGGTGAACATGACCATCGGCTTGCCCCGGACCAGCCGGCCGACCCGCCGGGCCACATCCCGGGCGAGCGGGTTGAATGCGGTGGGCGCCTTGCCACGCTCCACCGTACTGCTCAGGAATCCCCAGCCGGACCGCTTGATCCGCAGCGTGGATTCCAAACTTTCCATGTACAATAAGATGAGGGTCCGCCGGCTCCAGTCGTCCACCAGGAAGGTCCGCAGGTTGGCCATCGGATGGAGAAGCAGGTCCGCAAACAACCGGGCCAAGCGCCCGGCCAAGGTGCTCCCCGCCACCATCGGTGCCATGAACAAGCGCCAAAACCCCGACCCGGCCGGATACTTGACCGGCTCGATATGCCGGTGCTCGTCCAATTGGACCATCGATCCGATGGCGATTCCTTCGGAGAAGTCGTTGTCCCGGTCGAAGGACGTTACCCCGACCAGGCTCTCGGAATTGGTGCGTACGCCCCGACCCAATGCCTGCGATAAGTTCGGCAAGGTGGTCCGCTGCAGCCGCAGCAGCAGGCGCAAGGTCCCCAGCACGCCGGCGGCCACCACCACACCCCCGGCACGGATCGTCATCCGCGTCGGAATCGGCCCGCTGCCGCGGGTGCGCACCTGGTAGCCACCCTCGCCGGCTTCCCCGATCGGCGTGATTCCCGTCACCGTCGTTTCGGCCATAATCGTACAGCCCTGCCCTTGGGCCAGGTGGAGATAATTCTTGTCCAGCGTGTTCTTGGCCTGGAAACGACATCCCAACATGCAGCCCCCGCATTGGTTGCAACCGGTCCGGTCCGGTCCGGCACCCCCGAAGTAGGGGTCCGGAACGGTCTCCCCCGGCTTCCCGAAATAAACACCCACCTCCGCCGTCCGATATCGGGCTCCCGGACCGAGCTCCGCCGCCAACGACTCCATCACCGCCTCGCTCCGGCTGCGGTAAGGGTGCGGCGCCGCCCCCAGCATCCGCTTCGCCAGGTCGTAATAGGGCGCCAGCTCCCGCTCCCAGTCACATAGGTCTTTCCAGCTACCCGTCCGGAAGAACGGGGCCGCCGGAACCGGTAAGGTATTGGCATACACCAGGGAACCTCCGCCGACACCAGCCCCGCTCAGGACGGCCACATGCCGGAAGAAGCTCATCCGGAATATCCCCCTCATGCCCAGCCAAGGCAGCCAGAGCCAACGGCGCAACTGCCAGTTGCTCCGCGGGAAATCCTGCGGCCGGAACCAACGGCCCTGCTCCACCACCAGGACCCTGTATCCTTTTTCGGACAGGCGCAAGGCGGCGACGGACCCGCCGAAGCCGCTTCCGACGACGACATAATCATATGCCTCCGCCGCCGCTTTCACTCCGCCGGCACGGATTGCATGGCCACCCGGTTGAGCCGGATCATGCCCAGCTTGTCCAACACGACCATGATGACATACGTCAGGTCCACCTCATGCCAACGGACACCCCCGAAATTGGGCCGGCCGCTGTGCCGGTGGTGGTTGTTGTGATAACCCTCGCCCATCATCAGCCAATCGAACGGGAACAGGTTCCGCGAGGTGTCGCTTACCTTGAAATTGATGTAGCCGTACTTGTGCGCAAACCAATTGATGATGGCTCCGTGGATGGGGGCCATCAGATAGGTCATCGGCAACAACAACCACTGCCACCAGGCCGTGGCGAATGTGTAAAAGAACAGGGTGTATCCCGCTCCCCACAGGATCCTGGAGACCCAGGAGCTGGCAAACAGGTCGAACCGGTTCCAGCGCGGGATGTTCTTCATGAACTTCTCATCCACCCGGATCCGTTTGTACAGGATGTCGCTGTAGATGTTCTTGGTCCGCCACATCATCGAGAATATGTTGGGGTCGTAGCTGGGGGAGTGCGGATCCTCCGCCGTGTCGGCAAAGGCATGGTGCATCCGGTGCATGATGCCGTAGGCATACGCGCTCAGGTAATTGGATCCCTGGGTGACCCAGGTCAACACGAAACAAAGCTTCTCCCCGAAGGCGGACATCCGGAAACTCTGGTGCGCCGCATACCGGTGCAAGAAGAAACTTTGGAAAAAAAGCCCCGAATACCACAGGGCAATCAAAAAGATTACAATGATCATTTCGAAGTATTTGTGCCTTTGGCAGGCGGTTGTGTAGTTCAATCGGTTGTGTCCGCCTCCCAGGCCCGGCGATACCGCTCAATCCGCGGATGCATCACCCGGAACCACAAGGGGGGCAGGAACGACAGCAATATCATACCCGGATATCCGGTCGGCAGCTGCGGACTTTGCTCGAAATGCCGCAGCAGCTGGTACTTCCGGTTGGATTGGTAATGGTGGTCGGAATGCCGGGACAATTCCAGCAGCATCAGCCGGCCCAACGGATGGTTCGAGTTCCAGGAATGGATCGGCAGGGTCCGCTCGTACCGCCCACCCACCTTCCGGCGCCGCAATCCGTAATGCTCGATGTAGTTCACGGATTCCAACAACAGGAACCCGATGACGGCGGCACCGATGAACCAGCCCAATACCGCAATCCCGAACACGATCCCGATGGCCAGCCCGCACAGGACCTGCACGACCTGGAAACGGAGCATTTCGTTGCGCCAGGTCCACGGGCCGCTTCCCTGTTGCCGCAACCGGTCGGCTTCCAACCGCCAGGCCGACCGCCAGCCGCCGACGACGCTGCGAATATAAAACGCATATACCGTTTCTCCCCAACGACTGGAGGCCGGATCTTCCTCCGTGGATACCCGAAGGTGGTGGCCCCGGTTGTGCTCGATGTAAAAATGCAGGTACAGACTGCTCAGCAGCAGCGCTTGGCTCATCAACCGCTCGTACCTGGTGCTGCGGTGCCCCAACTCGTGCGCCGCATTGATGCCGAGCACCCCGCAACTCATCCCGAAAGCCGTCATCATGCCCACCTTGGCCGTCCAAGCCACTTCCTCCCCGCCGACCTGCCGGCAGAAATACACCCACAACAGGTATTGTACCGGTACCAGCCCGTACAGCATATAGTCGTAGGTCCGGTCGCCGAGGGCTATCCGCTCCTCCCGCTCGTCCAGGTTTTTCTCGGACCCACGGGCGAACAGCTCCAGCAATGGCAGGATGCCGAACAAGAGTATGACGGCGGAATAAGACCGATGGTCCGCCGTCCACAAGGAATACCCCACCACCGCCGGTGTCAGGTAGACCAATAGGTAGGAATAGGCTCTCAATCGCATCGTTTCGTCGTTTTTGGAATCCTCCGGCTCGCCCACTGTCGGGCGGCGTCACCCCCGGACGGACGGAAATCCGAGGCGCTTTCCCGGTATTCAACGCTTGCTCCGGATGCGCCGTGGCATAATTGCTGCGGATTGTCCAAATCTACTGATTCCGAAGCCTTTTCTCCTTGCGTGGACAGGAATATTTTTATCCGTCAACCTTATTTTGTCGAATAAAATTTCATTTCCCGTCCAAATGGCCTAAATTTCATAACGGTTGACCGGTCTTGTGTCCGATTCCCACCCCACCCGGAAATCCGGCGGCAAGTCACCGGGTCCCGGAAATGTCCATCCTATGAAAGCCAAGATTTTCTTTGGGTCCTTGGCCCTGGTCCTCCTGTGCGCCGCTTGCGCGGAAAGGCTTCCCGTCTCCTTTCCGGAAGACAGCCGGGAATACGGTTTCCTGTTCGGTATCTGGCATGGTTGGATTGCCCCCTTCGCCCTTGTCGGTATGCTTTTCGACAGCGAGACGGCCGTTTTCGCCTCCCGCAATTCCGGTTTTTTTTATGCTTTGGGCTTCCTGATCGGTTCCGGTGGCTGGGGATTCCTGGCCGGAAAATCACGGCGCAAGGGATGAAACGCTTTCCCGCATGCCCGCCGCCCGCCACGGGAAGCCGCCGGTATCCGATGGCCTTGCTGGCCGGCTTGGTCGTCTGGACCTTCCTGTTGCCTGGTTCCATCCGGGCAGCTTGCCTGTCCCACGGGGCCATGGCTCCGCCCGGATTCACCGGCCGACCGGCCGACCTGCGCTCGGGAAATGCCGACGGACCGGCGACGGATTCCTGTCTATGGGTCGAAACCCGTCGCTTCGGGTCGCTCCGGGTGGAGAAACATGTCGCTTGCCATCGCTTGCCGGAAACCGGCCCCCCGTCCTGGCCGCCGGAACCGCAGCCTGTGGGCTGCGTCGCCCGCTACAGGATCTGGCGCGAGTCGGACAACCGGCTGCTGCTCGATGTCCCCGGCGAATCCTGCGGACGGCTGCCGGCGGACAGCTGCCGACAGATCCGTTTCGAGGATGCCGATTTCGACGGGCAGCCGGACTTATGGGTTGGGACTCCGGGAAATGATGACTTCCGGTTCTATGGCTACCGTCCCTGGAAGGATGCGTTCGATACGCTCTTCATCTCTTGTCTCAACGGCCTGCGACGGAATCCCGCCACCCAATCCGCCACGGGCTTCCTCCTGGAGTACGGACAACCGCCCACCCACCCCCTCCGACGGGTGGATTATGTGTGCTGCGGCCCCGGGCTGCCGGTCGTCCATTCGATGGTGACCGAGCTGCCCCCGCCCCCGGTATCCGACAACACCCGAGAAAAAATGGAGGCCTGCTCGTTCGTCGAACGCAAAGCGGGTTTCCGCTATGAACTGGGCCCTATCCGTCCGGAAGACCGGGTCGAAATCCCGGCCGAAAAGGGCGCCTACGGCCAACGGGTCGCCATCTACGATGATTCCTCCGGCCGCCTGCTGCACCAACATTTCCTGCTCGGCAACACCCTGCGGGAAAAGGCGGCACCCCGGACGGCCCTGCTCGTGGATCTCATCGACTTCGATACGATACCGGATGTCCGCATCCCCGGTCGGGGCGGCCGACCGGATGTCCTCCTCCTTTCTTGTGTACAGCCGGATGGCCGCCTGGTCTTTTATAACCATCCGGAATTGTCCCGCCTCGAAAATTACCGACACGATACCGCCACCCATACCATCTCCGGCACCTATCGCCTGGGGCCGGACCGATTCCACTGCCGGTTCACCGGGGTACACTCGGATACCCTTCACCGCATCCGGCAGGCGGCTTCCCGACCGGCCTCCGCTCAACTCGATATCTTCCGCTTCCTTTGCGGCCGGCAAGTCCTGCTGTCCTCCCGTCCCGCCGCCCCGATCATGGCGCCACCCATCCGGGAATTCGCCGATTTCAATTTCGACGGGTTTCCCGACTTGCGGGTCCGCCCGGGCGACCTTGCGCCCGATGAGCTCGATACGCCGGGAACGTTTTTCCTGTTCGACTCCACCCGACAGGCTTACCTCCGCCACGATGGCCTCTCCGCCTTGCATTCGGTCCGGTTCGATCCCGACCGGCAGCTGTTGACCGGCCAGGTGACCGTCCATACGGATGCGCGCCACCATTCCACCACCGGCTATTCCATGGTGGCCGGCCAACTGCTTCCGACCTACCGGCAGGATTGCTCCCGACCCGCCGCGCATGCCGAGCGCATCGACTGCGTGGTCTACCTTTGGCAGGACGGCCAATGGGTATGGTCCCACCTGCTGCCCGGCGCGGAATAGGCTTTCTTCGGGCACGGGCGGGATTCGTGTATGCCGATGTCCATGACAATCGGTCCGATATCCGCTTGTACCACCCCCTCCGCACACGGCGGAAATAAATATCCCTGTTTCCCGCCCAGGTCTCACCGCCCTATCTCCCTCCGGGCGATAGGTTCGACAGCGACAAAGGCACCTCCTCAAAGCGATAGGGTATGACCGATCGATCACTTTATTACGCTTCGGGCTTTCTTGACTTGTCCCGAAGCGGGGTTCTCCGGGTGGTCGGGCCGCCTTGCAGTCCCGGTGCCCAGGATGGCGGGGGATTGATGCCCTTTCCGTCGGAAATTTCTTCCGGCAATGCTCATCCTTGCCCGGGAACCGTAAAAAACGCCAGTTTCCTATCGCGGCGTTTCCTTCTCTTGGAAAGTCTTTTCTCCCAACGATGCCCGAAACTCCGCCCGGAATCCGGATTTTGTCACTCCGCCACGACAAATCGGCCTCGCGCCGATTCCGTACCCGCCTGCCAGACCAAGGTGTATAAGCCCGGCACAAGCCCCCGCACATCCAAGCGCTTGTCCCCATTGGTCCATTCACCCGACCGGACCTGCCGCCCCCGGCTGTCCACCACGGAATAAGTACCTCCTCCGAAAATCGGCGACCGGATCGTCAGCTCGTCCCGGACCGGGTTCGGAAACAGGACCAGGGGGGCCGGGGCCGCTTCCGTCCGGCTGTCGCTGACACATGGTTCCACCACCAGGTAAAGCCCCAATCCGGAAATGTAATCCGGACAAGCTTCGGGTGCCCCTTCGACCGTATAAGTGCCGGGTTCGGTGACCACAAGGGTGACTCCGTTCGCTCCCGGTATCGGCGCGTCATTCTCAAACCAGGTAATCTGGGTGGTGTAGGGCGGCCGCAGCGTCAGGAACACCGTATCCCCCGGACAAATGATGATTTCCCCGGAAGACCCGATTTCGAAGCTGCCGCTGGTCTCCACCACCGGCGGCAGGAAAAGGAGCCCGTCCACAAAAAACTCTTCCGACACATAGGTGGAGTCGCCCAGGGTGACTTCGACGGACAGGAAGCTGGCGGCGTAACTGAAGTAATCCAGGACCAGGCTCTGCGCCGTCGCACCCGGGATCGGCGTCGCCTCGGTCGTACCGAAGTACCGGCGGTACCATTGGTAGCTGTCGTAATCCTGCGTGCTGACCAGGCCCGAACCGTTCGGGCAGAGCAGGGAATCGCCTACAATGACCGGCAGGGCCACCGGCGGGGCCGCCAGCGGAACTTGCTGCGCATAGGCCAGCGATACCCCGCGGTTTTCGACCCAGCCGGCGATGGCTTTCCCGTCCGGTGTCGCTTCCCGCAGTTGGATCCTGGACTTGACTCCCGTCGGATTTGTGCCCACCGGTACCAGGCCTTCCACGGGATCCACCACGCCGTTTTCATCCGGATAAACCAGTAGGATGTCGACGGGGAATACCCCGTTGCTCTGGCCGTCCGTCACCAGGAAAAAGGGCCGGTCCTGCCAGACTTGCAGGCCGCCTTGGTGCGACCGGTTCGAAGTGGGGGAGAATACCTCCACCGCGTCCGGGCCGAGCAACGGCGCACCGGTGCCGGTATGGACCTGTTGGATGTATTCCCCCACCGATCCCTGGCTGGAGGGGGTATATTCCGCAATCGCCCACAAGTGGTCGGCCCCTGGGGCGAGGGCTATCCGGATATCCCGCTCGTAATAGGTGGATTGGGCGGCAAAGGGGACACCCCCGCTTCCCCAGGGCGTGGTGCCGTCGGGGTCGATCCGCTGGACATATGCCTGGATGTTCAGCCCCATCGAGGCCGGAAGGCCGATGAAGACCGTATCCCCCGCCTGGCAAAGGTCGTAGCGGCGGTTCGTCTGCACCGCCAGGCCCGGTCCGGTCAGGGGGACCGGTGCAGGCCATTGGGAAACGCCGGCTTGGTCGTAGCACTGCGCATACGCCGGGCCGTAGGGGGAAAAGCCGCTCTGCTCAAAATAGATCACCTCGAAGCGGCCGCCGGACAGTTCCGCCAGTTCCGCCGTCAGGCTGCGGATGCCGCCGTTCTGGATGGGGAGGAGAATCGGCGCAGTCCATTGGGGGAGACCGTCGGCACTGAACTTCTGCAGCGCCGCCTGGTTGGCGGGGAGATGACTGACGACCACTTCCCCGTTTTCCAAAGGGAGCACCTTGACGTCGTAACCTTCCCCGACGGACAAACCCGCCGGCCCCCACAGCAGGTCCCCCGCCGGCGAAATCTTGTGCACAACGGCACTCCCGTCCCCGGTCGCGGTCATCCCGATGTAGAGATTCCCGGCGGCATCCTTCCTCAGGTCCCAGGTGACGATGAACGTACTCATGGCCAGCCCTCCGTCCACCAGCAGCCCTTGCGGACCGAATTGCGGAATACCGGCGGCGTCAAGCCGCTGCAACCGCATCTCGTAGTGTTGCGGGGCGGGAACCTGGTGCCAGAACGCGATGTAGGTGTCACCGTTCTCGCCGGCCACCACCTTCATGTCTTCCGTCGCGGCTTCCGCCACCATGGTGTTTTGCGCGGTGTCCGTGGTCCATTGGGCCCGGATGGTAAAGGGAACGACCGCCAGGAAGGATAGGATGGCTCCATACAGCGATGGCAAAAGGTTGGTAGGCATGGTTGCGTGTTGTACAGGGTGAAAAAAAATGGTTTGCCGCGTTCCTCCCGGGCACGGCATGCTGCGCCGATGGAAACGAACCCGTAATTTTACGAATGGAAAGTCAGATCGGTAGGGGATACCCGCCATATCCTGCCGGAACGGCGATGATTTTGTCGGCGAAATGCCTTGCCGGCCAGCCGGGCCGGCTCCCTCCGCTACCGGAAACCTTGTAAAGCGGCACCATGGAATCCGTGAAATACCATACCGTCGACCAGTACCTGCAGGCGCACCCCCCCGCATTGGCCGCCCGCCTGGCCACCCTCCGGCAAACGGTCCGGGAAGCGGTTCCGGAAGCCCGGGAAGTCATCAGCTACAACATGCCGGCGTATCGCACCCACCGGGTGCTGCTCTATTTCGCCGCGCACCGGCACCATATCGGATTTTATCCGACACCTTCGGCGCTGGAGGCTTTCCGGGAACGGCTCGCCGGTTTCCCGGTTTCCCGGGGCACCGTGCGGTTTCCGCACGACCAACCGCTGCCCCTCGACCTGGTGGCGGACATCTGCCGGTTCCGGCGCGACGAGGAGGCCGGCCGGCTTTCGTGACGATTCCCGCCGGTCATCAAGGGTAGGGCCTCCGCCGGTCAACGGGGCCAGGTCCGCATCAGCCCGATGCCGATGCCGATCCCGTTGGTGATGTGGGGATCCCGTGCATCCCGGCGCGGGTCGTGCAGGTTCTGGTAGGCGTAGCCGACCAGTACCTCCAGGGAATAGTGCTCCCGCAGGAAAAAGGACCATCCCGCACTCCCGGCGAACTGCAGGGCCTGCATGCGGAAGGCGGAATCACCGACCTGCGTGGCCGAGGTACGCCCTACGCCGCCCTGTATCTCCAGGAACACCTTGTTGCGCATGCCGACAGGCCGGTAGTAGCGCAGGAAGGGCCCGCCGGAAACGCTGTTCACGGACCGCTCGTCCGGCTTCTCCTCGGCACGCAGCCGGGAATAGGCGATATCCGCCTTGATGCCGGCGGCCAGCCCCTGACCGAAATCATAGCCCAGCCTTGGCGACAGGTTGAATTGCAACATCGTGGAACCATCCTCCGGCGCAACCCCCGCGGAAGGACCGGATTGCTGGAAAACCAGGCCGGAAAGGTTGCCCTCCGCCCGCAGGATGGATGCGGAACCACCCAACAACAGGGCTTGCTCCGCTGTTTGTGCGCCTGCCGAAACCAATCCCAGCCAGCCCACTCCCATGATTAGCCATATCCTTTTCATCGTCAATTGATTGGAGGGCAGTCCGCTCCGGCCGGTCCGCGGTTGTCCGCAAGCCCTGCCTGCCCCGGACCAACCGGAAACCGGACCGGTTCCCCCGCCCCGGTGAACCGTCCGCCCGCAGGCAGCTTCCTTTCGGAATCCTGCCGACAGGGACGATGCCGAAGTTAGACCTCCCGGCGGCGGAAAAGGGATGAGGAATATCAACAGCATGCGATGATATCATCTTTCGCACCTTAAATACCAAATCGAATGTTTTGATGGCAAGGTTCGCATGCATGATTGTATAAGAACGTAAGCTGCTCCTAACCTAAGGGTCTTTAGGGCGCTTCCCGCCTTTTGGACAGGACGGCCGGCGGCGGGCCCAAGCGCGCCGCCGGCCCTCCTGAAAAATATTGTGGGCATGGGGCGCCGCCCCGCGCCCTTTTTGGTGCGGCGCCTGGCACATCAGCGGGTTTGCTGGCTAAAAAAACAGGAAATCAATGTTTTGTAATTAATTATTTTGTAGGGTTGAAATGCGGAAGATGCGATGATGTAGGCCCATGGACCGGATTCGCCATGCGACAGGCAGGCTGGGGATGCGACTCTCGGTCGTTTTTCCTATTTTCAAGCCCAAAAAGAATGACAATATCCCACCTCGTCGCCGCCGTGCACCTGCTGACCCTGGGCATCGGCTACGGTTTCCTCTGGATGCGGGCCTATCAGCTGGGGAGGCTTCGGAAGACCGGGGACCTGCCGGCGGTTTTTTTTGCGGACAACATGTACGGCCTGGCGGCACTCCTGTGGATCGGAACCGGCCTGTGGCGGGCTTTCGGCGGCCTAGAAAAAGGGACGGAATTTTATCTGGACAGCACGGCCTTTTGGGTGAAAATGGGACTGTTCGGGGCCGTCTTCGCCTGCGAAATCTATCCCATGGTCGTCCTGGTCCGCTGGCGGATGCAGCTCCGCAAAGGATTGGAGCCGGTTGTGGCGCCGGCGGCCGCCATCCGGTGGCTGTCCCTCGCGGAGCTCGCCCTGCTGTCCGCGATGGTCGCCGTCGCCGTCCTGATGGCCCGGGGCGCCTGGTGAGCGGGATACCGGGTCATGCGCACTTGGTACCGCCCCGGATCAGCCGCAGGACTACATCACACAAACAGCATCAACAGCACCAGGACAATGCCGCCGATGGCGAAATAGATGCCCTTGCGGAAGATGCGACTGGACGGGACGAACATCCAAAACGAGGAAAGGACGAAGAAGAACAACGACAGTCCGAAGAAGATGTTGAGGAAATACAAGGGGCTCTCCGTCGTCGCCTTGTGCAGTTTGGTCATCTTGTCCAGGAGGGTGGGCAGTTCCTTCACCTGGTATCGGGCCGTGCCGGTCCGTCGGTCGAACGAGCCTTGGGCGAAACGGACGACCGCTCCGTCCGTCCCCTCCACCTGGAAGTCGCGGATCTTCAGTTCCCGGCCGATGGCATCCGCGGGAATGTCCTTCGGGAGCTCGCGTTCCACTGTTTTCTCCCGTTTCAGGAAATCGGTTTGCCGGAAGATCAGCACGATGCCGCTGACGGCGTACATGGTCATGACGCCGGCCAGGAAAAAGCCGAGATAACGGTGGAAGATACGCATGTAACTGCCCAAAGCTTGCTTGGCCATGGCGGAAATATTTTGGCTGGTGAAAAATAGGACCGGCGATTTCCCGGTTTATCTGTCGGAACAGGACCGGTCTACGGCCGTTTGTTCCGACCGGGGACCGGCTACGGACCCGGTGCCGCAAAATAAACAAAAACAATGGACGGCAGGTTGGCCGCCGGCCGGCTTGTCAGCCTTGCGCAGGAATTTCATGATCAACGGCGGATATTTGTCAACCAATAAATTTCCGGTAAGCCACCCGGGGCCTCCTGCGGAGGAATGGCTGGGCAGACCGGGCAGCAATGCATGGGCGGGATAAAAGTCATCGGCAGGAAAGGGGTGCGGGCCTGTTGGCTCTGGGTCGGCATCTTGGCGGCGGTGACGGCGGGTGCACAGCCCGCCTGGCAGATCCGGTGGCACCCGGTGGATTCCGGGCCGGCCGGGCCACGGATGCCGGCCGCTCCGGCTTCGGCAGCCGACTCCCTGGCGGCGGCGGCGCTGTTGCGGGAGTACCAGGTACAGCTGCACGACAACGGTTGGTTGCTGGCGTCGGTGGATTCGATGCGGTGGGCGGACAGCATCCTGCATGTCTGGATGTTCCAAGGGCCGCAGTTCCGGTGGGTATCCCTGCGCAACGGGAATGTCGGACCGGATTTCCTGTCCGCCGCCGGCTATCGCGACCGGACCTTCCGAAATCGTCCGTTCGACCGGGCCGGCTTGCGCCGGGTACAGGAAAACCTGTTGGCCGAAGCGGAAAACAACGGTTATCCCTTTGCGGTGATCCGTTTGGATAGCCTGGAAATCGATGCATCCGGCGGTTTGTCCGCCGCCCTCTGCCTCGATACCGGCCGGCCGGTCTTTTTCGACAGCCTGACGGTCATCGGGGATGCCGTCATCTCCCGGCGCTACCTCCAACGGTATCTCGGCATCCGGCAAGGGGCCCCCTACAGCCGGAAGAAAGTGCGCAAGACCCGCGACCGGCTCCGGGAGCTTCCCTTCCTGCAGGAAAAGCGCACCGCCACCGTCACCTTTTGGGAAGACCAAGCCGACCTGCAGTTGTACCTGGACAGGAAACAGGCCAGCCGGCTCGACTTCCTCCTGGGCGTGTTACCGGACAACAACCGCCCGGAAACTGCCTTGCTGTTGACCGGGAACTTCCAGGCCGATTTCCAGAATCCTTTCGGTAAAGGGGAACGGGTCTACATCTCCTTCGAACGGCTGCGCCCACAGACCCAACGCCTCGACCTCGCGTTCGCCTACCCGTATTTCTTGGATTCTCCCTTCGGACTGGACCTCCGTTTCAATCAATATAAGCGCGACAGCACCTATGCGGATGTCATCGGCGAAACCGGGATCCAATACCTCCTGGAAGGAGGGAATTACCTCAAGGGCTTCTGGAACCGGACCCAGTCCCGCCTCCTGGCCGTGGATACCGGCGCCATCCGGCAGGGCCGGTTCCCGTCCCTACTGGATGTCGGCATCTCCGCCTACGGGCTGGAGGCCCAATGGCGGCAGCTCGACTACCGCTTCAACCCGCGCAAGGGGTGGTCCCTTTGGGTCAAGGCCAGCGCCGGTACGCGGCAGGTTCGGCGGAACCCTGCCATCCTGGGCGTCGATGCGGGTTTTTACGACAGCCTGACCCTCCGGTCCGCCCGCTATTCCCTTGATGTCCGGTCGGAAGCTTATCTGCCCCTGTTCGTCCGAAGTACCTTGCGGTGCGCTTTCCGCGGCGGGTCCCTTTTCGGCGGCGGGGCCCTGTACCGCAACGAACAGTATCGGATCGGCGGCAATAATTTGCTGCGCGGCTTTGACGAAGAGCGCATTTTCGCTACCTTGTTCGGCGTGTTCAGCCTCGAGTACCGCCTGTTGACCGGACAAAATTCCTGGCTCTACCTGTTCGGGGATTATGGGTACACGGAAGACCGGCGGGCCGGACAGCCCGTCGGATACGACCGGTGGCCGGGTGTCGGAGCCGGACTGACGGTGGAGACCTCCGCCGGGGTGTTCGCCCTGGGCATGGCGGTCGGAAAACCCGCCGGCGGTACCTGGGAATGGCGCAGCCCCAAGGTACATTTCGGTTATGTCAGCTTGTTCTAACGGGCCGCCCGGCTGGTCCCGGACGCAGTCCCGATACGTTCACCACTCATATACAATCACATGGCAAAGCGAAAAAGACAAGATGTCTCGCGGAAGGACCGGGCGGATTCCCGCCGGTTCCTGCTCACCGTCGTGGTGGCTTCCCTGGTGCTGATGGGGCTGCTGTTCATCGTCTTCCTGCGGATGTGAACCGGACACCCCTGCAACGGGCGGTTCAACGCTCAAAGGAAGCGAACAAGGCCCGTAATTCGGAGGCTTGTTCCGCCTTCATCCGGCCGCCCAGCACCAGCCGCAGCTCCCGCCGCCGGATCGCGCTTTCGAAAAGTTGCTGCTCCTCTCCCGTCAGCGGGATGACGGCCGGAATCGGCCGCGGCCTTTTCGTGTCGTCGTCGAGCCCGACGAAGGTGAAATAGGCATGGTTGCACTTGCGGGGATTGCCTCCCTTGATGTCACAGGCGAACACCTCCACGAAAATCTCGACCGAGGTCTGGAAGGCACGGGTGACCCGGGCATGGAGCGTGACGATCTCACCCAGCGGAATCGGCCGCTGGAAGGAGACATTGTCCACCGAGGCCGTCACCACATGGGCTTCGCAGTGCTTGCCCGCACAGATACTGGCGGCGACATCCATCCACCGCATCAGGTTGCCCCCCATCAGGTTGCCCAGCGGGTTGGTGTCGTTCGGCATGACCATCTCGGTCATGGTGGTCATCGATTCGCTGACGCGCTTCGGTTTCATATGGTATGGATGGTTAGGTCTGGCGTCGGCCCGCCGGTCGGTAAGACCTGCCTGCCGACCTGATGCCGGTCACCGGATCATCACCCCGTGCCTTTCCAGCAGGGGAATCCGGGTGAAATTGTCCGGGGTGATGCTGCCCTGTACGAACACATAGCGCTTGTCGTACATGTAGCCGCCGTAGGTGAACGATACCCAGTACTCGTTGGCGATGTCGAACAGGTTGCACTGGATGGGCTCGAGCAATTGCGCCTCCTGCGCTTCGATCTTGTTGAAAAAATGGCGCAGGGTGGTCGTCTTCATGGCTTCCCCTTCGATTTCCCCATACCCGCGGGAACTGACCAGGACGTTCTCGATGGCCTGCTCCCGGAGGTTGATGACCCAGACGTCCCAGAGTTCCTGGTCTTCCATGCGTTGCGCTTCCCGCGGAACGACCGCGATGGCGAAATGTTCGACCTTGTGTTGTGGAATGTCTTTTTTCATGGATACCGATGCTTTTGGGTGGCCGCACTGCCGGATATGCCGCTCCCGCGGCCGGACGGGCCCTTCGGATGCGGCAGTCGCCCGGAACGGACCGGCCTTGTCGGCCGGGCTGCTGCGTGTTGCCTGTGAAAAAGGTGTACCAACTATTTTTTCCGCCGGTCTTTTACCGGCCGGTCCTGCCGGGCAGGGTTCTATACGTATTCGAAACCGAACAACTCGGCCAGGTGGTGCCGCAGGGCTTGCTTGACTTCCTCCATCGGGACGGGGCCGCCCAGTTCCCGCGTGAGCGAAGTGACATCCTTGTCCTGGTCCCGGATGCCGCAAGGGATGATGTGGCGGAAATAATCCAGGTCCGTGTCGATGTTGAAGGCGAAGCCGTGCATGGTGACCCAACGGCTCAGGTGCACACCGATGGCACAGACCTTCCGCGCCGGAAGCCATCCTTTCGCCGGGAGCCATACCCCCGTGTAGGCGTCCATCCGGCAACCCTCGATCCCGTATCCGGCCAGGGTCCGGATGACGGCCTCCTCGAGTTGGCGGACATAGCGGTGCACATCCGGGGAAAAACGGTCGAGGTCCAGGATGGGATAGCCCACGACTTGTCCAGGGCCGTGGAAGGTGATGTCCCCGCCCCGGTTGGTCCGGTGGAACTCGATTCCCCGTGCTTTCAGCCCGGCCTCGTCCAGCAACAGGTGCTCGGGGGCGCCGCTGCGCCCCAGGGTGAAGACCGGCGGATGCTCGCAAAAAATCAGGTGATGGCGTACCGGGAGCCGCTCGTCCGCCGGAAGCCCGTCCGTCCGGTTGTGGCGTTTGGTGCGGACAACCTGCTCCAACAGGGTCTGTTGGTACTTCCATGCCGTTTCGTACGGTATGCACCCAAGGTCTTTGAATTCAACTTGTTCCAAGGTACGCGGGTTATGGCCGACGGTTGACGGGAACCTTGCCTGGAATCGGACTGAATGGGATGCGGCTGCCGCCGACCTGTGGCGACGACGGAAGCCGGTTCGTTTGGGCAAACAGGACGGTGGTGGGGGCGAGCCTTTCGGCAGGTTCGACCGGACAAAGGCCAGGTCGCTTCGGCCGGATTTCTTCCGGCGGGCCCCGTTTCCCGAAAGCGGCGCAAAAGTAGGAAGAAGCCCGCATTTATCAAAACCGTCCGGGGGATACGGGCGTGTGCCGCCGTCGCATCCCGGTCGTCAGGTCAGGAAACCGGCAGGGTGAAACAGAACAGGCTGCCCGCTCCAGGATGGCTTTCCACCCATATCCTGCCGCCCTGTGCCGTTACGAATTCCTTGGAAATGGCCAGACCCAGACCGGTTCCGGTGGTCTTGTCGCCGGCCGTCCGGCGATAGGGCTGGAACAGCTTCTTCTGTTCCTCCGCGGAGATGCCGGGACCCTCGTCCCGCACGGAAAAGCATACGGACGGGCCCTGCCGCGTCACCCGGATGTCGATATGGCCTTGCGGAGGACTGTAGCGGATGGCGTTGGTCAGGAAATTGACCAGGACGGCTCCGGTCTTGTGTACATCCATGGACAACATGGGGAGGTCTTGTTCGATGTGTGACCGGACCACCAGTTGCTTCTCCGGCAGGAACGTGGCGACGCTGTCCAATGCGCGGGCGGCCACCTCCCCCGGCGGAAAGCGTTCCGTGTCGAGCTGGAGCTTGCCGGTCTCGATGCGGGAGATGTCCAGGATCTCATTGACCATTTTCAAGATCCGGCCGATATTCTGGCGGATGGTACGGGTCAATTGCCGTTGCTCGTCGTTCAGGTCTCCCAGCCGGGTATCTTCCAACAGGTTGACGCTCATGTCCATGGCGGCGATAGGCGTCTTTAGCTCGTGCGACAAGGTGGCGAGGAAATTGGTTTTTGCGAGGTCTTGTTCCTTGAGTTCCGTGACGTTCTTGAGGATGACGATGAAGCCCGTCGTGGCCGGGGCGCCGGCCTCCTCCCCGGGCTGGGCCTCGATGCGCAGGATGTCCTTGTTGAAATAAAGCGGCCTTCCGTCCTTGTCGATGCGGATGGACTGGAAGGCCAGGCTGCCGTGGATATCCTTCGTCAGGATCTCCGACAGGATGGTCTGCAGGGGCTGGTTGTGCCGGGCAAGTTCGGCGGCCGGCCGGCCGATCAGCTCGGATTCCCGCATACCGGTGAGCGCCAGGGCCGGCGGGTTGGCAAAGAGGACGTTGCGCCGGTCGTCCAATCCGATGATGGCTTCGTTCATGCGGCGGACAATCGTTTCCGTCCGCCGTTTCTCGACGATGATGTTCGCCAGGTTGATGTTGTCGTATTCCTCCAGCTTTTGGGCCATCCAGTTGAAGGAACGGGCCAGCTCCCCGAATTCGTCCCCGCGCCGGATATCCACCCGCGGACTGTAATCCTTGCGGGCTACCTGCCGGATGCTGGTCGTCAACAATTGGATGGGCTGGGCGATGTAGCGGGGGAAGTAATGCAGCGCCAGCAGCGAAAACAGCAGGAAGACCAACCCGATGACCAACATGGAGAAGGTGACCTTGTCGGCGGTCCGGCCGGCATCATCCGTCCGTTCCCGGATCATCCGGTCGTTGAGGTCGTGGACGAGCTGGAGGATGCCCTGTATGTTGAGCTGTTTCATGTACACGTCCGTGGGGACTTCGCTGGATGCCTGGAGGCGGCGCAGCTGCTGCTTGAAGTCCTCGTAGTCCGTCTTCAGCTGTTGGGTGAGGTCCTGTTCCTCCTGTTCGGATACCTTTTTCAATTGCAGCCCCAAATAGGTCTCAAAGGTCTCCGAGGCATTCCGCAACTGCTGCCGGCGCCATGCCGGGGAGGCTTTCTCCAGGGTCAGCGCCCAGATCATGTCGTTGACAGCCTTGGACATCTCCCGCGTATAGTTGATGGTGACGTAGTTCTCCCGCAGCATCAGGATGGCGCTCTTGGAGGTCCGCTGGATATAATAGCCGCCCAGGACGCCGATCAGGGTGATGGAGGACAGCAGGGCCAACAGGACCAGGCGGATCTTGGTCTTGAGCCGGAGGGATTCGAAACCCCGCGGGGTCGGTTCGACGACCGGCCGGCGGGCCGGTCCGTCGGTCGAATCGGAAGGAGGGTTGGCGATGGGCATTTTCCGAATGGCCGTTGTCGCGTGGCGGGCATCCGGTCGGGTAGGGGCGGCGGCTTCCCGTCCGGTTATCCACGGCGGTTGATGATGTGGGTCCGGTCGGGGTCTCCCGCCGGCAGGGGAACGGCGCGGGTATGTGCCGTGCTGCCCGGAGCGTAGGGCTTGTTGCCTCCGCCCCGGGCGGCACGGCCGCCGCCGCAACCGGAAGTCTAAAATTAGGAAAAATTACACCCGGCGTATCGGATTTCCATAGGGAAAGGAAGGACTCCGGCCCTTTGTCCGGCCGCGGGAAACCCACCCGGCCCCACCCGGAAAAAGAAGTGCAGGGGCCGACCTCAGTTCAGGGCTGCCTGCCGGAAATCGGCATGCAGCTGGATGGCCTGCATCAGCTTTTGGCGGGCGAAGAAGATGCGGCTCTTGACCGTGCCGATGGGCAGCGACATGGTTTCGGCGATTTCCTCGTATTTGTAACCTTCGAAAAACAACAGGAAAGGGGTGCGGTAGATGGGGTCCAGCCGGTTGACGATGTGCTCCAGCTCCAACATCGCCATGGCGGCCGGGGCGGCGTTGTCGGTCGCATAATTCTCGTTGACGAACAGGTGGCTGTTCGTCGGCTCGGAAATGGTGGCCCGGTTTTTCTTCTTGCGGTAAATATTGATGAAGGTGTTGCGCATGATGGTGGTCACCCAGGCCCGGAAATTTGTTCCCGACTCGAACTTGTCGCGGTTGTGGTAAGCCCGTAGGGCCGTCTCCTGGACCAGGTCCCTGGCATCCTCCAGGTTGTTGGTCAGCTTGTAGGCGAACGGCAGCAACTTGTGCTGGAGACTGTCGAAGTGACTGTTGAATTCGATGGTGCTCATAAGACCTGTGTTGAGGGTGACCGTTGGATCGATGGTCTTTCCGGGGGCGCCCCTTGCGGAAGGGCAGGGATACAGGTTTTTTTGGGGAACGGAGCCGGTTCAAGGTGTCGACCGACTGCTTTCTTCACCTTCCAAATGGTGGTCCTGATGGTCCGTATTTTTGAAATATTTGTTTAAAAAATTGAATACCATTGTTTTAAAATGAAATATTTTTATTTTTATAAAAAGTAATCAGGGCTTTTTTTCTCAAAATGAGAGGGTTTGGTATCATTTTGAGAAAAAAAACGGGTGAAGCTGCCGGCGGTCCCTGGCGTTTCCGGTAGGTGGGGAGGCCGGGAAACCCTATTTTTGTACCGGTCGACGGGCGGGAAGCACCGTGCCGGAGGCGCCAACCGATGCCGTATGATACTGTACAACGTGACCATCAAGATAGACCGGCAGGTACACGACGAATGGCTGGCCTGGATGAGAGGGGTTCATCTTCCGGCGGTCATGCAAACCGGTTTTTTCCTGCGCCACCGCATCCTCCGGCTGATGGACCCGCCGGCGGATGAGGAAGGGATCACCTACGCCATCCAATACGAATGCCGGAACATCGGCCTGCTCCGCCGGTATTTCGACGAAGATGCCACTGCCCTGCAACGGGAACATGCACAGCGTTACCAAGGTCGTTTCGTCGCCTTCCGGACCATCATGAAATCCGTGGAGTAGCAGCCGGCGACTTTCGGTATTTTCCGAAGTCCCGGCCTGAACCTGTCGGCAGGGAATACGTTTTAAATGAAACGCTTTCGTCCGGCACACGGGGCGGAACCATCGGGTACCGTGGATGGTCGTGCCGGGCTCCCGGCCTTGCCCTGGCTATTGCTAACCAAATCCTACCAATATGTATTTTGAATTGAACGAAGAACACCGGGCCGTCCAGGCGGCAGCCCGGGATTTCGCCCGGCAGGTATTGAAACCGGGCGTCATCGAACGCGACCGCGAGATGCGGTTCCCGGCGGATGAGGTCCGTCAAATGAAGGAAATGGGATTCATGGGCATGATGGTATCCCCCGAATACGGTGGCGGCGGCATGGATACCCTTTCCTACGTCCTCGCCATGGAGGAAATATCAAAGGTGGATGCTTCCGCAGCGGTCATCATGTCGGTGAACAACTCGCTGGTCTGTTGGGGCCTGGAACAATTCGGCACCCCCGACCAAAAGGAACGCTACCTACCCCGCCTGACGCAAGGGGATTGGATTGGGGCTTTCTGCCTTTCCGAACCGGAGGCCGGCAGCGATGCCACCAGCCAACGGACCACCGCCGAGCCGAAGGATGACCATTTCCTGCTGAACGGCACCAAGAATTGGATTACCAACGGCGGCTCCTCCCGCCTGCACCTGGTCATGGCACAGACCTGGCCCGAACAGGGACACCGGGGCATCAATTGCCTGCTGGTAGAGTCCGAATCCCCCGGGGTGGTCATCGGCGCCAAGGAGGAAAAGCTCGGCATCCGGGCCTCCGATACCCATACCATCATGTACAACGATGTCCGCGTACCGCTGGATAACCGCATCGGACCGGATGGATTCGGCTTCCGCTTTGCCATGAAAACACTCAACGGCGGACGGATCGGCATCGCCTCGCAGGCATTGGGCATCGCCGCAGGGGCCTACGAACTGGCCCTGGCGTACGCCAAATCCCGGAAGGCCTTCGGTCAACCCATCGCCAAACACCAGGCCATCGCCTTCAAATTGGCGGACATGGCCACCGAAATCGAAGCGGCCCGCATGTTGGTATACCGTGCCGCCTGGCTGAAGGACCAGGGGATGGATTACGGCACCGCCAGCGCCATGGCCAAGCTGTACGCGTCGGAAGTGGCCATGCGCGTCACGACCGAAGCCGTCCAGATCCACGGCGGCTACGGTTATGTCAAGGAATACCACGTGGAACGACTGATGCGGGATGCCAAGATCACCCAGATCTACGAAGGCACCTCGGAAATCCAGCGGATTGTCATCTCCCGCCAGATCCTCGAGGGCCAGCCTTACCTGCCGGCCTGGGCGGAAGCGCAACCCACCCCGGCATGAGGCGCCGAAGCGGCCAGGCCGGTTTCCGCTGCTTCGGCATCCCGGTGCGGCTGCACGGGAGCAACGCCCTGCTGCCGCTCCTCTTCCTGTATCTGTGGGCGGTGGACGGCATGTCCGTCCGGGAGGTCGGTTGGTTCGCCCTGGTCGCCGCCGGCTTGATCGCCAGTATCCTGGTTCATGAGCTGGGCCACGCCCTCGTGGCCCGCCGCTACGGGGTGGAAACCCTGGAGATCGTCCTGCTACCCATCGGTGGCCTGGCCCGCCTCAGCCACCTGCCGCAACGTTCGCTCCAGGAGTGCTGGATCGCCCTGGCCGGCCCGGCCGTCAACTTCCTGGTGGCCCTCCTGCTGCTGCCCTGGTTGCTGTTCGTGATGGTGCCCGCCCTCCGGGTCATGGCCCCGCCGACGCCGGATACGCTTCCCGGCAACTTCTTTTTCTTCCTGCCGCTGCTCTTCGCCATGAATGTCGGCCTGGGGGTCTTCAACCTCCTGCCCGCTTTTCCGATGGACGGCGGCCGGATGCTCCGCGCCGTCCTCTCCCTTCGGCTCGGCTGGTTGCGGGCCACCCGGCTGGCCGCTTACCTGGGACAGGCCCTCGCATTGGTCATGGCGCTCGTCGGCCTGTCCGGCTACAACTATATGTATGTCGGCATCGCCGCCTTCCTTTTTTTCACGGCCCGGCAGGAATACCGCTGGGCCCGCCTTTCGGCCGAAGAGCCGGAGGAAGCGGATGAACCGGATGCTGCGGCGGACCGGGAAGCACCGACCGGTTCCGGACCAACCGAATGAAAAAGCCCGGAGAAGACGAACTTGTCCTCCGGGCTTTTTTTCTACCGGCCTGGTATGGCGGCGGGCTCCCCCCTTCCGCTCATTCTATGCCGAGCTTGGCCTTGACCAGGGGTTCGATGTCATTGGATTCCATGGCGAACAGGATGGTGTTGTAGACGCTGGTGTCGAATATCATCTGGTAACCGCCTTCCTTCGCCACTTCGTTGATGGCCGCTTGCAGGCGTTCGAGCAGCGGGGACAACAGCTCCTCCCGCTTTTGGGCCACCTGGTTCATGATGGTTTCCTCCAGGGTGTTCAACGCCGCTTCCCGTTGTTGGAATTCGGCCTGCTTTTTTTGGGCCTCCGCCGGTGTGACGCTTCCCTCCCGGTATTGGGTGGCGAAGGCGTTGAAATCCTCCTCCAGCTTCCGGGCCAATTGTTCGCCGTCCGCGACGAGGGAATCCTGGAAGACCTTCAGCTGGGCGTCCGCCGCCTTGGTACCGGGCAACTGGACCAGGATATTGCCGCTGTTCAGGTGGCCGATTTTCTGGGCCTGGAGGTTGGACCAGCCGCCGAGGACCGCCAGGGCGAGGGTCAGGATGGCTATGCGCATGTTTTTCATACCGTGTTTTTAATGTAAGGCCTTGCAAAAGTAGGGCAAGCCTGCCGTGTTTTTCGAATTTTCGACAAAATATTCCCGGCAAGGCGGTGATCCGACCGTAGCATGGCTCCCTACAATACGAAAGGGGCGGAATTATTCCGCCCCTTTCGCGCTGGCCTTTGTTTGGGACGGCCCCCGGTTCCGGTAGGTCCGGGAACCGACCCGAGGTCCCTTACTGGTTGGCTTTCAGTGCCAGGCCGATATACACCTCGTTGCGGATGAGGTCGTCGGCCTTGCCGGCATAGGTGATGCCCCAGTTTGTCCGGTCGATGGTGAACTTCGCCATGGCCTCGACGGTGCCGTTGGCTACGGTGACCTTGGCGGGGAATTCGATGTTCTTCGTCTGGTCCTTGATGGTCAGGTTGCCGCTGATGCGGTGCGTCGGGTTCGTAACCTTGTAACGGCTCACTTCCGTCTGTCCGGGGTCTTCCGTTTCCACGATGGTATCGGTGGTTACGGTGATGCCGGTGATTTCGAAGACCGCCTCCGGGTAGGTGGGTACATCGAAGAAGTCGGGAGACATCAGGTGTCCCTGCAGGTTGGCATTCATGCCGGGGTCGGTTCCTTCCGGACCGGTCACCGTCAGGCTGTTCATGTCGATGACAAAGGAACCGCCGGTCAGGTTCTCCCCGTCGACCGTCAACGAACCGCTTTTCAGGGCCAGGGTGCCGCTGTGGCGGGCGGTGACCTTGGCGCCGATCCATTCGAGGGTGCTGGCGGACAGGTCGACCGCATAGGTCGCTCCGGCGGCTGCGGCGGCATCCTGGGCTTCCGTCGTGGCGGCCTGGTCACTTTCCGGGGTTTGGGCACAGGAGGCGACCAACAGCCCCGCTGCAAAAAGGAGGGTGATGTGGTAAAAACTGTTTTTCATGATGAACGAAGGTTTTGAATGTGAGGATTGCCTGGGCATGCCAGGTTTATGCCTCATAACAAAATTCGGAAGGACATGTTCGATGGTCGGGGCTTTCAGGACCAGGTATTCCGCAGGAAACGCAACCAATTGCCATGGAATATGGCTTCACAGGTTTTCCGGTCGTATCCCCGGTCCCGCAGGATGGGCTCCAGCCCTTGCAGGTCGGCTATGGTGGACAGGTCGGCCGGGCACTGTTCCCGGCCGAAGCCGCCGTCCAGGTCGGAGCCGATGCCGACGTGGAGGGCATCGCCCGCCAGCTGGCAGATATGGTCGATGTGGTCGGCCACCGTTTCGAGGGTGCAGCCGGCGGACGCCGGGGTGCTCACCTGCCGGACCCAGCCTGGTACCAGCATCCACGCATCGAGGGCGACACCGATCACGGCACCCCGTCCGATGAGTGCCCGGAGCTGCGCATCGGAGAACTGCCGCTGGTGCGGCACCAGGGCCCGGCAGTTGTTGTGGCTGGCCCAGACGGGGCCGTTGAAATGGTCCAGCGCCTGCCAGAACGCTTCGTCGCAGAGGTGGGTGGCATCCAGGATGATGTTCCTTTCCTCCATGCGGCGCAACAACCCAAGCCCTTCCGGTCCCATCCTGCCGGCGGCGTCGGTCCCGTTCGCATAACGCCCGGGTCCGTAATGGGCAGGTCCGACCGCCCGGAGGCCATATTCGTAGGCCCGGTCGAGGTATTCGACGCTGACCAACGAATCGGCCCCTTCCAGACTGAGTATATAACCGATCGGTTTTCCGGACGGGGGGAGGGTAGGGTCTTCCCACAACGACCGGCAACGCGCCAGGCTGTCCAGGTCGGTCACCGGCATCAGTTCCCCGACTTGCTCCATCTCCCGGTACCAGGCCAATTGGGCCTGGGTATGCGCCCAGGCCTGCTCCGGCGAATGCCAGCCGGGCAGTGGATTGTCCGGGGCCACGTAGCGGGCGATCTGGGTGGCGACGACCAGTCCGACTTGCCCCGCCCGCAGGGCAGGGAAGGAAACGGTCGCCCGGCCACGGCCCGGCTTGTCCGTCCGTCCGGCCTCCCGGGCGTTCAGGGTGTCGACCGGCAAACGGAGGTCCCGGTTCCAGTCGATGGCGTTCATGGAGAGGTCGAGGTGGGCGTCGAATAGGAACATGATGGATGCAGGTACGGATGGTCAGATGGTCAGGGACCGGTCGCGGGCGGTATTTCGCCAAACGCCGACGGCGCGGCCCTCCTCCACGGCCGGCATCCGTTCGTACAAGGCGACGGTCGGACAGATATGCCAGGGGATGCCGAGCAGGGCTTCGCCCGGCCGGAACCGATGTCCGTTCCCGATGCGGAGCACCAGGTGCTCCTCACTTTGGCTGAGGGGGACCAGGTCCGGATATTGTGGAAAATGGACCCGGCGGGTGAGGTCGCTTTCCGCAGCGACGGACTTGTGCCCCAGGTCCAGGCAGACCAAATCCGGCGCCGGCAGGGAAATCACCCGGGTCAGCAGCAGCGCGGCCGGCCGGAAAGGAAGCTCCGGACACAAGGTGCCGTACCCGCGGTCCCAATAGACGAAAGTGCCGGGGCTGCACTCCAGGGACCCTTCCCGGCGGGCGTGCAGCGGGAAGGTCGGGGAACCGCCCACGACGAGCGGCCGCAGGGGATACCCGGCCGACAGGCGGCGGTACAAACGGTAGGCCGGTGCAAAGGCCGCCTCGCAGTCGACGGCCCGTTGCGCTGGGTCCGGATGCCGGATATGGCCGTCGTAGGCATGCAACCCCACCAGCCGGATACCTTCCAGCGGGAGCATCGAGCGTATCAGCTCGTCGGCCTGCGATACCGGCAGCCCCGTCCGGTCCTGGCCGATGTTCAGGTCGAGGTAGACATCCGCCGTCATCCCTTCCGACCGGAAAGCCGCAGCCAGCTCCGCCGCCGCGGCGCCATGGTCCGTCAGGCAGGCGAAACGGGTGTCCGGGAACCGGCGCACCACCTGCCGCCATCGGCGCAGCTTCGGGCCGACCGGCTGGTAGGCGAGCAGCACGTCCGCCGCACCCACCCCCGCCAGCATCTCCGCCTCGGCAATGGTGGCGCATTTGAACCGGGTGATTCCCGCCCGCAGCAGCAGCTCGGCTACAGCCGGTGATTTCGCCGTCTTGATGTGCGGCCGCAACCGATCCGGACCGCCCGCCAGCCGGACGGCCGCATCGATGTTCGACCGGACCAACGCCGGAAAGACCAGGAGGGCCGGGGAATCCGGCTCCTCCGCCGACAGGATGTCGTAATCCGGGGAAAGAAGGGGCTTGGGACTCATAGCTCGAAAATGCCTTCGATCTCTACCGCCGTCTGTCCGGGCAGGGAGCCCATGCCTACGGCACTGCGTACCCCGATGCCCTCCGCACCCCACAAGGCGGCGAAAAGTTCGCTGCAGCCGTTGATGACCAGGGCGTGCTCGCTGAAATCCGGCGTGGCGTTGACCATCCCGAACAATTTCAGGACACCCCGGATGCGGTCCAGGTCGCCCAGATGTTCCCGCAGGGATACAAGCATCGCCAGGCCGCATTGCCGGGCCGCCCACTGCCCTTGCGCCACATCCAGCTCCGCCCCCAGCTTGCCGGTGATGAAACTGCCGTCCGTCCGCAACGACACATGCCCGGAAACATAGACCTGTCGTCCGCTGGTGCGGCAAGGACGGTAGATCCCCTTGGAGGGAGGCAGCACAGGCAGCGCGAGGCCCATGTCCTGCAGTTTTTGTTCGATTGGTCCGGTCATCGGAGGATGGGTTGGGTGGTTATCTTTTCCCTTCAGGGAAATACCAGCTTGAGGATGGTGTCCACGGGGTGGCGCTCCCCTTCGGGAATGTGCAACAGGAGCCCCCCGTCCTTGGTGACGCTGTAATCGACCGGATGGCCGGAATCCAGGAAGGTCAGGGTGCCGGCGGACCATCCCGCCGCCTCCGGGATGTAACGGGAAGGCCCCTCATGGCGGAGCAGGTGGAGATAGGTGACCTTGCCGTTCCGGGTGGAGACCCCCCAGTCGTAGGGTGGCATGGGGCCTGCGGTGGTTCCGTAGACCGTCTCCCCGTACCGGCGCATCCATACACCGATTTCCTGCAGGATGCGGCGGTGGTCCTCCTGGATCTTCCCGTTGGGCATGGGGCCGACATTGAGGAGGAAATTGCTGCCGTATCCGGCCGCCTTGACGATGTAACGGATGAGGTCCTCGACGGACTTGTTGGCACGGTCCTGCAGGTTGAAGCCCCAGGAATGGTTGATGGTCTCGCAGGTTTCCAGGGGAAGGGCGCCGATATCGTCCGCCGTACTGCCGAATCCGGTGGTGTTGTGGCCGGGCAGGTCCTTTTCGAACATTTGGAAATCCTCGCCGGGGAAGGGGGCTTTGTGGTGGTTGTTGCCGATCAGCAGGGAGGGCTTGATGGCATGCATCCGCGCATAGGTCCGCTCGAGGTGCCAGTCTATCTGGTCTTCCGGAAGCCGGAATTTCGCCGCCCGGTGCCAGGAGGGCTCCCCGGCGGACTGGTCCCACCAGCCGTCCAGCCAGAAACCGGCGATGTCGTACCCTCTGGCCAGTTCCTCCATCTGGGCATCCTGGTAGGCCAGGTAATCCTCCCAGTTGCCGGCCTCCGGCCGGCCGGTCCGCCGGCCGGTCCATCCCCGCGGATAATAATCCGGATGGTGCCAGTCCAGCTGGGAATGATAGGCATAGAGCTTCAGCCCTTCCCGCCGGCAGGCCTGCTCGAGCTCCCGCAGGATGTCGCGGCCGAAGGGCGTCCGGCGGACGATGTTGTAATCCGAAACCTGGGAGTCGTACATCGCGAAACCGTCGTGGTGCTTGGTGGTGATGGTGATGTATTTCATGCCGGCATCCTTGGCCATGGCCACCCATTCGTCGGCATTGAATTCGATGGGGTTGAAGAAGGTGGGCAACAGTTCGTATTGGGTGACGGGGATGTCCTGGTTCTGCATGACCCACTCCCCGTCCCCGAGCAGGCTGTATACCCCCCAATGGATGAACAGGCCGAAGCGGTCTTCCTGGAATGCCTGTCGCGCCTGGAGATTGTCCGGCGTGGGCCGGTAATCGGCCTGGGCGGAGAGCCCGGTGCCGACACGAAAGAATAGAAGGATGAGGAGTAGTCTGTCCATCGAATGTCCATTTGATTAGAAAGTCGGTAAATGTAAGGAAATAATCGGTAATGACGGCGCCGTCGCTGCGCCGGGAAACGGGGGAAGATGCGGGTGGCGGATGTTTTTTTTCGAAATGGCCGCGGTGCAGGCTATATTTGTCGGAAAAATGTGGCCTATGCAACGCTTGCCCGACCTTGTGCGCGATTGCCTGTCCGAACCCTATGCCCTGTCGGCCGAACAAGTGGCGTTTTACGGGCGGCACCGGTTCGTCCGGTTGGCGGGCGTCCTGCCGGTGGAGGTGGTGGACTACTACCGCGAGGTCATCGACGACAGGGTCCGGAGGATGAACCGGGAGGACCGGTCGTTGGAAGACCGGGACACTTACGGCAAGGCCTTCCTGCAGTTGTTCAACCTCTGGCGTGAAGACGGGCGCATCCGTGACCTGGTCTTGTCTCCCCGCCTCGGAATGATCGCCGCCCGGCTCCTCGGAACCGCCGGCGTGCGCCTCTATCATGACCAGGCGCTGTACAAGGAGGCGGGCGGCGGTATCACTCCCTGGCATGCGGACCAATATTATTGGCCCTTGTCGAGCGATAAGACGGTGACCGCCTGGATACCCCTGCAGGCGACCCCCCTGGAGATGGGCCCCCTGGAGTTCAGTGCCGGCAGCCATGTGATCGCCGAAGGCCGGGAATTGGCCATCGGCGACGAGAGCGAACGGAAAATCGGCGACCGCTTGCGGTTGACGGATTTCCGGCATGTGGCGGAACCTTTTGCGGCGGGAGACATCAGCTTCCACTCCGGTTGGGTCTTCCACCGGGCCGGGGCCAACACGAGCGGCGAGATGCGGCGGGTCATGACCGCCATCTACATGGACCGGGAGATGCGCCTGAAGGCACCGGAAAACAGGAACCAGGAACACGACTGGCATACCTGGTGCCCGGGAGCGACCGTCGGCGCCGTCATCGATACCCCCCTCAACCCGGTGGTCGGATAAACGGCCGGTGGTGGGGATGCGCACCGGCGGAATCTTGTTCGATGGAAGCGATCCTAATGGCCCTCGTGGCCTTCCTGGCAGCTTTGCTGACCTTCTTTTCCGGCTTCGGCCTGGGTACCTTGCTGACGCCGGTCTTCCTGCTATTCTTTCCGGCGGACCTGGCCATCGCCTTGACCGGGGTGGTTCATTTTTTCAATAACCTGTTTAAGTTGACCCTGGTCGGGCGGCAAGCGGACGGAGGCGTGGTGCTTCGTTTCGGATTGCCGGCCGTGGGGGCGGCGCTGCTCGGTGCCGCCGCCATGGTGTTCCTGTCCGGATTGGAGGCCCGGTGGACCTACGGATGGGCGGACAGGACTTTCGAAGTGACGCCTTTCAAGCTGTTGCTTTCCTTCCTCTTGACCTTCTTCGCCCTGATGGACCTGCTTCCGTACTTCCGGCAATGGCATTTCGACCGCCGATGGTTGTCCTTGGGCGGCTTCCTGAGCGGATTCTTCGGGGGCTTGTCCGGACACCAGGGGGCCTTGCGCAGCGCTTTCCTGATCCGGGCCGGATTGTCCAAGACCGCATTCGTCGGCACGGGAGTCGTGGTCTCCTGCCTGGTCGACCTTACCCGCTTGTCCGTCTATGCCGGCCGGCTCCGGGTGGCCGGCTGGGAAGACCACCTCGTTACCTTGGGCATCGTGACCACCGGTGGCATCCTGGGCTCCTGGTTGGGTAACCGGCTGCTGCAAAAGGTGACCCTGGCGCGGCTGCAACAACTCGTGGCGCTCGGCCTGCTCCTGCTTTCCCTCGCCCTGGGCGCCGGCTGGCTGTGACCCGCCGGCCTGATGCCGGCTTCCCTTTTTGCATAGATTGGCTTAATTTTGGACGCCGCTGCCTTAGCTACCCGAACCTGACACAGCTGCCGTCACCCAGGTGTCCAGGGGAGGTGCCCGCCGGCCGATGGCCCCCTCCTTTGGCTGCTTGCCGCTGACCATACCGTATCCATGTTTTCTGAAAATGCCTGCTGCGACGTGGGTCCGATATCCACCCGCTCCTCCCGCCGGGCGGAAAACCGCCGTACGCCGTAGCACAGAAGGAAAGAATATGTCCGACCAGTCCAGCCGAACGAGCGGAGGAAAGCCCTCCGTGCCTGGGAAATACAATGTCTGTTTTTCCGCCAACGATGCCTACCGCCAACACCTGACGGTAGCCTGCCTGTCCTTGCTTGTCACCAATCCGGTACCCTGGGACATCTACCTGGTCACGACGGATTTCCGGCCGCAAAGCGAACGCCGCCTGCGTCGGATGGTCGAACGACGGGGCAGTCGACTGCATCGCATCACCATGGACGACAGTAAGTTCCGGGACCTGCCCATCGAGTACAGCCGGTTCGATGTGCATACTTACTTCCGGCTCTACCTGGGCCGCCTCCTTCCCGAAACCGTCGGGAATCTCCTGTACCTGGATTCGGACCTGGTCGTCGACGGCCCCTTGACGGACCTGTTCGACCGTCCGGCCCGGGCACCGCTGGAGGCCGTGCGCGATTATGGGATGGATGCGGACCGGCTGGCCCTGCGCGGCAACAACCGCTACTTCAATGCCGGTGTGATGTATATCCCGTTGGCCCATTGGCGCCGGGAGCAATACCACGGGAAATTGCTGTCGCACGTACCTCCTACCTATGAATATGCGGACCAGGAAATCCTCAATGATTTCTTCAAGGGACAATGGCATGAGTTGTCCTGGCGGTACAATACCTTCCACTTCTTCCTGTACCGGTTCCCGGCCCCTTCCGTCATCCATTACGCAGGCGACCATAAACCCTGGCGCTACCTGACCCTGTCCGGCATCACCTATTGGAAATACCTCCTCCGCTCCCCTTACCGGCTCCGTGCCTGGACGGTCCTGCAAACCATCCGTCCGGGCATAGGGCTTTTCCTGTATTACAAGAAGCAGCGGGTCTATTTCAACCGGCTGCTGGCATTCCTGCGCATCCGCAAGTTCGAACTGCCGGAAGCGGACGGGATACCGGCGGAGTGGTTGCAGGGCAGCGAGCCGGCCCCGGACGGAAACCGGCCCCGGACAAGCGGGGACCAACCGGTGATGACCGGAGAAGGCGGCAACCGGTAAGTTCGCAATTACCGGACGCCGAACACTGACAAACGTCATGACCAGCGGAATTTCGCTGGCATTTGATATTAGATATCTGACCTTTCGCAGGTCAGAAATTTGGATGAACAATATTTTTTCATAAGGCTACC
>CAZNLJ010000047.1:0-14249 GCA_964573725.1 uncultured Saprospiraceae bacterium
AGGCGGGAAGCGCAATAAAGACCCTTTGGTTGTGCGTAGCTTATGTTTTTATACAATCTTGCGACCTTGCAATCAAAATATTCGATTTGGTTTTTGAGGTGCGAAAGATGAGTTATGTGTGCCGCAGGCGGTTGCTTGTCTTCTCTTCAGCCGTGCGGGGGGACGGCACAGGGGGGCGGTTCGATAGTCGGAGACGACAGTTCGGTTGGCGTTCCACGCGCTTGGCCGCGCTACCGGGATTTCCGCCGGAGGGAATCCCTTACCGGCTGAAGAGGTAAGTGGCGGCGAAGACCAGGACGGTGACAATCATACCGGTCATGAAGATGCTGTAGGTGACCCGCAGGCGGTAATATTTCTGTCCCAATGCGCGGCCCAGGAAATAGAGGTCGTTGACGATGGATTGGTCGAGTATGTTCTCCCGGGTGGTGACCATGGACATGCCCTTGATGAATTCGTCGCGGCTCATCTTGAAGAAATTTCCGAAGAAAAAGAGGTTGGTCCTGCCGAGGTCGATCTTGTCGAGGTCGGTCCGGCCTTCCATCTTGACGGGGCGGGTGGCCAGGGTAGCCTGGACGATGCTGAGGATGCAGGTGGTGAGCAGGCAGAGGCCCGGCCAGAGCAGATGCGGGTATTCCGACAATTGGCTGGCGATGAGCGGGATGCCGAAGGTTATCAACAAAGAGTTGATACTGAGCATGATGTTCGCCTTATTGTCTGCGATGTTGGTGAGGTCGATCTGGTTCCGCAGGGTGGTCTTGAACATCATCTGGGCCCCTTTGTTCCGGCTGATGGAAAAGAGCAGGCCGTCCACGGCATCGTCGGTGGAGGAGGGGAGGGTGCCGGCCTTTTCCAGTTGTTTTTTCATTTTCTTGATGAATTTCCGTTTTTGTTCCCCGTACAGCCGTTCCGCCTCCCCGGTATAGAACCGGTGTTCTTCCCAGAAGCGTTTGTTGCTTTTGGCCCAGGCCGTTTCGTCGAAAGTCTGCCGGAGGAAGACTTCCCATTCGTGCCGGAGGAAATCGGATTTTTCCTGGTAGCTGTTGTGGCGATTGTTGAAATCGGCGTCCTTGATGATTTTCTCCAGCAGGGTATGCGGTGTGGTACCCAGGCGGGTGGCTTCGATCAGTTGGTTCACAAGGGTGATTTTCGCTTCGGGGTATTGTTGTTCCCGGAGGAATGCCGTGACGATTTTCTTGCTTTCGTCCTCGTGTCCCAGGTAGGTGTGGAGAAATCCGCTGTCGTGGAAAAGGGCGGCGATTTCCAGCACTTCGAGGTCTTCCTGCGGGAGGTTGTAAAAGGCGGCCAGCTCGAGGCTGGCATCCCGGACGGAAAGGGTGTGTTCCAGGCTGTGGTAGCGGTGGTCCGATGTCAGCCCTGCCCGGAGCAGCCGGGTCGCATGGTCGTTGGCGGATGCGAGGATGGTTGGGTTCATTGCGTAAGCGTTCCGGAAGTGAAGGGTGCCTTGGGCGGAAGGCGCGCCGACCGCAGGTGTCGGAGCGGGCTTCCCGGGGCAAATATAGGTTACCGGGACGGTTTTGGCCGGCCGGAAAGTCAACAGCTTCATGGGGAATCCCGTCGTGCACCGGATATGGCATACGCAGCCATGCCCGGCGGGTTGCCGGGGTGGTCAGCGCAGATAGCTGAGTTGGAACCGGACGGACAGCAGGCCCTGCAGTTTCCGGATGGGCTGGAAACTGTTGCGCAGGTTCAGCCGTTCCATCTTGGACAATTCCGCAATCTTGAAATAACGCCCGGAGTTCCGGTTGCGCAACCCCTGCAGGGTGCGGTATCGGATCAGGACCTCGTAGGCCTCCGCGGCGGTTTCGAACAATTCCCGGTGTGCCGGCTCGATATCCGCCAGTTTCTCGAAGCGGTTGAACGTGTTGTTGATCTTTCCCACCTTCGACTCCAGGATGAGTACCCGGGCCGCATCGGCGAGCGGCAGCATCGCGCGCTTCTTGATATCGAAGTTGTCCTTGTATTCCCCGCTTCTTTCCACCATGAAATTACGGAAAAAACTGAGGGGCGGCGGGTTTTCCAGGGCCATTCTGGCCAGGAAGGACAAGAAACCGGGGTTGAGGTCGATGGCGCGGAAGATATGGTCCGTCAATTGTTCCGTCAGCCGTTCGTCACCGAAGACGGGCCGGTAATCGATGAAGATGGTACAATAGCGGAGGTGCTGCGGATCCGGATGGGTGATCCAGTCCGAAAATTGCCGTTTCCACTCCGGGAGGGTCTTGCACCATTGCGGGTTGGAAGCCATCATCTTTCCGGGGCAGTAGTCGAAGCCGAGTTCCCGCAACCATTGGGTGACACGTTCGGCCAGGCGGACGAACTGCCGGCGGACCGTTTCCCGTTCGGCCGGTGCGACATCCGCGAAGACGAGGGCGCTGTCCTGGTCCGTGCGCAACAATTGTTCCTGCCGGCCGGCGCTGCCCATGGACAGCCAGGCGAAGGGGACGTCCGGTACGGGTTGCCCTTCCTGCGCCAGTTGCGCCCGGCACAGGCCGATGATGCGCTGGATGAGCACGTCGTTGACTTCCGACATCACATGGGTGATATAGGCGATCGACACTTCCTGGTAGATGTATTTTTCCAGCAGTTTTTCCGACCGTTCGCGCAACTGAAGCAGCTCGGCAAGGGTGTTGCTGCGGAGGGCCTCCCGGACCAGGATGGCGGGATTGTTCCCTTGCACGACCAGGAGGTCGTGTTCGGACAGTACGCCGAGGACCGGACTGCGGTCCGTACCATCCTGGGTCACACAGAGATGATGCACCCGGCTGCGGACCATTTCGATCTGTACATCCGCTACCGTCTTGTTGGGAGCGATGGTGGAGACCGGGCTGGCCATGATGTCGCGTATGGCTGCGGAGGTCGGGAAGTGTCCGGTCACCACCTTGGTGCGCAGGTCCTTGTCCGTGACGATGCCGACCGGATTGCGGTCTTCGTCCACGACGATGATGGAGCTGACCCTGTGGGCCGTCATGACCAGGGCGGCTTGTCGGATGGTGGTGTCCGGCGGACAGGTGACCGGGGTTTTGCTGGTTTCCAGGGATTGTATCTCCACCAGTCGGAAATGCCGGTCGATCAGCCGGTCGTTCTCCAGGAACAGCCGGCCCCGGTGCAGGTTGGATACCGTGCGGCCGACCTGTGAGGCCATGTTCCGGGCCATGTACCAGGCCACTTCCGGCACACGCCGGAGTATGGGCGCGAAGGCCTCGATCGGAATGGCATAGAGCAGGGCCTCTTCCTTGATGACGGCCCGGAAGGCGTAGCTTTGGTCCGCCAGCAGGGGGCGGACCCCGAAAATGTCACCCTCCTCCAGCTCGTCCACCAGGATGTGGTCCCCCTCCTCCTGGTCCAGCAGGTGGACCGCCCCCTCCCGGATGATGTAGAAGTACGGCCCGGTCGCCTCGTTCTGGTCGAACACGACCTGGCCCTGTTCCATGTACCGGACCACCACCTGCGCGGCAAGCTCGTGCAGCACCGCCGCTTCCAACAAGTTGAAAGGCGGATGCCGGTGCAGGAAATCCTGGATCCGGGTGGCGATGGCGTTGGGTCGGTTCATGCGGTGCGGGTGATTCAGCCCGGTGGGCCCGGCAGCGTGTCCTCCGGGTCTTCCATCCGTTGCTTTTCGTACTGTTCGTAGTAGTAGCCCCGGCGGGCCAGCAGGGAACGGTGCGTGCCCTCCTCCAACACCCTCCCCTGGTCCAGTACGATGATCCGGTCGAATTCCAAGAGGGCGTACAGGCGGTGGGTGATGATGATGGCCGTCTTGTCGGCGATGGTTTCCTGCAGGTAGTTGAGGATCCTTTTTTCCGTGGTGGTATCGACGGCGCTGAGGCAATCGTCCAGGACCAGGATGTCCGGCGATTTCGCCAGCGCCCGGGCGATGGATACCCGTTGCTTTTGTCCGCCGGACAAGGTGACCCCCCTTTCCCCCACCATCGTCTCGTAGCCGTGGGGCAGGTCCATGATCTCCTGATGGACGGAGGCATGTGCGGCGGACTGCTCCACCACCGACAGGTCGGCCTGCGCCGCACCGAAGCGGATGTTGTTGGCCACCGTATCGGAAAACAGGAACACATCCTGCGGAACATATCCGATGTGCCGCCGCAGGTGCGCCAGGTCGCGGTGCCGGATATCCTGCCCGTCGATGCGTATCTCCCCGGCGCTGACATCGTACAGGCGGACGAGCAGGTCCGCAAGGGTGGATTTTCCGCTGCCGGTCCGGCCGATGACGGCCAGCTTCTGACCCGGCTCCAGGCGGAACGACAGGTCGTGCAAGGCCGTGATGCCGGTATCCGGATAGGTGAAGGAGACGTTCCGGAATTCCACGGCACCCGACAACGGGCGGTCGGCCGCCGGGACGGCGGCCGGCGGCACGGGGTTCCGGATGGCGGGTGTCACCCGGAGGAATTCGTTGATCCGCTTCTGGGAGGCAGCCGATTGCTGGACCAGCGAGCTGATCCAACCCAAGGAAGTGACCGGCCAGGTCAGCATGCCTACGTATATGATGAATTCCGCGATGTTGCCGGTGGTGATGCTGCCTTTCGCCACCTGGATGCCACCGGCGTAGACCGTGATGACCGTGCTCAGTCCGATCAGCACCAGCATCACCGGATAAAACAGGGCGTCCACTTTCGCCAATCGGAGCGACTTCCGCATGTAGTCCTCGCTCTCCGCCCGGAAATGGCCGCCCATCGCCGCCTCCTGCACATAGGATTTCACCACCCTGATTCCGGAGTAGACTTCCTGCGAAATGCTGGTCAGCCGGGACAACTGGGCCTGTATCCGTTCGCTTCGCTGGTTGATCAGCCGGCTGACATAATAGATGGAGGCGGATAGCACCGGCAACGGGGCCAGGCTGTAAAGGGTGAGCTCCCAACTCACCCGCAACATGGAAAAGATGACCAGGATGAACAGCGACAAGAGATTAATGCCGTATAACAAGGCGGGCCCCAGGTACATCCTGACCTTGGAGACATCCTCCACGAGTCGTGCCATCAGGTCGCCGATCTTGTTTTTCTTGTAAAATGCCAGGTGCAGCGATTCGTAATGCCCGAAAATCTCCTTGCGCAGGTCGTATTCGATCAGGCGGGACATGACGATGATCGTCTGCCGGACCAGGAATAGGAATCCCCCCATCAGCAGCGCCAGCACCAGGACGGTCCCGCCGAATAGCAACAGGACGTACCCGAAGTGCCGGAACACCTCCGCCTGCAGGTCGAAACCGTCGTACAGGCGGTACAGGGTCAGGTTCTCCAGGACCAGGTCCAGGGCTTGCCGGATGACCTGCGGGCCGAGGGCCTGGAAATAGTTGGAGACGAAGATGAACAGGATGCCCAGCCCGAACCGCCAACGGTACCGGACGAAATACTTGTTCAGATAGGCGAGGTGATGCATAGGTCGGAGCTTGGTCGGTCCGGCGTCACGTTACCGCCGGAGGAAGCGGAAAGCGGGACGGGTGCCGTCCGGTGGAGGAAGCGGGCAGCCCGGCCGGAGCCGCCGGAGGCACCCGGTGGCGGCCGAAGGCCGGCTTCCCTTCCCGGAACAAAGGTAAATTAAAGTTTGGGGGCACAAAAATGTGGAATATCTTTGCCCGGAAGGCCTGTGGGCGGGTCGGAACCGGAAATGCCGCACCAGCCCCGGCCTGCCAACCGACGCTATGCACAGAGAGATTCATCATTGGTACAGCCCCTCCCTCCACAAGCACATGGAAATCGGGGTATGGGGTCATTACGGGTTCGCCCTGCTGCTGCTGCCGACCGCAGCCGCGGATTACCTCGAATACGAACGCTTCCAACTCATCGACGCCATTGCGCCGTTCATCCATGCCGGCAAGGTCAAGGTGTTCTCCATCAACAGCATCAATTCCGAAAGCTGGCTCAACCGGCAGATGCACCCCCGGCACAAATCCATCCGGCACCAACAGTTCAACCAATACGTGTACAACGAGGTGGTGCCGTTCCTGAAGACCCACACCAGCCAGGATACGCCCGTCGTCCTGGCCGGGGCCTCCCTGGGGGCACTTCATGCGGCCAACCTGTATTTCAAACGGCCGGACCTGCTGGACGGGGTCATCGCCATGAGCGGGGTATACGACCTGCAGACCTACACCGACGGATATTACGACGAGGACGTCTATTTCAATTCGCCGGCCGCCTACCTGCCCAACCTCAACGACCCCTATTGGCTGAACCTCCTGCGGAACAAGCACCATGTCCACCTCCTGTCGGGATCCGGAGCCTACGAACGGCCGGATGCGTCCCGGTCCCTGGGGCAGACGCTCGCCGCCAAGGGAATTCCCCATGAAGTGGATATCTGGGGGGGCGACATGCGCCACGATTGGCCGACCTGGCGGGCCATGTTGCCCCACTACCTGGCCACCCGGTTCTGAGCCCTAAACTTTCGCCATGCGCCAACTCCTTTCCAGCGAACGGTTCGCCCTGATGGTCGACCGGTTGTGCCATCAACTGGTCGAAAACCACGACACCTTCCGGGATTGCGCCCTCGTGGGCATCCAACAGGGCGGCGTGCGTCTGCTGGAAAGGATCCGGCAACGGCTGCTGGCCATTACCGGCTTGCCGGAAATCCGGACCGGAAAACTGGACATCACCTTCTACCGGGATGATTTCCGCCATCGGGCGAAACCCCTCCGCGCACATGCCACCGAAATGGATTTCCTGGTCGAAGAACTCCAGGTGGTCCTCCTGGACGACGTGCTCTACACCGGCCGGTCCGTACAGGCGGCCTTGACGGCCTTGCAACATTACGGCCGCCCCCGGCGGGTGGAACTCCTCACCCTGGTCGACCGCCGCTTCAACCGCGAGCTTCCCATCCGGGCCGATTACAGCGGCCTTCGCGTGGACGCCCTGGACGAAGCCTACGTCAAGGTCGAATGGGAAGAGGAGGAAGGGGAGGACCGTATCCTGCTGTTCCCGCATGGCCATCCTTACGGCGCCCCCGCGGATCCGTCCCCCGGCGCGGTGCCCGGGGCGCCCGAAACATAAGCGTATGCCTTCCCAATTGAGCAGTAGACATTTGCTGGGAATCAAATCCCTGACGGCGGAAGACATCGAGCTGGTCTTCGAAACCGCCGACGAATTCAAGGAGGTCATCAACCGGCCGATCAAGAAGGTGCCCTCCCTGCGCGACATCACCATCGCGAACATGTTCTTCGAAAATTCCACCCGCACCCGGATTTCCTTCGAACTGGCGGAAAAAAGGCTGTCCGCCGACATCATCAATTTCTCCGCCGGCGCCTCCTCGGTCTCCAAAGGGGAAACCTTGCTCGATACGGTCCACAACGTCCTGTCCATGAAGGTGGACATGATCGTCCTGCGGCATCCGGCACCGGGTGCCGCCCAGTTCCTGTCCGACAAGGTGGACGCGCATATCGTCAATGCCGGGGACGGTACCCACGAACATCCGACGCAAGCGCTGCTGGACGCTTATTCCATCCGGGAGCAGTTCGGTGCGGTCGCCGGTAAGAAAGTGGCCATCATCGGGGACATCACCCATTCCAGGGTGGCGCTGAGCAATATTTTCTGCCTTCGGAAACTCGGGGCGGAGGTCAAGGTCTGCGGCCCGCCCACCCTGCTGCCCCGTTTTCTTCCCGACCTGGGGGTAGGTGTGGAATTCGATGTCCGCAAGGCGCTGGAGTGGTGCGATGCGGCCAATGTGCTCCGCATCCAGCTCGAGCGGCAGGATATCCGGTATTTCCCGTCCCTCCGGGAGTACAGCCGGTCTTACGGCATCAACCGGGCTTTGCTGGACGAAGTGGGCAAACCGGTCGTCATCCTGCATCCCGGCCCGGTGAACAGGGGGGTCGAACTGACCGGGGATGTGGCGGATTCCCCCAATTCCATCATCCTGCGGCAAGTGGAGAACGGGGTGGCCATCCGCATGGCCGTCCTGTACCTGCTGGCTGCGCGGAAATAGGCTCCGACTCCTGCCGACGGACTTCCCGCCCCGCCGGTCCGGAATCGACCACCTAAGGACGAACACTATGGATACAGTCGTTTCGGTGACGCTGGTCACCCTTTGTTTCAGTGCCTATCATTTCCTGACGAAGACATCCGCCTGGGAAAGGCTGGTGGCCGTACCGCGGTTCGGTATGTCGCCGGAAGCCTACCGCATTTATCTGTACCGGCTTTTCGGAGCCTTCCTCTACGGCGTGGTCCCGGTTGTCGCCTGTATCGCCGTCGGTACGCCGCTCGATTCCGTCGGCCTGTACCCGGCCTATCATCCCGCCGCACCGGGCTGGTTCCTCGGATTGGGTACGCTCGCCTTCGCCGTCAACATCTTCGCCGCCAAATCGGTCGGCAACCTCGCCATGTATCCCCAAATCCGCATCCATCCGCCCTGGGGTGCCGGTTTGCTGTCCGGCAGCGCCCTGACCTGGGCCTTGTACCTGCTGGCCTATGAGGTGCTCTTCCGGGGGGTCCTGTTGTTCGGTTGCCTCGGGGATATGGACCGCTGGCCCGCCATTGCCGTCAATACCGCCTTGTATGCCTTCGCCCATGTACACAAAGGCAGCCGGGAAACACTCGGCGCCATACCCCTCGGGGTCCTGCTATGCCTGATGACCCTGGAGACCGGCAACATCTGGGTGGCGGTATTGGTGCACTCCCTGCTTGCCTTCAGCAACGAATGGTGGTCCCTCTGGTGGGCGGCCCGTAAGAAGTGAGCGCCGCTGCTCCGGGTGTTCATGGGCCGCCACGGCCCATGACGGGCATGCAGGGCAGGTACGGATAGGATCATCATCCCGGTCTGGCCGACATCGCCGGGTCCGGTTGGAGCCGGAACGTGGGGTCGGAAGGATTCCTGCCTGCAGGTAACCTGTGGACCGGCAGCAGCCTCCCTGCCGGAAATGGGCGCCGGTCGGAAGGGGCCGTGCCGCCGGATTCATGTTCCGGCCTCCCGGCGGGCGGTGGAAAAAGGATATCCCGCCGAATCGGAGGCGATTCGGACGGGCGGTGCGCAGCCCCATGGGTCGCCCCGACGGCCGATGCCCGGTCCGGCCGGTGTCCGGACACGAGGGATTAGGCTGTGCCCGGTCATTCCAGTTCCGCAATCTTTTCCTTGAGCCAGGTGATGGAGGCGACGCCCTCCGTCTCCACCGTCTCCTCCACTTCCTGCTTGAGCCTGGCCACCGCCTTTTGGTCGCCGGGCATGACCTTGGAGAGCTGTTTGGTGAAGCGGATCAGGTTGGTGTACAGCACTCGTCGGGAAGCGGGAAAATCCTTGTGCCGGTTCAGGTAGGTGCGGAAGGTGTCCATCAGGGAATACATGGGCTCGATCTCGTCCAACTCGTAATAAGTCTGCAGCAGCATCGACTTGGAGTTCAGGTTGTAGGAAAGGTCGTCGTATTCCACCGAACGCAGCAGCTCGATGACCTTGCTGTGGTTTTTTTGGTAAAAATGGAGCAGGGCCAGGTTGAAGGACACCGCATTCTCCCGCATGGCCGCCGGCAGGTGCCGCTGGTAGTCCCGGATGAAACGGTCCGTCCAGTCGAACTTACCCAGGCGCAGGGCGATGGAGACGATGTTCCGGAAATGCCAGGGGGACAATTCCCCGTCCGTGTACAGCAGCTCCTTGTCGAGGAGGATCACGAACACGTTGAAATACTCTTCCAGGAACTGGTGGCTGCCCTGGTTCAGCTTCCGGATACAATAATTGAGTGCCGTGGTGTAGATGAATTCCGCCTCCTGCCGGGGAAACAGGTCCCCGAACCGCTCCAGCAAGCCCCGGAGCCGGAAGTAATGGTCCGTGTTCTCGGCATCCACATAGGTCTGGTAGATCCGGTAGTAGATGGATACCGGCGGGATGTCCTCGAAATCATGCCGTTCCACATGGCCGACGATTTCCTCCATGAAGAGGAGCTTGTATTCGTGGGACACCAAGGACTGCTGGCTGAGCACATAGCAGGCGTACCGGAGCTTTTCGGACAGGTAGAAGTGGTCGAGGTGGTCCAGGATGTCCTCCACGTTCCGCTTCGCCGTCCGGTCGTGCTGCAATTCCTCCAGGTTGAAGAAGTTCTTCTCCACCTGGTACCGGGAGAGGTAGTAGGCCGCCGTCCGATGCGTCTGTTGGCCGGACAGCCGGCGGGCCGTCCGGACGGTGGAGTTGAACAGGGGGGCCAGCTTGCGCTTCGCCACGGCGTCTATCAGGCAGGAAGCCTGATAGACCGTACCTTCCTCATATACCACTTGGGCCAGGAAGGTCTCGATCAGCTTCAGCAGGTCCGAACAGTATTTCCGGAACAACACATCGTCGTAGCGTTGTTCCGGTAACAGCCGTGCCCACAGTTGTTCCTTGTCCAGGGGCGCATCGGGTGTGTCGTTCCGATGGGCCGCCAATTCCTCGAACAATCCCACCAAGGTCTCGCTCCGGTTGAAAAACGGGGAGCGCAGGAATTTGCGCAACCGGTTCTGGTCGTAGCGGTCGAAATATCCCAGCACGGAATAGAGTTTGCTGTTTTGCATTTGAGGAAAAGTTCGTACCTTAGAGCGCAGTTTGGGCGAAGGTGCGCCGTTCGTTCGATAAAATTACTTTTTCCGGCTGATTGAGGAAAACGAATTTTCACAATCGATTCGACGGTTCCTTCTTTCCGAATGGCCTACTTGCTGATCGACAAACCATTAAATCCCAGACGTTCTGTTGAAAAAGGATTTCGTTCTTCACAAAAGTCAGATTTTGTATTTTAATATCTGATTTTTTTATTTGAGATTTGTGAAGAAAAACAAAAGCTCGCTACTATGAGGAGTAGGGAATGACCGGTGCAAGGATGCCCGGAGCCGGTAATTCTCGCCTGAAACACTATTTAAAGAGCAATGAAAATCCATCCGTCCATGAATGTATCCCTACCTCGGCGAATGAGGCCGGCATTTCTGTTGTCGGCGGCTTTCCTCCTGGCCGCGGTGACGACTGCCTCGTCGCAAACGGCCACCCTGGAGGTTCATAGCGTGACCGTCCTGCGCAATGATACGTTCCACATCGCGTTCGACCACTACGGCTTGTCGTATGCCCCGCAGATCCCGTCCAACGACAGTCCCGAGAACGGCGCTGCCTATTTCTCGCCCTCCAGCTGCTGCGGCGGCAACGGCCAGCAAGGGATCAAAGGGACGCCGGCCACCAACCACCTGTACTACGTCCCGGCCCCCAACTTCATCGGTTTCGACACCTTCTCCGTAAAATACCTGCGCCAGCTGGGCAATTTCGGTTCCCAGAACGTCATCAAGGTCTTCTACCTCTCGGTCGTCCCGTCGCACCTGGATGCTTTCAACGATTATGCGACCACCACGTCCGGCCAATCCGTGGACATCGACGTGTTGTCGAACGATATCGGCAACGGCACCGACCTGTCTGTGGCCGATATTCCGAACGTCAACCACGGTGCCGCCGTCGGCATCAACAACCAGACCGCCGTCCGATTCACCCCCGCCCCGGGCTTCGAAGGGGTCGCCAGTTTCAATTATACCATTTGTGACGCCCAGGGGTCCTGCGATGTGGCCACCGTCAGCGTCATCGTCCGACCGGATCCCTCCCCCGCCTACGATTCCATTTTCATCCTCACGGAAAAAAATGCGGAAGAGGTCGTCCTGACGGAAATCGACAGCTCCTTCGACCTGGTCGTCGCACCGCTCCACGGTGCGATCGATACCAACGGAATCCTGGTCTATGTCCCCGATCCGGGCTATACCGGCTACGACAAGGCGGTCTTCCACGATGCCGCCGGCAACCGCACTCGCGTGGCGCTGATCCGCATCCTCGATGTGCCCACCCCCAATACTTTCCTCGTCAATGACGTGGTCCATACCGCCGTCGACGAACCTATCGACCGGATCCGCCTGCTCGCCAACGATATCGGCGGCGCCTACCTGACCAGCGTCAGCGTAGCCGGTTATCCCAATACCCAGGAAGGCGGTACCTTGGTGTACCTGCCGCAGTTCGGGAAAGGGGTGTACGGCTACACGCCGCCCGCCGGTTTCGAAGGTGTCGACCGTTTTCGCTACAAGGCATATTCCCCCGGCAGCGGTTATTTCGAAGAGGCCTGGTGTTATGTCGTCGTCGGCAACCAAATGCCGGTCAAACCCGTCTTCCACCTCTCCACGCCGCTCAATACACCCCTGGTCCTGGGGGACCACCTGCCTATTTCCGTCTACGAATTCACCAATTACCAGGCAGGGGGTAACCTGGGCACCGTCGCTTTCTACCCCGGCGCCCAAACGGTCACCTCCCAGCACGGCCAGACTTTCAGCGGCCTCAACATGCTGGTCTATGACCCGAATCCGGATGCGGAAGGTGTCGACGAATTCGAATTCAATTACTGCCCGGGTGCGAGCGGAAGCCAACCCTGCCAGCTGACGAAGGTGATCGTCCGTGTCGGCGAAACGCCCGGCCCGCAATGCGCCGGCGGTGATTGCGTCTGGTCCGGTGATACCAACCTCGATGGTGTCGTGGATGTCCGCGATATCCTTCCCATCGGCTGGTCCATGGGGGCCGTCGGCGCCCCCCGGAACAATCCGAATACCGATTGGTTCGGTCAGTACGCAAGCAACTGGAACAGCCTGTCGGTCTCCGGACTGGGATACGACCTCAAATTCGTCGATACGGATGGCAACGGTATCGTTTCCGCCCTGGATACCGCCGCTATCCGGCAATCCTACGGAAAATACCACAACCTGACCCCGGTACCCGCCCCAGCCGTGAACGGCCTTCCTTTCTATATCCAGGAACCCGATTTCACGGAAGTGTCTCCCGGTGATGTCCTTTATGCCCCCATTTACCTCGGGAATGATACGGTGCATGCGCTCGATGCCTACGGCCTCACGTTCTCCATCGAGTTCGACCCGGGTTTCCTCGAAGATGTCAATATTTACTTCAGCGACACCTCCTGGATGAAGTACAACGCGCCCATCCTCTCGATGACGCATAAGCCTTTCCCGGGCAAACTGGATGTCGGTTACACACGGACCGGCGGCAATTCCGCCAGCGGCTACGGTATCATCGGGGTGGTGGAGTTCATCGTCATCGATGACGTGGCCGGGACGCGGCTGCGCAGCAAGCAAGGCAAGGTTCGCCTCGCACCACTGGGTATGATGGATGGCGGCGGACAGGTCCTCGGACTGGGCGGCAACGAATTCACCCTGACGCTGCGCACGCAACCGACGGACGATTCCCAGTTGCCGGTGGCCTCCGCCTCGCTCCTGGTCTTTCCCAATCCCGCCAACGAAATACTGACCCTGCACCTGAACGGGGATGATGTCCGTCTGGAACAGGTCGAATTGTTCCACCTCACCGGCGCACGTGCCGCACCGCCGGTGCTGACGGATGCCCGCCGTGTACAGTTGGACCTCTCCGGACTGCCCACCGGTGTGTTCCTGGTCAAGGCAGTGGATTCTGAAGGTACCGTACACAGCCAAAAGGTCCAGGTCGTTCGTTGAGGTCCTTGCCCGCCTCTCCCTTTACAGGGTCGAGCGGGGGGTAGCCAAGGCTGCCGTTTCGGTTTGTTTCCACCGCTTTTTTGGGACGGTCCCCGCCGTGGAAAACCGAAACATACACTTTTCCGATCCGACGTGCGGCTTACGGTCGCCTATTCTTGAACAACAATGCTTTCACCGTCCTCGGTGAAAGCATTGTCGTTTCCAGCCCTTCGCTCCACCGCTTCCGGCAATCGTTCCAAGGCTTCCGGAAATGGGATCACGCGCCGGGATTCGCCGCATACCTTCCCGCATCGGGCACGCACCGCTCGCCTGTCTTGCATCTTCCGCACCTCGATCCTGGAGGTTTTTTAATGATAAATCATTGATATTCAATTTTTACATTAGTTTTTAGTGCCTGTCTGAAAACTTCGTAGCGGCGCTGAACCTTTGCGATTCGGTAGACGTACGTCCCGTCGCGGTCGTTTACTAAACCTGCGAGGTTTAGTAAACGTAGGTTCCACCAGGACACGTTTACCAAACCCTTGAGGTTTAGCAAACGTACGTCCCGTCAGAAGCCGTTTACCAAACCTTTGCGATTCGGTAGACGTACGTCCCGTCGCGGTCGTTTACTAAACCTGCGAGGTTTAGTAAACGTAGGTTCCACCAGGACACGTTTACCAAACCCTTGAGGTTTAGCAAACGTACGTCCCGTCAGAAGCCGTTTACCAAACCTTTGCGATTCGGTAGACGTACGTCCCGTCGCGGTCGTTTACTAAACCTGCGAGGTTTAGTAAACGTAGGTTCCACCAGGACACGTTT
>CAZNLJ010000047.1:14349-34791 GCA_964573725.1 uncultured Saprospiraceae bacterium
GTAGACGTACGTCCCGTCGCAGTCGTTTACTAAACCTGCGAGGTTTAGTAAACGTAGGTTCCACCAGGACACGTTTACCAAACCCTTGAGGTTTAGCAAACGTACGTCCCGTCAGAAGCCGTTTACCAAACCTTTGCGATTCGGTAGACGTACGTCCCGTCGCAGTCGTTTACTAAACCTGCGAGGTTTAGTAAACGTGGTTTCCGCCAGGAGTCGTTAGCCATGTCTCGAAGCCTTATTCGCCTGGAGCAATTGCGAGGTCTTCCGATAGGCGCTCAAACTTGCCGATGTGCTTCGCCCCGCGCCCTAGAAAGATTTTCAGGGCGGTCTGCGCCGCGCAGACCGCCCTGTCCCAAAGGTGAGAAGCGCTGGCAAAAAAAAAATTGGTTATGAGTAGGTTACATATTATTCCGCGATGTGAACCTCGTAATTAAAATATTCGATTTGGCCTTTGAGGTGCGAAAAATGAGCAGTATCCCGGAGCCTTTGACTTCCGGCAGGTCATCGGCTACATCTACAAGCCAAACGGGAACAAACCGCTGTATGGCAGGTGGATTACCCCGGTAGCGTTCACAACGGACAGTAAGCTCCTTTTAATATATCCCTTATGCAAGCACTTGTCCTGCCGGCGGCAAACTTGGTCGTCGGATATTAGATTAAGCCTTGGGCATCCCTCCATCCAACCATCCTGCTCATGGCAACAGGGAGAAAAGCTTGTCTGTCACCGCCTGTTCCCGCCTTTCCCGCGAATGGCAAATCGGAGGACAGCAAGCTGCTGATTACCGAGCTTCGAACCATTCGAATAGTCGACTACAAGCGCAATGGGGATGCAGGTTCCGGTAAACGCACCCTGCCTGTCGGTGCATCTTGACAGCATGCGGGGTGCGTCGCGGTTGCACAGGGCGGTGCCCGGGGTTTCGCGAATTCGTCCCTACCGGACGGCACCTTTCGTCCGGCCTGTGGCAAGCCGACCGCACTTTCAATGGCGGGCAACTTCCAGAAGGCAGGGAACTTGCCGACGTCTGATCTTGTTATTGCCTTAGGTCCCCCAATTGCGTACGGAACATCATGCCCACGGCGGATCTCGCCTCGGCAGGTCAGGTACAAAGGGTCATGGTAGGACGGGGATTCCGGGTCAGGCCGAGCTTGCCGGAACAGCTTCCGACGCTGGATTGAACAAAATAGAGGCGATAACGGGTAGCCGACCTGCCGGCCTTTGGTCAAAAGTGAGGATTCGGAAACATTTTTTTTTCGAAAAGCGGACTATTTAGTACTTTGAAAAATAAATATTTTCACAAAAACGTTATATAAGGAACAAATGAATGTCATAAAATGTTCTATTTCAAATCTATCATGAATAGATACCCTCTAAATCAATTTAAAAATATTTCACAAAGGGTCTTTTTTGTCTTTGTAGGGGGGAGTGTTTTTATTCACTTTTGTACTGTGCAATTGAGGCAGTGGAAGTAAGGAAGCCAAAGCGGCTAAAGAGCCGCCACCGGATTGAATATGTTCATGGGATTATAATTTGTTAGTAGCAGGTCATTTCAGTATGACTTGCTCCTTTGAAACAGGCGCGGACAGACCGACAGGAGCTGTGGGAAGGAAAGTGCGTCGGAAAGTCCTTATTGATAGTATATGTTCATGGGATTATAATTTGTTAATAGTGGGTCGCCCTTTTGATGGGGCGGCTTGCTATTTTTAATCCCAAAAAAAAAGCCGACCGATAGCGGTCAGCTCTGCTTTTTAAACATGTTCATGGGAATATAATTTGCTAATAGCAGGGTTGTAGTTTCCAACCCGGTTTTTGAATGTGAGCGCAAGATAAGTCGAATTATTCATTCCCCACTCATTTGCCACCATATTATTGGTTAAAATATTTTTTTGTTTTGGATATGTTCATGGGATAAATGTCAAGTCGCTTCTGGGAAGCGACTTTTTTTTTGCCTGTCCGTAAGCGGAGGTCGTGCCGGAGGCCAAATACCCGGGTAGCCGCCGGCAGCCCGGCGGCTCATTCCGGATACAGACTGTCGGCGGCCGGCGGTTGTGCCGTCGTCGTATCGGCCACGGGTACCGGTATGATTGCTTGTCGGGTGGGCGGCCGGACCGTATCCGGGGAGGATTCCGGGGGCGACTGTCGCCGGAGGGGTTGCGTTACGGAACGGACCGATTGCTGCCAACGGACCAAATTGTATCGGGCCTCGTTGTGTGCCGCCACCTGCATCGCCACCCGTTCCGGCAGCGATTGGTCGCGGGTTCCCGATTCCAAGTCACTGACCAGGATTTGCAACTGCCCGACTGCCGCTTGCCAGGTGTCCATGTATCTGGCGACTTCCCCGTCCAACCGCCGGAGGATTTCCGTGGGCGAAGACTCCGTGCGGATTTCGTTCGTTGCTGTATCCCTGCCGGGAAGCGCCGCATCCGGATTTGCATCAGGCTTGCGCATCGGTTCGGTAAGCAGCAGGGAATCCCGCCAGGCCTGTATGTCCGCATACAAGTCGGTCAGTTCCTTTCCGGTGCTTTCATAGTCCGAGGCCAACTCCCGAACCATCGGCAGATAGGCTTCCTGGTGCTGACAACCGGCCCATGCCAGGACCGATAGGATGAGTAAAGTATGGCGCATAGTCGATGTTTCTTCTTTTGGTTGAAGACCGGACAATCCGGTTTGCCGCCGACAAGACCGGGTCACCCTTTCTTCCGCGGTTCGGCCGTAGCCAAAGATAATGGACTTGCCGCGATTGCTGATTTTGGTTGCCGGATCACCGGCTTGTTTTTTTTTTATTTTCATCCTGCAACATGGAGATTCTTCTTAACTTTGAGCCGTTCAATGGAAAGGGCTTCTTGCTAAAGCCCTGCTCCTTTGGCTTGGTCCCGTAGTACAACGGATAGTATGCAGGTTTCCGGAGCCTGAGATAAAGGTTCGATTCCTTTCGGGACTACTCTTGTTAAATTGTCCTTGTAACCCAATCATTACAAGGGCTTTTTTTTTGGGTATCGGTAAAGCTTCCAGCATGGGCAGGGGCACGGAAGTAAGGATGCGGCCAGGAAGGATGCGGCATGTCGTACGACCGTATCGTGGAAGGAGCGGACCCTGGAACTTGCCATCCGGACAAATTTCGTACATGACCAACTTCCCCTGCCGTTTCCGCCGCTGGTTACCGGTCTCGCTTGCGATGCTGCCGGTCTTCGTCCTAGCACAGGATGCCGATATCTTTCCGCCCCCTGCCGCCCGGCGGTTGCTGTCCGCCCAACCGATCACCCGGATTCTACAGGTGGACGGAATACTGGATGAAGCCGAGTGGCAGGCCTGTCCACCCACTTCCGGATTTACCCAGGTGGAACCCCTGCAAGGTGAACCGGCCAGCCAACAGACGGACCTGCGCTTCCTCTACAACCGCCAATTCCTCTATGTTGGTATTTTCTGTCGGGACAGCCTCGGCAGAAAAGCATTGCGGGCTACCGATTTCCGGCGCGACTTCGATCCCCGCCAACACGACCTGGTCAATCTCGCCTTCGACGGCTTTCTCGATGACCGCAATGCCATGGTCTTCGCCACCAATCCTTATGGGGTGCAGCGGGACCTTCTTTCATTCGACGATGTCCTCTATGACGTTGACTGGGACGGGATGTGGCGGGTACGTACCGCCCGGACGGATTCCGGTTGGATTGCGGAAATTGCCATTCCCTGGCAGACACTGCGGTATCCGGCTGCGGCCGACTCCCTCCGGGAAATCGGTTTTAACCTTTATCGTAACCGGCGCTTTTCAAATGAGATCAGTGCCTTTGCCCCCTTTCCCCGAATCTTCGGCGCCACCCGTATGGATTATGCGGGCCGACTGGCCAACCTGTCTCCGCCCCCACCAAAACCGAACGTTCGCCTGCAACCTTACCTCCGGGTGTCACTGGACCGATATCGCACGGCAGGGTCCGGTGATGGGTCGAAAGAAGGGGAGTTCAAACCGGGCGGTGACCTGAAGTGGGCCATCCGCCCCCATGCGGTGCTGGACCTTACTTTTCAAACGGATTTTGCCCAGGCGGATGTCGACAGGCAAGTGAACAACGTTACCCGGTTCTCGGTCTTTTTCCCGGAACGGAGACAGTTTTTTCTTGAAAATGCGTCGCTCTTCGGCTTCAACGTAGGCCAGGCCGGCGACGGCTCGGGCGGCTCCATGCGCCTCCAACCCTTCTTCAGCCGGTCCATCGGACTCGATGCAGCCGGACGTCCGCTTCCCATCGAGGCGGGTGGCCGCTTCGTATCGCGTTCCACCCGCGGTAATTACGGGCTTATCGCCATGCGCCAAGGCGCTGCCGGTGATAGTCCCGCCACGCATTTCCTGGTGGGGCGTTACACCCGAAACATCGGTTCGCAGCATCGATTAGGCGCATTGGCGACCATCCGTCAACAACCGGAGGCCACCAATGTGGTCGGGACGGTGGACGGCTTCTTCCGCTTGAGCGAATCTAAGTCCGTCCAGGCTATCTTCTCCCATTCCGCCGGCGGCCAAGTGACGGAAAACGGGTTTGCCGGCATGGTCCAGTATGTCCACGCCACCAATGATTTCAAGTTTTGGGTGACCCCATCCGTCGTCACCCGCCATTTCAACCCGGAAATGGGATTTGTCTCCAGGAAGGATGTCATCGGACTGACCCCGGGACTGAATTGGTACTATCGCGGCAAGCACCTTCCCTGGCGTAAATTGATCCGGGCTTTCGAGCCGGGCTTCCTGCCGGAGTTTTATTGGCAGGCATCGACAGGCCAAATGACCGAACGGCAGTACTGGTTTTTCCCGCTTTGGCTCAACTTCGAAAAAGGCGGGTACCTGGGCTATGGGCTGGTTCCCGCCTTCCAGCGGTTGAGCGAACCGTTCGAACCGCTCGGCCTTTTCTTTCCTGTCCGGGATTATCGGTATTTCCGGCAACAGCTCTGGTTCAGTACGGATCCTTCCCGTGTGCTTTATTTGTTCGGACAAATCGACGGCGGCTCGTATTTCAACGGCCGGCTGCTGTCGGCGGACATCTCCTTGCAGTGCGCGCCTTCCCCCTATTTTTCGCTGATCGGCCGGTTGAATCGGAACCGGTTCTCGGATGCCGGGGTGCCGGCGGTGGATGCTACCATCGACTTGTTCAGCGTGGAAGGACGGCTTGCCCTCAATCCCCGCCTGCAACTGGTCGGGTTCTACCAACAGAATACCGGGGATAATGCCAGGAATGTCAACCTCCGGCTATCCTGGGAGTTCGCTCCGTTGTCCTTTGTTTACCTGGTCTACAATCACAACGGCGATGAGGACGACTGGCGGCGGCCCCGCCGGGAAGACCACGCCATCTTCAAGGTCAGCTACCTGCGGCAATTGTAGGAAATGCAGATGTCCGGGGGATTCGCTGCAAAGAAAGAATGATGCCCTGTCAATAGCTGGTTTACAGCTTTCATTCAAGTAGCACAAATGGATGGTCACCCGATGATCGGTAATCCCATCACCGCCTGATTTATTGCGGATAAGTCTTCTTGAATAGCTGTTAAAAGAAATTCAGGGTCCGTGCTATCGCCCGGATATTCAACCTGGGTGTTATCGAATGGTTGTGTCGTCGCCTGTTGACAGGTCTCCGGGACCAAAACAGGAAGGTGTTTGTCGGAAAGCCGCTTCATATCCCTGTAACCGGATGTTACCACGAGGAGCCGGCACCTTCGGAATGTCATTCCTCACTTCAAGGGCAACACATTGAAAGAAGCTCCCCGGATGGCGTAGGCACTTGTGGCAAATGCCACCTTGAAATCAAAGCCGTATTTCCTGCTCCAGTTCCACATGATCAGCCGTTCATTCATTCGGTCGATATCATCCAACAGTAGGAAGCACGAATCATTCAGGAACGGATGGAAGAAGTCAAGCGCCCTGCTGCGGGATTTCCTCGTATTCTTATGATAAGCCAAGGGGCCGTCCACGATCAACATATCCACCTTGCCGGACTGCGGAAGGTGACGGCGAAGCAGTTCTTCGTTGTACCAGGAATTCTTTACGGACGAATTGACGGGCGCGTAGATGAATTCAACATGGTCCTTCAAGCCTTCCGCGATGGCTTTTTCTTGAAGGAACTCAATCCAGCTAAGGTTCTGCTCCACCGAATAAATGGTACAGTCGAGTTGGTAGGACTTGATGGCCTGGGCGAGGATCAGGCTACTGACTCCGCTTCCCAGTTCCACCACCACTTTTCTTTGGTTGATAATGATATCATTGATGATCAGGTTGATGATAATGGGGCGTAGGGCGGAGGTGGTGAACAACAGGGGCCCTTTGAATTTCTGCAGTAAGGGGTTGAGCAGTTGCAGCCCATAGGTATCGCTACCGGCATATTGGCTGTAGTCATGAAAGCGTTGGATCAATTTCAGAAGCATTCGATTTCAAAATTTTATTGTAAAGTTCAATGTATTGCCCGCGTACTACCGTGGTATCGAATTTCTCGACAGCGTGTCGTGCCGCCGACCGGCCAAGTCGCGCGGAGTTTTCCAGACAATAGGATAGCCCCGCCGACAGGTCTTCATAATCCATATAACGGGCCCGATAGCCGTCTGCTAGGTGGGTAACTATCTCTGATGGCCCGCCCAAATCGTAGCATAACACAGGTGTGCCGCTCATCATGGCTTCCACAAGGGTCTTTCCGAAAGCCTCTTGGGTGGACAATGAGATGAACACATCCGCTGCTGCGTAAATCAGGTTCAGTTGCCCCACATCCCGGACGTATCCGAAGCTGCGGTATCGGGTACTTGGGAAATCCATTGTCCCCTTGCCGAAAGAGACCATGAAAATATTCGGGTCAGCCGTCATACGGTCAAAGAATCCACGGGCACTGTGAAACCCTTTGTATGGGGAATACAAGTCTATCGCTCCGATACATACAATCTTCATATCCCGGGGTAACAACAAGCTTTCCCGGGCTGTTTTCTTGTCATGGAGCCGAAAGGCTTTGCTGTCCACAGCGTTCCAGATCAGTTCGACAGCTTGGTTCTTCAAGAGGCTGCTGGTCGACGCGCAATGTTTCAACCACCCGCTGATGGCCACGAAATGGATACGGGAAGGCAGTTGCCGGAGTTTCGTCTCATGGACTTTGTAAGCGAGGTCATGCGCGCTTCCGCTCTTGAGCACCGGGCAAGCTCCGCAATGTGTCTGGTACTTGTCACAGGAAAATGTGTAATGGCAACCTCCTGTGAAAATGCCCATGTCCCGGATGGTCCACACCATAGGTTTGCGGATTTTCCGAAGTGAGGAGAATGAAAGTATCCCCTTATGGACCCAGTGGAGGTGGACGATATCCGCTTGACTGTACAAAGGGTGGCCCGTCAGGTCTCTTCCGAAGAAAAAGGGAGAGAACCTTTGCTTCCTGTCATGTCTGAAGTAGAAATAAACAGGCAATTGGTCCAGATAGGACAGTACCAGTGTCTTGATAAATGATAATGGGCCGGCAGAGAGGGAATGGACATGTGGGTGGTCCGTACGTGAATTCCCCTGCCGCAGGATGACGGATTGTATGCCTGCGTCCAGGAGTGCCAGATGCAAATTCAGTGCTCCTTTGCCGGCTCCTCCGTCAATATCGCCGCCGACGATATGCAATACCTTCATGGCTCACAATTGAAGTGTCGATGACCCCCGACCCATTTCGTGGCATCAGGTGTTTTCGATGAATATCCGGGCAGGCTTCGTGACCTGTTTCCCGGGCGAGGCATATGCGGGTTCCCCGTTGACGGGTGCGCGGGGGGCTTTTTCAAGCCATCCCCACCGGGTGGGCTCAAGGACGTGTAAATGATTTTGACAGGTATGCATGTAGCGGGGAAGGGCTGCTCTTTCCGAACCTCCGCTGTTCCGGGAAGATCGAAGGTTCTCTCCCCGCCATGGTGTTTCCTGCATTTCCGTGGTGTGTTCGCAGTCAGCAAACCGCTGCCGAGGAAAGGAATGTATTGCATCACCGCGGGGATGGTTGCTTCCCGGCGGTTCGCTGCTTTGTTCTTTGGATGGGTGCAGCACAGCCGCAGGAAATTGCGCTTGTCACCGCTTTTAACAGCTAGCAAATCCTTCCTGTTAAAATTCGAAGGCTCCATTTCTCTCGAAGGACTGGGATTGGTAAACTCCAGGGAAAAGGGATTGCTATGCCTGTCATGGGTGGAAAAGCGTCGTCCTTTGGAAACGACTTGGAGCCGGTCAGCAGCGAGGGAGTCCTCTGTTTGGGCTACGGCATCGGAATGGGTACTTCCTGCGTGATGAAAAAGTGTTTCCACACACGGCATCATGCTGTCGGATTCGGTGCCTGATTGCCTTCCGGATGGGTGGGTAACCAGCCCTGTATGTAGCGGTGGATGGTATGGAAGACATCGGCTGGTCGTGACAACTGGTTCGTTGTCGGTGCTTTGATAATTTTGCAAAAGTATTCTAAGCATAATACCACTTGCTATTGATAATTAAAGGTAGGAATATCCGGGCGATGGCATGGTTTCTTGTCAAAAAATATTGGGGCGACGTCCAGTCTGGATGTTCGTCATGCTGACGGAAGCGAAGAGTCGTCGCGCTTCGCTTTCGCGGGGGACTTCAAAGCCATGGATTTCGTCACCGATCCCTATGGGGGGCAGTACGATATGATATGTTGCCTTTCGATGGACTCCTCCATGATGTGGATTGGGCTGTTATTTGGAAGGTGAACCTATCGGATGGATTCCGGTCGGTAGCGATATCGCCGGTTCCCGGCAGCCGTTAGGCTATCCTGTTGTCACCGGTTCCTACCGGGAAATCAGTGCAAACGTCTGCCTGAACCAACCTTATCCATGAAATCAACCATGTTTTCCCTTTCCGCGCATCTTGAGCACCAACTTGAATGGTGGGGGCGGGTAGGTAATCCAACCAGGCTCGGCAACACCTAAACCCAATATGCGCAGTCGACCGCTTCGACCTGCGGCCCCGCCGGGAAGACCACGCCATCCTCCAGGTCAGCTACCTGCGGCAATTGTAGGAAATGCAGATGTCCGGGGGATTCGCGCCCGATGTTCCCGCCGTCAATCCCCGGCTTGCTCCGCGGCCATTATCGCCTTGAACTCTTCCCGGAATCGGACCAGGTCTTCCGCCCGGCGGCTCAGTACCCATATTTTTCCCATGCCGAAGGAAGGCAGTTCCGCCTGCCACACGTCCGCCTCCACCGACCATCCGCTTATCGGGCGCAAGCCTTCCCGGGGATCCACCTCAAAGGCGGTTTTTGGAGTGAAACCATCCGGCAACGGAATCGCCAGCGGCCCCGCCGGGCTGGGCCGCCATTCATAGCCGGTTTCCAGCAGGTCGTAATCGGTATTTACCAGGAAAAGGACCAATCGGTCCGGGGAATAGATGACGGCTAAGTCCACCGAAGCCGGCCGGCCGATTCCGGTGTGCCGGTAGGGATCTCCGTGGAGGAGGTCGTCACGCAGCAGCCGGATGATGCGCCCATAGGTTTGCAGGGCCTGCCGGGTGGCCGGGAACCGTTCGCCTGCCGCTTGCTGGAAGGTGAACCACAGGTTGCCTTTGGCTCCCCTGCCCAGGTTGAAGTACAACTGGGCCCCGAGTTCATCGGGTGTCGGCAGCGGCATGGCCGGCCGTTCGTCCCATAGATGAAGTCCCTGTGTCCAGGCCCAGATGGGTTTCGGCGCCGCGGCGTATTTCAAGTCGGCGGTATAGTAGCCCGTCTCCTCCAGCCGGGTCCCGAAAGGATGGGGCCACCGGCTTGTGGTCGGTGCCGTCACGGAATAGTGGTCATGGCAGGCGATATCCGGCAGGAAGGCATATTCGAAGAACTTGACGTTCCGGCATAGGGTGAGCATGGTGGGCTTCCCCGGTGCGTACCGGCGGGTCATCTCCGTACAGGCATGGACCAATTGCGGGGTGAGCAGCCAGTCCGGCTCGTCCTGGAGATACCAGCAGGCGACCGCCGGATGGTTTTCCAGGTCTTTCAACAAGCCGATATCCGGATAGATGCCGGTATGGGGCATCGCCCGGATGCCGGTCCGGGCATACGCTTCCGAAAAGAAGGGGTCGTCCGACCGCCCGTTCCGTACCATGGTTTGGAGGTGATGGCGTCCGGCTTCCTCATACCGCCCGGGCTCGATGTGCCAGGTTCCGTTAGGGAAATAGTCCGCATGGGCGTTCCGATGGGTATAGGTGACGAGGGTGTCTCCCGTTTCCGAAGCGAAGGTGGCCCGAAGGATGAGCAATCGCCCGGGAGTGAGCCCTTTGTCCAGGCTTAGCCGGGCGATCAGGTGGCCGGCCGGGCGGACGCTCCGGGCCGACCAGTTGGCCTTCCGGATGTTCGGTCCGTTGGGAAGTTCGACGGACCGGACGCTGAGCCGCCGATTCGTCCGGTTGTGGAAATGTACCGTCAATTGCCGCAAGGTGCTGTCCAGGATGATGGACGGGATGTCCACCTGCGCTTCCCGGAAGGTATCGGCCCGGGCGGCGGCGACTTCCCAATCGGAGCCGATCCAGGCGAAACGGGCCGGTCGCGCAGGCTGGAAATCCGCCGCGGTTCCGCAGACCTCCAGTACGGTGGTCTGCCCGGGTGACAGGGTCTTGGTATGCACCCGGTCCCAGGCAATGTCGTAGGCCAGGCGGTAATGCCCGCTCTCGCGTTCATTCAGATACCATTCCCGAAGGGAAACGGGCTTGTCGGACTTGTTCCGGAAATAGAAAAAGGCCAATCCGCCCAAGTTCCGTTTTTCGTTGACTGGTTCCGTAAGGAACGATTCTTCCCAACGGGCCGGTCGCAGGACGATATGTTCCACCGACACCGGTAAGCCGGAAAGGTCGGCCGGAATTTCCTGGGCACCGGCCGGTAATGTGCAGGCGGTCGCCAGGATGAGCAGCCACCGCTTGAACGGTGTCCATACGGATGGGGCTGGTACCGGTGCAGGAAACGGGCTTGTCCGGTGGGAAAGGGTAGGGCGGCCGGCAGGGTCGATGGTCATATGCTGCGCTGGTTGGACGGATGAACAGGAAGGTCCTCCGCCGATTATGGCCCGTCGACCGGGTACAGGGTTCCGGTACCGGGTGCATGGGGGAGAATCCGATGGATAAAGATACGAATCCGCAGCGATGGATTCCGGGTTCTCCGGTTCCGGGTGGTAAGGGTTGCCTGCGGCCGGTTTTTATTTCGGCACGCTGGCAATGGCATGCGTGCAGCCCCTTACCTTTGTCCGGAAGGTATCGGCCCGGGGTCGGGTCGATGACCGGTGGTCTTGCATCATTTTCAAAAAGTAAAGGACCTATGCAGGGAATCTTTGACATCTCCGGACAAACGGCCGTCGTGACCGGTGGTTCCGGTATCTTGTGCGGGGCGATTGCCAAGGGCCTGGCCCGGTGCGGTGTCCGTGTCGCCATCCTGGGAAGGACGGCCGAGAAAGTCCACCGTACGGTCGGACAAATCCGATCCGAAGGGGGAACCGCCCTCCCCCTGGTGACGGATGTATTGGACGAAGCCGGATTGCTGGCCGCGGCAGAACAGGTGATGGGCGAATGGGGGCGGCTGGATATCCTGGTCAACGGGGCCGGCGGCAATATCCCGGGGGCGGCCATTTCGCCGGATTCGAACTTTTTCGAACATCCGTTCGGCAATCTGCAACGGGTGTTCGCCCTCAATTTCGACGGAACCGTCCTGCCGACCTTGGTTTTCGGCCGGTATATGGCCGCCGCCCGGTCCGGTTGTATCGTCAACATTTCCTCCATGACCGCGCAGCAGGCGGTCACCCGCGTTCCCGGCTATTCCACCGCCAAGGCGGCGGTCGACGGCTTCACCCGCTGGTTGGCGGTGGAGGTGGCGCTGAAATTCGGGGAAGGTATCCGTGTAAACGCCATCGCACCCGGTTTTTTCATCACGGACCAGAACCGCCGTTTGTTGACAAGAGCGGACGGGACATTTACCGAACGGGGGGCGGATGTCATCCGTAAGACGCCCATGCGCCGTTTCGGGGAAGCGGATGAACTGACAGGAACCGCAATCTGGCTTTGCAGTGCGGCCGCCGCCTTCGTCACCGGTACGGTCATTCCGGTGGACGGTGGATTCAGTGCCTGGAGTGGCGTCTGATGCCCGACACCGGAGAAAATCCGGCCGCCGGCCACCGCAACCGCAGCGGCCGGAAAACCGGAATTATTCTTATCTTCGGACATCCGGCTGTTTGCACGTGCTGTGCGGCCCGGTCGTCCACCCGACTGTAATCCGATGTCCACGGACCTCGGCCGATCGGCGGCCGGTGGATCCCCACCAATAATTGACAGCATCTATGGCACAGGAGTTCATGGGCGAGGATTTCTTGTTGGATACCCCGGCGGCAGGCCGGCTGTATCATGATCATGCGGCCGGGCTGCCGATCGCCGATTACCACAACCACCTGCCGCCCGACCTGGTGGCCGCGGACCATGGCTTCGCCAACCTGACCCGGCTTTGGCTCCAGGGGGACCATTACAAATGGCGGCTGATGCGGGCCAACGGGGTGCCCGAACAGCTCATCACCGGCGATGCACCGGACCGGGACAAGTTCCTGGCCTGGGCCGAGACGGTTCCCTGGACGGTCCGGAACCCGCTCTATCACTGGACACATCTCGAGTTGCGCCGGTATTTCGGCATCACCGAGTGCCTGGACGGGAGCAATGCCCAAGCCGTCTACGAACGGTGCAATGCCTTGTTGGCGGAGCCTTCCCACCGGGTGGGCGGGCTGCTCTCGCAAAGGAACGTCGCGTGGATCTGTACCACGGACGACCCGGTCGACGACCTGGCTCACCACCATCGGTTGAAGCGGGAACAGCAGCAAACGTCCGACCATCCGGTACGGGCCGCGATGTACCCCACTTTTCGTCCGGACCGTGCCATCCTGATCGGCCAACCCCATTTCATCGCGTATATCGACACCTTGTCCGCCGCCGCCGGGCTGCCGATCCGGACCTGGGACGATCTGCTGGAAGCGCTCCGCAGGCGCCTGCATCATTTTCATGCGGCGGGTTGCCGACTGTCGGACCATGGACTGGAGTCCTTGCCGGACGCCGATTTTTCGGAAATTCATGCGGACAGCGCCCTGCGGCACCGACTGAAGGGAGAACCACTTTCACCGGATGCTACCGCACAGTACCAATCGGCCCTCCTGCAATTCCTGGGGCGTGAATACCACCGCATGGGATGGGTGCAGCAATTCCACCTCGGTGCCCTGCGGAATCAGAACAGCCGCTTGTTCCGTCGCTTGGGTGCGGATGCAGGCGCGGACAGTATCGGCGATTTTTCACAGGCGGTTCCCTTGGGCCGATTCCTGGACCGGCTCGACCGGGCGGATTCCCTTCCCAAGACCATCCTTTACAACCTTCGTCCGGCCGACAACGAGGTATTCGCGACCATGGCGGGCAATTTCAACGACGGAAGCGTACCGGGAAAAATTCAGTACGGAGCAGCCTGGTGGTACCTCGACCAGCTGGACGGGATGGAAAAACAGCTGGATACCTTGTCCAATACCGGCCTGTTGAGCCGATTCGTGGGTATGCTGACGGATAGTCGTTCGTTCTTGAGTTTCTCCCGGCACGAGTACTTCCGGCGACTGCTCTGCCGCATGCTGGGACGTGATATCCACCAGGGTTTGTTGCCGAACGACATCGGCTGGATGGGGAGCCTGGTCGAGCGGATCTGCTATGAAAACGCAAATCGATTCTTCGGCTTGGCGCCGGCTGCTCAGGCGGTAGGGGCGGACGGCGCGAGTCGCTCCGACACCAGGTCCAATACGGCCTGAAGTTGCTGGGACGGGGTCAGGTGGGAATTGTCCAGCAGGACGGCGTCCGCCGACATCCGGAGCGGACTGTCCGCCCGGGTGGCGTCGATGTGGTCCCGTTCGGAGAGGTTGCGCCGGATTTCCGGCAACGACACGGCATGTCCCTTGGCAAGCAACTCCTCGTAACGCCGCTGTGACCGCGTCTCTACATCCGCCGTGAGAAAGATTTTCAATTCCGCTTCCGGGAAGACGACCGTGCCGATGTCCCGGCCATCCATGACGATACCTTTATCCTGTCCCATCCGCTGCTGCTGCCGCACCATTTCCCGCCGGACGACGGGGAGTGCCGCGACGGGGCTGACCCGATCCGCCACGTACATCCTGCGGATTTCCTCGGAAACGTCCTCGCCGTTCATAAAGATGTGATTCTCCTGTCCGACAACCGAAAAGTGCAGGGAGATGGCCGGCAGGACGGCAGCCACGGCTTCCTCGTCCCGGATGTCGATATCCCGTCGGTACAAGTACAAGGTGACGGCCCGGTACATGTCCCCACTGCTGATGTAGGTGTAGCCCAGGGCCTTGCCCAGGGCCTTGGCGAGGGTGCTTTTTCCGCAGGAGGAATGCCCGTCTATGGCGATCAGGATTTTTTTCAAGCTATCAGGCCTTAATCTGTGTTTTGCTACAGAACGGTAGCAGGCGCAAAAATCCGATTTTTAACGGGAAAAGTGAAATGCAGGCGGGCATATTCCCGGTGGGTTCCGGATGGCGGGCGACCGGTATGCTTACCGGTCGCCCGAATGATCCGGCGCATGGGATCAGAACGGGCAGCGGCGACAGGGGTCGACGCGGACGTCCTTGTTTTCGCGGGAGAGCATGGACTTGTCCTTTTCCACACAGGTGGTGCAGCCGATGACCTTGAATTCCGTCCGGCGGTTCATCTGGTGCTCCCGTTCGCTGCAGGGGACGTTGTTGATGCAGTCGTTGACGTTGACGGACTCCCCGTATCCTTTTGCGACCAGCCGATCCCGGTCGATGCCTTTATCGACAAGCCAACGGACGACCGCCTCCGCCCGTCGTTGAGACAAGCGTTGGTTGTAATGGTGGGAGCCCCGGGCGTCGGTGTGCGATCCGATCTCGATGATATATTGCGGGTTCTCTACCAGTAGCGTATGCAGTTTCTCCAGCTCCGCGACGGCATCCTTGCGGATGTAGGCCTGGTCGAAATCATAATAGATGTGCAAGAGGTAGGGAATGGCCGGGTTTTCGGGCGTGGGTCTGCTGGGGCTTTCCACAAAATCACCGCCACCGCCGAAGAGGACACCCTTCCGATACACCTTGCCGTCGGGATAGGTGCCGTTGGCCGGCAGGTAGGTGTCCTTGTCCAACCAGGTATCCGTCTGTGGGTCGTAGAAGGTGTAGGCCGTTTCCGGCAGGGAGGAGCCCGGCACTTCCTCTTTGGGAATTCCGGAGGCGGATTGGGCGGTGATGGCAACCGGTTGTTGGTAAAGGTTGATCCGGAAGGTCTCGGACTCCGTCCGGCCGAAGGTGTGAAGGGTATCCACGATGCCGGCGAAAAAACCTTCCCGGGTGGATTTGAGCCGATAGCGGCGGTCTTTTTCCAGTTTGAAATAATAATGTCCGGTGACGGTGGTCGTATAGGAGCCCACGGCTGCGCCGGTGCTGTCCTCGAGCGTGACGAGCGCCCCCTCGAGCGGAAGGCCGGAGGAACCGTCGAAGACGATGCCCTCGACATCGAAGACGGCCGTCCGCCTCAGGGGGATTTCGAGGATGACGAGCTCTCCGGGTTGTTTGCCCAGGGTGGAGGCGGTTGCGGTTGCCGGGTCGTAGTCCGGCAGTTGCACGGAAAGCAGGCAGGAGTCGTTGGCTTTCATGAAGAAGGAGATCTTGCCGTCTTCGTCGGTGAGCAGGGTATCCGCGCGGCAGGTTCGGACGACCTGTGCATCGCGGAGGGAATGGCCGGATTTGGCATCATAGACCAAGGCTTCCACGGCGATGCCGATCCGGCGGAACTGATAGATGTCGTCGCCGCCCTTGCCGCCCGGCCGGCTGGAGGCCAGGAAGCCGCAGCTGCCCGCCTCGTTGAGCACCAGGCTGAAATCATCGGCCGGACTGTTCAAGGGCGCGCCGAGATTGAGGGGGAAAGACCAGGTCTGTCCCGTTTGGTAGGTGGAGAACAAGTCCAGGCCACCCAGCCCGATATGACCGTCCGAGGCGAAGTAGAGCATTCCGTCGGGAGCGGCATAAGGGAAGGCCTCATGGCCTTCCGTATTGATTTCCGGTCCGAGGTTGATGGGCGGTCCCCACCTGCCGGCGGTCTTTTCCGAGACATAAATGTCCATACCACCGAACCCGCCCGGCATATCCGATGCATAGTACAGGAACTTACCGTCCGGGGAGAGGGTCGGATGGGCGACGGTATATTCGTCGCTGTTGAAGGGCAGGCTTTGCAGCGGCCCCCATTTCCCATCCGCATCCAGGCGGGCATGATAGATCTTCAGCCGGACGATGCCGTCGTCGTCGGTCCCTTTCTTCCCGTGGAGGAAATTGTTGCGGGTCAGGTATATTTCCTGGTTGTTTCGGGAGAAGGAGACGGAGGCGTCATGAAACTTGGTGTTGAGCTCCCGGGAAAATTTCTCGGGTCTGCCGAATAGGAAATGGCCGCAGGGCGCCTGGTTGGTGTCGGTCTGGAGAAAGGGAACGGTAAAGAGCTCCAGGAAGGGATTGCCCGTCCAGGTATGGGTCCGGCGGATGGCGGGATTGGTGTCCCGCTCCGAGCAAAACACCAGGGATTGCTTGCCGAAGAAGACCGGGCTGAAGTCATCCGACCCGGAGTTGAAATCGCAGGATTCGATGGTGTAGATGCCATCACCTTCGGCTTTCAGCTCGTTTTCATAATCACATGCCCGCAGGAGGTGGCGGCCCCGTTGGTCACCGGGGACGAGTTCCACATATTGTTGGTACCATTCGCGGGCCTGGTCACATTTTCCGTTCCGCTGCAGCATCATCCCGTAGTAAAGCTGGTGGATCGGTTCCGCCTGTGGGGTGCGGACGGCCTGTCCGTACCAGAATTCCGCATTGACGGGGTCGTTGACTTTGCGGTAGGCTTCCGCCAGGTTGAGTTTGGCGAAGGCGTCATCGCTGGTTTGCAGGATTTCGTTGTACAGTTCGATCGCACCGACGTAATCCAGGTCGTCCATTTTTTGCTGAGCCAGCCGGAGTTTACCGGTTTGCGCGGATGCGGACAGCGCCGTCAGCAGGGAAACCATGGTAAGGTGAAGGAGTCGCATGTGCTGGTGCTTGTTAGTGATTGGTCAATACAGGCATGGTCATGTTGGATGTGCACGGCGGCCCCCCGGCTCAAAAATAGCGGGGGGTGACAATTCGCTTTTCCTGGAAATTGAAATCATAGCCGACCATGAGTTCCACGGAGCCGACCGTGACATTGGCGAGGTCGGAGACGGGCACATCATAGGCTGCACCGATCCGCAGCCCGTTCCGGAACAGGTAGGAGACCCACACGTCGGCGGAATCGTAGGAGCTTTTGGGGTCGGTGGAAAGGATGGGGGCGGAGAAAGCGGACCGGAAAGCGGCGCCGATCCACAAGGTTTCCTGAAACAGGAGGGACAGGTCGAGGTCGAAGGCATCGGGTGCGCCGACCTGGCCGAAGAAAACGTCCTGGGAAATGCGGTTGTCGAGTCCGACGTTCCGGACCAGCAGGGAAGGTTTGAAGATTAGGGCATCCCCGTGGACCGGAATGGCGGCGCCGACGGCGAGGTAGAAATGTCTTTCCTGCCGGGCATAGGCGGTGGTGCTTATGTTTCGACGCAGGTCGTTTTCAACCAGTCGCGGGGAAGAGACGCCGAAGTAAAACCGATCGCCGTAGAGATAGAACCCTGCCCCGACATTGGGCAGGACCCCGCGGTATCCTTCGAAGGCGGGGTCGTCCGGATTATCGAGCAGGACGCCGTTGAAATCGGCATTGAACTGTTGGAGTCCGGCCTGGAGGCCGAAACAGAACTTGAATTTTCCGAAGGGGATACGGTAACTGTAAGCCAGGTTGGCCCCGGTAGTCCGGGTGGAGCCGATGACATCCCGGGCGGCACCAAACCCGATGCCGACCCGGTTGTTGCGCAAGGGCGTGTGCATGGTCAGGGTTTGTGTGGTCGGTGCGCCCGGAATTTCCTGCCATTGGGAACGGTGGAGCACCGCGATCGAGAGGTAATCCCGGGAACCGGCGTAGGCAGGGTTGAAGTTCAGGGTGTTGAACATATACTTGGTGAACATGGGGTCCTGCTGCGCGGTGGCGCTGGCGAGAATGGACCCGATGATCCCGAGACTGGCGATGATGTGTTTCATTGTTCCTGCGTTTGGTTGGTCGGTCCGCTATCGTTGCAGCTGCAAATATCCGTTGTACCGGTCCCGGTCGTTACCCAGGTCCAGCAGGTAGAAGTAGGTGCCGTCGGGAAGGTCGGCCCCGCGATGCTTGCCGTCCCAGGTATTTTGGTAGCCCCGGGCTTCAAAGACCAGGTTGCCCCAGCGGTTGAATACCTGAAGCAGGCTGTTCGGGAACCGTTCGATGTTATCGATGGTGAAGACGTCGTTGAACCCGTCCCCGTTGGGGGAAAAGCCGTTGTAGATGACCAGGCTGTCGTTGTCCGGGGCACAGGATATGTGGACCAGGACCAGGCCGGTGTCGCATACGCTGGCATTGCACAGGACGTACTGAAGGGAATCCGTCAGGCCGCACAGGTTGGAGGCCGGCAAATAACCGACGGTCTGGTTCATTTGCAGGGCGGATACCCCGTAGTTCGGACCGATGCCGCCGGTGCCGGTGTCCAACAAGGTCAGGGAAACCGGCAGGCAGGTACCCAGGTCGTCATTGGCCAGGATCGCTATCGTGACAGGCGTATTCAGGAAGGTCGTCACGGAATCGGTCACCGCGACGGGCGGTAGGGTATTGGCGCAGGGGTCGTCGTCGTCGGGGACAACCGCGATCAGAAAATAAGTGGTGTCACAAACCCCGTAGCTGTCGCAAACCACGACACAGGCCGTATCGTTTCCAACGAAAATCCCCTCGTACTCGACACATAGGGTTTCGGAATCTATGGTGAAATAGGCGGGACCGAAAGTGACAGGCGAGCAGAACTGGGTGGCGTCGGGTATGATGTCGCCGGCAAGCTGGCCGGTATCCAGGCAGAATACGTCGAAGGCGCCCACGACCACGGTGTCGATGACAGTCAGCGGGGGCGGTAGCAATACGAAGACACACAGGGTGGTGGTGTCGGTATTGCCGAATTCATCCCGCAACAGGATGCAGGCCTCCTCCAGTCCGGGAGCGAATCCGGTGTAGGATAGGCAGAGCCCCGCCGTGTCGATCTCGAATTGGACATGTTGGCCGCTTGAGGCGGGACAGCTGTTCTCGACGGAAACGATGGCGCCGGGAAGTACGGCTGCAGGGATGCAATACACGGAGCTGAAATTGATGAGCACGGAATCAACCACTTTCCGACTGCCGGCGGTGCAAGCGGAATTGTCCGTGACGACGACGACATAGGTGGTGTCGCATGCCCCGGTATCATCGCAGATGATGATGCAGGCCTGTTCTTCCCCTTCGCATACCTTCCCTTGGTACTTGACACAGAACAGTTGGGTGTCCACGAAGAAATCCACGTAGGTTCCGGACGCATCGGGGCAGTCGTTGTAGATCGTGTCGGGAGTTCCGGGAAGGTTGGGGCTGTTGAAGCACAGCGTGCGTGGCAATAGGTCGGCGGCAATGGTGTCTGTGAAATTACCCGGCGGGGGAAGGGCCGGCAGGGATCCGGCGTCCATGGCGGACAGGTTGCCCGCCCGGCTGACCATGGACGGCGCCACTATCAGGACGGACAGAAATATACACAAGCGGGTAACGCTTCTCATGGGAACATTGGGTTTAAGCACGCGCATTCCGAAACTCGTCGGTAAGACCCCGGTCCGGTGGCCGCTTCCGACCGGTAACCCGTTTCCGTTCGGCGGAACGGGCGGGCCGGCCGGGCGCAGGGACCATGATTCGGAACGGCTTCCCTCGGAAGACCCCATCGGGGATGGTCCCGCACCCTGGATTCCCGACGGCGGGGATGCTGCCTCGACGAGCTGCTGAATTACAGATTTCCCACGGTATGTTTATCCGGTGCACCGGGCTGTCGGGCCCTGGATTACCGCAGCGGCCAGGAAGCTTGCCCGCGCCTCGGTCGCCCGCCGGAGGCAGGCCCTCGTTTTCCGGACGGAGGACGCGCCGTTGCGGGGTCGGTAGTCCGGAAAACCGGAAAGACAGGCGGCATGTCCATGGGATTAACCGCTGTACATGCTGGCGCCTGCTTCCGCAACAGTCTGTGTTTACAGGTGGGTGTTTGTTGTTCCGTTTTCGTTTCCGGCCCGTACATCGGAAACACAGCTGTCCTGAAAGGCCGGTCAAATTAACAATATATATAATACATCTAAAACTATGCCACTTTAATAAAAAAAAATGTAATATGTGTCGGGGATACAACTCATCTTTCCCACCTCAATAACCAAATCGAATATTTTGATTGCAAGGTTCGTATGATTGTTTAACAACGTAAGCTACTCCTAACCAAAGGGGCTCCATGGCGCGTCTCACCTGCTGGACAGGACGGCCGGCGGCGCGCCCAGGCGCGCCG
>CAZNLJ010000048.1:0-32431 GCA_964573725.1 uncultured Saprospiraceae bacterium
AGGCCGTCGGCAACACCCTGCAGGTGGACCTCCAGGCCACCCTGACCACGGCCGGGAACGCAACGCTGACCATCCGGGAGGAGTAGGGTCCCCGCTTGTTGGTTCCACAAGACCGGGACACTTCCGGACGGAGCGATGCCAAGATTTTTTTACTTGTTATGCAGAGACTTATTTGCAAGGGCGTTGGTTTCAACCCGCGCCTTTTTTAAATGGTGCGCTACGCATACCTTACGACTGGAGGGTTCAAGTCCCTTACGAGCCTGCCAATGGGAATCGTAAGTCAAAAGCAAGGGTGTTCCGGGCGACCGGAAATCTGAACGAAGCCGGCGGCAAACTGCGACCAAACAGACAGAAACATGATAAGGCTTTCCCTATGGGTGAGCGGGCCATAGACTGCGAAGCCCAAAGATGGGACGTAAATGGTGGTAGTATATCATATTGGTTGCAGGGGAGGTCATATGAGTGTACCGCAGGAGCCCTGGTCGGGAAAAGCCAAGGCAACGGCAAGCGAACCGGTATGGCAAGGCCCCTGTCCGGAAGTCAGCCGAGGCCGTAGTAGCGAGGAAGTCCCTGTAACGGGGATGGATCGAAGGGCCGAACCCTTGGAGGCGAGGAGGTTTTCTTCGAAAAGTAGAAGCCTGTGAGAAAGGGCATAAACCATAATCACAGGTCTTGCAAGATCGAGGTGCGGAAGATGAGGGGTAAGGGATGATGGATACCGGTTGTTCCCGGTCGTGTATCGACCGGGTCGGTACCGGTGGAGGAAGGCGGATCGGGAAGCGTCGGCTCATGATCCGTTCCGAACGATCATTTCCAGAAAATCACCGATGTAATAAGCGGCCCCTGCGGCGACGGCCCCGAGAACAAAGGTCTCCAGGGCACCTTTCCAGGCTTTCCGTTCGTTGACATAGGCCTTCAACAACCCGATGCAGACAAAGACAAAGCCTGTCAGGACACAGGCGGAGCGGAAAGGATGTTCGACGGAATAGATGCCGGCGAAATCCGCCACATAAACCAACAGCGGGACCAAACCCACGAGCAGGAAAGCGATGAATGTCGTGACGGCCTTGGACAAGGGGGAGCTTTCCGAAGGGGTGATTTCAAGTTCCTCCTTCATCATGGTGTCTACCCAGACATGCCGGTCCCGGGTGATGGTTTCCACCACTTGTTCCAGCAAGGCGCCCCGAAAACCCTTACGATGGTAGATGGTCCTGATCTCTTGCCTGCCTTCCTCCGGCCGGGTCACGACTTCCGCATATTCCCGGTTGCGCTGTTTTTCGTATTCATGGTCGACCGTCTTATGGGACAGGTAGCTGCCGATGCTCATGGAAAGGCCGTCGGCGAGCAGGTTGGCCATGCCGAGGATGATGATGACGGCACTACCCATTTCCGCACCGGTGGCACCGGCTACCACGGCGAAGGTGGTGACGCTGCCGTCGATGCCACCGTATACGAATTCCGCCAAATGAAATCTGAGCGCTGGTGGTTTCATGAAACGAAAAGGACCTACTCCAGGAGGACCGGTTCCTGGAAAGCGTAATTCAACAGGTCGAAAGTAGTGATAATCCCCACCAGTTTCCCAACTTTATCGACTACCGGAATGGCGTGGAAAAGATTTTCCCGGAAAAATCCTGCCGCGATGGTCACGGTGTCCTCCGGGTTCAGCTTGGCGACATGGCGGACCATGACCTCCTTGGCGAGCAGCGAGCGCAGGATCGCCTGGTTGTAGGACGCGCTTTTCTCCGTCTTGAAGAGTGTGAAGCCATGCAGGATCTTGTAATAGTCGCTGCGGCTGATCATGCCGACCACTTTTTGGGTGGTATCCACGACGGGAATGTGATGGATACTGTTCCGGCGGAAAATCTTATCCACTTCCTCCATGGTGTCGTCCGGCCTTACGAACAATACCTCCGTGGTCATCAATTGTTCAATTTTCAGGCTCTTGTCAATCATGGTAACGCTATTTAAGGTAATCATGTCAAGCATAAGGTCCTGTTTCTCTGCCCTCAATCCTCTTCGAACTCCATGACGTTGAGTTCCGGTTCAACAGGAGACCGGAAACTGAAAGCCAGCAGGTCATGCGTGGTGACGAGGCCGACCAGCACCTGGTCGTCCAGTACCGGCAAGGCGTGGAAGCGGTTCGCGAGGAGGATGTCGGCGGCCAGGCCGACGGTGTCCTCCGGTTCGAGGTGCATGGGATAGGTGGTCATGATGTCTTTGGCGACAAGACCGTGCGGTACGCCGCGGAAGCCGGTGGACAGCAGGTAACGGACCTTGTCATAGTCCGAGCGGGAGATGATACCTGCCAGGTGACCTTCCGCCGTCAGGACGGGAAGGTGGTGGAAGGTATGTTTGTCAAAGACGGACCGGACCTTGAGCAGGTCGTCCTGAACGCGGACGGTGACGACCTCCCTGGTCATCATATCCTGGATGGGCATGTTTGGATTCATGGCTGTAATTGGTTGGTTCACCTAGTCGCGCTCTACCTCTCCTTTCCTGATCACCGGCAGGAAGGGCCAGCTAGGGAAACTGCGGTTGACACTTCAAATTTAGCCGCGGACCACCTTACGGAGGCTTGACAAATCCAGGCTTCTCCGGCTGACTTTGGTCATGGTCGAGCGACGGGCGATTTACCGGGTGCCTATTTGATGAAAGTCAAATGCGGGGGGTGACAAAAATCATGTGGCGGCGTAGGGAAAAGATGGATATTGCACGCAAATACATCCACTCACAATACCAGGGAGAATGGCACGGACACACCGCGGCGGGCTGCACCTGGTAACAAGCAACCGAATCATGAACCTTTTGGCACCTGTTTCCAGCATCATGACACGGGATTTGATCTCGTTAAGTCCGGATGATACCCTCCTTGAAGTCAGGGAGGTATTCGAAAAAAACAACATACACCACATTCCCGTCACGCGTTACAAGCAGATTGTGGGCATGGTGAGCAAGAGCGATTTCCTGCATTTTCTGCACGGATTCCGGGGAACCGACATGGATAAGTTCATCGACGAGACTCGGCTCCGGTCCTGGAAAGTAGCCGAGATCATGACCAAAGGGCTCGCCAAGCTCGAGAGCAGCGAACCCATTCGCAACCTGCTGGAGGTATTCCTGGTAAACCGTTTCCATGCCTTGCCGATTGTCGACAAAGACGAACTGGTCGGGTTGGTGACGACCTTCGATATCATCAAGGCGGTGTCCAAGGAGCCGGTTACACTGGAAGATTACAAACGGGCGCAGGGTTGATCCCGCTAACCCCCGGAAGTTGACAGACGACCTGCATGCATCGGGAATGGATTCCATACCCTGTGCGTGCAGGTATTTACATGGATATCGTCCTGGAGCGGCACCGGTTGGTTCAAGCCGGGAAACCCGACGGACGCTTGTTTTCAAATAAACATGACGCTAATAGAGATCTTGGGCATCCACGGGGCGGATGATACCACCCGGCTGTGGGGTAACGTGACCACGGCCCTGGAGGAGTTGGGCATGTGTGCCAAGGTGGTTTCCGTCACCGACGTGGACCGTTTCATCCAGTACCAAATCAACAGTATTCCCGCCCTGGCCCTGAACGGTTCCATCGTCATGGAAAAGGAGATACCGAACGTGGAGGACCTGAAGTTGCTCATCGACACCTATTCCAGGCGTGACGCGGAGCGGCGGCGGGACAGGATATTGGTTCCGGTGGATTTTTCGAACACTTCCCGGCATGCGCTCGCCTATGCGATGTCGTTGGCCGGGGGTACCGATACGGAGATACACGTCCTGCACGTCCTGTCTCCGTCGCCGGTGTTGTCGGATGTACCTGCGCTCGGTACCGTTCCGCCGGACACGGGCAAGTCCCGGGGGGAGCAGGCGGACAAGGAAATGGATGCGATGTTGGCGGCCGCCGTTGCCGACCTGTCGCTGCGGCCGGATGAAGCCCGGTTGGTCCGGCACATGAGGACGGGCTTCCCCGTGGAGGAAATCCTCCGGTATGCGGAGGAATTTCATATCGGTCTGGTCATCATGGGCAGCCGCAGGAACAAGAAGCCCCTGGAGCGGTATTTCGGTTCCGTCTCTATGGTCGTCAGTGAGAAAGCCACTTGTCCGGTGATGCTATTGCCCCCGGAAACGTCCTTTCCAGACGTCCGTAAATTACTGTACGCAGTGGCAGGTCAAGGGGTGGCCGTCGAACCGATCCGAAAGTTGCTGCGGGTTCATCTTTGGCCGAATGCCGAAATCCATTTTGTACATGTCCGTACGGACCGCGCCGAGGTCGGTACGTTCGAGACCTTGAAAAATGAATTGGTCGAACAATTGTTTTCGATGGACCAGCCTTCTTTCCCCTTTATCGTCCGGGTCGTGGATGCCGGGGATGTGAAAAGCGGCCTGATAGGGTATGCGCGGGAACAGGGAATCGAGGTGGTGGTCCTCTTGTACCGGGAACACAACTGGTTCGTCAAGCTGCTGCAGGGTGGCCCGGTGCGGGAATTTCTCCGCGACCTGGCGTTGCCGGTCGTGATGCTGCATGTCTGAGCTCGCTCACGGCCGTATGGTATCTCTTCTCATATCGGTTCTCCGGCCAGGCGGAGAATTTCCTCCCTTAGGTCCCATCGTGCGTCCCGTACCGGCCGGCTCAGTTTGCCGACACGGCGTGCAGCTTTCCGGTCGCGCCAATAATCCAGGTAGATGACGCTGTAGTATCCGGTGAGCGGAAAGACGAGGGCAGCTGCCGCCAGCCATGTCGGGCCGAGCCAAAGAAAAGCGGCTGTGCAAAGGAACCAATAGGCGATGTAGCTGACGGCTGCGACGGCAAAAAGCACGGATGCCCTGAATTCGATGGCTTTTACCAACCTGCGGGAAAGCAGGTAGGAAAAGAGGAGCGGTAAAAGGTTGAACGGCAGGCTGGCCAGGAACAAAAGGTAGCCGGGCAAGACGCCGGCCAGGGACCGGTGTTTTTTTGTCCGGAATGCGTATAAGCCTTTGTCCGTTATCCCGACCCGATCCAGGTCCGCCCTGTATTCGGTGACCAGCGCCTTCAATTGCCCTTTTTCCGATGCGGGGAGGTCGTTCAATCTCTTTGCCAGCCCAAGTTGCCGTTCCAGTACCGCCCGACGGTCGGAAAACACCCAGGTCAGGTCTTCCTTTACGGTGTTCAACTGCATTTGCAGCAGGAAATCCACCCATGCATCATCTTCGGGGTCCTGGATATGAATCACCCGCTCTACCAGCCGTTCCCGGATGGCTTGGGTGACGGCGTTGATGGCGGCAGCCGGTTGTTCCCGATAGGTCTCCTTGAAATCGGCCACTCGAATCGGCGGCCCGATATCCAACATCGCGATTTCCCGGAAGCGGTCGCTGTCGGAGTAGTTGACGCCGACCGGGACGATGTGTATGTCCAACGATTCGTAATCCTTCATCGTGGTGAAGACCACCCGGGCCGTACCTTTCATGATCGGGCGCAAACGTTTCTCGTGCTTGGTGCGGCCTTCCGCGAGGATGACCAGCGCCCCCTGGCGGTCCAGCGCGGCAGCACAATGGTCGATGGACGAGTAGTTGCTTTTCAATTGGCTGTATCCGGCATCATCCAACCTGTAAATGGGGATGAGCCGGACGGAATGGTAAAGCCACCTGATAAACGGACTATTGAGGTACAGGTCTCCCCGTGCCATGAAGTTGAGCGGCCTTTTCTGCCAGCAGGCCAGGATGACGGGTTCGATGAAGGCGCTGGGGTGGTTCGCGGCAAAGACAACCGGTTTATCGGCCGGAATCCGTTCCATTCCGCTGATGTAAATCTTGCGGAAATAAACGGAAAGGGCCAACTTGAGGAAAGGACTGATCAGGTTATACAGCATGTCCGGTGGGTTGGGTAAACGGATTCGATGCCGGGACTGCCGGTTGGGTGTATCCCGATGTGTGGGTGCAAAGTAGTATTTTTGTAAAAAATGCAAAGGTAAGATGTCGGACGGGGAACAAAAATTCCTGGTGGTGATCGGCGGTGCGACGGCAACCGGCAAGACGGATGCGGCTATCCGGATAGCCCGCCTTTTTGAAACGGAAATCATTTCTGCAGACAGCAGACAGCTATACAAGGAGTTGTCCATCGGCACGGCCAAGCCTTCCGACGCGGAACTTTCCGCGGTCCGGCACCATTTCGTAGGTTCCATCAGCATCCGAGACAAATATTCCGTCGGCCAATACGAGGCGGAGGCGGTTTCCTTAATGGCACACTTGCATCAAAGGCACCAAGTGGTGGTGTTGGTCGGCGGCTCCGGACTTTATCTGAAGGCGGTGTGCGAAGGTCTGGACAACTTCCCGGACGTCCCGGACCACATCTTGTCGGAATTGAACCTTGCGGCGGAAAGACCGGGTGGTTTGCAGGTATTGCAGGAGGAATTGGCACGCCTGGACCCGGTGTATCACCGGGTGGTGGACCTCCGGAATCCCCGTCGCCTGATCCGGGCTTTGAGCATCTGCCGGACGACGGGGCTTCCTTACGCTCATTTCCTGGGTAAGGGAAAGAAAACGAGGGACTTTACGCCGGTTTACCTGCAACTCAGCATGGACCGGCAGGAATGCAATGCCCGCATCGATGCCCGGGTGGAGCGTATGATGGCCGCCGGCTTGGAGCAGGAGGCCCATGCCATGCTTCCGTTTCGGCACCTGCAGGCCCTGCAGACGGTGGGATATCAGGAGATGTTCCGGTATTTCGACGGGGAAATACCACGGGAAAGCGCGGTCGCCCTGATCCAGCGGCATACCCGTCAGTATGCCAAACGTCAGGAAACCTGGTTCCGCAACCAGGGCAACTGGTTCACATGCCATCCGAACGACTTTACAGCCCTGATGGGGCACCTCCGGGAGGCGGGCTGTCCCCGGTGCTGATGCATCCGATCCGGTCGGACCGAAGAAAACCGCGGATGGCCTCGTAAGGCAACAAAAGGTCCGTCGGGCCGCTCGAATACATGCCCAACTCGAAAGGATTGTACCAAAGGTAGAGTCCGTCCGCTGTCAACTCGAAATGCTGTGGCAGCTCCGGCCAGTGCGCGGTCGGCCATGCCTCCGCTCCGGGATGAAAAGCCGGATCCGCCAAATGTTGCCGGAGCTGTTCGCCGACATATTTCCGGAAAGCCGGGATGCTGTCGACCAGGTCTTCCCACCCGATGAGCGAACCGGTGCGCAGGTCGAAATTATGAATGACCGTGTAGGAAACCGGATGGTCGTCCTCGTGGAGGATGTGCACACCGAGGGAAACGGAAGTGATTTCAGGTCCGCAGGCGGTGCTTTCCCCGGTTACGACCAATTGCCGGTAGCCATTGACCTTGGCATCCGGATCGGATGGTCCGGACCCTTGTCGGAGAAAGGTTTCCGCCGCCACTTCCAGCCGGGTCAAGTCTGCTTCCGTTTTTCCCGATGCGTGCCCGGCCGCAGGAAACGCCTGCAGGATGCTCTCCAGGATGACCTGGTTGATCCTGGAGCGGATGGTATCCCGAGCGACGGATGCCAAGGGAAAAATCAAGGTGACTTCCGCACAGTTGTTCTCATGCGTACCACAGTGACCCGCGGTGCGGTGGATGGAGATGGTCTCGAAGGGTGGCATCCGGGCATCCGATGGTGCCGCATTGTCCGGCAGGGATGGGTTCGAACAGGCATGCCAGGCGGACAAGGCGACCAACAGGACGGGAACCAGGCATCGGTTGGGCATTCTCATGGCGTGACAGCGGGATTAAATATGAGGGTGGATTCGTGACAGGAATCCGGAAACCATGCCGATTTGAAGCCGATATTCCGGCGTACAGTACGAGTTTGTTCCCCACATGGATTTTCTTGTGAATCGGTTCGGAGCGGTCATTTGGATGGTAGCTCTTCATGCCCTCCGCTGACCAGGCCTGCGGCATTTCCCTGCATACTTAGTCGCCTCGACCTCCTCCACATATAGATACAGGCAAGCAATAAGCGGCACCCAGGAATGGAGGCGTCGATTGCCAGGCATGCCGGGGTAGCCATACCGACCGCTTTCCGGCTGCAAACATATGCCGGATGACAGCGATTATGTTCATGCGCTTCGGGAAAATTTTCCAACGGAAGACGGTTTGCTTGCCATGGCGGCACTTCCTGGCAGCGAGGTGGCAATCCCGGCGGGATTCACGAGCGTCGTCGGGTTTTGCGCAGCAGGAACTTACCGACCCGGAAGGATCGGACGGGGCCCATGGGCGATTCCAGGTAGGCCTTGTTGGTCAAGGCTGCGGCGTAGGTGAAGGTGTCACCGGTTTTCGGCTCGGGATCCTCCAACAGGAACCGGTCCCTCCCGTTCACCGGAATGATCCGGAGGAGGTTTTCCGGATTGTCGAAATCACCCGGCGCCCTATCCGGAAATCGGTAAATCAGCAGGTACTGGGCCGGTGCATCCGCCGAGGCCTTGATCCTGCAGGGAATCCGGACCGTTCCGTGGCGGTAGGTGGGACGTCCCAGGACCGGGGCGGCAGGAGGGGGGATCCGCAGGTAAGGCATCGGGGGCCAAAGTGCGGGCAATGCGTACTGCCGGCGCAGGGAATCCGTAAGTCCGAGCGGGTTCTTCCGAAGGGAACTGGCATTGAAGTACACTTCCCCCGCCACTTGGTCGGCGGAACGGTTCAAGGCGATTTGTCGGGGGATTTCGGCCGGATTCGCCCATGCTTTTTCCGGGTTGTTCCCCACCTTGTAAGCGGCCATGCCGATGTACAGTTGCCGTTGGAAGGAATTGTCCTGCCACCAATCGACCAAGGTTTGGTAATCGGCGCGCGGAAAGCCGACATGCCAGTACAATTGAGGAATCACATAATCGATCCAGCCCTTTTCCAGCCATCCCCGGACATCCGCATACAGGTCGTCATATGTATTGACACCTGCCTGGGTCCGGGAGCCGTTGATCGGGTCGCGGTCGGCGTTGCGCCAGACGCCGAAGGGACTGACACCGAATTTGACGCCGGGGTCCACCCGTTTGATCATTGCGCCGACCTGCCGGATCATCCGGTCGGTATTGTCCCGGCGCCAGGCAGCTTTGTCCGAAAAGCCGAATCCGTAACGCTCGAACGAGCCGGTATCCGGAAATTCCTCCCCGGATACCGGATAAGGATAAAAATAGTCGTCGAAATGGATGCCGTCCACCTTGTAATCGGTCACCAGTTCCAACACCACCTCCGAGATATAGTTCCGGACCTCCGGAATGCCGGGGTCGAAGTATTTCCGGCCGCCATACCGGACAAACCAGTCGGGATGGAGCTTGTAGGGATGGGAGTCCGCGAGGTCGCTGTCCGTTGAATCCATGGCCGCCCGATAAGGGTTGAGCCAGGCATGGAACTCCAGTTGGTGGTCGTGGGCCGTCTCTATCATGAACGGGAGCGGATCGAATCCGGGGGCCAGGGCTTTTCCTTGCGTACCGCTGAGATATTTGGACCAAGGTGCGATCCGGGAGCGGTAGAAGGCGTCCCCGGCCGGCCGGACCTGGACAAAAACGGCATTCAGGCCGACGGAGCGGAAAAGCGCCAGCATGTCCAGCCACTCGCTTTGGAAAGCCGCCGTGTCCAACCCGGGCCGGGAGGGGAAATCTATGTTCGCGACTGTTGCTACCCAGACGCCGCGAAAAGCGTGTTTTTGAGCGAGGAGCGAAACGGCGGACATGCACCAAAAGAGCACGGCCAGGGTAAGGGATCGGGTCATGGAAACGGTATTCAAAGGGATTTTCAGGCAAGCGGTTCCCTGCCTGCAGGCCGGAAACCGGATATGCCGGGTAGCTGCCCGGCCCGGCACGGTATGACTACCTTTATCAAAAATAATTTATTCGCGGCAATTGCCCAAGCACTTAAAGTATTCGCAGATGGCCCAGGGTACCATTCCTTGCGGAGCGTATCCGGAGCCGGACAAGTCCTCCGGCTCCGGTTGCCATCGCAGGTGCCGTATTCCGCATTCGTATCCGTCAAGCCGGACTGCCGATGGCCGGAAGACAGATTTCCGCCATCATGCAGCGCACCCCGCCGCCGCCGTAGGTCTCTATCGTGGGGATGGAGACCTGCAGAAGGTCGGTGTGCTTCTGCAATTCAAACAGCTGGGCGGAGGATAAGGACCGATGTGCTGTTTCGGACATCACCAGGAAAGTCTTCCCTTGTCCGTTGCGCAGCTGGAGCATGTTTCCGGCAAAGGACCGAACCTGTTCCGCACTGATCTCAATCACTTGTTTTCCGGTCTGGGCCAGGGATTCGCAGAGCTGGTTCTGCTCCTTCCGGTCGGGAATCATGTCCAGGCAGATGACGGCGAAGGTTTCGCCGATGGTCAGGATGACATTGGTGTGGTAGATGGGAGTCCCCTGTGCATCCAGCGCATGGAAAAGGACCGGGTCGTAGCGCAGGAGGTGGCAAAACCGGTCCAACAGGTAATCCGACGTACGGACGCTCCGACAAGCGTAGACGATGCGGTTCGAGCGGTCGAACACCATGCTTCCGGTCCCTTCCAGGAACTGGTTGATGGATTCATATTCCTCCAGCTGGATTTTCCGGCGGACCAGGAAGTTTTGTTGCAAGTGTTGGAGGAGGTCCTCCCGCCGTTCCAGCCGTCGGACAGGCGCGTACATCGGGTAGGTGACGATGGTCCCGTCCTGGTGGGTGCTGAACCAGTTGTTCGGGAATACCGCATCCGGTTTGACCGGCCGGGGCATATCCTCCATGACCAGCACCGTGATACCGGCATCCCGCAACTGTTGCGTCATCCCATCGAACTCGGCGAGGGCCTTGGCGCGGATGTCCGCATGATCCGAAAGGTCCGATTTCTGTTGGAATGCATTGCTGGCGGCGGTTTCCTCGTTGAAGCCGAAATGGGCGGGCCTGATCATCAGGACCGTCGAGGTGGTTTGTTCTTCCTTCGTTCTTGGCATGGGTCAGTGTTGAAAAATAAGCACGGGATGTATTCCCGGTCCGCAAATATAACAAGCCTTGGTGAGCGGACGGCCGTAGGTCCTGCCAGTCGGCCGGGAGCGGCAAAAGAGAAAGGCCTCCGTGCCATCGCGGCAGGAGGCCTTTTCAGGTGGAGGCGCCGGGACTTGAACCCGGGTCCAGCGAAAGCGCCCATAAGCTTTCTACATGCTTAGGTCTTTGTTCAGGTTTTAGTCTGCGGAGTAGGACAAAGCCCCATCCCGTGGCCGCAGCTTAACTCCGTTAGGTTCGTCCAAGGGGCCGGAGCAGACCCTCGGTATATTCCGCGAGGTGGTTGAATGCGACCCGTTGTGTAGCGGACATCAAACGTGTGGCACTAAGGCTTTCTAATACACTGTATTAGGCAGCCATGGCATACTGAGTATTGCCAATTATTGTCGAATGCCATTTTTTACGGAGTGAACATCCTTGCTCCGGCATGCTTACTTACCGGCTGTTCTTACCTGTCGATTCCAATTCGCCCCCTTGTGCGGCGTGGAGGAGGGTGTCGCGCTTCCCTTTGAAAAGGTATCGGGACTACCCCGCTTTCGGGGTCGGATACCGTTTTGAAAGTTCGGGAAACCGATTTGGACCCTCCGGAACAACCTTAATAGTTAAACCGGTTGGTGCGATGAAAAGTTCACCGATGTCTACACTATTAGCCCGAAATATTTTGATTTCGGACAACGGCATGACGGTAATCTCAGGAAAGCAGCCCGTCGTTGTCACACCCAGCCCCTCCGCCTCCGGGAATTGGATGGGACAGCCGGACCGATGATTTGCCGGAGCCTCATTGTTTGCCTTTCCGTGCGGAGGGTTGAGGCGGACGAGCCTGGACGGTCATCAAGAGGGCTCCAACCACGACCAGGATACAAATAGCAACCATTTTTTCGTGTTTTATCTATCAATAGATGTTGTGACCGGCCGTAAGACCGGGGATGGGCCCGGCATCCGAAAGCGGAATGCGCAGGGGAACCCGGACAGATGGGAGGTACGGAACCATAGGGCCCCGCAAGCGTTTGTTCGTGGTTTGTGCGGTGGTGACAGCTGATGTGGGCAAAAAGGGCATCCGCCTTCCACAAAGGAGGACGGTACCGAAGACTGCTTCCCGAATCGACGTTCGAGCCGGCGCCCAGGTGCCGTGCAGTCGGAGGGACATTTTCACAAAATTACATTTTTGTGCCTTTCTATCAAACACTTGTGAAATTTTTGCTCCGGATAAATGTATATTTATTCCTTTCATCCTTTACCTGTTTTGGTCCAGCGGGATAGATATGGTCATTATTTTTCCTGTACTTGGCCGCCTCGGATTCATCCGGCAAGGACGTGGGAACCTGGTTGGGACCTGGCGTCGGGCATGCCGCGGGAAAAAGCGGTGGAGAGGCAACAAAATCATGGCGGGTCGGTACAATGCAGTATTACGGCCATGGTCCGGCGGAGGCCCGGACGACAGCAAATAAAGTTCCACAGATATGGACAAAGACCGGGATTCCCAACCCAGGCTTAGTTAATTTTGTACGACTGACCAAACAGGAGCCAATGAAAATCGGATTGATCAGAGAAGGCAAGGTGCCGCCGGATGCGCGGGTTCCTTTCACGCCCGAACAATGTCGGGACATCACCCGGAGATTCGGACACGCGGTCGTGGTGCAACCCGCCTCCGTGCGGTGTTTTCCGGACGAAGCTTACGCGGCGGCGGGCGTAGGGCTGCAGGAGGACCTTTCCGATTGCGACATACTGCTGGGAGTCAAGGAAGTGCCGGTCAATGCCTTGTTGGCGGGGAAGACTTATTTCTTCTTCTCCCACACCATCAAACGGCAGCCATACAACCGCAACTTACTCTGGGCGGTGATGGAAAAAGGAATTACGTTGGTCGACTACGAGGTGATCCGGGACGCAGCCGGCAACCGGCTGATCGCCTTCGGCCATTTCGCCGGACTGGTAGGCGCCTACAATTCCATATGGGCTTACGGGCAGCGGACCGGTCTGTTCTCCCTGGCCAGGATGCATGCCTTCACCGATTATGCGGAAGCCATGAGGGCGGCCGTAAAGACCGATTTTCCGCCGATCAAGGTGGTGCTTACAGGGACTGGCCGGGTGGCAAATGGCGCGGCGGCGTGCCTGGAGGACCTCGGCTTCCGGCGTGTCCCGGCAGCGGCGTTCCTGGAAGGTTCCCCGGGGCATCCGGTCTATTGCCAGCTGTCGAGTTCGGATTATATCCGTCGGATGGATGGGAAGCCGTTCGACCGGGCGGCATATCATCGCGACCCGACCGGCCATCGGGCGGATTTCCGACCTTACTATGAGGCTGCCGATGTTTTCATCCAGGGCATCTTCTGGGACAAGCGGGCTCCGGTCTTGTTCAAATCGGCGGAGATGCAGTCACCCGATTTTCATATCCAGGTCGTCGGGGACATCACCTGTGACATAGCGCCGGATGCTTCCATTCCCTGTACGGTCCGGCCGGGCACCATTGCGTCCCCGGTCTACGGGTTCGATCCCCGGACCGGGCGGGAATGCGAGCCATTCCGGCCGGGATGCGTGGATGTGATGGCCATAGACAATCTTCCCAGCGAAGTGCCCCGGGATGCTTCCCGGGCGTTCGGCGACCAACTGATGGAATATGTCGTGCCGGTGTTGGGCGCCTTGGAGGAGACTGCCCGTTTGCGGGATGCGACGATCGTCCGGGCCGGTCGTTTGACGCCGGCCTTCAGCTATTTGGCGGATTATGCGGCGGGGCACGACGAAGCCGTGGCCGACACGACCGGTGTGGAAATGCCGGTGCCAAACCAGGAATCGATATGACGAACAAGGACATGGCCAGGCAGTTCCGGCTGCTGGCGGAATTGATGGAGCTCATGGGGGAAAACCCATTCAAGGTCAAATCCTATCGGCAGGCCTATCTTACACTGCGAAGCAGCTCCCTGCCTATCGGAGAAATGGATGCGGAAGCTTTATCCGCCATCAAGGGGATTGGCAAAGCGATTTCCGGGAAAATCCTGGAGATACGGCAAAACGGCACCATCTCGCTGCTGGCGCGTTTGCAATCGGAAATTCCGGCCGGGGTTGTGGAAATGCTGGAAGTTCCCGGCTTGGGCCCCAAGAAAATCCGGACGGTTTGGAAGGAGCTGGGGATAGAGACGCTCGGGGAGCTCCTGTATGCCTGCCAGGAAAACCGCTTGTTGAGCCTTAAGGGCTTTGGCGAAAAAACCCAACGGGAATGGCAGGAAAAAATCAAGTATTACCAGCGTTCCCGCGGGAGATTCTTGTTCCCGGACGCCGAGGCGGCCGCCAAAGCGCTCTTGCGGGAACTCGCGGAACGATATCCCGCCGCCCGGGCGGAATGGACGGGAGCAATCCGGCGCGGTTGTGCGGTCATCGATTCCATCGACATCCTGGTGGCTGCGGATCCGGTTCCGGACCTTTCGGACGGTGCCTGGCTGGAATCCCTGCGGGAGTTGGAGCCGAACCGCTATGAGGCCGTTTACGGCAACGGTTTTCCGGTGAGACTGACGGTTTGTCTACCTGCGGATTTCGGAACGCTACAGTTCCGGCTGACGGGAAGCGATGCTTTCCTGGCGTCCTTCGAACGGTTATACCCCGGTATGAGCCGATCCGCCGCCCGGGAAGAATCCGCAATTTTTGACCGTTCCGGCTGTCCGCCCATACCTCCGGAACGTCGGGACAGCTTGCGTCCGCTCGAAAGGACGGACCCTATATTGGTTTCGGAGGCGGACATCCGGGGTGTCGTTCACGCCCATACCACCTATTCGGACGGAGCCGACAGCCTTTCGGCCATGGCGGCGGCCGCTGCCGCCGCAGGATACGATTACCTGGGAATCACCGACCATTCCCGTGCCGCCTTTTATGCAAACGGCCTCCGGGAGGACCGACTCCTCCTACAATGGGATGAAATAGACCGGTATCATGCGTCCTCCCCCGCCATCCGACTGTTGAAGGGGATTGAAAGTGATATCCTGTATGACGGATCGCTGGATTACCCGGATGAAATCCTGCGCCAATTCGATTTTATCATCGCCTCGGTCCATTCGAATCTCAAGATGGATATGGATAAGGCGACGGCGCGGCTCATCCGTGCCATCGAACATCCTTGTACCACCATACTCGGACATCCGACCGGCCGGCTGCTCCTGAACCGGGAAGGATACCCGATTGACCACGAGCGGGTCCTTGCGGCCTGTGCAGCCAATCAGGTAGCGGTCGAACTTAATGCCAACCCCAACCGGTTGGACCTCGATTGGAGGTGGCTGGAAAAAGCGCTCGAAATGGGGGTCGTGGTATCGGTCAATCCCGATGCGCACAGCCGGGATGGTATCCGCGATATCCGTTACGGGGTCTTGGCCGCCCGGAAAGGGGGGCTGCCGCCCGACCACTGCCTTACCTGTTATCCGTCGGACAACTTCCTGGCTTTTGCGCGGAAGTCCGCATATTGGAGGACTTGAACGGGGTGTCCCGCCACACGGCCGGACGATACGGGATAGGCTGCCTTCCACATGCCGGCGTAGATGATACCCCCCGCCATACGGCCGTGACAACAAAGACGGTCAAGCAGTCCGGATTACAAGCTACCGACGGATCCGGAAGTTCTTCCCTATCCGATTCCCTGCTCAAGCCGGGTTGACTATTTCTTGAAACCGCTCGAATAGGCGGGAGGCAACCTCGCTCGAACGGATGGACGGTATTGCTGGTGATTAAACCGGCACCGGCGTGTTTTTCGGCGGCTGCACAAGAACCTGCCGGGACAGCGTCTAATCCTGCCTATCTATCGCAGTTTTCATGCAGGCAGCACACCAGGACATAATCCGGGGAACCGGAAGGCACCCGGTGTCGAACAACCTTCCAGGAGCACCGGCCAGTCCTTGTTTTTAAAATTTTCCTAAAATTTTGTTAAAAGTCCCGAACATTTAAGACCGTAAAACGGTTGAGGTGGGTAAATAACCATACAGGTAGAATCATACCCAAACAATCCTTACCCGAAAACCAGCCCGACGAGTACGCCGAATCAACAGCTCGGCCTGTCCGAGGGCACCAAGAAAAGAAGGAACGGAAGTGCATACAAACCAAATTATTTCATTTCAACTGTTTCAAGTCATTCCATAATTTTCATTCTAATTCTTTTTCAATCATGAAAAAAGTATTCAGCCTTGCAGTAATCGCTTTGTTTTCGGTATCCTTCCTGTTCACCGCCTGCGGTGACGGTGCAGCTCCGGCAGAGGAAACGACCACGGAAGAACAAACGATGGAGGCTCCTGCTACAGAGGAGGCTACCATGGAGGAAATGCCTGCCGAAGAAATGCCTGCCGCCGACACCACTGCGGCACCTGCAGAATAATCGGAGCTACCGATTGAATCCAGGAGGGTTCGGCCAACAGCCGAGCCCTTTTGTGTTTGTACCGGTGTAAACCTTGCGACTTGGAAATGCCTCCGATTTGCTACCTTTGCATCGGGTCGGGCCTCCGCCTTTCCTTTCATGGCGGTACGTACCTGCGAGGCCGGGTCCACCGTACCGGTTATCCGGTGAGCCCCGGTCCCTACCCCGACGAACGCATAAAAAACTTTGATCCGCATGCTCGACCTAGCCATTGATTTCATCCTGCATACCAATGAGTACCTGAAGGTCATCGTTGACAACTACGGTCCCTGGATTTATGTCTTCCTATTCCTCGTCATTTTTGCGGAGACGGGTTTCGTCGTGACGCCTTTCCTTCCCGGGGACGGATTCCTTTTCACCGTTGGTGTCATTGCCAGTACAACCGAAGGCAAGTTCGATGTGACCACAGCCATCCTGCTCATGATGGTGGCGGCGATCAGCGGTAACATTGTCAACTACCATATCGGACGCTATCTCAGTTCCAAGCTGTTGGAGGGGCGGCAATTGAAATTCGTGAATCCCAAATACCTGGACCAAACCCACGACTTCTTTGAAAAACACGGCCAGAAGGCGGTCATCCTCTCCAGGTTCCTTCCCATTTTCCGCACTTTTGTACCATTTGTGGCGGGTATCTCCAAAATGACCCGGTCCCGCTTCCTGGCATATACGCTTTACGGAGGTGTTTCCTGGGTCGTCATTTTCACCATGGCGGGGTATTTCTTCGGTACCATTCCCTGGGTGGAGCAGAACCTGTCCTTCATCGTACTCGCCTTGATCATCATCACCATCATTCCGGTGGTCACCACGGCCGCCGGTCAGTATCTCAAGCGTAAGCGGGAAGGATAACCAGTCGTCACTCCTCCTGGCCAAACCCTTCCAGCGCCGCTATCTTTCGGGCCAGCACCTCGGCATGCTTCCGCTTGGTTTGCAGGGAGGACCCCGCCAGGTGCGGTGTCAGGATGACATGGTCGGAGGCCAACAGATAGGCGAGCGGTTCGGGAACCGAATCCAGGTTGAATTCATTGAAAGAGACGTCCTCATACTCCAGCACGTCGAGTGCCGCCCCCAAGATCTTGCCGCTTTCGAGGTGCCGGACGAGTGCCTCCGTCCGGAGAACCGATCCCCTGGCCGTATTGACCAAATAAATGGGTTTTCGGAAGGAAGCCAGGAACCGGTCGTCCACATAGTAATGGTTTTCCGGCGAATATGGAAAATGGAGGGAAAGGATGTCCGCCTGTTCGAAGATTTCCGATAAATCCGCCATTTGGGCGAACGCGTCTCCGTAGCCGGTGCGGTAACGGTCATGAACCAGTACCTTGGTGCGGAATCCTTGCAGCCTTTGCGCCACGGCGCGGCCCATGTTGCCATAACCCAGTAAAGCGACGGTCTTTCCGCCCAACTCATCACCGCGGTTCGCTTCCCGGAGCCATTGTCGGTTTCGGACCTGAAGGTTCGCCACGGGTATCCGGTGCAGCAAGGCCAGGAGCAGACCGATGGTGTGCTCGGCCACCTTGTCGGCACTGCCCTCCGGGGAATTCAGGATGCGGATCCCTTTGTGGTGGGCCGTTTCCAGGTCGATGTGTTCCACCCCTACCCCTTCCCGGGCAATCCATGCCAGTCGGTCCGCTGCCTCCAGCAGGGCCTTGTCCAACGAAAAACGACTCCGGATGACCAAGCCGTGGTAAGGACCGACGGCTGCCAGGACGGCTTCCCGGGACCAATCGGTCGCAAGGGTGTATTCCATTCCCATCGCCTGGATTTGTTTTAACAATTCCGGGTGGGGCATATCGATGATAAGTACTTTGCGTGTTGCATCCATCGTTCCTACATTTGTTTGACTGCCGCAGGGGGCATCCTGCCCGCGGGGGCTCCGCAGCCAAAGGTATCCCACACCCGGTAAACAACATCGGTCAAGTTCCTGTTTAGGAGGGCGGGAAGGAACCGGTGCCGTTTTTTTCCGACAGCTGCCATCCCAAGCCGTTGCCGCGGATATCAAGAAAAAGTAAAGACTTTGAAAAAGAATGTATTATCGGAAATTGGCCATTCGCCTCGGAGTTGCGTATCCCTGTTTTGGACTTTGTTGCTCCCGGCCTGCCTGTCTGCGCAATCGGCCGGGGAAGAGGATGTGTATGAAAGAAAATACGAATGGCGTCTCCGACAGGAAGTGCTGTACGGTTCCTATATACCCAAGGACCTGAACGAGGTGTTTGTCGAGCTGAACCGCAAGACGGACGAGCAATCCCGCCAACGCTTCCGGACGGTACCGGAAGAAACCGCCGTGGAAAAATTGTTCTTCAGCCTGGGAAGATGGATGACCCACAACTGGGGATTGTACGAGGGGTCCCGGTTGTCCAAATATTTCCAGGACCTCGGCATCCATCATCCGGATGAGATGGTAACCCTGATGATGATTGCCTACCACCGGAACTTGAACAGGAAATCATTGGACATCAAGCAGCTCATAGAGACCTATCAGGAAAAAAGCCGGCTTCGCAACCCTTTGGCTGTGCCGGTCGATACAACCGGAAAAGGCTGATGCGCCCTGTGTTTGCAAACAACCGTCCCGACGATTCCGAAGCGCCCTTCCGCAGTTGTGGCGGTGGTCTGAGGTACAGAAAAGAATGGGGCCCGGACTTTCCGTGCCATCGTTTCCTTTCCGCAAGGCGGGCCGAAAAAAAACACCTTTCGCCTGTCGTTTGGTTATTCGCCGGCCATGCCGGCCCCCTACCCTTTTGTGCCGGTGCTTAGGAAATGATATATTTTATTTACAAAAGAATAAATATCTGTTCTTGCAATGGTTGCCAATCAAACTAAGGCCAACTGCCGCCGGCAGGAAGGAAGGCCTAGGAGCCGGGACAGGCTAAACCGGACGGCATCCGTTCCGGTTGGGTCGACGGATTCTATCCTGGGGCATCCGTCCGCTGGTCGACGCTTGGGCAGGTTGGTGCATTTGTCAAATTAATTACTTTTGCCTTCCAGTTCATGCCTTGCCCGGCGCGCCCAAACGGGTCACCTGCCCCGATGCACTGCGGAATCCCGGCAGCTTACCGGGAACCGCGGCCGGAAAAGGATGCGATGTCCAGGGAGTATTGCTGCGCGTCCCGGTCCAGAATAAACCCGTGGGATGAGCATGACTGTCCCCGGAATCAGCTTTTGAGAACAAAAAATCAATTATGCCGAAGAACCTACTGATTGTGGAGTCGCCTGCCAAGGCAAAGACGATAGAAAAGTTCCTGGGAAAGGATTTTACCGTGAAGTCCAGTTACGGACACGTCAGCGACCTGCCCAAAGGGGAGTTGGCGGTGGATATCGCCCACCGGTTCGAACCGAAATACGTTGTTTCACCGAACAAGCAGAAAGTGGTGAAGGAGCTGAAGGAAACGGTGAAGAAAGTCGATGAGGTCTGGTTGGCGACGGATGAGGACCGGGAGGGGGAAGCCATCTCCTGGCACCTTTGCCGGGTCCTGGGACTGGACGAACACAGCACCAAGCGCATAGTCTTCCACGAGATCACGCAACCGGCCATCCAGCAGGCCATCAAGGTACCGCGTAAGCTGGATCTCAACCTGGTGAATGCGCAGCAGGCCCGCCGGGTGTTGGACCGCCTGGTCGGCTATGAGTTGTCCGAACTGTTATGGAAAAAAGTGAAGGGCAAGCTCTCCGCAGGCCGGGTCCAATCCGTGGCCGTGCGACTGATCGTGGAAAGGGAACGGGAGATTCTCGCTTTTGAATCCAGGACCTTTTTCAAGGTGTCGGCTGTTTTCGAGGTGTCGACTCCTGACGGGAGAAAGGTACCGCTCAAGGCGGAATCTCCGGTTCAGTTCGACACGGTGGCGGAAGCCGCCGCCTTCCTGGAAGGCTGCAAAGGGGCGGCGTACCAGATCGGAGCGATTGAAGTGAAGCCTTCTGTCCGGCGTCCGGCAGCCCCGTTCACCACCTCGACCTTGCAGCAGGAAGCCAGTCGGAAGCTGGGTTTTTCGGTATCCCGGACGATGAGTGTAGCCCAGAAGTTGTACGAATCCGGACATATCACCTACATGCGGACGGATTCGACCAACCTCAGCGAACTGGCACTCAGTGCCATCGCCCAGGAAATCGAACAGCAATTCGGTGCCCCCTACGTCCACACCCGCCGCTATAAGACGAAGAAGGCAGGTGCCCAGGAAGCGCACGAGGCCATCCGGCCGACCTATATCTCCCAGGTTCAGGTCAGCGGTGACCGGGACCAACAGCGCTTGTACGAACTGATCTGGAAACGGACCATCGCCAGTCAGATGTCCGATGCCCGCCTGGAGCGGACTTTGGTCAAGATATCCATCTCCACCCAGCCGAAGGTCCCCTTGCAGGCCGAAGGGGAAGTGTTGATCTTCGACGGTTTCCTGAAAGTCTACCTGGAATCCAGGGACGAGGAGGAAGACGAAGCCAAGGGGATGCTGCCGCCCTTGCGGGAAGGACAAGCCTTGTCGTTGGGTTCCTTGTCCGCCACGGAACGTACGACCCGACCACCGGCCCGATACACGGAGGCCGGACTGGTATCGGCCCTGGAGGAACTCGGTATCGGCAGGCCCTCGACCTATGCGCCGACCATCACCAAGATCATGGAGGAGAACCGCGGTTATGTGGTCAAGGACAGCCGGGAAGGGGTTCCGCGCGAATTCCGGGTGCTGACCCTGTCCCGGGACCAACTGACGCAAAAAACCGAAACGGAGATGAGCGGCGCGGTCAAGAACCGTTTGTTTCCCACGGATATGGGGATGGTCGTGACGGACTTCCTGACCGAGCACTTCAAGGGCATCATGGATTTCGGTTTCACGGCCGGCATCGAGGAGGAGTTCGACCAGATTGCGGAAGGAAAGAAGCAATGGGACGACATGGTCGGTCATTTTTATTTTCCTTTTCACGAGCAGGTGGACTTGGTCAAGGAAACCGGTGAAAGGGCATCCGGTGAAAGGATATTGGGAAAAGATCCGGCATCCGGCAGGACGATATTGGTCCGCATCACCCGTTTCGGCAAACCTGCCGTCCAAATCGGTAGCCAGGATGAGCTGGCGGAGGATGAAAAACCCCGCTTTGCGAACCTGGCTCCCGGGCAATCCCTGGAGTCCATCACCCTGGAGCAGGCCTTGCGTCTGTTCGAACTCCCCAAGACCCTCGGCGAATACCAAGGCAAGGAAATCGTGGCGGCGGTGGGTCGTTTCGGCCCTTACCTGAAGTTCGGCGAATTGTCCGTTTCCCTGCCGAAAGGAAAGGACCCTTTGTCGATAGCGCTGCCGGAAGCCATCGAACTGATCCGCGAGAAACAGCAGGCGGATGCCCCGATCGGTACTTACCAGGGCTTGCCGATGACGAAAGGCAGCGGCCGTTTCGGTCCGTTCCTGAAGTGGAACGGCATGTATGTCAACATTCCCAAAAAGTATAATCCGGAAAAGATCACGGTGGACGAAGCGATCGGACTGATTGCCGCCAAGGTGGAAAAAGAGGCGAATCGCTACATCAAACGTTGGGAAAAGGAAGATATCGCCATTGAAAACGGGCGGTGGGGGCCTTTCATCCGGTACAAGAAAAGCAGCATCACCCTTCCCAAGGTGGACGGGGTGAAGCCGACGGCCTCGGATGCGGAGCAGTTGACGCTGGAGCAGGTGAAGCAAATCATCAGCGAAGCCGTGCCGGGCGCTTTCAAGAAATAGGACTTCCCTACCCTGGGTCCGACGGGCCTCCTTGGGATCGGGGAAGGTCCCGGCCCGTTGCCCGTCGGGGGCTTGCCATCGGGTTGACCAATCAACCCGCGGGCTTCCGGAGTACCAGGGTCAGGATGTGCGGTATGTCCGGCGAAGTATCATCCTGCCAGACGAACCGACCCGGTTCGGTCTCCCGCATATTGGGAAAACAGCGGTAAGGGGAGAAAGGGGATTCCCGGAACACTTCCAACGAGTAACGCCTTTCCAGGAATGGATCCAGTATCTCGCCGATGCTATGGTTCCAGAAATGTTCCCGTGCCTTGGTCCCGTTGTCCGGGGTGGCATAGCTGCCCGTGACTTCCTCGCTGTACGGGTCCGGTTTGCCGAAATAGTGGTATTTGCGACCAAAATCCTCGAAATCGAACATGTATAACGCCGGATGGAATTCGGAAAGGTACAACCTTCCTCCCGGCAACAGGAAATGGTCCACAACCTGTGCCCAACGGGTCAGGTCGGGGAGCCAGACGATGGTCCCGTAGGTGGCGTATACCAGGTCGAAACGGCCTTGGAGCCGGGATTCCAACCCATAAATGTCCGCGCACACGAAAGTGGCGGGGACTTGTATGCGGGCCGACAAACCGCGGGCGGCGGAGATGGCCTTTTCGGAGAAGTCGACGCCGGTGACCTTCGCCCCTTCCCTGGCAAGGGACAGCGAGTCCATCCCAAAATGGCACTGCAGGTGAAGGATGTCCAGGCCCTTGACTGGTCCTAACAGGGCGGTCTCGATTTCCGTCAGGGAACTTTTCCCTTCCAGGAAGGAGGGAAGGTCATAGAAAGGACTTTCCATGTGCGGTGCCACCCGGTCGTCCCAGTTCCGCCTGTTTTCATCGAAATACGGTTGCCACATATTTTTTTGCCAAATCTAAGGATTCTCCGGCGGAATGATACCGGTCGGAATCGAGGCCAACCCGATGCCCCATCGTTTTCCCCATTCAAAAAAATCCGAAAAAACAGATACCGGTCAGATACTTTCCCCGTGATTCGTCGTTAAGAGAAGCGACGGGCCGAAGTTCGGCGGACATAACATGCCTTCGGCTGCACAATCGGAGACCTAAGCTTTCCGGTTTGTCCGATTAACCGTTAGTTTTGCCCGGACGGCATCTGCCTGGCATGCACCTGCTGTCCGCCGAAAGGATAGCTGACAGTATTTTCGTGCCGGCAGGCCTGGTACGCCGCCAAAAATCACAATTCAAACATCAATGGCTGACAAACCGAACCAACCAACACCCATCAGCATCGAACTGCCGGAAGATATTGCGGACGGACAATATTCCAACATGGCGGTCATCACCCACAACCAGACGGAATTCGTCCTGGATTTCATCATGATGGCACCCAATGCCAAGGCAAAAGTCAAGTCGCGCATCATCCTGACACCCCAGCATGCGAAGCGGCTGCTGGCAGCGATGGCCGAAAACATCAAGCGGTACGAGGCGCAATTCGGGTCGATATATGATTCCGACGGTGGTCCTTTCCCCAACATGAATTTCAATACGCCGACCGCACAGGCCTAGCCCGCACGGGAGGTCGGCGGTCCGTGCAAACCGGTCGGCCCGGATCCCGTTCGGGTCCGGATCCGGCGGCAGGAAGCGGGTAGCACCCTGCCGGCCGCCCGACCGGTCCTTGCCTGCAACGGAAGTCGGCAAGGCAGACAATCCGATAATAAGAAACAACAGCATCTCACGTCGACCGGGCTCGTATTGTGCGGTCACGGGGATACAATCCGGTTTTCATGACCACCATGTTTAACTGTCCAAACCACATCCGCACCGGCTGTTGGGCCTTTGCGGCCGTGGCCTTGTTGATGGGATGTCAACTCGGGCAAAGCGATTCCGCACCTTCGCAAGCCCTGACGATGAAGGCCCGTCAGGGGGAATTCCGGCTCTACGTCATGGCCACGGGGGAGTTGCAGGCGAAGAACGCCGAAAAGATAAAGGGCCCATCGGGTATGCGGTCCGCACAGATTTGGCAGGTGAATATCACCGATATGGTGGCGGAGGGCACGCTGGTGCGTGCCGGCGACTATGTAGCCAGTCTGGACCGGACCGAGCTGGAGACGAAACTGAAGGAAGCGCAGACGGAGATCGACAAGATACAGACGCAACTGGAGCAGGCGAAAATCGATACGGCGATAGACCTGAGGGCCATCCGGGACGAGCTGGTGAACCTCCGGTTTTCCCTGGATGAAAAAGCGCTTCAGGTGGAGCAAAGCCAATACGAGCCGCAGATGGTGATCCAACAAGCGAAGATCGACATGCAGAAATCGGAGCGGGACTTGTTGCAGTTGCAGAAGAAGTACGAACTGACCCAGACCAAATCGGAGGCTGTCATCGGGGAGATCTTGGCATCGCTTCGGCAACAGGAGCTCAAGCGGCAACGGCTGATGGACTTGTCCGACCAATTCGTTGTCACGGCCCCGAAGGACGGGATGGTGATTTACGCACGATCCTGGGAAGGAAAGATAGGGCCCGGGTCCCAAATCAGTACCTGGGACCCGACCGTGGCGGAATTGCCGGACCTGGACATCATGGTGTCCAAGACCTACGTGAACGAGGTGGACATCAGTCGGGTGAGCAAAGGCCAGGATGTCGTCGTCAAGGTCGATGCTTTTCCCGGAAAAGCGTACGGCGGAACAGTCATCCAGGTAGCCAATGTCGGGGAACAACTGCAGGGTTATGATGCCAAGGTGTTCGAAGTCATCGTCCAGGTGAACGAGATGGATTCGATCCTGCGGCCCGCCATGACCACGAGCAACGAGATACTCACCCATACCTTCGAAGATGTCGTCGCCATACCGCTGGAAGCTTTGCACAGCGATTCCATTGCATTCGTGTACAAGGAAAAAGCGGGACGGACGATCCGTCAGGAAGTCATCACGGGGGAAGTCAACGAGAATGAGGTGATCATCGCCCACGGGGTCGAAGCCGGCGAAACCATATACCTGTCCTTGCCACCGAACGCGACGGAATTGCCGGTCCATTACGTCGACCAGGCAGTCCGGGAATCGATCAAGAACCGACTGGCGGCGGAGAAGGAGGCCCGCATCCAGGCGGCACGGGAAAAGATGAAGGCGGTCCGGGAGGACTACCAGCCGGCCAAGGAGCAGAACCAAGGGGTCTACATCATTTTCGATTGAACCTTTTCCACAGCGAACAAGACATGAACAGATTGTTTCTCAACTTCCTGCTGGCTGCGGAGGGGGTCACCGCGAACACCCTGCGGGCGGTACTGACCGCCTTGGGCATCGTCTTCGGTGTGGGGGCCGTCATTGCGATGTTGGCCATCGGCACCGGTGCCCGGCAATCCATCCTGGACCAGATGGAACTGATCGGTACCAACAATATCATCATTCGTTCCAAGGTACTGAAGGCGGGCGAATCTGCGGACGACAAGACCGGGTCGGAAGGGGATGGCCAGGACCGGGGGAAGCAGAAGCGCCCGTGGTCACCCGGCCTTACCCTGCAGGATGTGCAGGCCTTCCGGGACATCCTGCCGAACATCGAACTGTTGAGTCCCGAGGTGGTCATGGAAATGAATGTCCTGCAGGAGGGATTGTCTTCCCGGGCCCGGGTCGTCGGGGTTTGGAACAGCTATTTCGACATCAACAACCTGGAGGTGGTCAGCGGGCAAACCTTCCACCAGGAGCACCTGGACGGCGGGCACGCGGTCTGCATCATCGGGCAATCCGTCCGGATGAAGTATTTTTCCGACATGGATCCCCTGGGTCAGTATATCAAGGCCGGCAAGGTATGGCTGAAAGTCATCGGGGTCCTGAACAAGCGGGAGGCGAGTGGCGAGCAACTGCAGGCCCTGGGCGTGCGGGATTACAACAAGGACATCTACGTGCCGGTCAGCACCGTTTTGTTGCGGATGGGCAACAGGGCTGCCATCGGGGCGCGGGACCTGCAGCGGCGCGGGCGAGAATCGGCCGACGAGGAAAACTATCACCAGCTGGACCGGGTCGTCATCAAGGTACAGGATGCCGGCACCCTTCGGCCTGCGGCCGGGTTGTTGGCGGATATGCTTCGGCGTCGGCATAAGGAGGTGATGGATTTCGAGATCGAGATTCCGGAATTGCTGCTCCAGCAGCAACGCAAGACACAGGATATCTTCAACCTGGTCTTGGCGGTCATTGCCGGTATTTCCTTGCTGGTCGGGGGTATCGGCATCATGAACATCATGCTGGCCTCGGTACTGGAGCGGATCAAGGAAATCGGCATCCGCCGGTCGATGGGGGCGCGCCGGTCGGACATCATCTTCCAATTCCTTTTCGAGGCCGTGATCATCAGCCTGATTGGCGGCCTGCTGGGGATTTTCTTCGGGGTGGGTACGGCCGGTCTCATATCCCGGCTGGCCGGCATACCGACGATCATATCGGCCTGGTCCGTCCTGTTGTCATTCGGGGTGGCCGCGGCCGTCGGGCTGGCATTCGGATTGTTCCCGGCGCGGAAGGCGGCCCGGGAGGATCCGGTCCGGGCACTCCGGGCCGATTAATGCGCACAAATAATTTCTGAGCATGTTCAAGACAAGCGCCGTACTGACGGCAATGCTTTGCGCGGCCCTGCTTCGGGCACAACCGGCGGATACCTTATCCCTCAGCCTGGCGGAAGTGATCGTCCTGGCGCAGGACCAGTCGCCTGCCGCCAAGCTGGCGCAGACGAGAATGCAGAACCGGTATTGGTTCTACCGTTCCTTTCAGGCCGATTACAAGCCTCAGATGATATTGGAGGGGGACTTGCCGGACCTCAACCGGTCCATCGGCATCATTACCCAACCGGATGGGAAGGACGTGTTCGTACAGCGGGCGCAGATGCGAAACCGCCTGGGCATATCCCTCCAGCAGCGCATCGCTCCGACGGGTGCCACGATTTTCGCCAGTACAGGCTTGCAGCGGTTGGACATCTTCCAAACGTCCGGGGACAATCTCGTTTCCTATTTTTCCACACCGCTTTCGGTCGGTTTTTCCCAGCCCTTGTTCAATTACAACGCGCTCAAATGGAACAAGCGGATCGAGCCGCTCCGGTACCAGGAGGCCACCAAGCAGTTTGCAGCCGAAATGGAAGGCGTCGCCCTGCAATCGGCGGCCCTTTTCTTTGCGGTGTACATCGCGCAGCTCAACCTGGAGGCGGCGGTTGCCGACAAGCGGAACGCGGACACCTTGTATAACATTTCCCGGGGGCGCTTCGAGGTCGGCAGGATAGCGGAGACGGAGCTGCTGCAAATCGAATTGAGCGCCATGAACGCCGATGTGGCGGTACAACAGGCCTTGTTGGACTTGCAGACCGGCACCGAGCGGCTCCGGAATTTCCTGGGCATCCGCAGCCCGGTCCATTTCCGGTTGAATCCACCCGAGGATGTGCCGGTCATGGAAGTGGACAGTGACCGGGCCTTGGCCCTGGCGACGGCGAACAGGGGGGAAGTCGTCGGATTCGACCGGCGGCTGACGGAAGCGGCCGCCTCCGTGGCGGAAGCCAAGGTGAACGCAGGCTTCCAGGTCAATGTGTTCGGTCAATTCAGTCTTTCCCAGACCGCACCCCGGCTCGACGACGCCTATCGGAGCCCCCTGGATAACGAATTGTTCTCCGTCGGCGTGCAAATGCCGATCTTCGATTGGGGCAAGGCTGCCGCCCGGCTCCAGACGGCCCTGTCGAACCAGGCGCTGGAGCAAATGAACATCGGGCAGGAACGGACCAATTTCGAACAGGAAATCAGGCTGAAGGTCAATCAGTTTTCATTGCTCCGACAACAGGTGGCCATTGCCCGCCGTGCCTATGAGGTCTCCTTGAAACGGGCGGACCTGACCCGAAACCGCTACTACATCGGGAAAATCGGGGTACTGGACCTCAACATCGCCATTGCGGAAAAAGAGGATGCCCGGAAGAATTACATCGCTTCGGTGCAAGCCTATTGGTTAGCGCATTACGAATTGCGGACCTTGACCTTGTTCGATTTCGAAAGGAACGTCTCCTTGGTCCGGTCCATCGATTTCAGCCGCTGAGATTTACCGCTTTTGTTGGGTACCCGGCCGGTGGAAGTCGTTTCGCTTTTATATCTTTACGCCGAAAAAGTTCAGGCGGCCATCCAAAATGGCTTCATTTTCGATGCCTGCTAAGCCGACAGGCATCACCCCCATTTTTTCCAATCTGAAAAACAATTTTTGATGAAGCAGGCGCCAGCAGTATTATTGTTAGCCGACGGTACCACTTTCCACGGGAAAGCTGTCGGCAAGATCGGTACCACCACCGGTGAGATTTGTTTCAATACCGGCATGACGGGGTACCAGGAAATTTTCACGGACCCCTCCTACTACCGCCAGATCATGGTCATGACCACGGCCCATATCGGGAATTACGGGGCCCGACTTACGGAAACGGAATCGGAAGGCGTCAAGATCGCCGGCCTGGTCTGCAAGAACTTCACGGCCAGCCACTACAGCCGGATCATGGCCACTTCCTCGCTGCAGGATTTCTTCGAGGAGGAAAATTTGGTCGGCATCTCCGATGTGGACACGCGCGCCATCGTCCGGCATATCCGCAGCAAAGGCGCCATGAATGCCATCATTTCCTCGGAAATACTGGATTTGGCGGTGCTTCGGGAGAAGTTGTCCGAAGTGCCGGACATGGGCGGGCTGGAACTCGCCACGGCCGTCACCACCCGGCAACCCTACATGCTCGGCAATTCCGATGCGAAATTCCGGGTGGCTGTCCTCGACCTGGGGGTCAAGCGGAATATCCTCAATTGCATGGTGGACCGGGGATGTTACCTGAAGGTGTTCCCGGCACGCACGCCTTTCAGCGAGCTGAAGAAATGGGAACCGGATGGCTACTTCCTGTCCAATGGACCGGGAGATCCCGCCCCCATGGATTACGCGACGGAAACGGCCGTCCATATCCTGCAGGAAAACGCCCCGCTGTTCGGTATTTGCCTCGGGCACCAGATATTGGCGCAGGCACTGGGCATTCCTACCTATAAGATGCACCACGGTCACCGGGGCATCAACCATCCTGTCAAGAACCTGTTGACCGGGCGATGCGAAATCACCTCCCAAAATCATGGGTTCGCCGTCGATGCGGACGAGATCGGCCGCCGGCAAGACCTGGTGGAGGTCACGCACGTCAACTTGAACGACGGCACCATCGAAGGCATCCGTGCCAGGAAACACCAGGCTTTCTCCGTCCAATATCATCCGGAGGCATCCCCCGGTCCGCATGATGCCCGATATCTTTTCGACGACTTCATCACCATGATGCAACAGGCCCGGCGGTCAGCCGCCAAGGTTTGACCCGTTTTTTCGCTCCGGCGGAGCCGCCCCGGTACCTCATGGTGGGATACCGGCGCCAGAAACAAGCATTATTAACAAAATACTATACCCGATGAGTGCAATTACAGACATTATCGCCCGGGAAATCCTGGATTCCCGCGGCAACCCGACCGTAGAAGTCGAAGTTTACACCGAGGAAGGTGCCTATGGCAGGGCGGCGGTCCCTTCCGGTGCGTCGACCGGTATGTATGAGGCGGTGGAACTGCGGGACGGGGAACAGGACCGATATCTCGGCAAAGGGGTCCAAAAAGCCTGCGATAACATCGAGGAGGCCATCGCCGAACAGCTCATCGGGGAGGATGTCTTCGAACAGCGCTACCTGGACCAGATGATGATTGACCTGGATGGTACACCCAACAAGAGCAAGCTGGGCGCCAATGCCATCCTCGGCGTGTCCCTGGCCATCGCCCGCGCCGCCGCAGAGGAGGCCGGCATGCCGCTTTACCGCTATGTCGGCGGATCCAACGCACATGTGCTCCCCGTCCCCATGATGAACATCCTCAACGGCGGTGCCCATGCCGACAACGGCATCGACTTCCAGGAATTCATGATCATGCCGGTCGGAGCCGCCTCCTTCCGCGAAGGCCTCCGGATGGGGGTCGAGATTTTCCATCACCTCAAGAGCGTACTGAAAGGCAAGGGCTATTCCACCAACGTCGGCGACGAGGGTGGGTTCGCACCGAACATGACCTCCAACGTGGAGGCGATCGAAACGGTCCTGCAAGCCATCGAAAAGGCAGGTTACACGCCCGGCGAAGAAGTCATGATCGCCATCGATGCCGCTGCCTCGGAATTTTTTGACCGGGAAAACCAAGTCTATCATTTCAAGAGCTCCACCGGCGAAAAACTCACGCCCGCCCAAATGGTCGACTTCTGGACGGATTGGAGCCGGAAGTATCCCATATTCTCAATCGAGGACGGTATGGATGAGGACGATTGGGACGGTTGGGCCGCATTGACCCAGTCTATCGGGAAACGTATCCAACTGGTAGGGGACGACCTGTTCGTCACCAATACGGTCCGCCTCCAGAAAGGAATCGACCAACATATCGCCAATTCCATCCTGATCAAGGTCAATCAAATCGGTTCGTTGACCGAAACGATCAACGCCGTACAGCTTGCCACACGCAACTCCTACACCAGCGTCATGAGCCATCGCTCCGGGGAAACGGAGGACACTACCATCGCCGACCTGGCGGTTGCGCTCAACACAGGGCAGATCAAGACTGGTTCGGCCTCCCGTTCCGATCGGATCGCCAAGTACAATCAGTTGCTCCGTATTGAGGACGAACTGGGCGACACGGCCTATTATCCCGGTAAATCGCTGTTGGACCGCCGGTAAAAGCCGGCATCCGTGCCGGATGACCGAATGGTTTCCCGAAAAGTATGCGCGCCATGAGCTCAACCCATCATCCCTTTCTTCGGGCTGTCATCAGAAAGCTACCCGCTCCGCTGCGGAACCGGTATGTTTTCTCGCTGACGGTGTTCTTTGTGCTGTTGACTTTTTTCGACCGTCAAAACCTGTGGACGCAACTATCCCTGCGGGATACCGTCCGCAGGCTGGAGTCCGACAAGGACTATTATCGGCGTAAGATCGACGAAGCCCGGATGGACGCGCAGAATATGAGCGAAAACAAGGAACAGTTTGCGCGGGAACGCTACCACATGCACAAGAAGAATGAGGACGTGTTCATCATTCAGCGCAAATAATCAACCAACAACCACATGTCAGTATTAGTCAATCGAAATTCCCGGGTCATCGTGCAAGGTTTCACCGGAAAGGAGGGAACCTTTCACGCCAGCCAGATGATCGAATACGGTACCCGCGTCGTCGGCGGTGTGACCCCGGGGAAAGGAGGCAGTTCCCACCTCGGATTGCCGGTCTTCGATACGGTGGACCAGGCGGTCCGGGAAGCCGGTGCCAATGTCTCCGTCATCTTCGTACCACCCGCCTTCGCGCCGGACGCCATCATGGAAGCCGCCGCCGCCGGTATCGGTGTCGTCATCTGTATCACGGAAGGGATTCCGGTACAGGATATGGTGAAAGTCAAGGCTTTCCTGGCCGATAGGCCGGAAACCCGGCTTATCGGTCCGAATTGCCCCGGTGTGATCACCCCGGGAGAAGCGAAATGTGGCATCATGCCCGGTTTCATCCACCGGCCGGGTCGGATCGGCATCGTGAGCCGCTCCGGGACCTTGACCTATGAGGCGGTCGACCAGGTCACCAAGGCCGGTATGGGTCAATCCACCTGCATCGGTATTGGCGGCGACCCGATTGTCGGCACTACGACCCGGGAAGCCGTGGCGCTCCTCATGGAGGATCCGGATACGGACGGAATCATCATGATCGGGGAAATCGGCGGCGGTATGGAAGCGGAGGCGGCCCACTATATCAAGGAACATGGGACCAAACCGGTCGTCGGTTTCATCGCCGGGCAAACGGCGCCGAAAGGCCGGAAAATGGGACATGCCGGTGCCATTATCGGCGGGGCGGATGATACGGCGGCCGCCAAGATGGCCATCATGGCGGAATGTGGCATCCATGTCGTCAATTCCCCGGCAAGCATTGGGGAGACCATGTACCGGGTCCTGAACGGTTAACCCTGCGTTATTTTCAATATTTCCGGATAGTTATGGACGTCCTTCCGTTCGGAGGGACGTCCATCCCATATGCCGGCGCTGATCCGTTACCGGTCTTCCCCGTATTTCCTCACTTTGTAACGGGGTCACGATTGCTGTCCGTCGGTCCATCCGAATTCCCCGCTTATTCATCACCTTACCCAACTACCCTCGATGCGGCAGCAAGTCGGCGGTATACCCGTATCGAGCCCCCTCCATCCCTCCCGATATCGGCTACAGCCGGCATCATGACCTTTGATCTTATCTTCCGCACCTCAATCCATCAAAATCGGTAATTGAATAACCTGATTTTCAAACCTTATGTCAGGGATCAAACTTGCCGATGTGCAGCGACCTGTATGGAAAAGGGCGCGGGGCTGCGCCCCGCGCCCAATAATTATACAGGACGGCCGGCGGCGCGCTTAGGCGTGCC
>CAZNLJ010000049.1:0-32180 GCA_964573725.1 uncultured Saprospiraceae bacterium
TTTCCATATTCTCGTTTTTTTTCATGCAAATTTACAGTAAATGGGAATCACACCCGATTCCACTAAGTGGAATGAACTTATCGTTCAGCGCAAGTTGGGAAGTTTAGTTCTGTCCGGCATCATACTGGTTACGATTTCGTAGCAATTTGCAAGTAAAAATATTGCCTTGTACTTTTATTTTGTACGTATATCATTTTCATAGCCGCCCGAATGGTTAATCATTCGAAAGTTCCTTTACTGACGCAATCTATGGAAATGGAAACGAACCCTTCTTGTCAGGTGTACGGGATGCCAGCTAAAACGTAAGCGACAAGCTGACGTAACAGTTTCGACTAAGCGGCCATATATTGCCGAACTGTCTGACAGCTATTGTCAATGTGCGACGATGTGGCTCCAAAAGTATGAATTACGAAGCGCTCTACATATTTCGGACAGGTAAATCGGAAGCAAACCAAATTCTTGCAAAATCAGCGTTTGCGATTCCCATCTGATGCCAGTAGAATTTTCGGTGTTCATTTATTCTACTATTCTTAAAATAGTTTTGATATTCAATAAGGAAGATATGCCTATATGTCCTGACCTGTGCTCTCCACTAGGTGTTTAGTCATTTCGAACGATATTCTATTTACACCTTGTACAATCTGACCGCTTCATGCATCCTTGATTCGATAAATGTTCATGCGTCACAAGAATTAGGAATATGACTGCACATAAAAAAAGGAAACGAGAGACCTCTCTCGTTTCCTTCTGATTGTCAATTTGAAAATATATTCTTACCGGGTAAGAACCATTTGTTTAGTGGAGAAGATGGAACCGTCCACCAGCAGGGAGTAGTTATACACACCGGCAGTCAGTTCTCTCGCACGAATGATTAACTGCCCTTTTTGCATGGAGGCATCCAAGGCTACGCGCTTGACAACAGCACCATTCTTATCGGTGATAACCATGGTGGCTTGATTGACATTCGCCGGAAGAGAATACTGAATAACGGTTTCCTCCGAGAACGGGTTCGGCTGATTCTGTTTGAGTTCTCCTTGGCTGGACAGCTCCACGATTTGGCTTGCACTATTGATTACCTCGACGTTGCCGACAGAGTTGATCAGGATTTTTTCCAGTCTGGTGATGCGCTCTTCCATCAGCTCGATGGTTTCGAGCTGTGCCTCGATGATTTCCTGCTGTTCCTTGATGGCATTCACCAACATATACTGTATGGGTTTTTCATCTACAGCGAGGAAATCTTCGGAAGAAATTTCGTAATTATCGTCATCGAACTCCTTGTGGGTGTAAGGGAAAACCATGAAAGGAGCGACCTCCTGAAGGTCTTGGGCAATCACACCGACGTGATTCCTTTCGGATGTGATCCTGGCCCGACCGTTGTACTGGTATGTGACCGGACGTATTTTTTTGATTGTCTCGAGTCCGTAGTTAAACTCTTGGATGTTTTGTTTCAGATTCTTATCTGAGCTCGTGATGGTACCGGTGGCAAAAATGTCACCTGCGACATGAAGCTTGGCGCTGGGGAGCAATGTTCCTATCCCCACGTTGCCGGTTTCCGTCAGACGAAGCCCGAAAGATCCGAAAGCGTTACCGCCACCGGCGGTCTTTCCATATTTCAGGTCCACGAACTTTCCGGCCAACGTAAACTGACCAGATGACGGTCCTCCGTTCTCGTTACCTTTCATAGCGAAGAAAGCGCGGCTCGTGAAGGAGTTCGTGCCTTGCGAAATCTCCATCGTCAGGTTGTTGTTGGAAGGGCCCGAAATGAAATTTGAGTTGGTAGGTGAATTATCCAGAAGAATAGTTCCCCTGACGTCAAGCTTGGACAAAGGAGTGGAGGTCCCTATGCCAACTTTTCCGTCCGCAATGACCTTCAGCTGACCAAAAGCGGGAATGAAAGACATCGCTGTAAAAACTGTTAAACAAAGCGTCTTGAAATTTTTCATTGAATGAAGTATTTGAATGATTGTTAAGACATGTTGGAAAAGATGTACAAGCACCCCACTACATTGGCGATTGTTTCATCAAGGCATTCTGTAGCAAAGATAGCATATTCTTTTATTGCTGCAATATACTATCGGTCAATTGTGGAAAATTTCTCGCTGCACTTGAATCCTTTACGGGTGTTGACAAGAAGCAGGTTCTTGGAGTACACCAATAAGTACCGTTCGAAGCAGATTGAACCTGCACCTGTTGACTTGGGAATGCAACGACCGGGGTACTTCCAATTTACGACCGAATGGTTGTTACTTGCCGCCGTCGGAACAAGCGGCAAGCGGGAGGTGAGGCTTATAAGCGGGTAAAAAAAAAACACCCGACTTTACATTCGGGTGTTCCTGTATCAAGTGCCGAAGGTGGGACTCGAACCCACACGTCCTTGCGAACACACGCCCCTGAAACGTGCGCGTCTACCAATTTCGCCACTTCGGCAAAGTGGAAATCGAGAAGATAATTCGTACCGAAGGTGGGACTCGAACCCACACGATGTCGCCATCACTGGATTTTGAGTCCAGCGCGTCTACCAATTCCGCCACTTCGGCAGTACCTGCTTTGCAGCGCAGTGGACTGCTGGATAATTTTCGGTAAGCTCCGGACCTGACGATGGCGGACCTTTGTCCGCCTTGATTCAGGTTGTCTTCTCATCGGAAGCGGCGGCAAATTTATCTAATTTCTGTTGAATTCTCCAAACGTATTTGTGCTTTAAAAAAAAATCTTTTACCGCTTGCAGGATGGCTGTCCGCTCGGTACCGGAATCTTCATAGCGGGACAGATAGGGTTGTATGGCCAGGCGTTCCCGGGCTTCGATTTCGCCGACCGCCGTCCTTATCCGTCGGTAGGTATCCGGGTCGTAGTCGAACTCCAGTTCCATCAGGGTTTCATTCACTTCCATCATATCCTGGAGGAAAGCGGGGTCGAGGGCATTGCGGTCGTTATCGCCCAGGTATCCCTCCTCCCGGAGGATATACTCCATCCGGGCATGGAAATCCGACAAGGTGCGGTAGGCCTCGTTGAGCCGGGTGGAAGACTCCAGCATTTCCTGTTGCACGGAAGCCGGCGCCAAGGAGTGGAAATCCGGATGGTATCGCTTGGACAGTTGCAGGTACCGCTTCCGGAGGAGCGTCTCGTCCGGAAGGAAGGAAGGCGAAAGGTCGAAACATGCGAAGTATTCCATGGGAACTGACGGCGGTTTGCCGGTCAAGGTCAGGAAGGGAGCCGGCGCGTTATGCCGCGGCATACGGCTGCGGCTTTGTAAACACCCCTACCCTGGCCTGCCGGACAGATGGGAGATCATGCCTGCCGGATGAAGCGGGGCAGGTGCCGGTATCGCCTGCCCCGCTCCTGTGGTTCAGAGAATCCTGGAAATGTCCAACCCAAGTGCCAGGACCATGATGGAGATCAGGATGACGAAACCGACCATGGTAGAGATCTCCATGACCTTGTCGCTGGGTTTCCTGCCGGTCACGACCTCGAACAACAGGAAGACCACATGGCCGCCGTCCAGGGCGGGGATAGGTAGCAGGTTGATGAAGGCCAGGACGAGGGAAAGCATGGCGGTGAGTTGCCAGAAAGCCTCCCAATTCCAGGTCTCCGGGAACATGGAGCCGATGGTGATGAAACTTCCGAGGCTGTCCTTCATGCGGAGGTTCCCGGCAATCATTTGGCCGAAGGCCTTGATCTGGGTGCCCAGGAAGTGCGTTCCTTTGGCGACGCCGGCAGGAAGGGCTTCGGCGAGGGAATAGGAAACACGGCTCGTCTCAAGTCCGACCGGGCCGGCACCGATCTTTCCATCGGGTCCGGTGGAGACCGCCACGGAAAGGGTATCCGCCGCGCCGCCGGTGTTTCGTTCGACCATGACCTGAATGGTACGTTCCTGCGGGGGCAGGCTGGTCAGGGCATCGAAGAAGTCCTGGAAGAAAGGCGTCGGTCGGCCATCCAAGGCAATGATCCGGTCACCTTCTGCCAATCCGGCCTTTTCGGCCGGGCTGTTCAGGGCGAACTGACCGATGACGAAAGGCACCCGGGGGGTGCACAGGGTGAAATGCTTGTTCTTGTAATCGGACAAGGCATCGGCCTGTTGCGAGGAAATGGGGAGGGTCATTTGTTTCCCATCCCTTTCCACGGTCAGGTTTTTCGCGTTGTGAATCACGACGGCAGCCCGTATTTGGTTGGGATTGAAGCGTTCGAGTTGCATGGTATCCACCGCCAGGACCTTATCCCCGGGGAGCAGGCCGAGGGAAATGCCGAGGGAATCCGGCTGTACCCCGTAGATGAGGCTGCTGGTCGGGAGATATACCTCTCCCCAGGTCCAGAGACTCATGGCGTAGATGAAAAAGCCGAGCAGAAAATTGACGGTGACACCGCCGAGCATGATGATGAGCCTTTGCCAGGCCGGTTTGGAGCGAAATTCCCAGGGCTTCGCCGGTTCCTTCATTTGTTCCGTATCGAAGCTTTCGTCGATCATGCCGGCAATCTTGACATATCCACCGAGCGGAAGCCAGCCGATGCCGTATTCCGTACCGCCGATCTTTTTCTTGTAGACCTCAAACCAGGGATTGAAGAACAGATAGAATTTCTCCACTTTTGTCCGGAACCATTTCGCGGGCAGGAAGTGCCCCAATTCGTGCAGGACAATCAGGATGGAGAGGCTGAGGACCAATTGGCCGACTTTGATAAGAATGTCCATTCGTCTGAAAATGAATTGATGGTTGACTTTCCGGTTCCTTTGGTAAATAGGTGCCGGAAACGGGATGCATGGCCACCCGGTGCGGAACCGGTCGGTTTCTTTTCCGGGCACGGGTGCCTCGTGGAATCATGCGGGGCTTTTCTTCCGAGGAAAAGCCCACGACTTGGCCGCGAAGGTAACCCGAATTCAAAAAATGACTGTTATTTTTGCCAATCAGAACGCCTTTGGGCGGTAAAAAGTTCTGGGATGCCTTTCCGCGTTATCATAATCAGTATTTCGCGGCGATGTCTTCCGGAGATATGCCTTGGCCATGTACATGTTTTTCACACAGGAAATCCGGGACGGGCTGGCGGTGTTCGGTGCGGAGGAAGCCCGGCATTGCATCCAGGTGTTGCGGCACCGCGCGGGGGATTCGGTCTCGTTTACGGACGGTCGGGGCTATCGGTATCGCGGGGAAATCATGGAAATCGGCAAAAAGGGATTCACCGTCCGGATGTCCCCGCAGGATGCGGGAGCGGGCGAGCCGCGGAGATTCCGCTTGCACCTCGGCATATCCTTGCTCAAACACATGGAAAGGATGGAGTGGTTCATGGAAAAGGCCACCGAGTTCGGTGTGGCCGAGGTCAGCCCCCTGGTCTGCGACCATTCCGAGCGGCGGGTCGTCCGCAAGGACCGACTGGAGAAGACGGCCCTGGCCGCCATGAAGCAATCCATGCAGGTACATTTGCCGACGGTCCGGGATGCCCGCCCTTTCGGGGAACTTGTCCGTGAATTTGCCGGTCGACGGGACATGGGACTATACATCGCGCATTGTCATCATACCGGGTTGCCGCCGCTTCAGCAATTGGCGGGACGGTACCCGGACAGTTTGGTGTTGATCGGCCCGGAAGGGGATTTTTCCACGGAAGAGGTGGCCCTGGCAGAACAATCCGGCTTTTCGGCCGTTGGTTTGGGAACGGTCCGCCTGCGGGCGGAAACCGCAGGCATAGCGGTCTGTCACCTTTTCAACCTGGTCCATTGAAAACCGGCGGCCAGTCTCCCCCGGTTGCGGAAACCGGTTCGCCCAACTCGAAGAATCATGCGAATATGGATGTTTTGCCTGCTGTTGGCAGGTCTTACGGGTCAAACCGACCATCAACCGCTCAAGCTGGCCCTGCTCAAATACAGCGGCGGCGGCGACTGGTATGCCAATCCGACGGCATTGTCCAATCTCGCCCGATTCTGTAACGAACAGATCGGGACAAGCCTCGACCCGGATTATGCCACGGTCGAGGTGGGGAGTGCGGAGCTGTTCAATTACCCCTTCCTGCACATGACCGGACATGGCAACGTGGTGTTTTCCGACCAGGAGGCGGATAATCTCCGTCAATACCTGTTGGGCGGCGGTTTCCTACATATCGACGACAACTATGGCATGGATCCCTACATTCGGCCGGCCTTGAAAAAGGTATTCCCGGATGCCGACCTGGTCGAACTGCCCGACGACCATCCGGTCTATCGGCAGACATTCGATTTTCCGAAAGGATTGCCCAAGATTCACCAGCATGACGACAAGCCTTCCCAGGGATTCGGTATCGTGTGGGAAGGACGGCTGGTCTGCTTTTATACGTACGAATGCGATCTGGGGGACGGGTGGGAAGACCGCTCGGTCCACCAGGATCCGGAAGAAAAACGCTTGCAGGCACTTCGGATGGGTGCCAACCTGGTCCAGCTCGCATTTCAGCAATAGCACGCCCGGCTATCGCAGCCCTAAGCCTCCGCATCCGGGCGGTCCTCGGTGATATGGCGGCCCGGCACGGGGTCGTACCCGCCGGCCGACCAGGGATGGCACCGCAGCAACCGGGCCGTACCCAGCAGGAGTCCCCGGAGGACGCCCCACTCCAGGATCGCATCCGCCATGTAGTGCGAACAGGAAGGATGGAAGCGGCAGCTGGGAGGTAGCAAGGGCGATACGAATCGTTGGTACATTCGAATCGGAAAAATAAAGGCTGTTCGGATCAGTTTGTGCATGAAGACTTCGGTTGGGTCAGCTGGAGAAGCTTCGTTCGGGTCAATTTAACCTGTCAAAGGCTGCCATTTCGCCCGGCGTCGCCCATCCGGACAAATATAAGCCGATTATGCCGGTTGTCCTTTGCCTTGGTGCACCAGGAGGCACATCCGACGGTCGGCAGCCGAACATCCTTCCGCATCGTACGTTAGGCTGTACGGGGCGGTGACCACCGGCGTTCCGTTCCGCATAGTCTCATTATCAAGTCCAAAACAAAAGGAATTATGACCATCTTCGACCTTTTAATTTACATCGGGGTGACGGCAGTCGCCATGTCGTTGACTTCCGCCTTGTTGTTGCACCGAAAGGAAGAATGGCTGATGACCTATCTCCAGCATTTCTGCGGGGCGCTCTTCCTTTTTTCCGGTTATGTCAAAGCCGTCGACCCGTTGGGAACGGCTTTCAAGATGGAACAATATTTTGCGGAGTTCTACTATACCTTCCAGGAAACGGCCTTGTCCGGCGTCGCGCCCTTGTTCCCGTGGCTCTCCCAGCAATCGGTCCTGTTCTCCATGGCGATGATTGTTTTCGAGATCGTCCTGGGGGTGATGTTGGTCCTGGGTACCCGTCCGAAATTGACGGCCTGGCTTTTCCTCCTGTTGGTGGCCTTCTTCACGGTCCTGACCGGGTTCACGTACCTGACGGGGTTCGTCCCTTCCGGGGTCAATTTCTTTTCCTTCGACCAATGGGGACCCTATGTGGAAACCAATATGCGGGTGACGGATTGCGGGTGCTTCGGTGATTTCCTGAAATTGAAACCGAAGACGAGTTTCCTGAAAGATGTCTTCCTGCTCCTGCCGTCGCTCTATTTCGTTTGGAGGCCGCAAAAGATGCACCGGTTGTTCCCGCCGACCGTGCAGCACATCGTGCTGGCTTCCGTGACAGCCCTGGTCTTTGTCTTCTGTTGGCGAAACGTATCCTGGGACGAACCGGTGGCCGATTTCCGTCCGTTCCGGGAAGGTGCCGATGTGCGGACCCAGAAGGAAAGGGAGGCGGATGCGCAGGCGAACGTCCGCATCACCCATTACCGGATGACGAACAAGGAGAGCGGCGAAGTGGTGCTCCTGCCGATGGAGGAGTACATGAAACAATACCAGTCATATCCGAAGGAAGCCTGGAACCTGGAGCAAGTCAAGACCGAGCCGGAGGTCGAGCCGACCAAGATCAGTGACTTCGACATCAGTGACCTGGACGGAAACAATATGACCGATGACATCCTGGCCGAGCCGGGATACAGCTTCATGGTGACCGCCTATAAACTGAAGACCGAAGACCCGGCCTATCGGGCCGTGTTCGAAACCACCGTCCGTCCTTTTATGGATGCGGCCGCCCAGGCGGGGTACAAGGTCTTTGCGGTGACCGCACCGAACGACCCGGCGGTCATCGACGGATTCCGGCATGCGGTGCAGTTGGCATTTCCCTTCTATGTGGCCGACGACCTGTTGTTGAAGACCATCCAACGCTCCAATCCCGGTATTGTCCTGTGGAAGGACGGAAAGGTGGTTCGGAAATGGCATTACCGCAAGTTGCCAGCCTTCGAGGCGGTACAACCTACCCTCGACTGAGCAGATGGCCACACAAATTTTCCTTCGAAGCTTCCGGTCGGATAAAAGGTAAGTCCGGAAGCTTCGAAGGAATCTTTTTTATCCGGCCAAATGTTAGTTTGTAGTCTAATTTTTTCATTTTTGCACCCGTTCGAAACCAAACCGCCCGGCAGCTATTCCGACGCCGGCCATTTAGTTCCAAGATGATCGAGTTGATGCGCCGCGCCTTGGGTGCGGCCCTCGGAACCATGCAGGGCGAACCATTGAAATTATGTTGAGCAGAAGGAACATCCGCATTAAAGTGATGCAGGTGCTATATGCAAGAAGCAGGGATAAGGACCTCACCCACCGACAATCCTTGCTTTTGTACCGGAATGTCATCCGGCACTCTTTCGAACTGTATCTCCTGAGCCTGCTCCAATTCATGCGGGTCGCCGAATACGCCCGCCAGGACCACGCCAACAAATCCTCCAAGCTGCGGCCCACACCGGAAGACAAGGCATTCCGGCCCAAGCTCTGCGATAACGACCTGATGTTGTCGCTCCAGGAAAATCGGGGCTTGCGTAACTTGTTTACCGTCCATCATGTGACGGACCGAATCAACGAGGACAATACTCGCCTGCTTTACATGGAGTTCGCAAAGACGGAAGCCTACGCCGGTTACCTGGCGTCCCAGGACGGCTCCCGGGACACGCACCTGCAGGCCTTGCTCGACCTTAACAAGTCCCTAACCGGCAGTGACCTCTTCAACGAGGTCATGGATGAGAACTATTTGAATTGGCAAGACGACAAGTCCTTGATCATCGGCGCCATGAAAAAGACCATCAAGGCCTTGCCGGTGAGCGGCGACTTTTATGAGGAATACCAGCCGACGGATGAGACGGTCGTGGAGTTCGGGGAGAATCTCCTGGCTTATCTCGAGGAATCGGACGCCATGTTGTTCGAACTGATCGAACCGTTCCTCAAGAATTGGGATGCGGAACGGGTAGCGGTCATGGACATGATCCTGCTGAAAATGGCTGCTTGCGAGTTGATGAACTTCCAAACCATCCCAACAAAGGTGACCCTGAACGAATATGTGGAGATCGCCAAATTGTACAGCACCGACAAGAGCAAGGATTTTATCAACGGTATCCTGGACCGGCTGATGAAAAAACTGGAAGCGGACGGCAGGATTGTCAAGGAAGGCAGGGGCCTGATTGAAGAATAAAGCATATCTTACCCTCCTCAAGGAGCCTTCTCACCAAACCCTGATCCTAATCCCGCTTATGACGCTGCGTCACTTTCTTCTCTTCCTGCTGACCCTCCCGGTCGGCTTACCGTTGTCCGCCCAATACGAAACCGCCCGGGATGCCTTTTATTTCCGCGCATCCATGGGGAACCGGCAGTGGCCGGGAGAGAACCGCTCCCTGGAACGATTCGACTTCAGCAACGGACTGGACGCCGCTTTTGTCCGGCACATCCATCCTTCCTTCAACCTGGCCGTCCCGCTGCACTTGGAAAAGTCCAGGGTCCGGAATGTTTCCGACCAACAGGTGGAGTACCTGTCCGGCGGTCTGGACCTGATGTTGCAGTGGAAGCATTTCCGGCCCGACCATCGGTGGTACCCCTATTTGTCCGCCGGTGCCGGCCTGACTGTGGACGGTCGAGACCGTACCAGCAGGGTGGATTATCCGGTGGAAGCCGGGCTCAACTACCGGATGGCCAGGCACGTCTATGCCAGTGCGGCCACCCAGTACCGGCTTACCAATGGTGGGGCGGACCGTCTGCTGCGGCATTCCCTCGGCATTTGGCTGGTCTTCGGTTCGACACCTTCGGACCAAGGACCGGTGGCGGACCGGGACCTCGACGGGGTGGCGGACCGGCAGGACCAATGCCCGGACGAACCGGGTCGCCCGGAGACTTTCGGTTGTCCGGACCGCGACGGGGACGGTGTGGCGGACCGCTTGGACGATTGTCCCGATGTGGCGGGGCGTCCGGTCTTGCGGGGTTGTCCCGACCGCGACGGAGACAATCTGCCGGACCAGCTGGACCGGTGTCCGGATTTGCCCGGAACCGCCGGCATGGGTGGGTGCCCGGATACGGATGGCGACGGGGTGGCGGACGACCAGGACAAATGTCCGACGGTCCGGGGAGCGGCCGGCAACGCCGGTTGTCCGGAATTGGAGGCGGCGGAACAGGCGGTATTGGTATTTGCCCGGAAGGCGGTACAATTCGAAACCGGCAGCGACCGGTTGTTGGCCGCGTCCTTTCCCGTCCTGGACGATATCGCTGCTATCCTGAAGAAGTATCCGGTCCAGCATCTCCGAATTTCCGGCCATACGGATGACATCGGGACCACGGCGGCCAACCAGTCGCTGTCCGAACGTCGGGCGCGGGCCTGCAAGGATTATCTTTTCAGCCGCGGAATCGACCTGGACCGCATGGTGACGGAAGGGTTTGGCGAAGCGGTGCCTGTTGCCGACAATTCCTCAGCGGAAGGGCGTGCCCTGAACCGGCGGGTGGTCTTCGAGGTCTTTGTTCCCTGACCGACCCCGATATCGACATCCCGAAGGTGATGCGGCGTTGCTTGCGTCCATCCCGGTCCAGGAAACCGGCATGAATCATGGGGAAATCGACCTGTCGGCCGGATGTGAAGGCCCCGGCGCGTAAAGGACGTCTAAGGCACGAAGCGGATGACCACATCCGTAAGCCCACTTGATTCCATTACCCAATTAATTGGGATGGTCGGAAGCCGGGGGGACGCTTCCGGCATGCTCTTCCCGCCGTCCTGCACCTCCTCTTTCGCACTTCAAATACCTGATCGAATATTTCGATGGCAAGGTTCGCCTAATTGAATAAAAACGTAACCTGCTCATAACCATAAGGTATTTATCGGAGCTTCCCACCTGCTGGACAGGGCGGCCTACGGCACACCCAAGGCCCCGCCTACCGCCCAGAACTTTCCCAGGGTGCCGCCCCGCGCCTTTTCCATGCGGTTTGCAGCACATCGGTAAGTTTGGCCACTTGCAAAAATTGGACAACAATTTTTATAATAGCCAATCCGACAGGCTTGAGGTGCGGAAGATGAGCTGTACATCCGGAGGAATGAGGAAATGGGCGGGCGGGCATCGGTGGGCGTTCATACGCCCGGATACCGCGCCCCTGGCTTTCCGCTCCTCAATAGGGCCATTGGTAGACGATCTTGGCCAGGAAATCGGCAGCGAGCGACGGTCGTAGTGCGATGGTGAAGGTCAGTCCGAACACCGCCCCATAAAAGTGTGCCTCATGGTCGATGATATCCCCGGCCCGCCTGGCGGCATAAGAGGAATACCAAAGGAATAAGAATGCCGCCAGGATGGCCCGAACCGGAATGACAAAGAACAAGCCCAACCTGGCCCATGGTTCGAACAGGATGAATACGAACAGGATGCCGGAAACGGCACCGGAAGCACCTACGCTGCGAAACTGTGGGTTTTCCCGGTGTCGCAGGTAGGTCGCCGCATTCGCCATGATGCCGCTGAGCAGGTATACCAAGAGGAAATTGAGCTTACCTTTCCATTCCGTGCCGAATACTTCCCCGAAACGTTGTTCCACCGCCAGACCGAACCCATAGAAAACGTACATGTTGATGGCCAGGTGTATCCAACCGCCATGGACGAAACAAGCACTCAGCCATCGGTAGTACTCCTTGTTACGGGATTCCAGCCAGGGAAAATGCAGCAGCTTGCCTTGCAGGTCCGATTGGGAAAAGGCCTGGTAACTGATCAGGACGGTAGCAATGATAAGAAGGGTGGTCACGGACATCTTGATGGCGAATGTGAGCTGAGCCGGTCAGTCGTTGTGATAGGATTCTCCCCGCAGGATGGTCATGGACCGGTACAATTGTTCCAGCAGGAAGAGACGGACCATCTGGTGGGAAAAGGTCAGTGGGGATAAGGACAGGATGAAGTCCGCCCGTTTCCGGATTTGGTCGGATACGCCGAATGCCCCGCCGACCAGGAAGACCATCCGTTTCTTACCGCTTTGCAGCCTGCGTTCCAGGGAGGTAGCCAGGGCGCGGGAAGAAAGCGATTCCCCTTTTTCATCCAGCAGGACCAGGTAGTCGTCCTGGGTCAGGCGTTCGAGCACCATGTCCCCTTCCTTTTGTTTACAGGCTTCCTTCGGCAGGTTCCCGGCATTCCGGACATCCGGAAGGGACACGAGCCGGAACGGAAGATAATGGGTCAACCGTTTTTCATAGATGGCCATGCCGGTTTCCAGATAGGCTTCGTTTGTCTTACCGATAAACCAGCATTCTGTTTTCAAGGCCTGGTATTTTTCGTTGAAAGGCATGGGAGGGGACCTGGGCCTTGCGTCACCTCGGTCGACATCGCCGGTCCGGCCTGGTTCCCGGGCAAAGATAGGCAAGTTAGCGTGGGGAGAGACATCGGGGGGCCGAAATCATGAGGGGGTATCCGCGCGCATCATATTCCATGCGGTACCGAGCCGGTCGGTGATGTCGCTGGCGAGCAGGCTCGGCTCCGAGGAGTCGGCGGCGGCGAGATCACCGGCGAGCCCATGCCAATAGGCGCCGATGCGGCAGGCATCGGCCGCCGGATACCCTTGGGCGAGCAACCCGGTCAGGATACCGGTCAATACGTCGCCGCTGCCGGCGGTCGCCATGCCAGGATTTCCGGTGGTATTGAAGTGGCATTGCCCGTCGGGGGTGACGATGACCGAATGAGCCCCTTTCAGGAGGATGAAGGCTTGCAGGCGTGCGGCTTGTTCCTGCAATTGCCGCAATCGGTCGAAACCGTTGGCGGTCGGTCCGGACAAGCGTGTCCATTCTCCGGGATGGGGTGTCAGGATACTTCCCGGCGGAAGGGAGTCGAGCAGGTGCGGGAAGCGGGCGAGCAGGTTGAGCCCGTCCGCATCCACCACCACCGGCTTTCGCCATGTGGCCAACAGGGCCGCCAGGGCACGGGCGGTCCGAAGCCCCTGTCCGAGGCCGCAGCCGATACCCAGCGCCTGGTATCGGCCGGATATTCCGCGCCAGTTTTCGCGGGTAATCCGTTCGGCGGAACGGTCCCTGCTATGGATGGCTTCCGGCAAGCTGCCCGTCAGGGCCGATAGGACGTCGGGGTTGGCATGCACGGTCAGCAGTCCGGTACCGCTGCGCAGGCAGGCCCGGGCTGCCAGCAGGGCCGCACCCGGCATGCTCCTGCTGCCGACGACCAGCAAGGCGTGGCCGAATGTCCCTTTGTGACTGAATTTCGGACGGGGATGGACAAGGGCAGCCACCGCGGCAGGGTCGGTCAAGTACCAGGCGGTCTCCGTTTCGGCGATAACCCGGGGGTGGAGACCGATGGGAATCACCGCCCACTCCCCCACCCGATCCGCATTTTCAGGCAGGAGGAAAGCCAGCTTTGGAAATTCGAAGCTGACCGTAGAGTCGGCCCGGATACATGCACCTTCCGTCGGGCTGTCCGCCGACAGGCCGGAAGGGATGTCGACGGCAATCTTTCGGACCGGCCAGGCATTTATCCGGGAGACCAGTTCCGCCAGGAATCCTTCCAGGGGCCTGTCCAGTCCCGTTCCCAGCAAGGCGTCGATGACGATAGCTCCCTCCCGTGGTGCTTCCGGGTAGGGTGTGTCCGGGCCGATTTCTACGACAGGGCACTCCGTTCCGGACAGGAGCAGGCGGTAATGATGTGCCGCATCCGGCTTGCGGCCTTGCTTGGCGGACAGCGCCCACACACGCACCGCGTAGCCGGACGTCCACAGCAGCCTGGCGATGGCAAATCCGTCCCCGCCGTTGTTTCCCCGGCCGCAGAATATATGGACCGGACCATCGTTGTGGGTGAACCGGTTCATGAACCAAACGGTGAACGCCCAGGCGGCGCGCTCCATCAGGTCTTCGGGGGCGCAGGGTTCCTGCAGGATGGTCTGGCGGTCGATATGACGGATGGCTTCAGCGGAAAACAGTTTCATATGGGGTATTGTTTTTATTTGAACGGACCGACCGGAATTCGGATTGCCTGCCGAGTCAAATAAATTCCGCACCCTTCCCGCTCCGCCAGGCAATCGTCCGGCGGGAAGTATCCATGCCGGGCCAGCCGGATTTTCCGTTTGGAAATCCTGTTCAAATTGCCGATTCGTTTTTCGAGGATACGTCCGATGGGTTATATTTGTAGGAGGGTGGTCCGACGCGGCCGCCGGGTTGTCCAACAGGAACATAAGATGATGCCACGGAACAAGAAAATCCTGACCAGCTGGCTGTTCGTGCTGCTTGCGACCGTACCGCTCCGCTTGTCGGCCACCCACATCGTGGGCGGGGAGATGACCTATGCCTGTCTGGGGAACAACCAGTACCGGGTGAACCTGACCATTTTCAGGGATTGCTACTACGGGGTGCCCTGGTTCGACAATCCCGCCTCCATCGGGGTGTTCAACGCCGGCAACCTATTGTATACGCAGGCATTGGTTCCGCTCGACCTGATGCTCAACGACACCCTGAATCCGGATTTGGGGAGCGAATGTTTTACCGTCCCGCCGGATGTCTGTGTCCATACGACCTCTTATTCCACCATTGTCACGCTACCGTATGACCCGGGCGGATATCACATCGTGTACCAGCGTTGTTGCCGCAACAATACCATCAGCAACATCATCGGACCCGAGGATACCGGGGCTACCTACAGCATCGAGATATCCGGGGAGGCGCTGGCGGTCTGCAACAGCAGCCCGGTTTTCAACAACTGGCCGCCGCTTTACATCTGTGTAAACCTGCCCTTCCAAATCGACCAGTCCGCCGTGGATCCGGACGGGGATTCCCTGGTTTACCGGCTGTGTAATCCCTTGCAGGGGGCTTCCGACATCTTCCCCATGCCCCAACCGCCGAATGCCCCACCCTACCTGCCGGTCGAATGGATCGCTCCGCCCTATGGGGTGGACAATATGCTCAACGGTGCACCCGGCGGGGTTCCGATGGACATCCACCCGTCGACGGGATGGCTGGCCGGAACGCCGAATACCATCGGGCAGTTCGTCATCGGCATCTGCGTGGAGGAATATCGGAACGGGACCTTGATCGGCACCAACCGACGGGATTACCAGGTGAACGTCGGCACCTGCGGCGTGGCGGTGGCCGCCTTTTTCTCACCGGCGGTGGTTTGCGACGGATTGACCGTCGGCCTGGAGAACGCCAGTACCGGTGCCGGTAATTTCCTTTGGTATTTCAACGACCCGGCACAACCCGGTGCCGTCTCCTCGGAGACCGACCCGACCTTCACTTACAGCGATACCGGTGCCTACACCATCCAGCTGGTAGCCGATCCGGGCACCAACTGTGCGGATACATTTTCCGCCGAAGTACTGTTGTTGCCGACCTCCTTGTTTGCGGATTTCACGGTCGAACCTACCGGCTGCGAGGATTCCGTGACGGTACAAGTCACCGATTCCTCAATCGACACCAGTTCGACGATCCTTTCCTGGAATTGGACGCTGCGCAACGGAACGGACATCCAAACCGCTTCGGACCCACATCCGGTGTTTGTGTTGTCACAAGCCGGCTCGGCATCCCTGACCCTGGTCGTCACTGCCGGGAACGGTTGCCGGGATACCTTGGTCCGGGAATTCCCGGTCGTTATCCTGGAGGATTTGGTCGGACCGGATTCCGCCGTGTGGTGCTTGGGGGAGGATGGTCCCGACGGTGTCGCCCTGAATCCATCCGGTGGCATACCCGGTGTCACCTATACCTGGACGCCTCCGGATTTCCTGGACGATCCGAACCTTGCCAATCCGTATGCGGCTCCGGATTCCACCATGCGCTACACGGTGGTGGTCGAGGATACCAGCGGCACTTGCCGGTTGGAAAAGGTGGTGACGGTGCTGGTCTCCCCGGTGGTTACCGTCTCCCCCGAGCTGGATACCATCCTGTTGGGGGAGGCGGTGCAGGTCACCACCATCGGCCAAGCCGCTTACAGCTACCAGTGGTCACCCCCCGACGGTCTGGACGACCCTTCGTCGCCCAATCCTTTGGCGATGCCATCGGACCGGACCGTCTACCGGCTGCGGGTGACCGATCCGGACGGCTGTTCGCTGGAAAGGTCGGTGGAAATCGTCGTGCTGACGATTTGTGAGGAACCCTTCCTGTTCATTCCGACCGGATTCACCCCGAACGGCGATGGGAACAACGATTTTTTCCGGATATATGGGAACAACCTGGAGGAAATCCTCCTGGTGGTGTACGACCGATGGGGCAAGAAGTTGTTCGAGACCACCGATCCCTCGGGGCAGGGCTGGGATGGTCATTACAACGGACAGCCGTTGCCGCCGGATGTCTATGGATTCCTGGCGAAAGTGAGATGTATCGGCGGCGGGCAATATGAAAAGCAGGGAAATATCACCTTGTTGCGTTGAGACCCGGGCGCCCCCCATTGGTTCAGGGCAGGCTCGTGCAAGCAGTTGCGGTATGGAACAAACAACCTCGGGACTTCCTTTTTCCGGAACACCGGACCGGTTGCCGGACGAATCCCCGGCCGTCCACCATGGCAAGAAAAGCAAACGGTCGACCGTCCGGGCGATGGAGACCTATATCCGCAACAGTTATCGGACGCACATCAGCCTGAGCGCACTGGCAGACCGTAAATCCAACATCATGGTGCGCCTGAATTCCGTGTTAATCGGCCTGGCCATCGTTTTCTTCAAAAGCTTATTGGATGTCGATCATCCGGGAACCATGTTGCCGGTGGTCGTCTTTCTGTTGGCGGCCCTGGTATCCTTGGTCTTCGCCGCTTTGGCCGCCCGGCCGCACATCACCCGGCATAAGCCGGCAAGCGGGAAGGAATCCCCCGACAAGCCGCGGAACCTATTCTTTTATGGAAATTTCGTGGACCTCGAACTGGCTGATTACGAGGACCGTATGAAAACATTGCGCGGGCAGGCCGACAAGATGTACGACGATATGTTCCGGGACATTTATTTTCTGGGACGGGTCCTGGACAAGAAATTCCGATTGCTGCAGTACTCCTACAGCATCTTCATCGCCGGGCTGGTGCTTGCCGTGGGCATCTTCCTGCTCACCCTCCTCTTGACCTTGCGGTAAGCCGCTCCCGGCGACTCTCCGGATGTAAGGCCGTCTGCCGACAGGAACTTAATCCTGGACGGTCGGGTTTTTAATTGGAGACCGTACGGGTAAATGCGCCGAGCTGGGGCCACAGACCGGTAATCCTTCAAACTAAAAGCCTATATTTCATGCAGTTCAAGAAATGGATGCTCACGGCTGCCGTCTTGGCACCGATGATGCTGGCGCATATTTCAGCGCAGTCGCCCTATTCATTCAACTGGAAGCGGGAAACGGCCATCGCCACCCTGGGAATCAGTGCCTGGGGAGGGTCGCTGCCGCTGGGACAATCCGTCCCTGTCTTCACCCGGGATGAAGTGTTGGGATTGGACCGGGCACAGGTCAACGAATTCGACCGCATTGCGACCTATCAATACTCCGCCGGTGCGCAGGAAGCTTCCGACATGTTGCGTTGGGCCTCCCGGCTGATGCCGGTGGTGTTGCTGGCGGACCGCGACATGCGCGGGGATGCGGTGATGTTGGCCATGCTGGCCGCTCAGGCAATGGTGGTGAACAATGGGATCACATCGTTGACGAAAAGCGGTTTCGGCCGTACCCGGCCTTATGTCTACAACGAGTTGGTGGCAGTGGACGACAAGCTGACACCGGGGGCAAAGCGTTCCTTTATTTCCGGACACACCAGTAATACGGCGGCCATGAGTTTCTTCACGGCCAAAGTTTTTGCGGACTATCACCCGGATTCGAAATGGCGTCCTTTTGTCTGGGCCGCCGCCGCCGCCCTGCCTGCCGCGACCGGTTACATGCGGGTGAAAGCCGGCAAGCATTATCCTACCGATGTATTGGCAGGATATGCCGTCGGTGCCCTTTCCGGTTACCTGGTTCCGCAACTGCACAAGGTCATCCGCAACCGGCCCGCCGGTCGGGGGAAGGACCTGGACCTGCAGGTCGGAATGACCGGCGCCAGTTTGCGGTATCAGTTCTGACCTGGCGGAATGCTCAAATCCGGAATCCCAGTACGAACTCCATCAGGGCGTTTTCCTCCCGGGACCAGGCAACGGACAGACTGACTTGAAAATTGTCGTTGACGGGCGAAAGATAAGCGCCCCCGCCGAGGCTGTGGTGCCAGGCCGGGGCGCTTTCCTGTTCGTACCGGACCTTTCCGGTATCCGTAAACAGGAATACACCCAGTCCGATGGGAATGGCTTCCGTCGCCACGGTACCCAAATCGAAACGGAGGTCCGCATTGAACCACCATGCGCGGTCACCGGAAAACCGGTTTCGTACGAAACCACGAAGGTTGTCCTTTTGGCCCAGGGACGCGGCGAGGAAAAACGGGATACCGGTGCCTAGGTTGTATTGGCAACCGGACCGCAGGCCGATGGTCATCGGGAAACGGAACCGGATGGTTTCATACCAGCGGAGGTCCGAGCGGAACGTCGCGAAATTTTCCAGCAAGTCGCGCTTTTGGAAGTAATGCCGGAAGTCGACCAGGAACCGGACCCCATACCGGGGCAACAAGGTCGCATCGGTCAGGTCCATGTCCATTTCGAGCCGGTAGCCGGCAAGACGGTTCCGCCCCAGTCCGTCGACCGGTTTGGGGCTGCGATAGACGGAGGGTACATCGTCGGCATGCGGTACGGAGACCCGAAATTCTTCCAGGAACAAGTTCCCTTGCAGCGCGGATCGATCCCAGAAAGACTTCCGCAAACCGACCGCTCCTTTGACGGTGAAAGTCTCGTTGTCATAAAATCCCACCGACCGTTGGCGCTTATCCAGGGAGGAATCGTTGCCCCAGCCGTAAAAACGGCGGAAGGTTCGGTCGGTATTGGTTGTGGAAAAAGCGGCGAGGAAGTCCCAGGTTCCCAGGGTATGCCGACGTTCGAGGTTGGCGGAGAACCAGAAATTTTGTCGGGTGGTGGCGGCGCCCCTGACCTGGTAACGGGTGGCGAAATCGGGTTTGTTGAATCCTTGCCGGGTGAAGTTGGCGCCCATCCCGAGAATCAGGCCGTCATCCTGGTTGAACGACAAAGTCGGCATGGGGTACCAACGGTGGGGCTCGTACTGGCGATAGCCGAATAAGATCGGTTCGGGGGTGCGGACCGATTTCGTCTCCGGATTAGGCTGTACGGAATCGGCCGGTTTGGCATTATAGACCTTGGTCAGCCGGCCTGGACCGCGAACCAGCGAGCGGTCGGCCACCACATTGGAATCCGCCCCGAGGACAATCCGGACGGGGATGCTGCGTTCGGCAACACCGGAGACCAGGTATTGGTCATCGCCCCCCAGTCCGTAGAGGCGGATTTCCCGGGTATCCTCCGGCAGGAACCGGCGCTGATAGAGGAGGTCGGACAGGTCCCCGTTTTTTTTCAATTTGTAAAGTTTGACGTCGACCGGGCCCTCGGGGAGGCGTTCGACGAGAAAGCGTTCCCGTTTGTTGGAACCGACCACCTGGACGAATTCCGCCAATCGGCGGTACCATTTCTCGACGGCATCCGGCAGGCGGTTGCGTCTGGCGATGAGTTTGGCGGTCAATTCCGGTCCGTCGATGCGGTAGGCGGGTTCGGGGATTCGGCGGACGGCCTCGATGATGGTACTGTCGGGCAATCGGTGGGTGAAATCGCGGACAATCCGCTGCCATTGGTTGCGATCCAGGGCGTTGAGACAGCGGCGGTCCACATCGCGCGCCTGGTAGGTCAGGCTCATGATACCGCCGTAGGAATATCCGAAATTGGCGATCCGGGCCAGGAAGAATTCCCGGTCGGCGAGCCAGAAGATGCCTTCCCAGCGGGAAAACGCCTTGTCGCGGTCCTTGGGAAGGGCCAGGAAGGTCCTGGATTTGCGGTCGCCGTAGGCGGCGAAGGTCCAGTTGTTGTGCTGGCGGTCCCAGTCGTCGATGAGCAGGTCCATGAGCCGGGCCCGGGCATAGGTGGTTTGGTCCACCTGGTTGTCATGATCCTTGACCAGGTATTGGAACATGCGGACGGTCTTGACTATTTTGTCGGCCCCTTCGAAGCCCGGAACCCCTTTGTTGCGCCCACGCGGTCGTTGTTCGAGCATGCCGAGCATGCCGGCGAAGGTGGTTCGGTACTTGCCGAGTGCGGGGTCATCCGGCATGGAAAACAAGGTGGGCCGGGTGTGCAGGATGCCGGTAGCCGTCATGAGGGGGTCCGCGATAAAGGCGCCGTACGGATATTGGCCGGATGTCAGGTCCTTCCGCATAGCCCCATACCAGCCTTTCAGCAGGCGGGCATCGTCGCTCATGCTCTGGGTCGGGTCTTTATTCACCGAGCGGAAGTAGTACCATTCCCCGTCGCCGCCTTGGAATTTGAGGACTTTGGTTTGGCCGCCGCCACCGACGGCGAAAGGTTGCAGTCCACCGTGCATCGAATCCAGCCGAAGCACCGGAATGCCGGATATCGGGGTGGCCCAGGTACGTCGGTAGTGTCGGCCGAGGATTCGTTGTGCCAGGGGGGAGATGTCGTATTCCGGGCCGGGGACATGGGTCGCGGTCTGCGGACAAGGCGGGCAGGGTTCGGCGAGGGCCGAGCGGTGGCGCGCGGACCAGGCCAGCCGGTCATTGACCGGAAGGGCGGAATCCGTGTCCTGGCCGATAAAGAGCGGAAGGGAATCCGTTTGAACGACCGCTTCCTTACCCAGGGTATGGATGTAGAGCATGGCGGCACCGTCCGGGAAATAGGCCAGTTCCATGTAACCTCTCCGCTCACTGGAATAGACCGTTTCCGGTCCGGAGGAGACGGGGCGGCCGACGGACATCGAGCCGCTGTTCAGGAAATAGTTGTTGCCGATACGGAGTACCTGCAGGTCATGTTCATGGGCGGAGACATAGACCAGGGACTCATACCCCATGAATACCCTTTTCATCCGGCGGGCATATTCCAGGGCCGGTCGGGTGGTCAGGTCTTCCGGCCATCCGACGTTCCGCCGGTAAGCCTTGTAAAAGGAGCCCAGGAGCGGGAGGGGTAGCCATCGGGTTTCCGGATTGGCGCCGAAAGGGAAAAGGTGGCGCCGCCATTGGCGGAATCCGGCGTATTGGCCATATGAGATGACCGGATGGTGGCCGGCCACCAGGATGTTCCGGTCCGGGTGGGCTTCCAGGAAATCGTCCGTTTCGTCCCAGCTTTCGGTGTTGTTGTAGTAAGGGCAGGCGGCATCGGATTCCGAAGGTCTCCGGCGGTTGTCCCGCAGGAACCAGGTCGAATTCAGCGCCATCAGGGTGAAGCTGGAATCGGGGCTGAACCAATCCGGTCCCGGGCAGCCACCGGAAGGGAGTTGCCATTCCGTCTCTTTTCCCCAGGCTTGCCGCATCCTTTTTTCCAGCGTCCGGACCTGGTGCCAGTCGTCGGTACTTTCCCAAACCACATCACCGGGCAGGAAACGGATACTTCCCAACGGATGGTCGGCGACCAGCCGGTAGAGCCGGTCCATGTGCAGGAGGAACGAGTCGGGATCGACCGTCCGGGGGGAATCACCGAGTGCGAGGAGGGTGAACGGGGTGGTCGCCCGGCGGGTCATTTCCGAGAGATGGACCCACAACAAGTCATCCGACCGCAGGGTCGCCGTGGGGCCGACCAGGAATACCCGCCGGGACGGCGGACCGCCGGACGTACTTTCCTGTCCGGCCGTCGGGATGACAAACGTTATCAGGAGCATCCAAGGCAATATGGATGACAATGGGAAAGGCATGACGCATGTTTTTGGGCGATAAAGTTGCCGCCATCTCAGGGGGCATTACATGCGAAAGATAAAGGTTGCTGCGTGGGAGGCAGGTGACAAGAATCAGGGGCGGCCGGTGATTTCAGCCGATGGGCACAAAAGGATGGGACTCCTCCGCAGGACGCAGGGCGGGTGGCACGGATAGCCGGTTCAGGGAGCGGGGAAGACCACGGAAGAATTACTTTAGAAGGAGGCGGTGGGCCTTGTCCCGGCCATTACACATTGAACCGGAAGTGCATGCAGTCGCCGTCCTGGACGACATACTCCTTGCCTTCGACAGTCATCTTGCCGGCCTCCTTGATTGCGGCTTCGGAGCCGTAGCGGATGAAGTCCTCATAGCGGATGACTTCCGCGCGGATGAATCCCTTCTCAAAATCCGTGTGGATGACGCCGGCCGCCTTGGGGGCTTTCCAGCCTTTGCGGATGGTCCATGCGCGGACCTCCTTTTCCCCCACGGTGAAATAGGTGATCAGGTCGAGGAGTTGGTAGCTGGCCCGGATGAGGCGGTTAACACCCGGCTCCTGCAGCCCCATCATATCGAGGTACTCGGCCCTTTCCGCTGCGGATTCCATCTGGGCGATTTCCGCCTCGATGGCGGCGCTGACGAAGAGCACGAGTGCCGGTTCGTCCCGGACGGCCTCGGTAAAGCGGGCGGTGTGGGCGTTGCCGGTCATTACGTCTTGCTCCGCGACATTACAGACGTACAGGATGGGTTTGCTGGTCAGCAGCAGCATATCCCGGAGCAGGGCGGCTCCGTCCTCATCCAGTTCGACCGAACGGGCGGGTTTGCCCTCGTTGAGGTGGGAAAGGATGGCCGATCCGACCTCTACCAGGCGTTGGTCTTCCTTCCGACCGGTCTTGGCTTGTTTCCGCAGCCGGTCCAGTCGTTTTTCTACGGTCTCTATATCCTTGAGGATTAGTTCTGTGTCGATTATTTCCTTATCGCGGACCGGATCGACACCGCCATCCACATGGACGACGTTGTCATCTTCGAAGCAGCGGACCACATGGATGATGGCATCCACTTCGCGGATATTGGCGAGGAACTGGTTGCCGAGACCTTCCCCTTTGCTGGCCCCTTTGATCAGGCCGGCGATATCGACGATCTCGATGGAGGTGGGAACCAGGGATTTGGGCTGGACGAGCCGGTTGAGGTTGTCGAGCCGCTCATCCGGGACGGTGATGATACCGACGTTCGGGTCCTTGGTAGCGAAGGGATAATTGGCCGCCAGCGCCTTGGCGGAAGTCAATGCGTTGAACAAGGTGGATTTGCCGACGTTGGGCAAACCGACGATTCCTGCCTGTAAAGCCATGATGTGTCCTGATGCAAAGTTAGAAAACCGGTCGGTGCTATTTACCTTTGTTCCCGGCGGTTCAGGGGGCAGGCATGCGGCCCCTCCGAAACGGGCGCAAATATAAAGGATTCGGCGGGAAACCGGGAGGCAGGGTCGTTTGAAAAGTCCCGAAGGACTGCCTGGCCCCCATTCAAATCGCAAAGGGCAGGACGATTGTACCTTCCGGGAAATTTTCCCGGTTGACGATTTGATAACAAACCCTGCGATAGGTATCGGAAAGCAGCTGTGTACATACAACAGCCGACCGCACCGGCGGGAGCGGATACGGACGCAAGCAGGTGCCCAGGCCGGGGTTTGCAGCCAATGATCGACGGATGAACTTTCTTGCACACATATTCCTGGCCGGTCCGGACACGGGGCTGCAGGTAGGGAACTTCCTGGCCGACTTCACCGGTCGTCGGGAGCAGGCTTCCCTCCCGGAATCGATCCGTCGGGGTATCCGGATGCATCATGCCATAGACCGGTATACGGATGACCACCCGGCCGTGCGGCATAGTGTCGGATTACTGCGTCCGGAGCACGGCAGATACGCCCCGGTTGTCCTGGATGTGTTGTTGGACCATTTGCTTATCCGCAATTGGGAGCGCTATTCGGACCGTTCCCTGCGAAATTTCACCGCAACCGTATACGAGGTGTTGATGGCGCATCGGATGCTGATGCCCGAGGCGTTGCGGGACCGATGGTTGCCGGCCATGGTGGCGGATGATTGGTTGATGCGCTACGGGACCATGGAGGGGCTCGCCGAAACCTTTCGGCGAATGGGGCACCGCTGCAGCAAGCCCTGGTTCCTGAAAGGGGCGGAAGCGCGTCTTCACCGGCACCATGCCGACCTGGAGGCGGATTTCCTGCTTTTTTTCGGGGAATTACGGACGTATCTCATCGAATGGCTGGCGGAGGACCTGTCGGGTGTGCCGCCTGCCGGATGAGTTGACCGTGGGAAGCGGGGAAGGGGACGGTAACCGCCACTCAGACATAACGGAACAAGCGGGGCAGCATCTTGACACCGGACCAGAAATTCTGTCCTTTTGCCAGTGTTTCCGGCGTGTAGGAGACGCTGATGGGCACTTCCGTCCATTGTGCCTTGTGCAGGCGGATATTCCGGATGATTTCCACACAGAACTCATAACCGTTGCGTTGGATGATGGATTTTCGGGCGAATTCCGCGCGGAAGGCCTTCATACCCGATTGGCTGTCCGTTGTAGCCAAGCCTGTCAGGAGAAAAGTAAGGGCATTGCCGACCTGGTTATACAGGGTCCGGATGCGGGGGATGTCGTTGGATTTCCGAAGGAACCGGCTACCGATGACGACATCGACGGCCTGTCGGTCCAGGGCATCGACGAGATGCCGGATATCTTGGGGCAGGTGCTGATGGTCTCCGTCGATGGTGACGATGATATCCGCGCCGGCGCGCAGGGAATAAGAGATGCCGGTTTGGGTGGCGGCACCGGCACCGAGATTGATGATATGGGAAAGCAGGATGACCGGATATCGGCCGGCGACCGCAGCGGTGTCATCGGTGGAACCGTCGTCGACGACCACGAGGTTTTCGTATCCCAGTTCCAGCAATCGTTCCAGGAGCTTCCCGATGCGGGGACCCTCGTCCTTGGCCGGAATGACGATGAATATGCGGTTGTTGTCCATGGGTGGTTCGAATCTAACCGGGCTGGCATCGGCCGAAAGGGGCCGTCACCATATCTCGAATACGGCGTAATTGCCGAATTGTTCGACATCTCCGTAAGCGTCGTTGACGAATTTCACCTGGCCGTCGACCTGGGTCCTGACGATACGGTCGGTAGCGACCAGGCGGATACCGGGGTTGTTGTAAAGGAAGTACATCAGGTTCTTGTACCGTTCCACCAACTGTTTTTCCGGTGTCTTGTCGACGGTCGGCGTAAAGTAGTCGACGAGCAGGTATTTGACGCCGGCGTTTTTCAGCACTTGGGTCAGTTGGGTCTTGGTCGGCCATTGTCGGGACCATTGTTGGAAATAATCCAACTGATTGTCCTGGAAGAACCGCTTGTCGCTTCCGTCAACAAAAAAATTCAACCGGGTGCCGACATTGTAGACCAAGGCATTCCCATCCTGGTTGATCCGTTGGATGGCATCCGAAAGGCCTGGGTAAAAAGCATCCAACACGCCGTCCGCATCCAGTTCACCGGTAAGGTATCGGATTTGGGCGGGATCCAGCAGTCTTTTCCCTTCCAGCTTGTCATTGTTGACCAAGGAAAGCTTGATATTGGAAAACCGCTGTGCCGTGGCGGCCAGCAGGAACAAGCCGGTTAAACTTATGAAAGCGTAATGAAAGAACCTGGTCTCCGGAAGGACTTTTCCTTTCGTTGATGCCTGCCGCTGGAAATAAAGAAAAATCAGTGCCATCATCAACGGAGCGAGCAGGAATCCGTACCAAAGGATGCCGGAGGAGAGCAAGAGCCAAAAATAGGCGTAGCAAAAAGTGAACACGACAAGGCGCTGCAACAAGGGGTCCAGGTGTCGCATCCTTCTTTCCACCAGCCCCAATGTGAGCGCGCCCACCAATAGGAGCAAGGGGTAGGTGACGGCATCCTTTCCCTGGGCCAGCGGCGTGAGTCCGCTTTCGATGTTTCGGTAAATGGGCAGCAAGCCATGGTACAACCATGCGCTGACATATCCGGCGGGTGCATCGCTCGGGTCGGTTTCCGAAAGGTACGCCGACAAGGCGGAAGGCTCGGCGGGAATTTTTGAGAAATCGGTTGTCCGGTAAATGAAACCGGTTCCGACAGACAGGGTCAGCAAGAACGGCAGGGCCAGTGCCAAGCCCCATTTCCAGGCGACCGGTAAAGCGTGGCCGGCCAGGAAGACCACCGGTCCGAAAAGCAGCAGGATGTAACCGATATCCAACAAAGGGAGCTGCTCGTTGATGTTCAGCAGTAAGTCCAGCGGAAGGGACAGATACCGGAGCGGCTGTAACTCGTAGCCCATGTATCGTTGGATTTCCATCCGGACGGCCGCCACGTCGGGGGGTGTGGACAAGGCTTCGGGAATGCTCAGGTTGCCGGTGGTCCAGTTGTAAAGGATAGGAGCCACCAGGCATGCCACGGCGAGTCCATCCACCCAATGTATCTTTTTCAATTTTTTCATGTCCGGATTCACTGCTTGGGTTGGTCCAGGCGGAGTTCAGGTCGCACCTGCTTGCCATTGAGCAGGACTTGCGGCGACCAGGAGCCTGTCTCAAGTTGGTTCTTGGCCATCCAGGGCAGGAAAGGCAAGAGCATGCAGGCGAGCAGGAGTATGGTTTTTCGTACCGTCAGCTGAAAAGCATCCCATTGTTCCAAGGCGATGCCGGTCAGCAGGACGGCGCCGGCCGCCAGCAATCCCCACTGGAGCGGCCCGACACCGAGGTGCGCATCCCGCAATCCGGCCACCGCATCCAAACGAAAGAGCAAAAGCCCCCCGACAGCGGCCGTCATCACGGCCAACAAGCCGCGCTTCCCGTGGTGTTGGTACCAGATGGCGCCGCATACGGCCAGCATGAAATAGATGGTGGTCAATTTGGTACCCAGGCTGAAGCCGATGAGCAAGCCGGTCAGTATGACCGACCGGTTCGCAAACACAAACGACCGGAAACGGTTGGCAGCCGGTGGCGGGGAATCCTCCTGCCGCGTATCGGTTCTTCCGCCCGCCACCAGCAGGGACAAGATGACCAGGTACAGGAAGAGGAGAGCCAGGTCTATTTTCAACTCCCCGTAACTCTGGAGGTAAAAGGCCGGTGTCAGCGAGAAGGTAAGCAGCAATCCGACGGCATAGGGCAAGGAAAGGCCGAGGGCATGCCGTACCAGGCCGAACAGCGCCACCAGGGCGAGTGTCCCGCCCAACCAGGACAATGCCAGCATGACCGGCACCGACCGGAACAGGGTAATGCCGACGGACTGTACGAGGGACCAGTTGTACGGTTGGTATCCTTCCACCAGGCCGTTGCGCTCCGCAATCAGTTTAGGCAGGTTCGCATACAGGGTCAAGGCATCGAAACCGGTCGGCATGGAGGTATGGACGGCTGTATAATTGATTCCCAGGAAGACGAGCAGGAAGTACATGGCGCCGATGGCCACCGGATGGACCGTCGGCTTTCCTTTTTCCGCCCGAACCAGCGGATCGAGGAGCAGGGTCCGCACAAAAGGGAGCGCATGCCGGCGACCGGGGATCAATATTCCGGCGAATACACCGATTAACAAGGAAGGAACCAACAGCCGGATGCTTCCGAGCAGGAAAAGTACCGATACCAAGACCATGAATCCGGCGGCAAGGGCCGCCAGGGGGTAGGGATACCGTCGTCGGTCCCGCCAGCCCATGCCGGCCATCAACATGGAGCCCCCCGTGTAGGCGGTCACGGTCACCAGGAAGAGGGCCAAGGAAGTCGCCAGCAGAAAAAATGCGGCATGCAGGAACCGGTCGCCCTGCAGCGTTGTCCCGAGGAGTTCGTGATGGGCGGCGGATAGCCCGCTCAGTGCGCCAAACAGGAAGATGAGGTATAAGAAGATGCCGTTCAGCCATTTGGAGCGATTGGCCCGAATCGATTTCCACACCAACCAAGTCAGCCCCGTACCGACCGTCGCCAGAAACAGCAGGTAGCCGCCGTAACTGAATCTGTCTACCGCCAAGGCATAGACCGGATGCTTCTGCCAGTAATCGAGCAAGAGGAAAAGGATCCAGACCAAGAGGAAAAGGAACCAGCCTGCACGGGAGAGAAGTTTCATCAGTTCGGAAGGGAATTGTATATCGTTTGGATGGGTAAGCACCCGGTCCGGGTGCCTGCCGTCTGTCCGCCTTGAACGGAATACCGGGGGCGAAGTTCTCAATTTTGAATAATAACCGGAAAGAAGGGAAAACTTTCTTCCGCTCCTGCGTAGGATAAGAAAGTACCCGGTTGATTTCCCGGGTGACCGTCCGTACCTGTATCCGGCTTGATGGATATCTTTGTTCCCCTACTTATGCAGCACACCATTCCCGTCATCATTCTCAATTGGAACGGCGTCTCGGATACCCTCGCCTGCGTGGAGAGTGTCCTCGCCCAGGACTATCCCGCCGTCCGCATCCTTTTGGTGGACAATGGATCGGCTGGAGACGACGCGGGGATACTGGAGCGCCGCTTCGGTCGGGAGCCGGGGGTTTCCCTGGTCCGCCATGCCGCCAACCTGGGTTTTACCCATGGCAATAACCGCATCCTGGATGCCTTGTTGAAGTCGGAGGACTGCCCGCCCTACGTATTCCTGCTCAACAATGATACAGAAATCGAGCCGGACTGCATCACGCGGCTGGTGGCTTGTGCGGAGGAAACCGGCGCCGGGATGGTGGGTGCCCGGATGGTCAACTACTTCGATCGTACCCGTATGGACAATGCCGGTCACCGGATGTTGAATACGGCGGAAATCGTGCCCGTCGGTCACGGGGAACCGACCGGCCTGCATGAGGTGCGCCAGGATACGATGGGGGCCTGTGCGGGTGCGGCCTTATACCGGACCGCCATGTTGCGCGACATCGGGCTGTTCGATCCATTTTTCGATACCGGATATGAAGACGCCGAATTGGGGGCGCGGGCGGCCTTCCTCGGCTACCGCTGTGTCTACGAACCTACGGCCGTGGTCTACCACAAGGTGAGCCAGTCTGTCCGGAAGGTCATGGGGTATGATTATTTGCTGCGGATTCAGGTCAATATATTCTATACCTATTTCAAACTGATGCCAGGACCTGCCTTGTGTTGGAACCTGCCCGCCCTGGTGTTCAAGTACGGGATGGTCCTGCTGATCGATATCCTGTTCGTCCGCTTGAAATTCCTGCGGATCATGTTGCACGCCTTCCATGCCTCCTTTGTCATCCACGGGAAAGACATCCTCCGGGCACGCCGGGAGTTTCAGCGGAAATACCGCCCAGCTTCCCTGCCTGTTCTTCGCCGGCTCGAATGTTTTCTGCTGTTCGATGCCAGGCGTTTCTTCCGCCACGTCGTATTCCGCCGCAAGGTAATTTTTGAAAATTATTAGCGCCACCCTACCCTGCCCCATCCGTGGCGGGCGGCGGATGATTGTCCAGCGTCCGGACCACCAGGAACAGCCCAGTCAGCCATAGGATACCTTCGGTTGCACCCAGGATATGGAAGGTGACATTCGGATGGACCGTTTGCCACCAGCCTGCCCACGGTTGCCGGACCAGGGACCAACGCAAGGTTTCCGCATTTGCCGGATCGTGATGGTGCAGGGCACCGGCCAGGTAGGCGGCCGCCGTCAGGGACAAGAGCAGCAGCCAGGCACCGACGGGCCACCGGTAGGGAAATCGGGTTCGAAGTATCCAGGGAACATCCGTTGTTCGAATCCAGACAAGGGCCCATCCTGTTCCCAGGCTGTCCAATAGCAGGTCGTTGAAATCGAAGTATGCCGATTTGTCGACGGAAAGCACGAAGTGTTGCCAGCCTTCGTCAAGACAGGCCGCGAAAAGGCAGGTCAGGAAGGTAGGTCCATGACGCGGAAGCAGCACGAACACCCACGCGGCCAGGATCGCATATTGTACGAAGTGGACCATTTCCACCCTTATCACCACCAACCAACGCATGGCCGCCAGGCTGCCGACCAGGAGGATCAGGAAGACCCCTGCGGTGCCCGGTCTCTTTCCGATGCCTCGTTTCCAGCCATGGTAAAATAGGACAAGATAAGTTCCGGCCACCAGCAGCGCCAACGCAGAAACCAAGCCGTTGTAACGTTCCCTTCCCAAGGGAAGGTCCAGGTTTCGTTCCAGCCATTCACCTATGAGGTTGTGTGGAAATACCACCAGCGGGAAATAACAAGCCAGCAGCAATAAGGCAACCATCGGATGCCTGTTGAGCCGGGTAAGGATGGAAATGATCGGATTCATGGGCGCATTTGGTGCGGCGAGTCAACGCCCGGCGCTTGTTGCGTCGGAACCCGTTACCAGCGATCTGTATAGTGACAAATATTGGATGATGGTTTCCCGCCGCTCGAACCGCCGCAACGGGCATTCCTGCCATTCACCTGCCGCAGCTTGTGCCAGGGCACGGACCATGGCTTCCACCGTGTAATCCGCCAGGTGGAGATACCTGCCGGATACCACTTCAGGTAAGGCACCGCGGCCGGAGGACAGAATGGGTACCCCAAGGGCCGCTGTTTCGGCGGCCGCAAAACAGAATCCTTCGCTTTGCGAGGGGATGACGACGGCATCCGAGGATCGGATGGTTTCCATCAGTTCTTTTTCCGGTAGGTCGGAACGGATCTCCACGTGTCCATCCAAGTCCCATGCCGAAATCCGCTCGCGTAATTGCCGGTATTCCGCTTCCGGATTCGTTGGAACGACCAGGGTCAGTCGGGCGCCGGGATGGGAGTCCCGAAATATCCGTGCCGCTTCGAGCAGCAGGTAGATGCCTTTTGAGATGCCGATGCGGCCGAAGTAGAGGTAACGGAACCCTGGTGCGGGCGGCTCAAGGTGCTTCGGCGCGCTGACAGGGGCGGGGTATTCGATGCCGTTGTAAATGCGTCGGATCCGATGTACGGCGACCCCTTGCCGCTGCAAGGCGGCTTTCGTGAAATCGGATACGGCGACGAACCGGTCGAACGGCAGTCTCAAAAGGAACCATTCATACAGATAATGCAGCGCTTGCAGGATGCGGTGCATGCCATCGAGCCGGAACCACAGTTTTCCCCAGGCCTCATGGAAGGTGATGACAACAGGTTTCCGGTGCCACGACGCCGCCAGGAAAGCCGGAAGGGCCGCATTGAAAGAGGTGGTATGGACGAGGGTACAGGCTTTCGCATGCCGGAAGGCGGGAAAAATGGCGAGGAAACCGAACAGGTATCGGTTAAGGAACCGGTAACGCAGGATGGTGATGTTGGACTGCCGCTCTTGGAACGGTTGTCCGGCATGAAGCCGGGTTGTCAATACCGTCACCTGAACGTCCTTTCGGTCGAGCTCCTCCACCAGTTGCCGAAACAATTTTTCCACCCCGCCGATATTGGGGAAATAATATTCCAATACGAAAAGGATGTGGTGCCCCGGTAGCTCCGGCGCATGCGAATCCTCCTCCGGCGTATGCACAAGGCGCTCAGGTTTCATGGACGGAATCAGGGTGAGCCGTTTCGGAAGCCTGACTTTCGGAGATTTCGGAAGGCCGCTCATCCGCTTCGGTTCGGCGTACCATAGGCCGATCCGTTTCCCCAGCGGCCAGAGCCAGCTTCCGGGTCAGTTCCGTCAGCTGGGATTCCAGTTTGTCGATCGTGGAGGATAGGTAATAAACCAGCAGGAACAACCATCCTAAAGCCACGAAAATGACGGCGTTGATGTTACTCTTGAAGCCCATCAGCACCGCTATGTGATGGGAAACGGGATTGGGAATGATCGCCAATACCATGATCGTCACCCAGAAGACCAACCAGATTACGGTGGAATGGGCACTTCGCTTGTTTCGCAGGTACTGCCGGATGGTCCGGAACAAATATATCATTCCCAGCAGGGGAACCAGCCATTGGTATATTTCGAACGGTTGCTGCTGCATAGGGGATCACATTCGACCGGTCGGCCGGGGATTCTTTTCTTACATTACTGAGACGAAGGATTCCGACCAAGGTTTCACGGTCGGGTCGTCCGCCAGGACAATCTTATGAATCTTTTACAAATGTAAGGCATTTTTCCGCCCGGGCCATCCTAATTTCCGCGCCCTGGGAAGGGGGCCTTGCCCCGATGCCTCCCAAACAGCAAAGGCGCGGGATTACTCCCGCGCCTCGCTGTTGAATGGGCTATT
>CAZNLJ010000050.1:0-31690 GCA_964573725.1 uncultured Saprospiraceae bacterium
CCGGCGGCGCGCTTGGGCGCGCCGCCGGCCGTCCTGTCCAAAAGGCGAGAAGCGCAATAAAGACCCTTGGGTTATGGTTAGCGCACGTTTTTGTACAAACATGCAAACCTTGCAATCAAGACATTAGATTTGGTTCTTGCGGTGCGAAAGAGACGTTGCTTGGCAATCGCTTCCTCATCTTATGCCATTACCCGACCTCCCCTCAAGATCTGAGAACTTCTTACAATCCATGCTTCCGGCATCAGGGTGGCATCACCGGGTCCATGGGGCAAAAATATCCCCGGTGGTCCAGGCGTAGGAAGTCCTGCCGGCGGATGCCTGCATTCCCACCGCGCGGCACCGGACGGAGCGTACGGACGATCGCGCGGTCTATCCGGACTTCATCGGCACCCCGATAGCCCGGAACATCCGGGGCGTGCCGCATTCCTTCCCCCTACGGCTGCCTGCAACCGCTTGAGGAATACGGCCCGACAAGTCAGGCCAGCGGATTTATTGGTTATCTTGCGGCCGGATTCCCGGACGATATCGTACGGCACCGTGATTATTCGGCCGATGTGGATTCCAGCGCACCCATTGCATGGATTCAACCGGTTTTCACGCCGTGAGGCCGGTGATTGGCACCGGCAAACCGAAGGCCTTGTCACCTGAGCACCTATACCTATGGAATACCTTTTCCTGCTGCTGGCCCTGGTGCTGGCGCTGGCCGGCCTGGCCGGCAGTTTCCTTCCGGTAATTCCGGGCCCGCCCCTTTCGTTCGCCGCCTTGGCGGCCCTGTGGCTATCCGATACTTATCCACCTGCCGATTCGCAGCTGCTGGTTCATTTTGTGGCGATGGTGCTCATCACGGCACTGGACTATCTCATACCCGTCCTGGGCACCCGCTTGCTGGGCGGCACCCGGGCCGGGACCCGAGGTGCCATGGCCGGGATGGTCGTGGGATTGTTCTTCGGCATACCGGGTATCCTGTTTTTTCCGTTCCTGGGTGCCTTGGCCGGCGAGTTGATGGCCGGTACGCCGGGTCCGAAAGCCTTTGTATCCGCCACGGGCGCCTTCCTGGGGTTTCTTGCCGGCACCTTGCTGAAGCTCGCCTATGCCTTGGTGGTGCTGGTGGAAATGGTCCGGCTGTACCTGGGCGGATGAGAACCTGTCCGTTACGGACGCACCGCCGAAAAACGACCGCCTGATGTCTTCGAAAGAAAGAATCGAATCCTTGTCGTCGGTCCGCCGCAACGGCCATGCACCGGAATCCACCTATGATGTCATTGTCGTCGGACTGGGCACCATGGGTGCCGCCGCTGCCTGGCAGTTATCGAGACGCGGATACCGCGTCCTGGGCTTGGAGCAGTTCGGTGCCGCCCATCGGGAAGGGTCCCATTCCGGACAAACGCGGCTGGTCCGCAAAGCCTACTTCGAGCATCCCGATTACGTCCCCTTGTTGGAGATGGCCTATCGGGAATGGCTTGTACTGGAAGCGGATACCGGCAGCCCCCATTACTTCGAGACCGGCTTGCTGTACATGGCGCCGGCCGGTCATCCCCTGCCGGGCAAGGTCCTGCTGGCTGCCGAAGCCTATGGGCTTCCGGTGGAAGCGTTATCGGCCGAGGAATGCCGGCGACGGTTTCCGGCTTTTGCCATGCCGGATCATTTCCGGGCCTTGTGGGAACCGGCGGCGGGTTTTGTATTGGCGGAAACTTCGGTCCGCAGTTTCATCGCGCAGGCCCGGCGGCACGGTGCGGTGTTGCGGATGCAGGAGCCTGTCCTGCAGTGGGCCATGTCCGGCGACAAGGTTGTCGTGCAGACACCGGCCGCCCGATACACCGCCGACCGGCTGGTGTTGGCGGGTGGTGCCTGGTCGGACCGGCTGGTTCCCTTGCTGAAGGACCGGCTGGTCGTCACCCGGCAAATCCTGGCGTGGATCGACCCGGTCTGTCCCGACTTATTTTCAATGGGGAATTTTCCTTGCTGGTGCCTGGCAGACGGCCGGTTTCCGGGAATCTGCTACGGTTTTCCCGCTTTGTCCGCCGACATGCCGGCTTCGCCGGCCGGCTGCAAGATAGCCCATCACGCCCCGGGCCCCGTCATCCAGGCGGGTGCGGCCAGGCCGCCCGTCCTTGCGGCGGAAAAGGAGGTCCTCACGGACTGCCTACGGCGCTTTCTCCCGGAAGCGGGGACGGCATGGAGCCATTTCGATTCCTGCCTGTATACATATTCGCCGGACGAGGACTTCTTGCTGGATCGGTTGCCTGGCACCGAGGGCAGGGTCTTGGTCGCCGCCGGGTTCAGCGGCCACGGGTTCAAGTTTGCGCCGGCCGTCGGGTCCATCCTGGCGGACCTTGCCACCACCGGCCGGACAGCGGCGCCGATCGGCTTCCTGGGGCTGGCGCGCTTCCAATAAGCCGGCAGCGGCCTCAAGCGCCCCGCTTGAGGGTCAGGGCCAGTTGCCCGGCGTGGTAGGCATTGTGCAGCAGGATATGGGTAAAAAGCCGGAAGCGGCTGACCTTGCCGAAAAAAGGGGTGTCGACCTCTGTAGCCCAGTCCGCCGGGGACATCTCTCCGACGTATTCCTCCAGCAGGCGGTAGCCCGCCTCTACGATCGATCGGCTATCCGCCAAATCGCGTCCCTGCCCTTCGTCCCGGAATCCCATGGTCGTATTTTGAAGCGAGGACGGCACCCCGAGAAAGGTGGCCAAAAGATGCATCGATTCCCCGATGTGCCGGTACAGGAATCCTGCCGAGGCGGTTTCCCCGTTCAACCTTTGTTCCGCCGTCGTTTCAGACAGCTGCCGCTCCGCAAGCTGCATCGACAGCCGGCTTTGTGCGAGCATTTCCTCGAGATAGTTCTTTTCCATGTCTACTGTTGCTTTGATAGAGGGGCGTCCGCAAGGCCGCCCGGCAAATCGTCCAGGCACAATTGGAGGATGGCGACATCCACCCACTTGCCATCCACAAATCCGATCCGGCGTTGTATGCCGACCATTTCGTAACCGAGCCGGCGGTTGTACATGATGCTTGCCTGGTTGTCCGCCATGACCCTGGCCACCAGATGGCGGTAATCCAGGGCCCGGGCCAGGTCGATCAGGTTCCGTTTCAGCACCGTCCCGTAGCCGTACCCCCGCGCGTCCGGTCGGAAAAATACGGAGGTTTCCCCGGCATGTTGGTACCCTTCCTTCCAACTGTAGCGACGCAAGAGGCCGAATCCGAGGATATCCTCGGTATCGCGGGCGGCGGACAGGACGAGCATTCGCTCGCGGGGACCCATTTCCCGCATCATTTCCTCGAACCAACCGGAATCCCGCCGGACCAGGTCCAGTGTGAATTTTCCGGCGGCGGTGTTGTAAATGGCGGCCAGGGCCGCTGCGTCGGCCTGCTCGGCCTCCCGGACATGGGTGTTCGACATGGCTATCGGGGAGAGAGGCTGGTCAGCGAACCGATGCGGACCGGCAGGCCGGTTTGTATGCTTTTCCGGGCGGCGATCCCGGTCAGGATACTCATGGCGCCGTCCCGGGAACCGGCCGATTGCCGCCAGGTGTCCGGTTGGTCCGGGAATCGGAAAATACGGTCCAACATGCGTTCGTCCCCGCCTGCATGACCGCCGTCCCCGTGCGGGATGCGGATCAGCTCGGTGGTGCCGAAGTTCGTGGTGAGCCGCAACTCGTCGTACCCGGCATCTTCCGGCGTCCATGGCTGCCGTTCCTTGATCCACGCCTCCAGGCGTCCGTCCGCTCCGTTGAAGGCGATCCGATAACCTTCGTACGGGGAATAGGTCGTCAGGGAGTAACTCACCAACACCTGGTTTGCATACCGGATGGATGCCGCCATCTTGTCATAAATGTCGATGTCTTCCCGCCAGACACAGCCGTCCCGCAGATAGCCGTCGTGATGCTCCTGGTCCACGTACAAGGCGACCAGCTCCGGATCTTTCGTGATGTCCCAATGGAACCGGCAACTTCCCTTGTGCGGACAAGGGCGGCAGTGTGTGTGGCGGAACGGATTGTTGCGACCGTAATGCTCCAGGGCGCCGTACGCGAAGACTTCCTCCGGTTCGCTGTCGAGCCACCAGTTCAACAGGTCGAAATGGTGGGTCGATTTGTGCACGAGCAAGGATCCGCTCTTGTCCTGGTAGGCATGCCAGCGACGGAAGTAATCGGCCCCATGGTACACGTCGAGATACCAGTGGAAATCGGCGCTGACCACCTGGCCGATGGCACCTGCCCGCAGCAATTCCCAAATCTTCTGCCGGTGCGGGGCATAGCGGTAGTTGAAGGTCACCGTCACCCGCTTTCCGGTCCGGGCCTCCGCCGCCAGGATGGCTTCGCACTTCTGCTCGTCCGTGGTCATCGGTTTTTCCGTCAGGATATCCGCCCCCATTTCCATCCCCTTGATGATGAAGGTATGGTGGGTGGCATCGACGGTCGTGACAATCAGCAGGTCCGGGCGGACCGTCCGCATCATCTCGTCGAAATCGGTGAACAAGGGACAATCGACTGCCAGGTATCGCTGGGCGAGTGCCAACCGGCCGGGATTGATGTCGCACAAGCCGACGAATTCCACCAGGTCTCCGTAGCCTTGTACCACCGGCCTGCCCCACATGCCCAGTCCCCGGATGCCACATCCGACCAGGGCGATACGACGGCGGACTTGGGAGACTGGCAGGGAGGCCCCCAAGCCGTTGGCCAGGAGGGTCCCCGCCGCAGCGGCGGCACCCTGTTTCAGGAAAGTTCGACGGGAGCTCGGAATGGATCGGTGCATGACAAATGGATTGAAGTGGTTAGTTGCCTGGGAAAAGGTCCTGGGACCTGAAAAAAAGCGAATCGGACACTGCCCGGGCGCGACGGCAGCCCTATGGCAGGGCCGGCAATCCCCATTCCTCCCGGTACAGGCGATAGGCCGGCTCGGTCAGCTGGACCAGGCGGGGCGACAGGTCCGGATCCAGCCATTCCAGCAAATCCAGGAGGACAGGTTCCGGCATGGCGGTGCAACCGGCCGTCGCCTCGTCCGCACCACCCCAGATATGGAGAAAAATGCAGGAACCGCCCGAAGGCTTGGGCGGGAGGTTGTGTTGGACGAACAATCCCCACGCATACTGCGGGCCGACCTCGGCCATCCGCTCGCTGCTGGCCCAATCCGCCGGTCCGGAACCCCGTTCGACCAACCGGTTGTACAGCCCGGATGCAGGATCGTCCACGCATTCCAGGTCTTCGGTCACCACCTGGTATGGCATCCGGAACCGAAGCTGCCCATCGGCGGCCCGGCCGAATACGGGTCCCAACAGATAAACACCGGCCGGAGATTTGCCGTCCCCTTCCGCCTTGCGTGTCCCTGCCTCCGCCGGATGCATCCCGACTCCCCAGGCCAGGCCTGTCCGGCCCAGGACGACCGGCGTCCGGATTCCGGCTTCGGTCCAGTTCCCTCCCGCCTTCCGGGAATAACAGGCAAGGCGCGCCCGGATGCCGGTGTCGTCCGGACTGACGACCAGGACAACCTGTCGGCAATCCGCCAGCGGGCCGCCACCGGACACGGGCTGGGCAACCAGGAAGGCTTTGAGGAAAGGAAAAAATGCCAGGACAATCAAGATACGCTTGCGGACCATATGCGGCAGGGGATGTGTTCGACCTTTCAAGATTGGTTTCGGCCCCCGGCAAAAACACCGGGAACCGACACAATGTACCCAAATACTTTGAAATTACAAACATCGGGAACGTTCCGGTGCGGGCGGCCCGCAGCGGGACAGGAGGATGGGCTAGATTCGGTGCTTTTCGTCGGAGGAGACGTTCTCCACGGTCCACCCGACCCGTCGACGGAACGGATGCAGCCGCTCGCGGCATTCCTTCTTGGCACAGATCCCGCAGGAGAACGGAAGACAACCGTCCGTGTGGACGAACATCTCCAGGCCCTCCCCGAACTCCGCGCGAATCAACTGCCCGAGTCGGTCGATCTCCCGGTGCGCTTCCCGAACGGTCAGGAACCAGGGAACGGTCAGGTGGAAATCGAGGTGCATGACGCTGCCGTACTTGATGATCCGGAGATTGTGCAGGTCGATCCAGTTCTCTTCCCGATGGGCGTCCAAGTACCGCACGAACCTGCCGATCAGCTCCCGGTCCGCCTCGTCCATGATACCTGCGAGGGAGGAACGGAGGATCCTGTACCCGGTGACGATGATCATCAGGGCCAGTACCAGGGCCACCAGGCTGTCGACCCATTGCCACCCGGTGAACCGGACCAACCACAGCCCCCCGATGATACCGATGGTCGTATATGTGTCTGTCTGCAGGTGCCGACCGCTTGCGACGAGGGCCAGGGACCGGTTCGCCCGCCCTTTCCGGACCGCCAGCCAACCGACCAGGTAATTGATGCCCCCCGCCGCCGCCGTCAACCATATTCCCGTATCGATCCGACCGATGGGCCGCGGTTCCCGCAGGTTGTGCAAGGCCTCATATATGATCGCCATGCCTGCCATCGCGACCAGGGCCCCCTCCAGCCCGGCGGAAAGGAACTCCACCTTTCCGTGCCCGTAGGGGTGGGCCTCGTCCCGCGGTTTCGCCGATATCCGAAGGCTGTACCATCCGATGAATCCGGCAACGACATTCACGGTACTCTCCAGGGCATCGCTCAGGATGGCCACCGACCCGGTCAGGTACCAGGCCGCCAGCTTCACGGCGAACAGGAGCAGGCCTATCCCGACGACCAATTGCTGGATCCTTATGTTTTCGGCGTTTTGCGACATCAGGCGGTCAGGTGTTTCATCGCCTCCCGGCGGGTCAGGGCCGGCAGGTCGGGATGCGCGGCGACAAATTCCCGCACCGCTTCCGGATACCGGCGGGCATGCTGGCGCAGGGCCCATCCGGCCCCTTTCTGCAGGAAGAATTCCCGCGTATCCTTCAGCTCCAGGATGTAGCCGGCCATCAGGTCGAAGTCCGCCCGCTCCCGGTAATGCAGCTGGAAAATGAGACTGACCCGCTGCAACCACTTGTCTCCGGAATCCATCCAGCGGCGGGTGACCGGGGACACCTGGCCGGGAAACCGTTCGAAATGCATCCCCACCAACTTCGCCAGCCAATCCACCGTATCCCACCAACTCTTATGGGTGACCAACCACTCCAAATGTCCGATGAATGCCTCCCCCTGCCGCCGCAGGGCCCCTTCCGCAAAATGCAGGGCCAGGTACTGCCATTCCCGCTGGGGCTGTTCATAGCATTGGGCGAAGAACACGGACCAAGCGTCTTCCGGCGGTGCACCGAACTGCCGGAACTGCGCCCGGGCCAAGGCTTTGACCTCCGGATTGGACAATCCGTAAAAATCGAACTGGTTCCGCATGTAACGGATCTGGCCCGCTGCCCGCTCCGGATCCCCTTGTGCGCGGAAAAGGGCTTGCATGGTCTCAAAGAACTGGTCGAAAGGTACTTGCATGTGTCGGTCTTTAGTCCCGGTAATACATCAACAGCGCACCGAACAAGGTGATGAGCAACAGCAGGACGGTGGCCATGCGGATGGAACGCTGCAGGTGGTCGCTGAAATCCAGGATGTCCTGCCGCATAGCCGGATACCGGGGCAATATCTCCTGCTCCAGCCGACGGCGGTTGAACAGGTGCGCAGCCCCGAATTCCACCCGTTGCCGTACCAGCCGCTTGTAGCACTGCAGGACTTTCGCCCGGAAATAGACGTTCAGGAAAAGCATGGCCACGAACAGGCCGATCAGGAAGGAGGCGAGCAAGGTATACATCCCGACGTTTTTTTATTGCAAACTTGCAAAAAATCAGGCAGAGGAACCAGCGGTATTTTCCGCCGCCCCACCCTCCCTGTCCACACCGGCCGTCGGATTATCCGGGTTTCCCGATCGATTCCCTCCTCCTTATCCGACCGCAAGTTCCCAAAACCGACAAAAAACGTAACTTTGTCCGAACGAACAGTCCCTTCGACCGAACCGGCCGATTTTCTTCACCAACCGAACCAGAAATGAAGACCCTGCTGCTGCTGTTGCCTATCCTGTACCTATCCGCCTGCGGGCAGCCTGCCGCCGACGGCGGGTCCGATCCGGCAAATGCCAACATGCCGCCACCTGCCCTGACTGCGCTTTTCGACCCGCAGATCGTCGTGAAACTCCATTGCTTCGCCAAACCGGACAACGAAATGCCCCAGGACTATCCCTACCAAGGCACCCCCATCCCGGAAACCCTGCTGCCCGGACTGGACAGTGCCTTGGCCCGGCCCGGCGGCAGCCCGGTCCTCGCCTGCTATTTCCTGGAAAACGACGACTCCTACGTCATCCGCAAAGGGAACACCCTGTTGCTCGCCCGTTGGAACGGGGAACGCCAGGTCCTCGAAAAGGAACTCGACCTCTCCTACCGGGTCTGTGCGGCCGCAGGAGCCTGCGAAATGCAGGATGCCTGGCTCATCGACATCGATGACAACCGCGTGCTGGAACTGGTCCTCCGCAAACAACAACGCGATGCGGACGGCAAGGTGACGCTGGACGTCTTCCAGGTGCTGGCGCGCGGTGCCGATAAACGCTTCGCGGAAGCCTCCGCGGACTTGGCCGGGCTGGCTCCCCCGGACCGCTATGTCATGCGCCACTGACCCCAAACCATCCCGACCACGGACGATCCATCCATCCCGGGGCCCCGTTGGTGCCTGCTTCGGTCAGGAAGCCGGCGCCTCCCGCCGCCCGATATCACCCGCTAAAAAAAAATCCTCCATGGCTGAATTGGAAAAAACGCGGCCCCGTACGGCCTACTTCTGTATGGAATACGGCTTGCATACGGACTTCAAGTCCTATGCCGGCGGTCTTGGCATCCTCGCCGGCGATTACCTCAAAGGGGCGCACGACCACGGATTCCCCATCGTCGGCATCGGTATCAAATGGAAACAAGGTTATGTCGAACAGCGGATCGACGACCAGGGGCAACCCTACGATGCCTACCATAATTACCGATACGACTTCCTGGAGGATACCGGCGTGGCGGTGGATGTCTCCATCCGGAACCGCAATGTCCGTTGCAAGGTCTGGAAAACGACGGCCTTCGGCAACGCCCCCCTCTACCTCCTGGATACGGACATCCCGGAAAATGCGGACAACTGGATCACCGGACAACTTTACGGATGGTTCGGGGAAGAAAGGATCGCCCAGGAAATGGTCCTCGGCATCGGCGGCGTCCGGGCCCTGCGGGCCTTGGGCATCGACGTGGATGTATATCATTTCAACGAAGGACATGCCCTGTTCGCGGGGTTCGAACTCCTCCGGGAAGCGATGGAAGGGGTACCCTCCGGAAAAACGGGCAAGACCACCAAAGGTTTGTCGTTTAAGAAAGCCTGGCGGTCGGTCCGCGAAAAGATCGTGTTCACCACCCATACTCCCGTGGTACAGGGCAATGAGAGCCACCCCATCGACCGGCTCCTCTACATGGGCGCAAACCTCTGCCTTTCTGCCAAACAACTGGAAAAATTGGGAGGCGAGCCTTTCAACATGACGGTCGGCGCCCTCCGCCTCTCCCGGGCTGCCAATGCGGTCGCTCAACTCCATGGGGAGACCGCACGGAAAATGTGGGAACATGTCGACAAGAAACCGGATATCATCGCCATCACCAACGCCATCCACCTCCCCACCTGGGTGGACGACAACATGCTGAAAGCGGCCCGGCGGAAAGGTGGCGACCTTTGGAAACCCCACCAGGAAAACAAGAAGGCCCTGCTGGACCTGGTCTTCCGCCGGACCGGGGTCCGACTCAACGCCAACAAACTGCTGCTCGGCTTTTCCCGGCGGGCGGTCGCCTACAAACGCAGCGACCTGATCTTCCGCGATCCGGATGTCATGAATCCCCTGTTGCAACAACAGACCGTGCAGATTGTCTTCTCCGGAAAATCGCATCCGCTGGACGACGGCGGCAAGGCCATCGTCGCCAACCTGGTGGACATGCAGAAACGGTATCCCAAATCCGTGGTTTTCCTGCCCGATTACGACATGACCATCGGCGCGGCGCTCACCCGGGGCTCCGATGTCTGGCTGAACAACCCCATCCGTCCCATGGAGGCCAGCGGCACCTCCGGCATGAAGGCGGCCATGAACGGGGTCCTCAATTTCAGCATCCTGGACGGCTGGTGGCCGGAAGCTTGCCAGCACGGCATCAACGGTTGGCAGTTCGGGGATGCCTTCGAACACCCCGATCCCGCCGTACAGGACGAACACGACCTGCGGGCCTTGTACCAGGTGCTCACCGCCGAAGTGATCCCCACCTACTACGAACACCGCCGCCAATGGCTGGATATGATGCGGGCCAGCATCCTCGGCACCATGGAACAGTTCTCCGTACAGCGGATGTTGTCCGAATATTACCAATTGTTGTACGAACCGGCGGATCGATCCGCCGACTGAGGTACCCTGCCGGAAGCCCGTCCCCCGACGACCTGCGGCTTGCCGCCGACGGTCGCTTGTGCACCCGCATCCGCTGTTGCCGGACGCCGGATCCAAGCACTTCCACGGACCGGATACACCCGGCTCCGGCATTGCTTATATTTGCCCAAACCCTTGTCTTCACCTGCAACCTTTGCCTGCTATGAACAACAATAGGATCTTACTGGTGATTTTCATCCTGCTCGGGACTGCGTCCGCCTGGTACCTGTATCGCAATCTCCAAGGGTCGGATACCGCCCTCGGTTGGGATCGCAAGTTCAAGGTGGAAAATCCGGAGGAAATCGGTAAGATTTTCCTGGCGAAACGGACGGGCGAAACCACCACCATCGAAAGGAACGGCAACGAATGGAAGGTCAACGGCCGGTACAAGGCCAGCCCGAATGCGGTCGAAAACCTGCTGGAGGCCGTCACACAAGTGGAACTCAAGTTCGTGCCGCCCGTCAAGGCCGTGGAGAACTTCGGCCGCGAACTCGCCGCCAGAGGCATCAAGGTGGAAGTCTATGACCGCCGGAACCGCCTACTCAAGGCCTATTACGTCGGGGGCGTCACCCAGGATGCGCGGGGCACCGTGATGCTGATGGAAAATTCCGACCAACCCATGGTCGTCGAAATCCCGCAAATGGAAGGACAGATCCGGACCCGATACGACCTCACCGGCGACAAATGGCGGGACCGGACGGTCTTCGGTTATCAGGATCCCGACCGCATCCGGCAAGTGAGCGTGGCGTATCCGCAACAACGGAACAAGTCCTTCGTCCTCGACAAGGAAGCGGGCCGCTATTCCGTGCGTCCCTTCTACGACAATGTGCCGCCGCTCGACAGGCCTGTCAGCCCCGCCAGCGCCGAAGCCTATCTCTTCCAGTTCCGCAGCCTCATGGCCGAAGCCTTCGAAAACAATATGACCGGAAAGGACTCCATCCGGCAAACGGTTCCCTTCGCCGTCATCTCCGTGACGGATGACCAGGGCAGCGTCCGGACCGCCACCCTCTTTCCGACCTACCGCAACGATGCCTTCTCCGGAGAACGTCCCACCGATATCGTGGAACGCTATTACGCAGACCTCAATACCGGCGACTGGATGCTGGTCCAGCACCATGTCTTCCAAAAGATATTCTGGCCCTACGAATCGTTGCTCGAACCGCCCGGCAATGACCTGAAGAATTGATTCACCATCCTTTCAATCCATATCCGCTCATGAAATCTTATCTGTCCGCCGCCCTGCTGCTGGCCTGTGCCGCCCTGCCTGCGCAGGAATCACTGCCCGCCCTCATTCCCGCTCCGGTGGAAATGGTGGTCGGCAAAGGCGTATTCACGCTGCAAGCTTCCACCACCATCGGTTACAACCAACCGGAAGCCCGGTCCACCGCCCAACAATTGGCGGCACAACTCCGGACACCGACCGGATTCTCCCTGGCGGTGGACGCCGCCCGGAATGCCGATGTACAGTTCCTGCTCCTCGAACGTCCGGAAGCCGTCCTCGGCACCGAAGGTTACATCCTCGACGTCAGCCCCAGGAAGGTGGTCATCTCCGCCAACCGGCCGGCCGGTTTGTTCTACGGGATGCAGTCCTTCCTGCAACTCCTTCCGCCTGCCGTCGCATCCAGTACCCGTACGGATGCCGCCTGGACCGCGCCTGCCGTCCGGGTGAAGGATTACCCGCGCTTCCCGTGGCGCGGCATCATGCTGGATGTCAGCCGGCACTTCTTCTCGAAAGCGGATGTCATGGCCTTCATTGACCAGATGGCCCGCTACAAGTACAATACTTTCCACTGGCACCTGACCGACGACAACGGCTGGCGCATCGAAATCAAATCCCTGCCCGAACTGACCTCCGTCGGTGCCTGGCGCGTCGACCGGGCCGGCCATTTCGGCGACCGCGCCGCGCCCCGGCCCGGAGAACCTGCCACGTACGGCGGATTCTATACCCAGGAGGACATCCGCGAAGTCGTCCGCTTCGCCGCCGAACGACACGTTACCATCGTTCCGGAAATCGACGTGCCCGGCCATAGCATGGCTGCGCTCGCCGCATATCCGGAACTGAGCTGCACCGGCGATACCAGCATCCGCGTCAATCCCGGCACCCCTTTCGCGGAGTGGTACGGCAACGGGACCTTCCGCATGCTGCTGGACAATACCCTCAACCCTTCCGATGAAAATGTCTACGTGTTCCTGGAAAAAGTCTTCACCGAGGTGGCGGAACTGTTTCCCAATCCCTACATCCATGTGGGTGGGGACGAGTGCTACAAAGGCTTCTGGAAGGAAAATCCCGGCTGCCAGGCCCTGATGAAAAAAATCAATACCCGACATGTGGAGGACCTCCAGGGCTACTTCATGGGCCGCGTGGAGGAAATCCTGCAAAAAAAAGGTAAGAAACTGCTGGGCTGGGACGAAATCCTCGAAGGCGGCATCTCCCCCGATGCCACCGTCATGAGCTGGCGCGGTGTCAAGGGCGGTATCGAAGCCGCCCAACTCGGCCATGATGTCGTGATGACCCCCACCACCTACGCATACATCGATTTCAACCAGGGCGACCAGACGGTCGACCCTCCTGTCTACGCCGGGCTGCGTATCACCACCGCCTACAGCTTCGAACCGGTCCCCCCGGGTGTGGATGCCAAATATATCCTCGGCGGCCAGGCCAACTTGTGGACGGAACAAATCCCCACCCTGCGCCATGCGGAATACATGACCTGGCCCCGCGGATGGGCACTCTCGGAAGTGTACTGGTCCCCTCCTTCCAAAAAGGACTGGAACGCTTTCGTCCCCCGGATGGAAGCCCACTTCGAAAGGTTCGACCAGGCCGGCATCCATTATGCCCGGGCGGTGTACGACCCGATCGTCCAAACACGCCGGACGGACGGCGGCCTCCTCCTCGAGATGCGCAGCGAAATCCCCGGTATCGACATCCATTATTCCATCGATGACACGATGCCGGATCGGTATTCCCCCCGCTATTCCGAACCGTTCACCCTCCCGGAAGGCCCCGTCACCGTCCGCGTCCAGGCCTATCGCCAGGGAAAGCCGATCGGACACCTGATCACGCTGGACCAGCAATCCCTCCAAGGGCGGGCTGGCCGCTGACGGACGCCCGAACAAGGCCGGCCGGGATGCCCCTCCATCCCGGCCGGCATCGGGCAAGCCGTGCCTGCTGTCCCACTTTTTGCGTCCCACCCTGCGGATTTTCCTTTTTTTTTCCTAAATATGTCCTGGTTTTCTACCCGGACACCATCACCTACCGAAAACTCCGCCATGAAAAATAGAATCATTGCCGTCGCCGTCTCGGGCATCCTCCTCTTCCTCTGGCAATTCCTTTCCTTTGCCGCGCTCAACCTGCACGGAGCTGAGACCGGCTACACCGACCGCCAGGATACCCTGCTGGCGACCTTGTCCACCGAACTGGTACCCGGCAATTATCTCCTGCCGCAGGCGGCACCCGGGGAGGATCCGCAATCTTTCCTGGCAAAAGCCCATGGCCAGGCCTGGGCCCGAATCGAATACCACGCCGCCCTGGACACCGGCATGGCCAAACCGATGTTGCGCAGCCTCACCGCCGACCTGGTCGCTGCCGCGCTGCTGGTCTGGCTGCTGCTGCAACTGCCCGTCGTCACCATCGGCATCGCCGTCCGGAACAGCCTCGCCGTCGGCGGCATTGCCTTTCTGACCATCCCCTACCTGGACAGCAGCTGGTTCGACAATGATTCCCTGCCCTACCTGATCGACTGGGCCGCACAGTGGGGCATCGTCGGCCTCTGGCTGGGTTGGTGGATGCGCCGCCGTTAAGCACCGGCACCCGCCGAACCCCCGGCGTAACACAAAAACAATGCAAATGGAATCAGTTTTCCCGCCCTGGACGGAAAAGGCGGACTTACCTGCCTTGCAAAAGACCTTCGGTTCTCCGGTCTGGCTCGTGGACAAAGACCAATTGCTGGACAACCTGCATGCGTTCCGCACATTCACCGGAAACCCCGCACAAGTGCTCTACCCGGTCAAGGCCAATCCGGCACCCGCCGTCCTGCACATCCTGGGAAACGCCGGTGCAGGTGCGGATTGTGCCAATGCCCAGGAGGTCGACCTGGCCTTGTTGGCCGGCATCCCATACCGCCATATCGTCTACAACACCCCGTTCCAGGACATGGCCTATTGCGTGCACTTGTTGGCCGAAGGGGCTACCGTGGTACTCGACGACCCGGCCGCCATCCGAGCGGTCGCCCCGGTTGCCGACACCCTGCCGGGAAAGGTTTGGCTGCGCATCAACCCGATGCTCGACGCCTCCTATGAACGGTCGGAAAAGAACCAGGAACTCATGGCCCACGGCGGTGCGTCCTCCAAATTCGGCGTTCCGGAGGAACAGGTGCCGCCCCTCCTGGCGGAGACCGGCCTTACGGTCGACGGACTGCACCTGCATGTAGGCACGCAGATGGACAACCTGGACACCTTCCGCCGGGCGCTGGCCAAACTTCACGAATGGGCAGACCGCCTCCGGGAATGGGGACACCCCGTCCAGGACCTGGATATCGGCGGCGGACTCGGTATCGCTTTCACCCCCGGACAGGCCTTCCCGCAGCTGGCTGATTGGACAAGTTGCCTGAATGACCTGCGGAAAGCGGGGTACCGTTATTATGCCGAACCCGGCCATGCCCTGGTCGGCAATGCCGTCGGCTTGCTCGTCACCCTGCTGACCAAAAAGGATTCCCGACACAAGACCTGGGGCATCGTCGATGCCGGGACAGACCAGCTCGCCAAGGTGACCCTCCTACATTGGCCGCATACCATTTTGGACCATCGGAACAAACCCCTCCCATTCCAGGGTGAGGACGCCCTCGCCGGACCGCTCTGCTTTGCCGGTGATACCTTGCTGCCGAATACCGACCTCACCGGCCAAAACCCCGGCGATCCCCTGCTCATCACCAATGCCGGTGCCTATACCTTCGCCTTGTCCAATAACTTCAACGGCAGGACCATTCCCGCCTGGGTCTTGTTGGACGGATCCCAGGCCGTGCTCCACACCCATGCGGAACGTACCTTCAACCGGCTTTTCCTCCAACAACTCCGCTGGGACCCCACGGCGGAGAACGAGCAGCCCCCCTTGGCCGAGGAGCAGGTCCAGGCCCTGCAGAGCAGCTACCTATCCGATGAGATCAGGACCGATTCCTATACTTTCACTTCCTTTCGGCGGATCAGCGACCGTCGGTACCGTTTCCTCGCCCAGGTCCGATCTCCGGTACCCTTCGTATCCATGCCCCTCGCCATCCGCATCCTGGGGGATGCCGCCATCGTGGCCACCTTGCACGCCATAGGCAAGGACAACAAACATGGCCCCGTCTGGGGAAAAAAGCTGGAGCTGGAATACCAGGGCACCATCCCCAGCGACAAGCCCCTTACAGCCGACCTTTTCCTGAGTGCAATCACGACCAACCGAAAGGGTAAATCCAGGTTGTTCGTCGGCTTCGAAACAGAGCAAGGTGATTTGACAGGCTCCCTGGTGATCTACTTGTGAGACCCGCTCCGGGAATCCGGCACCCGGTGTTGTCCTTTCCCTTGGAATATACTATCTTCGTAATCCACCCTCGAAAACCATAACCGCCATGAAACCTTCCTTCTGGATGACCGCTTTGGTCGTCACCCTGCTACCCCGGCAACCGGAGCCCGTCCCCGCCTGGGGCTTTTACGGGCACCGACTCATCAACCGCCAAGCCGTCTTTTCCCTGCCGCCTCCCCTTTTTTCCTATTTCAAACCTGCCATCGACTACCTGTCCGACCACGCCGTGGATGCCGACAAGCGAAGATATGCCTCCCCGCATGAAGCACCCCGGCATTACCTGGACCTCGACCGTTACGGAAGCCCCCCTTTCCCGGACCTTCCCCGACAATGGCACGATGCCATGCTGCAAATGACGGAGTGGCGGTTTGTCGGTCCCGGCCCGGACACCATCCCCCTGTTCCGGAAACCCGTCACACCGTCCGACAGCCTGGTAGAATGGCATCCCCTGCTCCAACCTGCACACCCCGCTCCCCCGACCCGGCGGGAACTGTCGGATTGGTTCCGGAAGACCGCCCTGCCCCGGCGCTTCGAGACTCCCTGGACCGTGCCGCAGGACAGCCTGCCCGCTTGGCTGGCTCCCCCGACCGGCTGGACAAGCGACCTGCTGCTCACCGACCGGCTTTCCGAACACGGCATCCTGCCGTACCACCTGAGCCATTCCTTGTCGCAACTCACCGATGCCTTCCGGAACCACGACCACAGCCGGATCCTCCGCCTCGCCGCGGACATGGGGCATTACATCGCCGATGCGCACGTCCCCCTGCATACCACGGAGAATTACAACGGCCAACTGACCGGCCAGACCGGTATCCATGCCTTCTGGGAAAGCCGCCTCCCGGAACTGTTCGCCGAAGATGCCTATGATTTCTGGATTCGCCCCGCCATTTTCCTCCAGGATGCCGACGGTTTCTTCTGGCAAATCATCCTGGACAGCCATGCGCTGGTGGATTCCGTCCTGCGGACGGAACGCCTGCTGAGACAGGAATTTCCCGCGGACCGGCAGCTCTGCTTTGAAACGCGAGGACGCACTGTCGTCAAGGTCCCTTGCGAGGACTTTTCCGAGGCCTATCACCGGCGACTCGGCAATATGGTGGAAATACGGATGCGGCAAGCCATCCGGGCGGTCGCCAGCGCCTGGTATACCGCCTGGGTACTGGCGGGCCAGCCCGACCTGCTTTCCGGTCAATCACCCGACCTCGCCGGCGCCGACAGTACCTGGATACAATGGCAACAGGCCTATCAGCAAGGTTCCATCCAAGGGAGGGCACATCCGGATTGACCGAATGGGGAGCTGGAACGGCTCCGCGCTCCCAACCCGATATTTTAAGCCGCTTTTTTCCGCACTCTGCGAATGTTGAAGTACTTTTACCCGGCCTCCCGGCCGTGCCTGGATTGCGCATCGCGGTAAATACCTCACAAATAATTCGCTGTATGAAAAAGCCCTTACTCAGTAGTCTCCTGGCCAGCTTCCTGCTGCTCCAGACCGCCTCCGCCCAAGACCATACCGTCCTGTTGCAAGGCCTGACCTTCGCGCCCGACAACCTCACCATCCAGGCCGGTGAAACCGTCGCCTTCGTCAACCAAGGCGGCTCCCACAACGTCAACGGCTCCCAGCAAAGCTACCCGGACAATCCGGAAAGCTTTTCCAGTGGTGCCGTCGCCCCCGCTCCCTGGACTTTCACCCACACCTTCACCCTGCCCGGCGTCTACCAATATCACTGCGACCCCCACTTCAGCCTCGGTATGACCGGCACCATCACCGTCCAAAATCCCGGCTCCGACCAGGATGTCATCCTCACGGAAATCATGTACAACAACCCGGGTACGGACAGCTATGAGTTCATCGAACTCTACAACCGCGGCACCACGCCCGTACAATTGGAAAACTGGACCTTCTCGGATGCCATCGATTTCACTTTCCCCCCTTACCTGCTCGAACCGGACCAGTATCTCGTCGTCGCCCTTAACAAAGACCTGTTCGACCTGGCCTTCGGCACCAATTCCCTGGACTGGGACGAAACCAACAACAATGTCCTCAACAACACCGGGGAAACCATCGTCCTTTCCGATGCCCAGGGTAATCTCGTAGACTCCGTCGCCTACGGCGACAGTGCACCTTGGCCGACCGAACCGGATGGTTTGGGTTCCTCCCTCGTGCTTTGTGATGTGAATGCCGACAATGACAACCCGGCCAACTGGGCCGCCGCCACTACACCCACCGGTTTTTCCGTCAGCGGCGTGGAAATACTGGCCAACCCCGAATCCGGTTCGCAATGCCCCGTAGGAGCGGTCATCAGCTTCCTCAACACCGACCTGTCCCTCTTGGAAAACGCGGGAACCGTCTTTGTCCGCGTGGCCATGTCCAATGGCAATGCCGACCCGACGGAAGTCACCCTCTCCCTGGAACCGGGCAGCTCGGCCCTACCCGGATCGGATTTCGACCTGCCCCTGCCGCAGACCCTGACCTTCCCGGGCGGGCTGCTGTCCGATACGGTCACCTTGTCCCTGGTGATCCTGGATGATACCGATATCGAATCCACCGAAACCGTCCACCTCTCCCTCGGCAACCCTACCAACGGCGCCATCGTCGCCCCGACCGGCGGGTCCTTCCACCTCTCCATCCTCGACAACGACGCCCCCGTATCCGCCGCCATGGTCATCACCGGGGTCTATGATACCCAGGTGCAAAGTGGTGGCACCTGGACCAAGGGCGCCGAATTCCAGGCCGTCCAGGATATTCCCGACCTCAGCATCTACGGGGTCGGCTTCGCGAACAACGGCGGCGGCTCCGACGGATTGGAGGTTCCCCTGCCGGCCATTTCCCTCGCAGCCGGGGAATGCATCTGGGTCGCCAACGACAGCTCCCTCTTTTTCGACTTCTTCGGATTCTACCCCACGGTGACCGCCACCGCCGCCGGTATCAACGGCGACGATGCCATCGAACTCTTTGAGAACAATATCGTCATCGATGTCTTCGGGGAAATCAACCACAGCGGCGGGTCCCTGCCCTGGGCTTATACGGACGGATGGGCTTACCGGAAAAGCGGGACCGGCCCCGATGCGAGCCTGTACCAGCCCGACCACTGGAATTTCAGCGGTGTGGATGCCTTCGACCTCGTCGCCACCAATGCCACCGCCGGCAATCCTTTCCCTGTCTGCAGCTACTCGGTGGTTCCGCCCGTCACCGCGGTCGCCAATGACGACTTTGTGACCACCCCTTTCGAGACGGCCGTCACCATTGCGGTGCTCAACAACGATATCACCCCGATTCCCGTCGTTTCCGTCACCCTGGCCGGCGAACCCGACCACGGCTCCGTGCAGCTGGTCGGAACACAGTTCGTCTACACGCCCGACCCGGAATTCTGCGGGGAAGACCAATTCTCCTACCTTGTCTGCGATGCGGTGGATTGCGATGAGGCGAATGTCACCATCTCCGTGGAGTGCCCTCTCTCCTATCCGCCTTACCCCATCGGATCCGTCACTTCCGTCAACAACAACGGCGCTCCGGATTCCCTCGGCCGCACCTGCCAACTGCAGGGGATTGTCCACGGCGTGGATTTCCGGGGGGGAACCGGATTATCCTTCACCCTGATCGACGGAACCGGTGGCATCAATGTCTACAGCCCCGTCCAGGAATTCGGATATGTGGTCCAGGAGGGCGACGAACTGATCGTCCAAGGTACCATCGACCAGTACGCCTGCCTGACGGAAATCATCCCCGATACCCTGTGGTTGGTCTCCCAAGGAAATGACCTGCAGGATCCCTTCATCACGACTTTCCTCAACGAATCCTTCGAATCCCGACTCGTGGAGCTCACCAACCTGGAGCTGGTGAATCCGGCCGAATGGACCGGCACCGGTCCCGGATTCAACGTACAGGTCACCAACGGCACCTTCACCAACACCATGCGCATCGACAACGATTGCGAATTGTACAGCATGCCCCCTCCCACCGGATTTTTTCATGCCCGCGGAATCGGTGGGCATTTCGACACGGCGCCCTGTGACGACGGCTACCAATTCTTCCCCCGTTATGCAGCAGACATCATCCCCCTGAGCCAAGTCGGGGAGAGTGCCTTGTCCCAGTCCCTGGCCGTGTACCCGAATCCCGCCAACGACCGGATCTTTATCTCCGCCTCGCCGACCATCGATGCCGTCCGGATACTCAACTCCTTGGGGCAGGTGGTCCTGCATGGGCAACAACCCGGCAAGGAATTGGATATCAGCTCCCTGCCGCCGGGCATGTATTCGGTCGTCGTCCGGGCAGGCCACCTGGTCTCCGTCCGGAAAATCGTAAAATTGTAAAGTAGGCCGGATTTACGCCTTTGACCAATGAAAAAGGTGAAAGGCCCGGACGGGCCGTTCACCTTTTTCATTGGTGCCGCAGCATATCATCCCTGCCGGTAAGGAATGCCCGTATCCATGCAGCGGCGATACCCGGGACTGCGCCCCGGCACCTTACCGAGGCCGACCTGGTCATTCCGCGGCGGAACCACCCGACCGTCGCCACCGGATGAGGATCGGGCGGATGGTCAGTATCACAAAACCCAAGAGCAAACCGGTATGGAAAAGCATCTTGTACAGGGCGCCCGGCCACAGCGGTGCCAGCACCCGACTCAGACCGTACAAGGCCAAAGCACCACCCACCGTCCATCCCATCGCTTTCCAATCGTAAGGAACCGGGTAGTATTTACGCCCCCACCACCAGCAGGCGGCCGTCATCATCGTGTAGCACACCAAGGTCGTCCAGGCAGCCCCCAGGTAGCCTGACCGGGGAATCCACCAGGCATTCAACAAGATCGTCACCAAGGCACCCGCTGCCGCAATCCATCCCCCGAACCGGGTCTTGTCCGTCAGTTTGTACCATATGGAAAGGTTGTAATATAATCCCAATGCCAGGTTGGCCACCAGCAGGATGGGGACCACCGCCAATCCTTCCCGAAAAGAAGGGCCGATAAAATGCTGGAAGATATCCAGGTACAAGGTCACCACCAGGAATGCCAGGCTCCCGGCCAGGGTAAAATATCGGGTGACCAGCGCATATTGCGACCGGGCGTCCGCCCGACGGGCCTGTGCGAAGAAAAAAGGCTCCGCCGCATACCGGAAGGCCTGGGTGAAAAGACTCATGAACATCGCCAGCTTGTAAGCCGCCGAATAGATGCCGACCTGTGCCAACCGCTCCGGTATACTGCCCGGCAACCATAGCTTCAACAACTCCCTGTCGATCGTCTCGTTCACAATGCCCGCCAGCGAGGCCAGTACCAATGGGGCCGAATATGCGACCATATCCCGCCAAAGCCGGATATCGAACCGCCAGGTCACCCGGAACCAACCCGGCAGGAGGACCAGGAATACCAGCAGACTCGCCAAGAGGTTGGACAAGAAAATGTATCCGATGCCGAATGCCGGGTCCCATACCCGGAACACCCAGGCCTGGCCTTCGGCGGCCAGCCTTGGACAGGCCACCAAAAAGAAAAGGTTCGCCCCGATATTGACCGCGATCCCCCAAAGTCGCACGGATGCGAAAGCGAGTGCCCGTCCTTCCAGCCGCCAACGGGCAAGCGGGATCTCCGCCAAGGCATCCAAACAGAGAATGGCTCCGAACAACTTGACATACAGCGCCTGCTCCGGTGCATAGTGCAGCCACGCCGTGACCGGACCGGCCGCCAGGATGACGCCCGCGCCCAGCAGGAGCGTGGTCCCCACCACCGATAGCTGCGCCGTCCCGAAGACCCGCTCCCGGTCCGCCGGCTCCGATCCGAACCGGAAATAAGCCGTCTCCATCCGGTAGATGAATACGACCGCAAACAACCCGGCCAAGGCATACAACTCCGATACGATGCCATACTCCGCTTCCGTGAAAATCCGGGTGTACATCGGTACCAACAAGTAGTTCAATACCCGCCCCAGCATGCTGCTGATACCGTAAATGGCCGTTTCTCCGGCCAGTTGCCTGATTCGGGACATATCGCGCGCTTATTTTTAAAACCGGATTCCGGCGGAAGGCCCGACCGGGGCCTGTTCATCTTTCCGTACCCAAACCCAACACGTCCGACATATCGAAGCAGCCTTCCCGGCCGACCAACCACCGGGCAGCCAACAAGGCTCCCTCCGCAAAGCCTTCCCGGTTGTGGGCGATGTGCTCCAACACAATCCGATCTACCCGCGACGACCAGGCGACCCGATGGGTGCCGGGCACTTCCTCCTCCCGCATGGATACCACCGGAAAAAACGGCCCCTCCGTCCCTATCCCGGATTGGGCATCCCCAAGGACAGGGAGCCAGCCTTCCAGGCGGTCGACTTCCCCCACGATGTCCGCAGCGAGTGTGATGGCCGTCCCGCTGGGATGGTCCCGCTTATGCACGTGGTGTACTTCCTCGATAGCCACCTGATAAGCAGGCTGCCGGTCCATCAAGGCCGCCAATCGGCGGTTGATGGCAAAAAAAAGGTTCACACCGATACTGAAATTGGAGGCATACAAGAAGGCACCCCGGTGACGGCGGCATAATTCCCGCACCGTCGGAAGCCGCTCCGTCCAACCGGTGGTTCCACATACGACCGGGACCCCCGCCGCCAAACAGCGGCGGACATTCTCGAAAGCCGCTTCCGGCCGGCTGAACTCGATGGCTACATCCATTTCGCCGAGGACCTCCGCCGCATGGGCTGCCTCCTCCGCATCACGGACCCGCAAACCGATCTCCCACCCTTTTTCCAAGGCCAGCCGTTCGACCTGCCGCCCCATTTTTCCATATCCGATGATCGCTACCTTCATTTTAGACAAATTGGAATGACCAGTCCGATACATCCGGGGCCCTCCCGGCCATCCGACCTGGTAAAATCGCAGTTTATTCGGCAAGAATGCGTAAAATAATCGAAAATCGTTACCTTACGTCAGCATATGGACCTGTCGGACCTGGTTTTTCCCGGTAAGGCCGATGACGGACCTCCCGACTCCGGTTCTCATCCGCAGGCTTTTGCCGCCCGGTACGATACCAGGGCTTGCGCCCGGCGCACCGGTTCTCATCCAAACGAAACGCCATGCAAACAAAGATTTACCTCCTCTTCTTTTGGCTGCTGCTGGCCGCCACCCGGTTAACGGCACAAGTGCCCGCCAATGACAACTGCGACCAGGCCGCCGAAGTGCTGTTGGGTGAAACGGTTTCCTTCCAAACCACCGAAGCCACCACCGACGGCCCGCTGCACCTGGATTCCCCCTGCCCTTCCAGCACCAACGACACCCTGTTCCGGGACATCTGGTACCGGTTCACCGCACCGGAATCCGGACTCGTGGATTGGTCCCTCTGCGGCACGGCCGATTTCGACACCAAGATCGCCGTGTACAATGCCGGTGCCACCTGCCCTTTGAACGACGACGACCTGCTGACCTGCAACGATGACTTCGGCACCTGCATCGGCAATACATCCCGGATCATCTTTCCGGCGGAAGCCGGACAAACCTACCTGCTTCGACTTGGCGGCTGGGGCGAGACCGCACCCGGGGAAGCCGGCACAGGAACCTTCACACTGACCCCCTTCACCTCCTCCCTGCCGAACGATTTCTGCGACCTGGCCATCGATATCTCCCTGGTCGAGGACTATGCCTTCACCAACGTGGACGCGACCACCGACGGTCCGCAGCAACCCAACAACTCGGCCTGCTTCGGATTCGGCGATCCCAACGTACAAGCCGATATCTGGTACCGCTTCACCGCCCCCCTCACCGGAACCGTCGAATGGAGCACCTGTGACCAGATCAATTTCGACTCCCGGCTCGCCGTGTATGGTCCCGGTGCCACCTGCACCCCTTCCGCCGACCAATTGTATGCCTGCAACGATGACGGCTCCGGTTGCTCCTTCTACACCTCCCGGGTACTATTCGATGTCGTCGAAGGGGAAACCTACCTGCTGCGACTCGGCGGCTGGAACGGCGACCAAGGTACCGGCGTGTTCGACCTCGTGGAAGTAGTCCCCCCGGCTCCCCCCGCGAACGACGGCTGTACCCTGCCGGATTCCGCCTGGATCGTAACGGCCGAACAAGCCGACGACTTCGACAATCCCATCGTAGGTACCACCGTGAACGCCACCTTCGACCAAAACGACTTCATCTTCCCCAATGCCCAATGCTTCGGCACCAATACCGCCGGCGGGGAGTTCGCGGACGTCTGGTATTGGTTCAACACCTACGGCAACGAATCGCTGGAATTCCGCTTCCTCAAAGGAAACGACCAACCCGCCGCCTCCTTCTACCTGGATATGTTCGACGCCTGCCAACAGCCCGTCGACACCAATGTCATCTTCGGTTCCTGCCTTTTCATGAACGATGCCTCCCCCAGCGAAGTCACCACGGTCAGCGGACTCCCGGATGTCCCGACCATTTACCTCCTGCGGGTCACCACCCGGCTGACCACCCAACTACCGGGCGATTTTTTCTTCTTTATCGTCGGATCGATCACGGAACCACCCGTTTCCACCCGGCAAACATTTCCGGGCCGGACCTTCCTGCATCCCAACCCCACGTCCCAATCCTTATGGGTGGACCTTCAGCTGGACGCCGCGGCAGATGCACGACTGGATATCCTGAACACCCTCGGACAACCCGTCCACACCCAGGATCTCGGAAAATTACCGGGTGGCCCCCACCGTTTCCAGCTCGACCTCGCAGACCTTCCGGACGGCTTGTACTACCTCTCCCTGTCGGTGTACGGCCATCCCGCCCGGCAGTCCCACCGTTTCGTCAAGACCGGCTCCTGACCCCCACTTGCAGGAGCGCCGCCTCCTGCCGCCCTCCCCATCCGGCTGGAGGGGCCGGCGGATTCAATCCGCCGGCCCCTCCCCCTTCGGATCGGTCCCCGACTTCCCGTCCGTTGCCAAAAAAAGCCTACATTCGCAAACGTTTCGGCAGGAACGACGGAACCGGCGCCCGGTATTCCATTCATACGGCGGCGCAAGCGCTCGTATCCGACCGATCGTATCGACCTTCACAAGCATTGAAACATGCCATCCATCCATGACCGGCTGCAGGCCGTAACCCTTGCAAGCACTTTGCTCTTGTTGTCCGCCTGTTCGGAACATGCCACACCACCCTCCTCCCAACAAAGCTCGACCATGCAGGAACGAATGACCTCCCCTCCGCCAATTGCGGAGCAGGATCCCACCGTCTTCAATGACCATGGGGTCACACGAACAGACGAATATTATTGGATGAACCAGCGGGAAGACCCTCGGGTCCTCGCTTACCTGGAAGCCGAAAACAAATACCGGGAATCCGTCATGGCCGGTTTGGAACCGCTCCAGGAAGAACTCTTCGCCGAAATCAAGGGACGGATCCAGGAAAAGGATGCTTCCGTCCCGCAACTCGACAACGGATACTGGTATAATTACCGCTATGCCGAAGGCCAGGAATATCCGGTGTATTGCCGCCGGAAAAACCAACCGGAAGCCGACGAGGAAGTGATGCTGGATATCAACGCCCTCGCCCGGCAATACGACTACTACCATGCCGGCGGACTCACCGTCAGCCCCGACAACCGTTGGCTGGCGTATGCCGAGGATACCCTCAGCCGCCGGATCTACACCATCCGTTTTCGCAACCTGGAAACCGGTGAAACCCTGGCGGAACAGATCCCCGGCACCGACGGCAGCATTGTGTGGGCCAATGACAACAAGACCGTCTTCTACGGCATCAAGGACGAAACACTCCGCGTCTTCCAAATCAAGAAACACCGACTGGGGACGGCCCCGAGCACAGACCCAGTCGTCTATCACGAATCCGACGCAACCTTCGACCTCGGTATCGGCAAGAGCAAATCCAAGAAGTATATCCTGATTTCCGCCAGCCAAACCCTCTCCCAGGAATACCGGTACCTCGATGCTGATACTCCCGACGGGGAATGGACGGTCTTCCAACCCCGGGAACGGAACCTGGAGTACGGTGTGGACCATGCCGGCGACACCTGGTATGTCCGCACGAATCTGGATGCCCGCAATTTCCGGCTCATGACCGCCGCCCCCGGAAAAACCTCCCGGGCAGACTGGAAGGAACTGATCCCCCACCGGGAGGACATCTTCCTCGAGGGTGCCGACTTCTTCCGCGACCGCCTCGTGCTATCGGAACGGTCGGACGGACTCCTGCGCCTGCGGATCTACCAACTGTCCGACGGAACGGACCACTACATCGATTTCGGGGAAGCGGTGTATGTCGCCTACCCCTCCAACAACCCGGGTTACGAAACCGACAAGGTACGGATCAGCTATCAATCGATGACCACGCCGGCCACCGTCCTGGATTACGACATGCAAGGCCGTTCCATCGAACTTCTCAAGGAACAGACCGTGCTCGGAGGCTTCGACAAGGCCAATTATGTCTCGGAAAGGGTATTTGCCACCGCCAGCGACGGCGTGAAGGTGCCCATTTCCATCGTGTACCGGAAAGGATTTCGCAAGGACGGCTCCCAGCCGCTTCTGCTTTATGCCTACGGCTCCTACGGTTACAGCATCGACCCGGGATTCAACGCCGCCAGGCTCAGCCTGCTCGACCGCGGGTTCGCCTACGCCATCGCCCACATCCGCGGCGGACAGGAAATGGGGCGCCATTGGTACGACGACGGCAAACTGCTGAAGAAGAAAAATACGTTCACGGATTTCATCGATTGCGCCGACCACCTGGTCAATGCACAATACACCGGCAAGAATCAGTTGTTTGCGATGGGCGGCAGCGCCGGCGGCTTGTTGATGGGCGCCGTCGTCAACCTGCGGCCCGACCTGTTCCGCGGGGTGGTCGCCGCCGTACCTTTCGTGGACGTGGTCACCACCATGCTGGACGAATCCATTCCGTTGACGACCTTTGAGTGGGACGAATGGGGAGACCCCCGCAAAAAAGAATACTTCGATTACATGCTGAGCTATTCCCCGTACGACAACATCGAAGCGAAGGAATATCCGGCCATCCTGGTCACGACCGGGCTGCACGACTCCCAAGTCCAGTATTGGGAGCCCGCCAAATGGGTCGCCAGGCTCCGGGCCCTCAAAACGGACCGGAATCCCCTGCTCCTGCATACCAATATGGATGCCGGCCATGGCGGCCAGTCCGGAAGATTCCGGGCTTATCGCGAGACCGCCATGGAATACGCCTTTATGCTGGACCTCGCCGGGCAGCGGAAGGTCCGGGATTGATCCCTTCGGAACAGATTCCTGAAAAAAGCCCATCCCCGGTGGCCGGGGATGGGCTTTTTTCGCAGCGTTTCCGAGCAAACTCACGGGGACGGGAAGACAACCCCTCCCCGGAGGGCAAAAAAAAACCGCTGCCCGGTATATCCGGCAACGGCATTTTTGTGGCGCCCCCTCAAGGACTTGAACCTTGGACCTACGGATTAACAGTCCGCCGCTCTAACCAGCTGAGCTAAGGAGGCATTTCCTGCGGAACAACCTGTTGTTGTTGCCCGAAGGCGGACGCAAATGTAGGACAGTTTTGAATGATTTTGCAAACCTCCCCCCTATTTTTTTTATTTTTTTCCGCTGAAAAAAATGGTGGGCCTGCCCGGCGGCGGGCATCGGAATAATACCCCGGGAATTGACCGGGAATTCCTATTTTCGCACGCCGTAGCAACCGGGACCCAAGAAAGTAACCCATGGGGCCGGTTAGCAAACGGCGGCCCGGCGGCCATTCCCGAATCGGTGCCCCGCCGGGAAAAATCAATCCTAAGCAATAAATAGAACACTATGTCGCTCCTGACCGTCGGCACCGTCGCCATCGACGACCTCGAAACCCCATTTGGAAAAGCGGACCGAATCGTCGGCGGCGCCTGCACCTATATTTCCCTGGCCGCCTCCTATTTCGTCCCGTCCATCCACCTGGTTTCCGTCATAGGGGATGATTTCCCGCAGGACACCCTGGACCTGTTGGAGCGGAAGGGTGTCGACCTGGCAGGACTCCAACGCAAGCAAGGCGAACGCTCCTTCTTTTGGGCCGGCCGCTATCACCGGGACCTGAACAGCCGGGACACCTTGGATACCCAATTGAACGTACTCGCCGGTTTCGACCCGGTCCTACCCGAACACTACAAGGCCAGCCGTTACCTCATGCTCGGCAACCTCACCCCGGCCGTCCAACTGCGGGTGCTGGAACAATTGGCGGAGAAACCGGCATTCATCGCCATGGACACCATGAACTTTTGGATGGATACCGCACTGGATGACCTTCGGGTCGTTTTGCGGAAAGTGGATTGCCTGCTGATCAACGACGAGGAGGCCCGACAATTGAGCGGGGAACATTCCCTCGTCCGGGCAGCGGAAACCATCCGCAACATGGGGCCATCCTACCTGGTCATCAAGAAAGGGGAACATGGCGCCTTGCTGTTCCATGGGGATGATATCTTTTTCGCGCCGGCCTTGCCCTTGGCATCCGTATATGACCCCACCGGTGCCGGGGATACATTTGCCGGCGGTTTCATCGGGTACCTGGCCAGTACCCTGGACCATTCCTTTGAAAACATGAAGCGGGCCGTCATCTACGGTTCGGCTATGGCTTCATTTTGTGTGGAAAAATTCGGAATCGAACGCCTGGTTGACTTGTCGGAATTGGAAATAAAAGGAAGAATCGCCCGATTCGTCTCCCTGGTGAACTTCGATGCCCGCCTGTGACGGTGCCACACGACCCCGCTTGTCAGCGGTTGGCCAATTGGCCGCAGGCGGCGTCAATGTCCTTGCCCCGGCTCCTGCGGACCGTCACGACAATCTCCCGACGGCTCAGGTAGGCCGCGAAACGGTCGATCCGGTCCTCGCCGGAGGACTGGAAATCCAGGCCCGGGACGGAATTGTACTCGATGATGTTCACCCGCACCGGAAATCGTTGGCACAGCTTCACCAGTTGCGCCGCGTCCTCCTCCCGGTCGTTGAAATCGCGGAATGCGATGTATTCGAAACTGATCCTGTTCCGGGTGCGCTGGTAAAAGTATTGGAGTGCGTCCATCAGCACCGGAAGATTGTTCTCCTCATTGATCGGCATAATCGTATCCCGCTGCGCATCCGTGGCCGCATGCAGGGACAGGGCCAGGTTGAACCGGACGCCTTCGTCCGCCAGCCGGACGATCATCTTGGCGATTCCCGCCGTACTCACGGTGATCCGGCGGGGAGACATACCCAGACCGTCCGCCGCGGTTATGCGCTCGATGCTTTCCAGGACCGGGCGATAAGCCAACAATGGCTCCCCCATCCCCATGTAGACGATATTGGTGAGCGGATGCCCGAATATCTCCAGGCACTGCCGATTGACCAGTACGACCTGGTCCACAATCTCCGCCGCTTCCAGGTTGCGGATCCGCTTCATCTGCCCGGTGGCACAGAAACGACAGGACAAGCTGCACCCCACCTGGCAGGAGACGCAAACCGTATAGCGCCCGTCCGCCGGTGCAGGAATCAATACCGACTCGATGAAATGGCCGTCATGCAACCGGAACCGCGACTTCACCGTGCCGTCCAGGCTGCGTTGGACCTTATCCGCACAGATGGGCCGGATTTCAAACCGCTCCGACAACAAGGCCCGGTCCCGCAGGGAAAGATTGGTCATTTCCGCCAGGGAATGCGCGTTCTTCTTCCACAGCCATTCCCATACCTGCCGGGCCCGGAACCGTTGGAATCCCATGCCGACCAGCGCATCCTCCAATGCCGGGAGACGCAGTTGCCGGATATCCTGCTTGTTCGGTACGGTCGTATTCATCTGGATGGTGCGATGTCGGGTGGCTGCGCAGGCCGGAATCCGGCCGGTACCAGGGCCACATGATGTTTGTGACCGGGTGCTGGTACCGCCCGGTCGGATACGGCGGATTCATGGAATCACCCTTGGTGAGCGGCTGGCAGGCAAAAAATAAGGCAAGCAACCATACCGCACCGCTCAACTATCTACCCTTGCTGCATTTCTGCCCTGGGGGGGTTCGAAAGGAACTGGTCGTATGGCGCTTGCCGGTGCGAAAGTAAGAAAACACCGCCACCCTTGTTCCATTCCGCAAAAATTATTTGCCGCCATTGGGTGACTCTTGACCGATTACATCTTGGCGACAAGGGGCGATAAACACGTAATGTATTGTCAGCCTGTTAATTGTCATTTTCACGAATCCTGTCCGAACCTACCGGAAACCAGCCCTGCCAGCCTTGGTTCGTCTTGGGTCCGACCTAAAAAAATTTGAAACTTTTGGATGACATGCCTTACTTTTGTCCGGATAAATCAAACGACAAAACAGCCGTCCTGATCCTCATTATCGGCTGCGGGAGGTAAGTCTACTTACAAAGGATGCTGTTCGGAACAATGACGCTTATACCAGACCGGAACGCGGGTCCACCCTGCCGAATCCGCATTGGTATAAGCGTTTTTATTTGATGGACCTGGATCGGATAGCAGGTTGTAAACCTGTCATCCGTATGCTTCCACCGCTTCCGGGCCAAGTGGGAATCACGGCCCGGGAAGGGAAGCCCCGCACCATACCAGGTCAGGTATGGAGCGGAGGAACACAGCGGCGCCGTTCTCCTGTGCCGTGCGTGCGACCGTGATGTCGGTTGACGCTTACATGGGGATTACCTCCCCTGTCGGAATTCGTATGGCCACCTGTCGACCGTTTCGATTGCATCGAAAGGTCCTGGGCGTACGATCCATCTACCCTGGTATCCACCGCTTTGGGCCTGGCTTCCGAGAAGCCGGGCACCGGCCCGGCAAGGGCATGTCCACCTGACATGCCGATGGGTGCGGGGTCCAAGGTGTGCACCTACCGGTACCATCGGTAGGACAGGGTATCCCTGACAAGTTCGTGTGGCTTATTTTATCCTTTTTCTCATTTTAAAGTTTATCGTATGAATATTTTTGTTGCAAAGTTGGATTTCAACACAACCAGTGAAGAACTTCAGGCAGTATTCGAGCGGTTCGGGGAAGTCAGCTCCGCAAAAGTGATCGATGACAAGCTGACCGGCAAATCGAAAGGGTATGGCTTTGTAGAAATGCCGAACGACCATGAGGCGAACGAGGCGATCAACGCATTGAACGAATCCGAATTGAGCGGACGCACCATCGTGGTCAAGGAAGCCACCCCGAAGGAGGACCGCCCGAAACGCAGTTTCGGAAACGGTGGCGGCGGAGGCGGCGGGTATCGTCCCCGTTCCTACGGATCCGGTGGAAACGGCGGTGGCGGCGGTGGCTACCGGGGCGGCGGAAACCGGTACGGCGGCGGCGGAAACGACCGCTACGGCGGCGGGGGTAACGACCGCTACGGCAATAACGACCGATATGGCAACCGCGGGGGCAACGACCGCTACGGCGACCGCAACGACCGCTACAACGACCGGAAAGACCGCTATGAGGACCGCAACGACCGCTACAACGACCGCTATGATGAGTATTGAATAGGTCAGGCACCCGGAAAGGCCCGCCCTCCGGCACTGACCCACCGGCTTACGACCGGTTGAAGCCCATCCCTGGCGCAGGGATGGGCTTTCCTTTTCCCCGCCCGCAGGTATGCATGCCGGTATCCCGCAACCCCCGGACATGATCGTAACAACTCATCTGCTGCTCCTTGACCCTACAAAATAATTGATTACAAAACATTGATTTTCTACTGTTTTTGGTCATTAAACCCGCTGAAGTGCTACGCCCCGCACTAAAAATGGCGCAGGGCTGCGCCCCGCGCCGAAAAATTTTTCAGGACGGCCGGCGGCGCGCTTGGGCGCGCCGCCGGCCGTCCTGTCCAAAAGGCGGGAAGCGC
>CAZNLJ010000051.1:0-31443 GCA_964573725.1 uncultured Saprospiraceae bacterium
CTACCATGATTATGTCGAGGGTCACGGCGTGCTCTCGTCGATCGTCGGCGGCTGGAAATTCATGGAGAAGGAACAGATCGAGGCCGAGTCCGCCACCGGCATTTCCTGGCTGCCGCGCCGTCGCGGCAAAAATTCCAAATCCGCGCCGCCGGCCGTCCTCAAAAATTTTTTGGGCGCGGAGCGCAGCCCCGCGCCCTTTCCAGGGCGGGGCGTAGCACATCATCGGGTTCAGTGACTAAAACAACAGGAAATCAATGTTTTGTAATTGATTATTTTGTAGGGTTGAGGGGCGGAAGATGAGTTTGATGGCATCCCGGCCCGCCTGCAGGATTCCGCGACCTTGGCCACGGAGGGGGCTTGACGACCGACGCGGTTCGACAAGGTGGAACCCTCATGCGGTCGGAATCGGTATCATTCCTGGAATCCGTCGGCCGTTCACTGGCTGCGTTTCTGGCGGTCCCGGTCGATGATGGTCATTACCTGGTCGACCTGGAGGTTTTTCCCGATGATGACGCGGTCCGGGTTGAGGACATAGATTTCCGGGGTGTTGTCCACATAGTACTTACCGTAGATGGACTTGTTGGTGGGGTCGAAGACATTGACCCAGGGCATCCGGTATTTTTGGATGGAAGCTTTCCATTTGGCATCTTCCGTATTGACGGCGATGCCGTAGACATCGATGCCGTCCTTCTTCCAATTGGGGTAGTTGGCGACCAAGAGGGGGGTTTGTTCTGCACAATGCTCGCAATCGGGATTCCACATGTACACGATGATGTAGGGGGAGGACATCTCATAGATGGAGCGCAGTTTCCCGGTCGGGTCCGGGGCCTGGACATCCGGCCCTTTCTTGCCGACCAGGCTGGCGGACATCTCGTAGGCGCGTAGCTGCAGGCCGTAGACCTCGACGGAATCCGCCCAGAATGCGCGGTCGTAGGTAAAATATTTCTCGATCATCCGGACAAAGACAGCCTGGGCGTCCATGAGGGTGGATTCCTTGGGGTCGTAGTTGATGACGATCCAGTTGGCGAAATACTTGAAATATTCCTTTTTACCGATGGTTTGGTCTACCAGGAAATAAGCGGCGGCGACGATGGAGTCCGGTTGTTGGACGGTCAGTTCGTTGATATACCGTTTGAGTTTGTTGGAGATGACCGGTGTATAGAGCAGGCGTTCGTCGTTGAAATCCACGCCGTCCCAGAACCGGGTTCGGAAGAGATAGGTGTATCGGGAAGTATCCATGGTGCCGTCCGGGCGGAAGGCGTCCCGGACATCCGGATTCTGGCCGGCCCGTTTGAACTGGGTGAACAGGGTGTTGGGATGTTTGGCGAACAGGTCGTCCAGGAAAGCTTTCCGTTCGTCGAGCATCTTGTTTTGCTGGTCCTTGACGGATCGATAGGCCTCGGTACCTGGTTGCAGGCCCTGCAGTTGTTGGCTGATTTGTGCGAACCCTTGGCGCTGGGATTCCTCGAAGCGGATAGCCTGGTAGAGCAATTCGTTATCGATGCTGCCTTCGAAGGAGAGGGAGCCGGCGAGGTCGGACAAGTTGGACTTGACGGAGAACCGTTGGTTCAGGTCGATGAGCATTTGGAAATTGGAGCCGTTGGGAAGCAGCAGGTAGTAGTGACCGGGATAGTAGGGTTCGTCGGCGGTGAAGGACAGTTGGCCGTTTCCGGTGACCGCGGCGGAATCCGCGCGGAAATTTTGGCCGAGGAAGGTACCGATGAGGTAGGCGTAACCACCCGGCTGGAGTCCGTCGACCTGTACCTTGATATCCGGTTTGGTCGCCTGCGATTTGAATTCGGCGATGCTGCGGTAAGTTCCTTGGGAAACTTCGGCGGCGGAATCGGCGGCTGCCGGCGACACCGGTTTTTCACCACCGCAGGCATAGAGCAGGACGGTGGCGGCGAGGAGGAGAAGCTGTTTCATGGAATCTGATTTTTGGCTGAAGACATATCTTAACCTGTAGGAATATCCTGTTGTTTCCGGGGTGCGGCCATCGCCCGGGGCGGTACCTGAACCCGCACGTATGAAGACGGCCAATTGCAACCGGTTAACGAAGGATGCGGGATTCTTGTTTGGAATTCCGGCAACTTTTTGGCAACAATATTGGGCGGAAAGCCAATTATCGCACCCAATTGGTCCTTTGCAGACCGCGGACCCGGCAAATGCGGCAGGCGGATGGGCCGGACCAGGTTGCTTGGTTCCGGGGGAGGGAAGGCGGAATCCCAACCCGCGTGCCGGGGACGGGGTGCAGATTCATGGGTACCCGGGGCGGACGACGTGGCGCTGGTGGCGATTGAATTTATTGGAAGGGAATGTCGGCGGCGGAGGCAGGGGATAGGCCCGCAAGCGGGACAATTTGGCGGGCGTCCAAACGAAGCGGGGCGGACAGCTGTTATGCTAACAAGCGTTGCGGGCACCCGGGCGGGAACCGCATCGGAAAAGGCGAATAAAAAAAGAAGATCCATGAAGTATTTCAGGTATGTGACCTATGTGCTGGTATCGGCCGTTTTGGTTTTCGGCGCGGCATCCTGTCATCGCGGAACAGGTTGTCCGATCAACGAGAATGCGCATATCCAACCCAACAAGAAGGGCAAATACCCCAAGTCGAAGACCCGTTCGGGGCTTTTCCCCAAGGGGATGTACAAGCACGGATAAGTGCCGTCAGGGGCGGGTTCCCGGTCATCGGTTTCCGGAGGAGAAGGCATCGGACAAAGCTTCCCCGAGCAGGTTGAAGGCGGACACCGTCAGGAAGATGGCGAAACCGGGCAGGACGGCGAGCCACCAGGCTTGGGGATATTGCCTGGCCTGGGCGAGCATTTGTCCCCAGGTGACCTGTTCCGCCGCGATGCCGAGACCGAGGAAAGAGAGGGCGGCTTCCAGGAGAATGGCGGAAGCGATGCCGAAGGAGATGGTGATGAGCACCGGGGAGAGTGCGTTGGGCAGGGCGTGTCGGAGGAGGACACGGCGGTGCGAAAAGCCCATGACGCGGGCTGCATCGATAAAAGGCAGGGGGCGGACTTCGAGCATGGCGGCCCGCATAAACCGGGCGATATCCGTCCAGCGCAACAATCCGATGACCGCCATGACGTACCAAACGGAGCTGGCGGGGACGACGGCCAGCAGGGCCAACAGGAGCAGGAGGCCGGGGATGGCGTCGAAAATTTCGATGGCACGGAGAATCCAGGGGTCGGGCGGGAACCGGACGGACCGTCGGAACCAAGGGAGCGGGACCCTTTGCAACAGGGAGGCGAGGAGGTTGGCGGCCAGGAAGCAGGCGGCGATGCGGGCCAGCATGGTCAGTAACACGAAGGATCCCTCGCCCTGCCGGGCGGCCGTTTCCCAATTGTATTTTTCGATTTCCCAGCCGTAGAACCAAGCACAGGCGGCGGCGACCAGGTTCAGCATCAGCCGGACGCTGCCGACCGGCAAGGTGCTGCCGCTGAAATAGCCGGCTACTGCGCCCAGCGACAGGCCGATGGCGGTGGCTACCGCCATGGCGATGATACCGACGGCGAGTGCGACGCGGGTGCCGGCGACCATACCGGCGGCGACATCATGGCCCAGCGGGTCGGTTCCCAACCAATGGCGCCGATGCCATTTGTCCGTCGCTTGGGCATGGAACGGCCCGAGGTTGCCTTTCGCAGCCGGGTCGATGGTCTTGGCGGCATAAGGGATCGGGGCAAAAACGACCAGTTCATACGGATGGTCGCGCCAATCCACCTGTAAAAAGCGGGGTTCCCAATATTTCCATCCCAGGTCGACGGCATATTGGCGGAAGACCGGAAAATAGTGCTTGCCGTCCAATCGGCAGTACAGCGGTTTGTCGTTGGCGATGAAATCCGCGAAGAGGGCGATGGTGCCGAATACGGCGAGGACATACAAGGCCCAGCGGGCGGAACGCTTTCGAAGGAATCGCCGCCAGGCGATCCCGTAAGGATTGCGGAGATACCCTTTCGGGGCCTTGGCCGGTGGGGGCGTAGGGTGGCCGGCCGGGGGAAGTTGTTGTGCAGCGGACATGCGTGTTACGTTTTGTGCGTCCGATCCATCAGGTGAAGCGGCGGACCCTGGGGTCCGCGAGGGCGTACAGGATATCGGCGAGCAGCACCCCGGCGATGGTCAGGACGGCGCCCAGCATCAGCACCGTGAAGACCACCGGCCAATCCCTGGTGAATATACCCTGGTATGTCAGCCATCCCATGCCCGGAATGTTGAACAGGAACTCGATGGTGACGGAGCCGGCGATCAGTCCGGGCAGGATGGCCCCCAGGATGGTGATCAGGGGGAACAGGGCGTTGCGGAAAGCATGGAGGCCGTAGACACGCCGGAGGGGCAGGCCTTTGGCCCTGGCCGTGCGGATGTAATCCTGCCGCAGGACTTCCGACATGCTGTTCCTGACCTGGCGGGAAAGGAACGCGAGGGACGGATAAGTCAGGCAGAGGACGGGGAGGACGAGGTGGGGGGCGGCGCCGACGATTTTCTCGAGGGGGCCGGCCGAGGAAGGCAAATAGCCCAGGCCGGGTCCCGGGAAGAAATCCATGCCGTACTCGCGGGTGGTGAAGAAGACCAGGAGGAGCGTGCCGACCCAAAAGACAGGCAGGGAGTAGAGCAGGAACAAGGACAGGCCGGCGATGCGGTCGAAACGTTTGCCGCGATGGATAGCGGATCCGATACCGATGGGGATGGCCAGCAGGGAGGCGAGGAGGAGGGCGGCCAGGTTGAGGGTCAGGGTCCAGAACAAGGCGGGGGCCACCTTGTCGGCGACCGGGCGGCGGTCGTAGCGGGAGATACCGAAATCGCCTTGCAGGAAAGCCATCAACCAATGGTGGTATTGGTTGTCGGTACCATACCAGCGGAAGCGGGGGGTACGCAGGGCGACCGGGTCGGGATGTTCCGCCACAAAACGGAAGGCCTGCTGCAAGGTTCGGAGGGCCGGCTCGAGGAGCGGGGATAAGGCGGGTGTTTGGCGCATGGCCTCCGGCAGGGATTGGGACAGGAGGTGGCGGATGGCGGTCGGATCGTGGGCGGAGTAGAGGTCCAGCAAGGGTAAGCGGAAGGAGGCGGCCTGGCTGTGCAGGCTGTCCGGCAAGGAGAGGGTGCGCAGTTCCAACTGGCGGATGGCCTGGTGATAATCGGAGACGGCCGGCCAGTTGCCGAAGCGGGCGGTCAGTCTTTCGAGCACCTGCCGGCGGTCGAGGGGGAGGATCCGGTGGAGGGTGTCGGGGAACGCACGAGCGCTTATGGCGAGGTAGAAGGCCGGTTTGTCGATATGGAGATCGACGGCTGCGTTCCGGTATGTCTGTTCGGCGCGTCGCAGTGCGGCGGGAGAGGAAATCGCCGTTTCGAAAGGATTGGATACCAAGGAATGGAGGACGGGGTCGCCGGGGGTCAGGCGGCTGAGGGCAAAAGCCAGTCCGCTGACCGCCAGCAGGGTCGGTACGAAGAGGAGGAGTCGATGCAGGACGGCGGTCAGCATAGGAAAGGAGGGTACATCGTTCAGCGGCGGCGCAGTTGGGCCAGGGCGACGCCGGGAGCCTTGCGGGATACGACGGCATCGAAGCGTTGGTGGACGACGATGCGGTCGAGCGGGGAGAATTGGAAGATCATGGGTTGTTCGTCGTAAATGATTTCCTGGAAAGTGCGGTAAAGCCGGTTGCGTTCGGATTCGTCGGTGGTTTGCCGGATGGATTCGATGAGGGCATCCGTCTCGGGAGTCCCGAAGCGGGTGTAGTTGGATCCGCCGGGTTGGGCGCTTTCCGTGTGGAAGAGTTGTTTGGGATCATCGGGCAGGGGATAGGCGCTGGCGCCGCGGTTGGCGATTTCAAAATCCCCGTTGCGGAGGAACTGCCCCATGACATTGGATTCCGTAGGAACCCTTTCGATGGCGATGCCCACTTTGCGGGCGTTGTATTGGAAGAGTTCGGTGAGGTTCTCCTGGAAGGCGCTGCCGGGCGTATAGCGGTATTCGAGTTCCAGTTCGGTACGTTGGCCGTTGATGACCTTGTCGAGGGTACCGTTCCCGTTGGAATCCTGCCAGCCGGCGGCGGCGAGGAGCCGGGCGGCCTCCGCGAGGTCTTGCGGGATGGGGGTGAGGTCCCGGTGATAATAGGTCTTGTCGGGGAGAAAGGGGCCTACGACCCTTTCCCCGAGGCCGTCATAGAGGTCCCGGATGACGGCATCCATGTCGACGAGGTGGGCGAGGGCCCGGCGGACCCGTTTGTCCGCGAGTTTGGGATTCCGGTTCTGCAGGGCGATATAGGCATAGGAGAAGCGGGGCGGGGTGTGGAAATCATAGGTGTTCTGCAGGAAGGAATCCTGACGCAGCTCGATGAAGCGGCTGGTTTCGAGTTCGAAGCCCACATCGAAGTCCTCGCTGCGGAGGGCGGCGATGGCGGCGGTTTGGTCGGGAATGGGGAGGAACATGATCGTATCCGGGTATGCGGCGAGGAGGGGTCGGTCGGCGGCGAGGGCATCCCCCCACCAGTTCTCTTTCTTGGCGAACACGATGCGTTGGTCGTCGACCCAATCGACGACCCGGTACGGGCCGGAGCCGGAGATCCTTTCCCGGCCGAAGGCGGGGGAGAGGAAGGAGTCGGCGAACTGCAGCAGGCGGGGGTTTTCGGCCAGGGCTGCGGCGAGGGCGGGATCGGCCAGCTGTCGGTAGGAGACATCCTGCAGCAGTCCTTCCGGGTCGAACAGGTGACGGGGGAGGATGGTGACATTGCTGACCACCCCTTCGTTGAGGATATACTTGCGGTCGGTGTACACGGTGAACCGTTTGGGGTTGTCGGGGTCGACCCGGATATCCCGGACGAATTCGAAATAATTGGCGTACGCCTGTAGGGGGAGTTTGGGATGGAAGAGGATTTTGACGGAGAATTCGTAGTCATGACCGGTGACCGGCTGTCCGTCGTCCCATACCGCTTCCTCCAGCAGTTCGAAGGTATAGGATTGTCCGCCGGCGAATTCCCCTTCCGGGATATCGGCGACCAGGGGGGCGGAACGGGCGAGTTGGGGTTCCATTTCGAGGGTGGCGGGATCGAAATCCATGGGGTATTGGAAAATCAGGTCGGAAGCGACCCGGACCCAGACGCTGCGGGCGAGGAGGGGGTTGAGGTCGGCGATGTTGGCGCCCAGGCGGACGCGGACCGTATTGTCGTTGTGTTTCCAGGCGGATTCGCGCGGGGATTGGCAGGACAGGAGCAGCAGGACCAAGGCGGCGGGCAATAGCAAACGTTGATGGGACATGAGATGAGGTTTGAACTGTTGCGTCGGAAAAATGTTCGGGTTAAAAGGAAGCCCTAAAATAGGGCAATTGGCCGACAAGTGTAGGAGGTTGTCCCACCATAATTTGCGGAGGAGGGGTGGCATTCCCGGCGGGTGGGGTGGAGCGCTTGCCGGATCACCATAAAAAACAGGCGGATGAAAACGGTATTGATCGCCGGCGGGAGCGGGTTGCTGGGCAGCCGGCTCAGCCATTGGTTGCAGCAAAAAGGATACAAGGTGATCCACCTGGGGCGTCAACCGCGGGCAGGTGGGGAGATCAGGACCTACCGGTGGGATCCCGCCCGGGGCGAGCTGGATCGGGAGGCGGTCGCGCAGGCCGACTATGTCATCCACCTGGCAGGGGCGGGGATAGCGGACCGGCCATGGACGAAAGCCCGCAAGAAGCTGATCATCGACAGTCGGGTGGAGAGCACCCGGCTGTTGGGGCAGGTCCTGTCGGAGCGCTCGGAGCCCCCCCGGGCCTACGTGGCGGCCTCGGCGATCGGATACTACGGCGACCGGGGCGAGGACCTCCTGCGGGAATCGGATCCGCCGGCGAGGGAGGGATTCCTGTCGGCATCCACCTGTGCGTGGGAGGAAGCGATCCGGGAAGTCCGGGACACCGGTATCCGGACGGTCGGGCTGCGGATCGGGATCGTCCTGTCCACGAAGGGAGGCGCATTGGAGAAGATACTGTTGCCGTTCCGGTTCCGGCAGGGCGCCTATTTCGGGGATGGGCGCCAATGGATGTCCTGGATCCATATCGACGACATGTGCCGCCTGATCATCGCCGCGCTGGAAAACGAATCGATGGAAGGGTTCTACAATGCGGTGGCGCCTCATCCGGTGCGGAACAGGGAGTTGGTTCGCCAGGTGAGAAAGGCGCTCGGGAAGGCGGCATTGGTGTTGCCGGTACCGGCCTGGGCCCTGCGCCTGGCCATGGGGGAGATGTCCGAGGTCATCCTGGGCAGTACCAGGGTATCGGCCGACAAGCTGCTTGCCACCGGATTCAAGTTTGCCTTCCCGGACCTGCTGCCGGCGCTGCAGGACCTGGTCGCCCGGCGGGTGTGAGCGGCATCGATTCCGCTGCCCCCGGTTTTTTGTCCGGGCAATCGGTGGCGGGCGGGCCGGCGAACCTTGTCGGAAACAGCCCAACCTGCTTACCTTTGTCCCGGTAACCGAAATTCTGAATCCTGTGCGGTCTCGGCCAGCGACCGGAGGGCCTGAAGCGGAAAGCATGTTTAGATTCGAGCATCCCGACCATATGTATGCACTGGCAGTCCTGCCCTTTTTCCTGCTGTTGTTCGGGTGGTGGTGGCGATGGAGGCGGAAGGCGCAGGCCAGGATGGGAGATACGGCCCTGGTATCCTCGTTGATGCCGGATGCGGCACCGTATCGACCCGCTTTCAAATTCCTGTTGTTCCTGTTGGCGGTGGCAAGCCTGGTGGTCGCTTGGGCCAACCCGCAGTGGGGGACCCGCCGGGAGCGCGTGGAACGGAAAGGGGTGGATGTCTTCATCGCGTTGGATATCTCCACCAGTATGTACGCCACGGATGTGGCCCCGAACCGGATGGAACGGGGCAAGGCCTTCGCCGCCCGGTTGGTGGATGCCTTGCAGGGGGAACGGGTCGGCCTGATCCTGTTCGCCGGCAATGCCTACCTGCAGTCTCCGCTGACGGATGATTATGCCGTCATCCGATTGTTCCTGCAGAACGCCGGCCCGGAGTTGGCCGGAACACAGGGTACTTCGATCGCGAAGGCGCTGGATGCCGCCCGCCTGTATTTCCCGGAAGAAGACGTGTCCCACAAGGCGGTGGTACTCATAACAGACAGCGAGGACCACGACCGCGAAGCCCTGGAGGATGCCCGCCGGCAATCGGTGGAGCGGGGTGCCTTCCTCTTCACCGTCGGGGTAGGTACGGCGGAGGGCGGCCTGATCCCGGTCATGGAAAGGGGACGGAAGGATTACAAACGCGACGAGCAAGGGGAGCTTGTCCGGTCGCGGTTGGACGAATCGGTTTTACGCGAGCTCGCCCAAGCCGGCGGGGGGGCCTACTTCCCGGCCACGGATGCGGAAACCGTCGTGGAGGCCTTGAAAACGCGGATCGAGCAGCTGGAGAAAAAGACTTACGAATCCCGGTCCTTCACCGATTACGAAAGCTACTTCCCTTACTTCATCGCCTTGGCATTGCTGCTGACCGCCGTGGATTTCCTGTGGCCCAACCGGCGAGGGACCTGGTGGCGGAACAGGGATTTTTTTGGCGCATGAAAAACCCGAACGCTGCCTCCGAGGCGTGAAAATTTCAATTATTTTACAAAAACGGAAAAACAACCCTTGACAAACGCTTCCATTACCTATAAATTTGGAGCCTGTTCTTGACATATCCACATCCGACAAGCATTACGAACTCCCGAACCAGCCGATTGCCCCAGGTGTACATCCCATGAGCAAATCCGAAGCCGACGTTCTTGAACGTCCTTTCATTCAGGCTTTTACAAAAAAGGTTTCCCTTATTTGTAATCAACGGAGGATAATATGCTCAAACTTACATCCGATCCAGGAAACGTCTCCAAGGTGCAACCGTTCGTAGAGCATTTGGTTTCCAGGTACAATCTAAGCCCAGACAAGCAATGTGACATCCTGATCAGCCTGACGGAGGCGGTGACGAATGCCATTGTGCACGGGAACTGCGAGCAGCAGGAAAAGACCGTCGAAGTGATCTCCCGCAAGGAGCGCAACCGCTTGGCGGTACGGGTCACCGACGAGGGCAAGGGTTTCGATTTCGACAGCCTTCCCGACCCGACCGCTCCGGAGAACCTCTGCAAATGTGGGGGGCGTGGGGTTTTCCTGATGCGCCAGTTGTCCGACAAGATCCGTTTCTTCAACAACGGCAGCACGGTGGAAATGATCTTCATGCTTTGAAAGGACCGTAAAACTGTCCAAGCGCCTCCCATCCATGCAGGAATTCCCTGTTCTCCCCCCTTCGGAACCCGCCGGTATTTCCTTCCATTCGGAGGATGTGGACTTCGAGCTGCCCCTGCCGGACAAGGTCTCCGACTGGTTGTCCGCCCTGGTCACACAAGAGTCCTGTGTGCTGCATGCGCTCCAATTCATCTTTTGTTCGGATACCTTCCTGTTGACGCTCAACATCGAGTACCTGCAGCACGACACCTTGACGGATATCATCACCTTTCCCTATGCCGACCCGCCCACGGTCGAAGGGGACGTATATATCAGCATCGACCGGGTACGGGAGAACGCCGCTTCCTTCGGGACGACATTCGAGGATGAGTTGCGCAGGGTCATGGCGCACGGCGTGCTGCACCTTTGCGGCTACGGCGACAAGACCGATGCGGAGGCCCTGCGGATGCGGGGAAAGGAATCGGAGGCGCTGCGCTCCTGGACGGCCTTTTCCTGAACACGGAACGGAGCCCGCTGCGGTTTCCAGGTCCGCAAGCCGGGCCGGGTCGCTAAATTCCAAGGCCGGCAGGCAGGAATGGCGCCGGCCAACTGGAATAATGCCTATCTTTCCCGAGCCGCAGGCGAGGGCAGCATCGCCTTCCACCGGAACAGACAAAAGGACACACATGGAATCCAACGCCGACGGATTGCAAGCGCAGGATTTGCGGATTGCGTCCGACATTGGGCAGGCCTACACCTTGCCCTCCCTTTTTTACAGGGACGAAGGCATTTTCGCCCAGGTGCGGGAAAAAATATGGGCGACCACCTGGCTGTACGTCGCCGATGCCACGGTGGTGGCCCGGCCGGGAGACGTCTATCCCTTCACCTTGCTGGAGGGAGTCCTGGACGAGCCCCTGGTACTGACGCGCGCCCGGGACGGGCAATTGCATTGCCTGTCGAATGTCTGTACGCACCGGGGCAAGGTGGTGGTGGAGGAAGCGGGGAACGTGCGCCAGTTGCAGTGCGGTTACCATGGCCGTTGTTTCGACCTGGACGGCGGTTTCCGCCGGATGCCCCAGTTTGCCGGGGTTTCGGATTTTCCGACGGCGGCTGACGACCTGGCCCGGATACCGGTCCGGGAATGGATGGGGCTGATTTTCGTTTCCCTGCAACCGGCTTTCGACTGGGAAGAGGCTATCCGCCCGCTGGAGGAGCGCATCCGCTTCCTGCCGACCGATACCCTGGTCTTTACACCGGAAGGGACGGCGGACCATGCCGTGGCGGCGAATTGGGCATTGTATTGCGACAACTACCTGGAAGGATTCCACATCCCTTTCGTTCATCCGGCCCTGAACCAGGCATTGGATTTCGGCGCATATTCCTATGAATTGTTCCCTTATGCCAGCCTGCAGACAGGCATTGCGGATGCCGACGCGCCATGTTTCGAGCTGCCACCCGATACACCGGATGCCGGCAAGCGGGTGTATGCCTGGTATTACTGGTTGTTTCCCAATACGATGCTGAATTTCTATCCTTGGGGATTGTCCCTGAACATCGTGGAGCCCCTGGACATTCGTCGGACGCGGGTCCGGTTCCGGACCTACCGATTCCCGGCGGTGCCATTTTCCCGGGAAGACAACCAGTTGGACCAGACCGAGTTGGAGGACGAGGCTGTTGTGGAGGGCGTACAGCGTGGAATGCAGTCGCGATATTACCGGCGCGGCCGGTTTTCCCCGTCCATGGAACAGGGGGTACACCATTTCCACCGATTGTTGTCCGAGTTCCTGCATCGGCAGCCATAGGCCGGCGGTGGCGTCCTGTGTCCGGATGGTCGGCAAGCGGTGCGGAGATGGAAAAAACAAGCAGGGACATGAAAAAGCCAGCAAAGGAAAAGCATTTCATCCGGCAGCCCTGGTATGAGGGCGGGCCACAGGCGATGCGCAAGTTCATCGCCGGGGCATTGAAGTATCCTGCCGATGCATTGGCGCATAAGGTGGAGGGGACGGTCTTTGTCCGGTATGACATCGACCACCAGGGCAAGGTGGTGGATGCGAGGGTCATCACGGGGCTGGGCTACGGATGTGATGAGGAGGCAATCCGGCTGGTCATGCTGTTGCGTTTCCGGGTGGAGCCGCCGCGTGGCATGCGGGTCTTGTATCACAAGGACATCCAGGTTCGTTTCCGGTTGCCTAAACCGCCGGCTAATCCGCCGGCGCCGCTGCTGCAATACCATTACACCACCCGTTCGAGCCCTGCCGCCCCCCCTGCCGCTTCATCCGGGGGCTACACGATCATGATACCTCCGTCGAACAAGGAATCCGGTACCTGAGCCGGGGGAGCCCTCTCATTCCGGCAAGTCCTTGCGCCGCATCAGGCAGCCGACCCAGGAAAATTTCTTGTCCAACACATACCCTTGCCGCAGCAGGGAGGCGGTATCGGAAGGTGGGATGTAGTAATAATCGTAATAATCGTCCGTGCGCAGGTTTTTCTGGTAGGTCAGCGGTTCAGCCAGGCCGTCGAAGGGGAGGTGTCGCACGTAATAGGATCCGGAGGGGTGGAAGAGCCAATGGACCCCCAGTCTGACCTGTTGTCCGTCGGGGACTTTGTCCCGGAGATAGCGGAGCATGTCCCTGGTTTGGGCATCGTACCCCCATTCGCTGGTATAGGCGCATTGGGCGGCCCGGCCGAAGTGGATGGTACAGAAGAGTGCGGCGGCGGCCAGCATGACTTTTCCGGCGGGGGTCCGGAGGCGGACCAGGTTAGCGGCGAGGGCGGCGGCGAGAAGGGGGATGAACAGGAGGGCGGTCCGGTTGACGAGGTATTCGTTGTCCAGCAGCCGGTGATGGACCACCGTTTCCAGGGCGACGGCGAGGGGCAGCAGCAGCAGGCCGAGGGCCGGCTGGGACCGGCGGTCCGCCGGATGGCGGATGAGGTGGCGGAGGGTCCGCCATCCGGCCGGTACCAGCAGCAGGAGGAACAGGGCGGCGAAGAATTCCACATTGTAAGAACGGAGATAGCGGACACCGTAGAGGCTGGTTTTCAACACGGAGTGCATCATGGCACCGAAGGTGGGGGCGCCGTACTCGAACTCGCCGTTCTGTTGAAGCCAGGAAATGGGTTGAAAGAGGAGCCCATACAGCAGGCCGCCGAACAGCAGGGACAAGAGGGAGCAGGACAGGAGGGAGGTGAGCCGGTCCGGTTCCCGCCGGAGGAAATCGGCCAGGACGGTAAGGGCGGCGGTACCGACGAGGGCGGCGAAGAAATACAGCTGTGTGAAACTGGACAAAACGGCGAGGAAAGCGCCGGCAAAAGCATAGGCGAGGTGTCGGACCCGGCGGGCGCACCACCATTCGGAAAGGAAATACAGGCTCATCAGGAGGAATGCGGCGGCGAGGCCGTACCCCCGGGCGAGGGAGAGGAATTCCAGCAGGAAGGGATTGGTGTTGAGCAGGACAAAAGCCGCCAGCGCGTACCCGTGGTGTCCGGTCCTGGCGACCGGTGCCAGCTTGCCGGCCAGGCGCCAGGAGAAAAGGAGGTAGATGGCATGACCCAGGAGGGCCGGCAGCCGGATGGCGAGTTCGCCGGTTCCGAACAGCCGGACGGACCCCTGCATGAGCCAGACATACAACCAATGGAGGTTTGCGGTACCCCAGCAGTTGGGGTCCTGTCGGCAGCCGAGGATATCGTAGTGGGTCCAGATGGCAAAGGAACCACATTCATCGTGGGTCAGGGAAACCTGCGTGGCCCGGCAGGCCGTGTAGGCCAACAGGAGGAAGGGCAGCCCCCGGTACGACAGGTGCAGGAGGAGGGCAGGGGAAGGCAGGCGGTTGCGCAGGGCCGCCGCCGTCGAGGGCAGGGCATCCCGGAATCTGTGCATAGGGAGACAATGAGCGCCGGCGTTCCGGTGCCGGACCGGCAGGATTACAATCGGGCGATGATGGTCTTGTTGCCCTTGACCTTTTGGCCGACCGACACGGCGACGGCGGCATCCAGGGGAAGGAACAAGTCCACCCGGGAACCGAATTTGATGAAGCCCAGTTCCCCGCCTTGCCGGACCGCCTCCCCTTCCTGGCAATAGTTGACGATCCTCTTGGCCAGGGCACCGGCGATTTGACGGAGGAGGACTTCCTCCTCCCCGTTGTCGATGACGACGGTGGTCCGTTCGTTTTCCTGGGAAGATTTGGGGTGCCAGGCGACCAGGTATTTGCCGGGATGATACCGGAAATAATTGACCGTGCCGCTGATGGGGGACCGGTTGACATGGACGTTCGTCGGGGACATGAAGATGGACACCTGCAGGCGTTTGTCCTGGAAATATTCCGATTCGACGGTTTCCTCCACGACCACGACCTTGCCGTCGGCGGGAGCGTAGACGATGTTGTCATCGGCCACCAGGATTTCCCGTCGTGGGTTCCGGAAGAATTGGAGGACCGCCAGGAAGATGATCAGGGAGACGGCTCCGCTGAGATTCAGCCATTCCGGCCCTGTCAGGTTGACGACCAGGTTGAGGGCCAGCAAGGCCAGGGCGAGGTAGGCCAATATCTTATGTCCTTCTTTATGGATGGTCATGCAGATGGTCTTGTAGGTATACGAATTTTATTGTCCAAAAGTTTCCGTCCGCACCGGATGAAAGGGCTTGGCCGGGATGCGAGGGTCGGGGTATGTCCGGTGCAGCGATGATTCCCTTCCGACCGATGGGTTCGGATGAGGATGGGTGGCGGAATTAGCGCGCTGCGGGGTGCAAAAATAAACACAACCTAAATAAAACCGTATTTTTTTTAGGCGGGCCAAAATATGGTACTTTCGCAGGGCAGCCGTGCGGTGCCACGGCCCGAAACGAAACAAAACGAAGCAGTATTGAGCCATTCTCCGACGATACAACGAACCCGGGCGCAGGCATCCCGGTCGGCCATCCAGCAACTGTACATCTCCATGCGGCACCTTTTCATTCGTGGGGGATACAAGCCCTTGGGGGTCAGTGGGGAGGCGATGATAGAGGCGATGATGACGCTGCGGCCGGAAATCTACGGGTCGATCGCCGATCCGGAGCGGGTGGAGCTGGACGGCCTGCATTATATATTCCAGCGGTTGCCGGAGGGCATCGAGGAATGCCGGTATATCCGGTTGATCACCCGGGAAGGGTTCGAGCATTCCGGGTTCGAGCCGATTGTGCCGGCGAAGCGGCGTCGGAACTGCTACCGGATCGACGGCGAGCACATGTTCATAGAGCTGACCAACGGGCGCAGCGACATCTACGATATCCTGACCCACCTGACATTCCTGTACATCGAAGCGGAGAAAATCAGGCGCAACGGGTTGGATACCCAAGGCCGGAAGCGTCGGGACTGGCTCAACCTGGAGAAGGTCGTGGCGGACGAGCGGGCCGGCCGGGACATCAACCTCGAGGTGGCATCCACCTATCTAAGCAACCTGTTGGGCCGGACCTTCGAGGAGACCCGGGAGGCGGTGAACCGGTTCGCAGGTACGCCGCGGGTCCACAGCCTGTTCCATATCGTCTATTGGCTGGGGCGCTTGTCCATTGAGGAGGCGATCGACCGCAACGACCGGGAGATCACATTTTCCGCGGCGCTCCGGGAGAAGGTCGGGCACCATATCTACGGGGAGACCTGGGCCGCGAACATCAAGCGCTTCCTGATCCGGCAGCGGTGGCTGGACCGGCCAGTCCATATCATCAGTGCCAATCCGCACAGCGTAATGAACGCCTTGTACGCCTATGCGGCGGTCGGGCAGCCGGATTTCGGCGGGACGCTGGAGCAGTTCATCCTGGATATCCGGCCGGAACAACATCCGGAGGTCCGGGAAGCGATCCGGACCTATGCGGCGGATCACGGCATGTACCAGTTGGCGGATACCAGCGGCACCAACATCACGGTGCAGGTGTTCGATACCTTGCGGGTGGATCCCGCCACCCTGTTGCCGGAAATCGGATGGGACCGGGCATATGTCGCCGAGCATCGGCCGCTGTTGCTGGTCATGGATTACGCATTCGGCGAACAGGCGTTCGAGGTTATGGACGAACTGCTCAAGCCCATCGAACCGGATACGGCACCGGACACCGGACCGGCCGCCGGCGACTCGCGCAGCCGCAAGTACCCGCTGCAGGTGGCCTCCATTTCCATCATGGGGAAAGCGGGTATCCTGGAAGGCAGCAAGGGGGACATCATGGTGCCGTCGGCCCATGTTTTCGAGGGTACCGCCGACAACTATCCTTTCGACAACGATTTTTCAAAAGCCGATTTCGAGGGGAACGGGCTGTCGGTCCTGGAGGGGACCATGATCACGGTCCTGGGCACCAGTCTCCAAAACAAGGACATCCTGCAATATTTCCGGTGTTCCTCCTGGGCGGCGATCGGCCTGGAGATGGAGGGGGCGCATTACCAGAAGGCCATCCAGGCCGCCTCCCGTATCCGCCACAGCATCCAGGGGGACGTCGTGATCCGGTATGCCTATTATGCATCCGACAATCCCCTGGTGACGGGGCACACCCTGGCATCCGGAAGTTTGGGAGAGGAGGGGGTCAAGCCGACCTACCTGATCACCAAACGAATCCTGAACCGAATCCTGGAGCCGGGCGGAAGCCATTAAAAAAAATAAAAATTCCGATATTGGGGGCGCCCTTTGGGCTAACTTTTTAATTTTGAGATAGCTTTACCAAATGCAGGGCGGTACGGAGCGTCCCGAAAATCCGTCGCCCGAGCCCTCCAACAGAGTAGGGAGCGGAAGCCGAAAAGCTGACGAGTAGGCATCATGTCAATCAAACCGCCATTCTTATGAAAAAAGTTTTCCCATTATTGGTGACCCTGTTCTTTGCAATGAACAGCTTCGCCGCCGTGAAAGTCAGCTGGGCCGACCAGTTCAGCGGGACGCCGGAAGTGAAGGCCGCCCTTACCCCTGAAATGGTTCAACTCGGTCTGGACCAGTTCCTGACGTTGACGCCCAAAAAGTACAAGGAGATGACGGGGCAGTCCCTGGGAGTCAAGAAGACCATGGAGCTCAAGGCCGCCCAGAAGCTTGTCCGCAAGCAAATGCAGCGGGAGCCCGACTTCGACAAGGGATTGTACGTGTTGCTCGCCATTCTCGGCCTGGCATGGGTCGCGATGGGGGTCATGGACGATTGGAGCGGGAGCGACTGGATTGTGAACCTGATCCTGACGGCACTTTGCTATCTGCCGGGTCTGATCCATGCCTTGACGAAGATGAAGAAATACTATTGATGGCGACCAGCCATTTTCCGCCTGCTTTCTGCCGATGACAGGAAAACAGGTGATACCGACGGCGCAATCGCTTTGGAAAAAGTGGTTGCGCCGTTTTCGTGGAGGCTTGGCCGGTGGGAGGCCCGAGGGGGTCGGAATCGAGGCTTGGTTACCTGGCCGGCTGGATATTCGGAAGGGATGGTGGACGCCGGAACGTTCCGGTCTGTCTTTCCCATGGCGGGGAAGGCGTATGTTGGTGCGGGTGGATGGAAAAAATCGGCTTTTTGCGGAAAAAAAAAGTGACATGCGAATCCAGGATGAAAACAACCGGACGGGGTTCCGGACCTGGTGGGACCGCGTCTGGTTGGTCCTGCTGCTGTTGACGCCGGTGGTCCTGTGGATCTTGCCGGCGGATTTCTTTGATGCGGGCGGCGTCATACTCTGTCCTTCCCGACTGTTCTTCCACATCGAGTGCCTGGGCTGCGGCATGACCCGGGCCGTGATGCACCTGCACCACCTGGAGGTGGAGGATGCCCTGTACTACAATTACGGGGTGGTGGCGGTTTTTCCGGCCCTGGTCGTCGTTTGGGCGATATGGGTACGGAATGCTTACCGGCGGGTTTCGGCCGCTCGCGGCGGGGATTTCCAGGGATGAGGCGGGAGGTTCAGCCGTCGGTGAAGACGCGCCACAGGTGATAGGCGCCGAGGCCGAACGCGACCGAAACGGCGAGGCCCATGGCAAGGTTGGCGGCCGGCCGGTTGCGATAAGCCTGCGGCAGTACGGCCGGGTCATTCATGGCCAGCAGCAGGAACAGGCTGACGATGGGCAGGAGCAAGCCGTTCAGGGCTTGGGCGGCCAGGATGACCGGAACAGGCCGGATGCCGGACAGGCCGATGCCGGTGCCGACGGCGAGGACGAACATCCAGACGGCCCGGAACCGGAAATCGTCCCGGTTCCACCGGTCGGTGGGCCGATGGCCGGTGCCGAGTATCGAACGGGCCGTGACGGCGGCGGCCAGGGGAGCCGTGACAGCGGAACTGAAGCCGGCGGCAAACAGACCGGCGGCGAAGAAAGGTCCGGCCCAAGGGCCTACACGTTGCGACAAGGTCTCCGCCAAGCCTTCCAGGGAGAATGTGCCGGACATCCCGATGCCCACCAGGAGAATGGCGACGGAAATCAGTCCGCCGATTATAACCGCTGTCCCAAGTCCCCATCGCATTTGTCCGAGCGGCTGGCCTTGGGCGATTCCGCCCGACAGGAAGATACTGTAAGGGACCACGGTGGTTCCGATCATGCCGACCACCAGCCAGCCACTCCCGTCCGGCATGACGGGAAGGGCCAATCCCAAGGCCAAGGTGGCCGGATCGGGGCCGGTCCGGAGGGCGACCCAGCCGAAGAGAAGGCCCATGAGGAAGACGACCAGCGCCAAGGCGGCGGAGATACGCTGCAGATTGCCTTGCCACAACAAGGCAGCGGCGAGGACGGACACGCCGGCGGTTAGCCAGGGTGCGGGGATATCCGTGAGGAGTTGCAGGCCGGCCGTCGCACCGAGGATATTGCCGGCCTGGTAGGCTGTGCATCCGAAGGCCACGGTGCCGAAGAGAATCCCGCGCAGCCAGGTTCCGGTCCGCCCGGAGAGCCGTCCGGCGATGACCGACCCCGGCTGTTCCCCGGTCGCGATGGTCAGCCGGGCAGCGGCTTCCTGCAGCAGGAAGGTGGTCAGCAGGGAGAATGTGAGGGTCCAGAGCAAACGGACATCGTAGGCGGCCCCTGCCTTGGCGCAGGTAGTCACCGTGCCCGGTCCGATGAAGGCGGCCGGCACGACCGACCAGAGCAGCAGGCGCCAGTTGCGGCGGTGAAACGGAAGGTGTTTTTGCATGACAGCCCTTGATTCGAGACGTCCGGGTTTCCGGCGGCGGAAGTTTCCGGCACAAAAATCCCCGGTGACTACTTGCTTGGTGATGTTATTTTATGAAAGTTTGCACGCTGCAAACCGGAGCGGACCTCCGACCGGTCCGCTGGGAACACCCGTTCCGGCGGTCCTGCGCGACAAGATAGGAGAAAACCTACACAAGCCGATGAATCCATCCTATTTGCCTAAGATCGAGGTGTTCAGCGATGAAGTGCCCGCTCCTCCCCTGGGGCGTCACCGGCGGATTGCGGCCCTGCTGCCACATGATTACGACCGGACGGACCGTCGCTATCCGGTCATTTACCTGCAGGACGGACAGAACCTGTCGGAATACCGTTCCCCCTATGGCAACTGGCATGTCGACCACCGCCTGGCCGATATGGCGGCGGAAGGGAAAGGGGATGTGATCGTCATCGCCATCGACCATGCGGAGGCCGACCGGGTCCGGGAGTTCTCCCCCCCGGAGGTGACGCGGTTCGGCGCCAGCCAAGGCCGGCAGTACGCCCGCTACATGGTGGAGGTGCTCAAGCCGTATGTGGACCGGCGTTTCAGGACCATGCCCGACCGGCAGTCCACCGGTATCGGCGGCAGCAGCATGGGGGGGCTCATCAGCATCTACAGTGCTTTCATGCACCCGGAGGTGTTCGGAAAACTGATGGTGTTCTCCCCGTCGTTGTGGCTGACACCCAAGATATATTTCCAGGCCATCGACTTTTTCAATCCCTTCGAGACCAGGATCTACCTGTATGCCGGCGGGAAGGAGAGCGAGACGATGATACCGAATGTGCAGCGGCTGAAACATGCCCTGGAGCGTAAGGGGATCGACGGGTCGCGGATTGTCTTCGAGTTGTCCATCGACCCGGAGGGAGAGCACAACGAGGCAAAATGGGGGACGGAATTCCCCAAGGCCGTCCGTTGGTTGTTCGGATGATGTGCCGCATACCCGCGACGAAGCGCAAGCCCCGGCTTTTCGCGGAAAATACCCGTCCTTCCGGGAACCAACCTTAGGTGGAAAACCCTAATTTTAGCCCTTGGCGACCCTGCCGGGAGTTGATCGCCATAACATAGCCGCCAACGATATCGACATGAGGGTACTTCACATCAGCATGGAATGTTTTCCCGCCGCCAAATCCGGAGGGCTGGGGGATGTGGTGGGCGCCTTGCCCGCCTACCTGAACCGGGCCGGGACGGAAAGTTCGGTGGTCATCCCGAAATTCGGTACCCCTTGGCTGAATCGGCAGACATACCGGGAAGTTTACCGGGACCACCTCCGGCTGGGGGAGCAATGGCATTGGTTTTCGGTGGAAGCCGTGGAAAACGACGCATTGGGATTCCCGCTCTATGTGGTCAATATACCGGGGCGGTTCGACCGGCCCGGCATCTATGCGGATCCCGGTGGCGATTGGTACGGGGATGAGACGGAGCGGAGCATCAGTTTCCAGGTGGCGGTATTGAAATGGGTGGTGTCCATGCACTGGAAGCCGCGGATACTGCATTGTCATGACCACGCCACCGGCCTGATACCCTTTCTGGTGAAATACAGTCCGGCCTTCCGGTCGCTGCACCAGATGCCTACGGTTTTCACCATCCACAACGGGGAATATCACGGCGCTTTTTCCTGGCACAAGGCAGGCTTGCTGCCCCCTTTCCCCGAGGCGGCCCGCGGCCTGTTGGACTGGAGTCACGCCGTCAGTCCCCTGGCCGCCGCACTCAAATGCTGCTGGCGCTTCACGACGGTGTCGCCGGGCTATCTGGAGGAATTGCGTGGCCATGCCAACGGCATGGAAGGGTTGGTCAACCGGGAAATGGGGAAGGGGCGCGGCATCCTGAACGGAATCGACACCTTGTTGTGGGACCCGCGGACGGACCCCTCGATCGCCTACCGCCTGGAAGACGAGGATGTGGCGGGATACAAATCCCGCAACCGGGCGCGGCTGCTGGACCGTTTCCGGATCATCCCGCAGTTGCCGCTCATCGTCTTCATCGGCCGGTTGGTGCGGGAGAAAGGAGCCGACCTGATTCCCGACGTGGTGCGTTACACCCTGGGAAGGGGCGTTCGGGCCGGCTTTGTCATCCTGGGAACCGGCGACCAGGACATCATGCACCGCATCGGCCAATTGCGGGCGGATTTCTCGGGATACTGCGATGTTTCGCTGGAGTACAACGAGGCTTTGGCCCACCAGCTGTATGCCGGCGCGGATTTCCTGTTCATGCCCTCCCGGGTGGAACCTTGCGGATTGAACCAGATGTACGCCTGTCGATACGGTACCGTGCCGATTGTCCGGAGTACCGGTGGATTGCGGGACACCATTCCGGATGTCGGGGATCCGGGCGGCCGGGGCTTCCGGTTCCTGCAGTTCAGCGTCGAGGATGCGGCGATGGCCATCGAGCGGGCGGTCGGCTTCCACCGCCATGGAGCGGGAATGGACGGCCTGCGGCGGCATATCATGTCGGTGGATTTCTCCTGGGAACGGGCCGCCTGGGATTATATCCGGCTGTACGACGAACTGGACTGATGGCAGGCAGGCCGAGGGGGCCGTGCCGGGTGGGGAGCAGCTACGAATTCACACGAATTTAATGGGGTTGTGATGTTTTTATCTTAAGTTCGCAGGACAGGGAAACAGCGGCGGTACGGGGTGGCGGCGGTTGCAACAAATGGATGGGGCCGGCGTTGACAAATAAAAAACTAACACCAATGATCATCAAGATGATTAGTCTGATCCTGGGCGGCGGCGCCGGCACCAGGTTGTACCCGTTGACGGAGCAGCGGTCGAAGCCGGCGGTACCGATCGCAGGTAAATACAGGTTGATAGACATACCCATCTCCAACTGCCTGAACTCGGGGGTCCGGCGTATGTTCGTGCTGACCCAGTTCAACTCCGCCTCCTTGAACCAACATATCAAGAACACCTATCATTTCGACCATTTCAGCACCGGCTTCGTGGATATCCTGGCGGCGGAGCAACGGAGGGGGAGCGAGCGTTGGTTCCAGGGGACGGCGGATGCGGTCCGTCAGTCGATGCGGCACCTGATCAACCAGGATTACGATTACATCCTGATCCTGTCGGGTGACCAATTGTACCAGATGGATTTCGAAATGATGGCCCGATACCATATCGAGCAAGGGGCGGACCTGACCATCGCCACGATACCCGTACCGGCCAGGGAGGCGACCTCCTTCGGCATCATGAAAGTCAACCAACAGGGATACATCGAATCCTTCGTCGAAAAACCGTCGGAAGAGGACCTTCCCAACTGGGCTTCCGAGGTATCCGCGGCGAACAAGGAAGCCGGAAAGCATTACCTGGCTTCGATGGGGATTTACATATTCTCCAAAAAATCGCTGAAGCGGCTCTTCAAGGAACATCCGGATGCGATGGACTTCGGCAAGGAAATCATTCCGGCGGCCATCACCAACCGGTTCAAGGTCGCAAGTTTCGAATATTCCGGATACTGGACGGACATCGGGAACATCGGATCCTTTTTCGAGGCGAACATTGCGTTGACCGACGATGTGCCGCAGTTCAACCTGTTCGACAACCGGAAGCCGGTTTTCACCCGGGCGCGGCTGCTTCCGCCGAGCAAATTCTTCGGTACGATTTTCCGGCATACGGTGGTTGCGGAAGGCTGTATCGTACATGCCGAGCGGATAGAGCGGTCCGTCGTCGGTATCCGCTCGCGCATCGGCTCCTATTCCGTCTTGTCGCATGCCGTCGTCATGGGCAACGATTATTTCCAGCGCTTGGAGGAAATCATCTACGAGGATGAGATACCGATGGGCATCGGAAAACATTGCATCATCGAATACGCCATCATCGACAAGAACGTCCGGATCGGGGACAATGTCGTCATCCGGGGCAATCCGGGGCAACTGGAAGATGTCCAGACGGATACCTACAGCATTGTGGACGGCATTGTCGTGGTAAAAAAGAATGCCGTCATTCCGAGCGGCAGCAGGATCGGTGTCTGACCGGTACCGCTTTCGCCACGCTGTTTCACATCACCAAACCATGCAGCGCTTATGCAGCCACTGACCTTCCTGTGCATTTCCTGTGAGTTCAAGGGAGTCGATTTCCTGCGTTATTGCAAGGAAGCGGGCAACCGGGTGTACCTGGTGACCGCCAAGGATACGGAAGGGGAGCCCTGGCCCAGGGAATCCATCGATGAGATATTCTTCATGGACGAGGTCGTGCACGGCACCTGGAACATGGACCATTTCATCGCCGGATTGGCCTACCTGATGCGGACGACCAAAGTGGACCGTATCATTGCCCTGGACGACTTCGATGTGGAGGAGGCGGCGGCCTTGCGGGAGCATTTCCGGATTCCCGGCATGGGGCAGACCACGGCGCGGCATTTCCGCGACAAGTTGGCCATGCGGATGAAAGCGGAGGAGGCCGGACTTCGGATCCCGGCATTCTCGGCCTTGTTCCACGACCAGGATATCCATGATTTTACGGCGCGCGTGCGGCCGCCTTATATGGTCAAGCCGCGGATGGAAGCGGCGGCCAAAGGGATCCAGCGGGTGGACCGGGTGGAGGATTTATGGCGGGTCGTCTACGAGTTGGGGGAAAACCGCCATAATTTCCTGGTGGAACAATACCGTGCGGGCGACATCTATCATGTGGATGCGTTGACGGTCGGTGGCCGGCCTTTGTTCACCCAGGTGAGCCGATATCTCAGCACCCCTTGGGATGTAGCCCATGGCGGTGGAATTTTCCGGTCGGTGACTTGTCCGTACGGCAGTGAGGACGAGGCGGAGCTGGTCCGTTTCAACAGCGAGGTCATGCAGGCGTTCGGGCTGGTATACAGTGCGTCCCACACGGAATTCATCAAGAGCCATGAGGACGGCCGGTTTTATTTCCTGGAGACATCCTCCCGGGTGGGCGGGGCCCACCTGGCCGAAATGGTCGGTGCGGCTTCCGGCATCAATCTTTGGGGCGAATGGGCCCGCTTGGAGACGGCTGTCGCCCGGGGCACCGAATACGAATTGCCGCCGGTGAGGCGGCAATATGCGGGCATCATCAACTCCCTTGCCCGGCAGGCGCGACCCGACACCAGCACTTTTGACGACCCGGAGATCGTGTGGCGGCTGGAAAAGGAGCACCACATCGGCTTCATTGTCCGGTCGGACAGCCACGAACAGGTCCTGGCCTTGTTGGATTCCTATGCCCATCGCATCCGGGAGGGGTATCATGCGCAGCTGCCCCAGCACTGACCGTTTGGTCGGAGCGGTCCTTCGGCGCAGCGGTTCCTGCCGAGCACGCCACCATACCATACGCCCGGGGTGCCGACCGAATCGGTGCCGGAATCCCGTCGGCATCCGGAAAATCCGTAAGAAACGGCGCAGGCAAGTTCCGCTTTATGCTACTTGCCGAAATGGCATGTCGGCCGACTGGTATCGGTCAATCGGAATGGCCGTCGGTCATCCAGGAGGTCTTTTGTCGGATATCCTGGCGGGTTCCCGGGGGGAGCGGGTCCTCGTGGTAGCCCATGTAGAAAAATCCCAGGCAACGCTCGCCGGGTTCAAGTTCCAGGAATGCGTCCGCTTCGAGGGCAGCCCTGGGGGTGCTCCAATAGGCGCCGATGCCATAGGCGGTGCAGGTCAGCCACATATTCTGGACGGCACAGGAAACGGCGGCGACCTCCTCCCATTCCGGAACTCTTTCCTCCGGGTCCCTTTGCAGGCAGATGGCGATGACGCAGGCCGCTTTCAGCGGATTTTGCGCCACCTTGCGCAACCGGACTTCCGAGAACTGGTCGGCCGGGGTGTTGGTCCGGTAATGCGTCTCCATATAGCGGGAGAGGTTTTGCAGCCCATCCCCGAGGAAGACCTTGAACCGCCAGGGTTCCGTCCGCCGATGGGTCGGCGCCCAGGCGGCATTTTCGAGGATTTGCTCGATGATTTCCCTGTCGATGGGTTTGGAAATATAGGAGGCCGGAAAAACGGCCCGGCGTTGGCGGATCAGGGAGGAAAGTTGGGCGGGACTCATATCCATGGTCGAAAGGTCGGGTTGGTGGACAGATACGGGAGCGTGCCGTCGCGGACGGGCCGCACCCTTTCCAAAACATAAACAAAACAGCGGGCATCCGGATGCAGGAAGCGCGGGGGAAAATATAATTTTCTTGAGGAACGGCCATCGCCGGCCGGGGCGACCGGGCGGAAGCCAGCCGAGGAGAGGGCCGGGCAGGTCGACGGCCGTGAATTTACCGGCGGTACAAATGGAATAATTTCCTTATTTTTGAATAAGATGACATAGGAGGGACCGGCGGGGAGTTTGGTGCCGCGCATGGGGACCATCGGAAGCGTATTTCCGCCGCAACATTCATTTTACGACCAAGAAACCAATGGAACCGTACCTGAAAGCAAGCAGCCTGCCCATTACCGCCTGGGCGGAGGACGACCGTCCGCGGGAAAAGATGTTACACAAAGGAAGGGCCTCCCTGTCGGATGCGGAACTACTGGCCATCCTGTTGGGGTCTGGGAGCCGCCACGAATCGGCGGTGGACCTGGCCAAGCGGATATTGCACGCAAGTGGCCAGAACCTTACCATGTTGAGCAAGATGAGCATAGCGGACCTGATGAAGTTCAAGGGAATCGGGGAAGCGAAGGCCATTGCCATCAGTGCGGCGATGGAATTGGGCCGGCGTCGGCAGCGGGCGGTCTTTCTGGACATGCCGGTGATCCGGTGCAGCGGGGATGCGTACCAGGTGTTGTCCCCGTCGTTGCAGGATTTGGGGCACGAGGAATTCTGGATGTTGCTGCTGAACAAGGCGAACAAGGTCATCGGCCGGGAGCAAATCAGCATCGGCGGCACGGACGCGACGGTGGTCGATGCGCGTATTGTGTTTCGTAAAGCGCTGGAAGCGAAAGCAGTGGGAATGGTGGTATGCCACAACCATCCATCCGGCACCTTGCGACCCAGCCAGGCGGACATAGACCTCACCCGCCGTTTGAAATCATCGGGAGACATCCTCGGCATCCCCGTCCTGGACCATCTGATCGTTTCGGACCAGGGCTATTTCAGTTTCATGGATGAGGGCTTGCTGTAGGGGCCGGGACAAGGGGCATGCCGGGGGGCGATACGGTGGGGACCCATATACCGGATGATTTATATAACTTTGCCACAACGGATGCCTATTGGCGGGCTGCGACGGTCGGTCTGGGAAAACCGGCGCAGGTGGTATGCCCGGGTGCCAATTTTCGAAAGGATGCGATAATTCCATGGAATAGTTTGACAGGCAGTTCGTTATACACAAAATCCCAACGATCGGCGAATCGGCGAGCGCATGGCAGCAAAGAAAAAGACAAATCAGCTCAGTTTTAATTTCGGAGGGGATGACCGGATACCCAAGTTGATGGGGGTCTTGCTGATGTTCGTATCCGCGTATCTTTTCATAGCGTTTTTCTCCTATTTGTTCACATGGACGGACGACTACGACGATGTGAACAGCAAGCCGTTGATGGAGTTGTTCAGCGACGGTTTCCAGGCATCCAACCTATTGGGGCGGTTGGGGGCGATTGTCTCGAACACCTTTTTTTGGTGGGGATTCGGATTGCCGTCGTTCGCCCTGGTCTACGTCAGTGCGATCTTGGGATGGTCGATGATGAAGCGGATACCATTGCGGGTACATCGGCAGTTGGTTCGGCAGGCGCTGTTGGTGGTCCTGGGCAGTTCGGTTTTTCTGGAATTCGTATTCGGGGACGCCACTTTTCCCTGGGGTGGTGCGTTCGGGGAGGCGGTCAGTGCGTGGATGACGAGTTTTGTGGGGGTGTTGGGGATGGTCGTCTTGTTCCTGTTCATATTGGTGGCGATGATCGTGTGGTTTGCGAATCCCAATTTCAACGAATTGACCCTGCAGTCGGCGCTGGAGAACACGAGGATATGGGTAGGGGAGATGTGGAACGGGCGTTACGTCCGGCGTCGCCGGCAGGTGGTGGCGACGGGGGGAGTGGTCGGTGACGGGGAACGGATACGGCGTACGGCGGCGGTACCGCGGGAAAGTGCACCGGCCGTTGAAGCGGTCCCGGCGGACGGGCCCTTGAATTTCCAGCTGCCCTCGGAGGGAGGGGACCGGAAGGACCGGCCTTCGGAAAAGCCCCGGACCTTGCGTCCCGGAGATGACGATTTCGAGATAGACCTTTCCGGCAATTCGGCGGAACCGGGGGAGACACCGGCGGAAGGCGGTGGTAATGACGCGCCGTTGGGGGTGTCTCCGGGGCCGCCGGCCGAGCAGGGCAACCTGTTTCCGGAGCTGGCGGCTGCCCAGCCGAACGAGCATTTCAGTGAACCATACGACCCGACCTTGGAATTGTCCTCGTACGAGTATCCGGTGATGATGCTGTTGAAGGACTACGCCGACCAGAAGGTGGAAATCGACCGGGCGGAGTTGGAAGCCAACAAGGACCAGATCGTCGAGACCCTGCTGAACTACAAGATAGAGATTGTGAAGATCCGGGCGACCATCGGCCCGACGGTGACCTTGTACGAGATCGTACCGGCACCGGGTGTCCGGATTTCCCGGATCAAGAACCTGGAGGACGACATCGCCTTGAGTCTGGCGGCCTTGGGTATCCGCATCATCGCCCCGATTCCGGGGCGTGGGACCATCGGGATCGAGGTACCGAACAAGAGCAAGCAAATCGTAGCGCTCAAGGAGCTCTTGATGCACGAAAAGTTCAAGCGTTCGAAGATGGACCTACCCATCGCCCTCGGCAAGTCGATTGCCAACGAGGTATTCGTGGTGGACCTGGCCAAGATGCCGCACCTCTTGATTGCGGGCGCGACGGGACAGGGGAAGTCGGTCGGGATCAACGCCATCCTTTTGTCCGTGCTGTTCAAGAAACACCCTTCGCAGGTCAAGCTGGTGTTGATAGACCCCAAGAAAGTGGAATTGTTCCCCTATGCCCGGTTGTTGTATCATTTCCTGGCATTCCTGCCCGGGCAGGAGGAGCCGATCACAACGGAAACGACGAAGGTCATCCACACCTTGAATTCCCTGTGCATCGAAATGGACACGCGGTACGACCTCATGAAAAAGGCGCATGTCCGCAACATCACGGAATACAACGAGAAATTCGTCGCCCGTCGGCTCAACCCGAACAATGGGCACAAGTTCCTGCCGTTCATTGTCCTGGTGATTGATGAGTTTGCGGATTTGATCATGACGGCCGGGAAGGAGATCGAGCTGCCGATCGGGCGGTTGGCACAATTGGCGCGGGCCGTCGGCATCCACCTCATCATCGCCACACAACGACCGTCGGTCAATATCATCACCGGTGTGATCAAAGCCAACTTCCCGGCGCGCATCGCCTACAAGGTTTCCGCGAAGGTGGATTCCCGCACCATCCTGGATGCCAGTGGCGCCGAGCAATTGGTGGGGCGCGGCGACATGCTTTTTTCCGTCGGTGGCGACATGTTGCGTTTACAGAGTGCCTTTGTCGACACGCCGGAAGTGGAGGGGGCGATTGAGTTCATATCCCGTCAGAACGGCTATCCGGAGCCCTATTACCTGCCGGAGTACCATGGCGACGATGACGGCCAGGGGCCGGGCGGCACTTTCGACCCGAGCGATATGGACGACATGCTCGAGGAGGCGGCGCGCTTGGTGGTGCAGAGCCAGCACGGCTCCACCTCGATGATACAGCGTCGGCTCAAATTGGGATACAACCGTGCCGGCCGCATCATGGACCAGCTGGAAGCGATCGGCGTGGTAGGGCCGGCGGAAGGCAGCAAGCCCAGGGAGGTATTGCTGTACGACGAGGCGGAGTTGGAGCGGTATTTAGTCACCTGGAAGAACAAGAAATAGACGGCTTCCCCACTGCGGTTTTTTCGTACATTGGTCAAAAATTACCTTCCGAGATGCGGAGACTGTCCAACAGCCTTTTCAAAGTCTATTTACGATACCGTCAGGGGCGGATCAATCATGCGGTCCGCCATGCGCAAACGGTACAGCGGAGCTGGTTGGACAAATTGGTCCTGGCGGCCCGTGATACGGAATGGGGTCGGATACACGATTTCCGGCAGGTCCGCTCCTACCGGCAATTTGTCCGGCGGGTACCCATCCAGGATTACGAAACCCTCCGCCCGTACATCCACCGGATGATGGCCGGCGAGCGGGATGTATTATGGAACGGGCGGGTGCGGCATTTTTCAAAATCATCCGGAACAACCGGAGACAAGAGCAAGTTCATTCCGGTCAGCCAGGAGAATTTCCGGAGTTGTCATCGGGGTGGTGCTTGGGATGCCACCGCGCTTTTCTATCGGGAGCGGCCGGATGCCGCCCTTTTCCAGCGGAAGAGCCTGTTGATGGGCGGAAGCCTGAAACGAACCGGCCGCTTCCCCTATACCTATGTCGGGGATGTGTCGGCCGTGATGATCAGCCAGATGCCGTTCATCGCGCGTCCTTTTTTCACGCCGGATTTTGAAACGGCCTTGATGGAGGATTTTGAGGAGAAGATAGACCGGATGGCCGAACGCTGCAGCCGGGAAGACGTCGTGATGTTAGGGGGCGTTCCGACCTGGACGGTGGTGTTGTTCCGGAAAATGTTGGAGCGGACCGGCCGATCCCACATCCTGGATATCTGGCCGAACCTGCAGGCATATATCCATGGGGGCGTTAGTTTCACGCCGTATCGGGACCAATTCCGGTCATTCCTACCGGGCCGGCAGGTGTCCTACCAGGAGATTTACAATGCCAGCGAGGGTTTTTTCGCAATCCAGGACGACCTGTCGACACCGGACTTGTTGTTATTGCCGGACAACGGGGTTTTTTATGAGTTCATGCCCATTTCGGAGTGGTCGAGTCCACAGCCGCGGGCCATTCCCCTGGGGGAGGTGGAGTTGGGAAAGGACTATGCGGTGGTCATCACGACGAATGCCGGCCTCTGGCGGTATACCATCGGGGATACGGTGACATTCACGTCGCTGGCACCCTACAGGATCAGGATAACCGGTCGGACACGGCAGTTCGTGAATGCCTTCGGGGAGGAGGTGATGGTCTACAATACGGACCGGGCCTTATCGGAAGTGTGCAAGGCGACGGACACCATTGCCCTGGAATATACCGTGGCGCCGATTTATTTCAAGGACAGCGGCAAAGGCGGGCACGAATGGTTGGTGGAATTTGAGAAGGAACCGACCGACCTGCCGGCATTTGCCCGCTTGTTGGATGAGCATTTGCAGCGGAACAATTCCGATTACGAGGCGAAGCGGTATCGCGACTTGGCGATGGAACCTTTGCGGCTCCGCGCCATTCCGCCCGGCACTTTTCACAATTGGTTGAAGAAAAAAGGAAAGTACGGTGGGCAGCACAAGGTGCCCCGATTGTCCAATGAGCGGACCTATGTGGATGACATCGTCCAATTCCTCACCGTCCGTACACCGGGATGACCCGGAAAGACGGTACGCTAACCTTCCCGACATATGTCAGCAAAACCGTGGGCCGACCAGGTAGCCGAGGCATTCGAGCTGATGCCGGCGGATGGGCCGCCTCCCGGGGAGGAGGCCTTGTTCGAGCTGCTTTGCGACCGGATTGCCTGGTTGATCGAGCACAACATGGAGTACCTGTTGAGTCTCCTCTACCGCAACGACGTCTCGGAGCGGGATATCCATTCGGCCTTGTCCCCACACGGTAAGGATCCCGCGAACGTCGCCTTGGCCCGATTGGTCCTGGAACGGCAGCAACGCCGGTTGGAGACCCGGAAGCGGTTCGGTCGGCAGTCGTCGGAGGAGGTGGAGGAAGACCTCCGTTGGTAAGGCCGGTATTTTCCTTCGGCCGCCGGAGCCTCAGGGCTGACCGGCAGTCGCCCCGTACGGGCGGGTTTCCCGCCGAAATTTTCCATTCCAACCATTGCCCGGGGTAAATTCCAGGTCAGGTCGTGGCTTCCGAACGGTCGGATGTCGGGGTTTCCCGGCCGCCCGTACATTGCCGTTGCCGGGAAGCGATGGGAGACAAAGCCTGCGAAATCCGATAGGTAATAAACAAGACCCATTTTCCATCTCATCTTCCGCACCTCAATCCAACAACTCGTCTTCCGCAGCTCATAAACCAAATCGAATAGTTTGATTGCGAGGTTCGCATGTTTGTATGAAACGTAAGCTACGCATAACCAAAGGGTCTTTATGGCGCTTCCCGCCTTTTGGAC